>CAYTWB010000004.1:0-123488 GCA_964441945.1 uncultured Syntrophobacteraceae bacterium
AGAACGACCGATGGAATGCAAGTCTTTAAAATTTCAAATATCTTTGGCTAGTATTCAGGCGAGAAAGAGAAAGGCCGAGACGCTGCCGCCCAAGTCCGGATCTGCGATGCGTGTAGAGCATGAGTATGAGAGGAAAGGTGCTCTGGCCTATTTCGGGGCTTGGGATGTTCATCGGGCAAAGATCTTCGGTCGATGCGAGAGAAAGACCGGCATCCAACCTTTTGAAAGACTGGTAGATCAAGTCATGAGCCAAGAACCGTATAGATCGGCACGAAGGGTATTTTGGATTATGGACAATGGTTCTTCTCATCGGGGCCGGGCCTGCATTGCAAGACTCGCGAACAGATGGAAATCCATCATTCCCGTCCACACGCCTGTCCATGCCAGTTGGCTCAACCAAATTGAAATCTACTTCTCTATTCTCCAAGAAAAGGTCCTCACGCCGCCGGATTTCAAATCGATTACAGAACTTCAAACCAGGATGCTCGACTTCCAAGTCTACTATGAAGCAATTGCAAAGCCTTTCAGATGGAATTTCACCCGAGAGGATCTCAAGAAGTTAATGACGAAACTGGAGGCCCGCTCCAAACTGAAACCGGCGGCCTGACGAAGCAGAAATACGTCATTGTATTTACGAACAAACCCACTAAGGCGTGTGGAAGGGACCCTGAAACGCTCATTGTTTCGGCGCGGGGATTGACTTTCTGCGAATGGGGCACTGATCGATCGCCTCCTGCTTCTCCAGCATTTCCTCCCTGGTTCGAAAAACCCAGGTATTCGGTTCTGAGTAGCAATAGACAGCTAACTCACACTCCTTGCATTCATCCATATGCCGTTTTCTCTTTCTCCCGATTATTCGGCTGAATCCCCAGGGGATGCTGAATCGTTGGACCCGTTCAGGTATGCCTTCCATTCTACGGGAAGGAGGTATTTCTTTCGGCTGTTGCAGGCTTTGCATGCCGGAACAACATTGCCTCGGGTGGACCGTCCTCCCCGTACAAGAGGAACAATGTGATCCATGGTCAAATCTTTAGCGGCAACCTTCCTTCCGCAATAGTGACAAACCTCTTTGGCCAGCTTGCGATGCCACCACTGTGATTTGCGGAGCGATCCGGCCCTCTCCTTCTCTCTTCGAATCTCCTCTGGAGAGGCTTGGACAATGAATATGGGGTCCTTCGAGTCGATTGCCATGGATTCCAAGTATTCTGAAAACAGGCTAAGGGGCAGCCTTCAGGGCAACATAAAAAGTATTGGTCCCGCGCTTGATTAAAAGCAGCAGACTCTCACCCTTTTTGCCTTTCTGCAAAGCCTGGTTGTAATCCCTGATATTCTGAATCTTCTGACGGTTCACCTCTTTGATCAAATCTCCCGGGCGCAGCTTCGAGTCACCGGCGGCACTGCCCGGCTGAATCTCGGTAATCACTACTCCGCGTTCGCTCTCATCCCATCCGAATCGCTTCGCCAGATCCGGCGTGATGTTTTGCACTGTCAAGCCCCAGGCACTGTCCTTGGCCGGTGAAGGGGTCTCTATGCCTTCATCGGGCATGGTCCCAACGGTTGCCTTGATCTCCTTGACCTTGGCATCGCGAATCAAATGCACCGCAACCGAGGAGTTTGGCGAGGTGGATGCCACAAGTCGGGACAGGGCGTGAGCGTTGTCAACGTCCTTGCCGTTGAACGCTGTAACGATGTCCCCCCTCTTAATGCCCGCTTTGTCCGCAGGGCCGTCCTGGACAACATCGGAAACCAGCACCCCCTTGGTTTGCTTAAATCCAAACGATTCAGCGAGCTCGGGAGTGATGTCCTGGATCATGACTCCAAGCCATCCCCGTGTGACTTTCCCGGCCTTCAGCTGCGGGAGGATCTCCTTTACCAGGTTTATGGGTATGGCAAATCCGATTCCCTGACCCTGTGCCACAATGGCGGTGTTGATACCAACGACTTCGCCGTCCATATTGAAAAGGGGCCCGCCGCTGTTGCCGGGGTTAATCGCGGCGTCGGTCTGTAGAAAATCGTCGTAGGGTCCTGCACCGATGACCCGCCCTTTGGCACTGATGATACCGGCGGTAACGGTGTGTCCAAGTCCAAAAGGATTGCCGGAAGCCATTATCCAATCCCCCACGCGTATCGCGTTCGAATCTCCCAGCTGTGCAGGCTTTGGAAAGCCATCCTTTGCTGTAACCTTGATCAGGGCAATGTCCGTTTTAGGGTCCCGGGCAACAACCTTGGCGTCATACTCCTTGCCTTCATCCGTCTTGATTTTAATCTCGTCCGCTTTTTCAACGACATGGTTATTGGTGAGAATCAGCCCATCGCTGTCGATGATAAAGCCCGATCCGAGGGCATGCGTCTTCATCTGCCCTTGAGGACCCTCCCCGAAGAATCGCTTAAAGAATTCATCCCCGAAAAAATCCCGAAAAGGCGAATTCGGACCCAAGAAGGGCTGCATAGGGTTTTCTTTGAGGACTTGTGTTGTAGAGATATTGACTACCGCGTGATTGACCCGTTCGGCCAAATCGGCAAACGATGGCGGCCCTTGCTGACTGAGGCCTGGTAAGGCAGCATCGGAAGCCCTGGGGCCGGCAAGAAGCAGAACCAACAAAACAAACCATACAAAGCTGCAAAACCTGACCGTCCTAGACACCAGTCTTTGAGCTCTCATGAACACTCCTTTCTGAAAGAGACCAATCCTCGCTGACGAAGCACAATCCATTACCCCTCTATGGTGTATCCCGAGATCGCCTCCCCTTTCTCGCGAGATGTCATTTCCCTCGGGTCGCATGATTCCCGCACCATTCGCTGCAAACGAAACGATAAAAGGATAAACGAATTGGGCAAAAAGACAAGGTCGAGATGCCGACCGAAGGAGATCATCGCTTGTCAACAGAACGTCCGGGATGGGTCGAAGGCCCTGAAAAGGCCGGGCAGATCATATTGGACTTTCTATCCTCAGCAGGCTCAACAGATCATTTCCTGGCAGCGACATCAGCCTCCCTGGATCGGCGCGATGGGATGCCGCCCGGGAACAACCTGGGGCCTCCCCTCCGCCCGTAATCCTCTATGGAAGTCCGATACCGTGGAAGACAGGCAAAGAAGCGCTGAGCCTCAGAAAAATCCCTGAGTTGCACGACCAGTCCCATCATGGGCTGGTCATGTTTATCCGTACGGCCCTCAACGCTTTGAACGGTAACGCTCGATGGAGCACGAGCGAGCGCGGGCAGCAGAGACTGGATCGTCTCCATCAGGACATGCACATGAAATGTCAGCGGATGTCGCCACACCTTATCCTTGTTCCAGATGACATCGAGCAGCTCCTGCGGTGCAAGATCATGTTTTTGGAGCAAATCCGTACAGTCTCCGCGATGGAAGGTTATCCCACGTTCACTCAAGATGGCAACCATTCCTTCCTGACCGGGATAAGGGTTACAGCATCGGGCGAATTTGTGGATTGCCTTGTCGAGCTCGGAAATGCACAATTTGTTTCTCTCAAGAGGGAATGACCTCGCCGGCTCGAGACCCGCCAAATCATCAACCCCACTCAACGGGGCTTTCAGGTAGTACAGAATCACTCCCGGGGACGTGCGGTCCTGCCCCACCCGGGTAAAGAGGTCCGCCAGGTCCTTAATGTTGAGGAACTCCATTACCAGTTGCATGTCCTCCCCATACAGAAGATCATCAGGCAATCCATTCCGACGGAACTCCTGAAGCAGGATCTCCCTGCCCACTTCTTGAGCATAGTTCTGCCGCTCCAGGTGAAGTCGCTTGTTGATAGCCGTCCGGGATTTGGGGGTCTTGCAGAGGTTTTCGAGGTCAGGATCGACTTCAATCGGTTCCGGAGAGGTGAGGATTTCAACCGAATCCCCATCTTTGAGCGTATGGGTGAGAGGGACCCATTCATTGTTCAGTATCGCTCCGCTGCAATGGTCCCCAAATTCAGAGTGAACTCTGTAGGCGAAGTCCAATACAATGCTCTCTTTGGGCAGATAGTAAATATCCCCCTTTGGCGAATAGACAAAGATCTCCTCTGCTTCCGAGAGACGGATCAAGGCTTTGCGCTTGGGGCCGGCCCCCTCGTATTCCCCGATTGTCCGCAGCAGTTCGCTGATTTCTCTCCAATGCTCATCGCTCAGGGGCTTCTGCGAATCCCATTCGGTGAGAATGCCGAAGGATGCCCATTCATCCATCGATGGGGTGCGGATCTTGATCAGATAGTTCTGCCCCTCGAAATGAATGCGAACGTGCAGGCTTCGGTAGCCCGTGTTCTTCGGGGTGGCTATAAAGTCCCGAAGGCTCCTTGGAATCGGGGAAAACGTCGTGTTCACAATCCCCAATGCGGTGTAGCAGTTGACGATGTCTTCCGAGTGCAAAAGGACGACGAAATCAATGCTGTTCTCCGTATTGGTGATTTCCAGAGTGCGTTTGATCGAATCATAGTAGCTTCCGAGACCTTTGGGCCTGGGTCGCAGGGTTATGGGACACGATACTCTGGCAAACGCTTCCTGAAGAATCCTCACAATCTGTTGATATTCGGATGAATTGCGAAGAGAATGGATGAAATGAAGGATTTTCCTGCTCTTGCGGGGATAGAGGAAAGTGAGGGCCAGGTGGTAGAGCTCTCGTTTAAGCGGAAAGATGTTGAACTTTCCGGCAATGGGGGCATAGACTTCGATGGTTTCCTGAGCGATACGCTGTCGCCTTGCCTGGGGCAGGTGATGCAGCGTGCGCAGATTATGCAGCCGATCGGCAAGCTTGATCACAAGCACACCCAGACGCCTGCTCGCACTCAAGAAGATCTTGCTGTGAGTCAGGTCCTTTACAGTGGCTTTGTCCAGCCTGTGGCGCCTCAGCTTCGTGCACCCGTCGACCAGTTCCGCCACGGCATTGCCGAACTCACGCTCGATGTCTTCCGGATTGATCTCAGGTATGTCTTCGACTACGTCATGAAGCAGAGCAGCGGCAAGCAGATGCGGGTCTTTGAATCTCAGTTCCCGGGCAAGGATCTCGGCAACCGAGCAGGGATGGCTGATATAGGGGGCCCCAGACCTGCGCCGTTGCCCTTTGTGGAGCTCATCCGCAAATTCAAGAGCACGAAAAAAAATGGCATTCTCAGCATTGTCAGGATCCAGGCACTTGTCCATGCGCGAACGGTAGTGTTCCAGATCAAAAAATCGGGGCTCTTTTCTTGAAGCGGCAGGAAGAAGATATGAGGATTTGCTTTCGGTTATCTCCAAGGCCTTGATCTCTTTTTGTAACGACTCTCTCTATCCCCGGTGCAAACCTGAGTCCGGGAAGGCAAGCCACCTTTAAACAACGATGGGGTTTCCAGCAATCACTCAGGATCGAGTACCATTCTCTTTTCAAAAAGGCTCTGCAAAACCTTGAGATCATTTTACCGAAGCTGAGGCACGGAAACAAGCATTCGGTTCCAGAAAGCATTGGGTGGGGAATGGATTCAATTGGGATGCCGACTTGAGCCGGCATCGTCTCGGCATTCAACTCCACAATGAAGAGTTGAACCCAGCGATGTCAGTTCATGGGTCGCAGCCGTACTTGAAGAAGCTCTCGGGCAAGAAAGGTCCCCCACGCAGGGGGGATCTATTTTATCTGGTGGTTCCGGTTGCTCGATGACCCGGTCATCCCAATCAGACCCATAGCGACAACATCAGCGAGCAGTGCTCCGATTGTTTCGATCGTCTTTCGAAGCGGGGTGTTTCTCACAAGCTGCCAACGGGTATCGCCAGTGTAGTGTTCAGGCATATTGAGGTTGTAGATAAACGGTGGTTGGAGTTCTTTCAGGCTCGCTGCATGAACTCTGAGCCATGCATCGCCTGAAGGAAGAATGTCTGTCAGGTACTCCACCATGACCTGACCGTTGTCGAATACCGTAGCGGTCAGCTTCTGTCCTTCTTCGAAGTGGCCAATTGTCGCATCGGGTAAGACCTCGATAAGGTTCCACCCTGCCAGAATCAGGTTCTTTCCCATATGGTTGACACTGGTGGGGACGCCCTCGATAAGATCCGAAACAAATGCGTCTTTGAGCTTTGAGACGGAATAGAGCATCCGACCTGCAAATCCTTGCGGGATTTCCTTACCGTCCGGATTCCAGAAACCAAAGCTCAGTGCGCTTCCCAGATCTTTAAAAAAACTCATAATCGTTCTGACGAGACCCTTCTGCTGTGATTCCTGGATTTGGTTGTTCTGGTCCCGGTAAAGGACCTTCGATCCAAGAAAGAAATTGTGGAAGAAGTTTTTGATATTTTCAAAGCTGTCGGAAAGGTCCTTGGTGATTCGCCCCACAAAGGACTCCTGGTCCTTTAGATGTTCCACGACCTGGCTCTTCTCCAGGCAGTAATGCTTGCCGCCCGGATTCCGAAGCAACTGGTCGTCCTTGTACTTCTGGAAGTCGCTCATGGGGGCCGGATCGCTCAAGCGATTTGCCTGCTGTTCATAAGCGGCTGCAGCGTTCTTTCCCGGCAACGGTCTTGACGCTTCGGCTTCCATCGGCGCCTTGCCGGCAGGAGGTGAGAGAGGATCGATGCGAGATTCCGATACGGGTCCCAAGGGACCTTGTGGGCCCGAATACTCCCGGGTGGCTGCTCTGAGCGTAGCGTCAAAGCTCTGGCTATCCTGTTCATTGGGCACAGGAGCCGTTGAGGACGAAGACTGTGATGCATCTAGGCCGGTGACCGAATGCAGTCTCATTCACTTACCTGATAGGGTTTGTCGAAAAATGACCGTTGCGACACGGGAAGCACCATTCAAAACACTATTCAATGTTCGTGCCATGGCGATCGAGCTTTTCAATCTCCTCCTTCGATTCCGCCTGGGTATCTTCTGGTTCGGGCAAATAGTGTAACCGGGTGTGCACAATTGGTAACTCAAATTCCTCAAACACATCCGCTCGTTCCGCCCGCTTCCGAACAAGAGCCTGAATTTCAACGGAATCAGACGCTGGAACGATTGTTGCTTTCACTGTGGTACGGAGCGATAATACCACTGTAGTTCACTCTATGCGTGTTAGCGGAAGAAGGCTTTAAGCAGGGTTCATCGGCTGCTAATGACTATGGGCCCCTTCCATAAACAGGAGAACGACAATGAGAAAAATGAGGGTCTTCTTCCTTCTAATACCGTTACTCTTCTCTTTGGCCATGTCTCCCGCCTGGGCTCAATCTCCAATGGGAGAATCAGGGGAAGCGGTCTATGTCGGCCGTATAGCCTACGTTGAAGGCCAGCTGTTACGCTATGTGCCGGAACAAAAGGATTGGGTGGCTGCCGTGAATGACGCGCCCTTCGGACTGAATGACTCGCTCTATGCCGACTCGAGGACGAAGGCTGAATTCACCATGCCCAACGGCACACGGGTGAGGGTCGGAGCCAACACCCAGATCCAGCTCATCGCCCTCAAGATGGATCTGACCTACCTCGACGTGGCTTCCGGGACCGCGCGACTATTCAACCGGAGTACCAATGCAGTGATCCAGGCAACCACCCCCTTCGGTTATGTTGTTGCTCCGGCCGGGACTGCTTTCGACCTTTATGTTGGTGAACGGTCTCTGGAGGTGATTTCCCTCAAAGGAACGGTCGATTTCATTCTGAACCGTGACAAGACCAAATATCCCGTAGTCGCCGGCTCTCCTTCCATCGTTTCCGACGGCCAACAGGTGACATCCGGCCAAGGGCACGTTGACGCCGACTGGGACGACTGGAATGTAGCACGGGACCGGCTCTGGTCGAAAAGGACTGAAACCAGGGGGGAATCGTTGCGATACCTGCCGCCGAGTCTACACGATGATGCCTATGAACTCGATGAAAACGGCCGGTGGGAACGCGTTTACTATGAAGGAGAATACCGCTCGTTTTGGCGCCCGACCTACGTTTCTCCGGGATGGGCCCCTTTCACTGTCGGACGATGGACGGACTATTACGGAGACAACTGCTGGATCCCGAATGAACCATTTGGATACATGACCCACCATTACGGCAACTGGATCTGGGTCGACACATGCAGCTGCTGGTACTGGGCCCCCCCGGTAGTGACCATTGGACTGCCTTTCGGTCCGTTCCTCAGCATTCCTTTCGGATGGTGCCCGGGAAGGGTTGCCTGGCTCTATTCAGGATTCAATATTGGATGGTTCCCGCTTGCTCCTTTCGAGCCCTACTATTGTTATCGCCCATGGGGCCCCAGGACTGTAGTCATAAACAACTACAATATGTATACATACAATATCAATCGATATCAATATGCTAATGGGGCAACTATTATCAACAAAAGTAATATGTACAATGTCAACAACTATAGTAATGTGATGATTAGAGGTATTAACAAAAAGACCATAACCGGCAAATACCAGGTTGCACCGGTCGTGAGTGGTAAGGTTATTCCGAACTACAATAGCATCGGAGAGAAATACAACTTCTCCTCGACGATCAAGCCGAATCAAACGCCTCAAGGCTCCGTATTGAAAAGGATTGCGGAGAATGGTCAACAAATTGGTCCCGCCGGGATGAGGAGCGCCAATCACATTCAGAGCGATCTTGCCACCCTGCCGACCGGCAAACGTGTGGACGGAGCAAAGATCGAGCCTCCAAGACTGGCGGAGGACCTCGTTGGGAGAAGCGATGCAGGCAGGCAGGCAGGAGGGTTGCCGCCGCGGCAAGCGGAGCTGAAAGGGAGAACAAGGCCCCCTGCCGATGTTGCGAATGGACAGGCCCTGACGGACAATCGTCCTTTCGGTAGGGCCGCAAAGGAAAGCAACGTCACCGGCGGGCCGGATTTCAAGGATCTGCCTTCGCGCGATCCGGGACAAAGAGTGTCACCCATCGAACCGGGCACGGGGAACCAGATATCGTTGCCCGGCGTACCGCGCACACCCACAGGGGAACCAGACCGGAAGCTGGTACCGAAACCCCCTGGTGGTGAGACCCCTGCCGGACCAGGCCAGCCGACATCCAGCATCAGCGGAGACCAGAGGATCAGACCTCCGGCGCCTCGCCAGGATTCCCAACCGGGTCAGACCCGGATCGATGGGAGACCGGACGCCCAGAACCAGCGTATCAGGCCATCCCGGGTGGGTGGGGAGGACCCTTCCCGTCAGCCGGGACGGATACGGTCTCCTCTTGAGGACGGTCGCAGGATGCGCTCCTCCGGAACGGGACAGAATTTTGACTCACAGGGAGCCGGACAGTCCGTTCAGCCGGCGGACCAGAGACAGCGCAGCAGGCCTAACCAACAAGGAACGAGAATTCAATCCGGTGAGCGCGGGGTTTCTCAACCGCAGAACCTGGGTACCCCGGGTTCTCAACCGTCCCGAGGGGGACGGGAGTTCCTGCAAGGGGAGCCGCAGCGGGCAAGGATCGATCAAGGCAGGCAATCTCCGGCAATCCAGGGGCAGCCCCGGCAAAGTAATATCACCGTGCCTTCTGCGCCGCGCCAACCGTCACAGGGACAGCAACGGGTGAATACGCAAGGACAACCTGCCGCCGACCCGGGTGCATCTCAGGCTCCGACGATTCAGGTGCCGCAACAGCAGTCTCAACCGGCTACATCGGCAATGGGTGGTGGAGGTCACGGCCATCGACCCGGCCATTCCGGCAATCAAAAGTCCGGGGGAGGACGTGGAGGTCGTCAGTAGAATGCCGGGAGTCAAAGAAAAGGGGCATGTGGCATGATTGAAGAGGCTGCTCGCTGGATCGAGGAACTGAATCTTTCCAAACATCCTGAAGGGGGCTACTACAGGCAAACCTATCGATCGAAGGAATCGGTCAGGAAAGAACACCTCCCCGACCGGTTCTCCGGTCCCCGGGCGTTTTCAACAGCCATCTACTATCTGCTGCCTGGGGATGAGGTTTCTCGATTTCATCGTCTGCAATCCGATGAGGTGTGGCACTTTCATGCCGGCAGCAGCCTGACTCTTTACATCATCGATGATGAGGGGTCCCTGGTTCAAATGGAGCTGGGAGCCAGTATCGAGAGAGGTGAAGCCCTGCAGGTGGTCATAGGGGCCGGGAAATGGTTTGGGGCCCTCGTCAATGATCCGGCCTCCTACTCCCTTGTGGGCTGCACCGTATCTCCCGGGTTTGAATATGAGGATTTCGAGATCGGTGACCGGCAAGACCTGATTCAGAAATTCCCAAGGCACCATCGGATTATTGAGAAGCTTACAAGATAACACTCAGTCCTGCACGGGACGCGGTTTGTCAGCAAATCACGAGTTCTTCCGTGGCCGTGTTCAAAGATTCCAGACCGCCGGATCTGACCAGACAGGTGTTTTCGAGACCCGCAATACCTAGACCGGGAAAGATGAACTTCGGTTCAAAGGCAAATGTCATTCCCTCCTGCAACACCACCCTTTGACCCTGAGCAATGAACGGGAGTTCATCCACTTCAATTCCCAGCCCATGCCCAACAAAGGCGGTCTGCGCGGCACCATAGCCCATGAACCACTCGGACAATCCCGCTTGCCTGACCCAAGCCAGAACTAGATTATAGAGCTCGCCTGTAACGGTCCCCGGTCTCGCCGCCTCCCGAAAGCGGCCATGAATCTCCTGCACAAACCGGTAAGCCTCTTCCAACCTGGAAGGCGGGGAACCGATGCAGAAGTTCCGGGTCTGGTCGTTGAGATAGCCCTGGCAGTTCATCATGGTGTCGATACTGACCATCTCCCCTGCCCTGATCCTGCGATCACTCGCTCCCTGGCCAAAACAGGAGCTCACCCCGGGGCCGCCCGTTGCCGAATCCGCATAGGCAGGAATGGCAGCATCAGGACCGGACAGGACATGGCCGAAATACATGTCCATATTGAAGCCTCGCAAACGGAGCAAACCCAGATGCCCTGATCTTCTGGCTACGGATTCGAGTTCGATGCTCAGATCCAGCTCGCTTATCCCTTCCCGAAGTATCGTCGGCACGGCATCGGCGACAGCCCTCGAAACCGCACCGGCACGGCGCATCATTTCAATTTCCCAGGGAGACTTGACCATGCGAACCTGGCGGACGGAGCCGCTGATATCAACAATCTGCTGCTTTGGAAACAGTTTTTGATCAAAAAAGAAAAACGTATTGGCAGGCAGCACATCCAGTTCCAGACCAAGCCGTTTCGGAGGTGAATGGCCGCAGACTTCAGAGATCGCCTGCGGAAGGTCCTTCACACTCGAAAGAGGATGGATCGGGCGGATCGGAGACTGTTCTCCCGCGCGAACGACGTCACGGCGCACCAGGAAAAGGGGGGCCCCCGATGCGGGCACAATCAGGTGAGCATCCTGCACCGTGCCGGTGAAATAGAAGAGGTCCGCATTCTGACGGATGACGGCTACATCGACTTCATCTCTTTGGAGCAGGCCCTGGAAAGAGATCAGACGATCATCAATCTCGCTCTTTGGCGTTCTGATCATTTGTGTCGATCCTTTTGTCAGGCAGGCCCCGGGATTGCTCATCATCGATGCATTGAAAGTCCCTGAAGAGGTCCGGGCTGAGACATGAGCATCCCTCCCGCTCTTTCGGTGGTATCTATCGTGACATCAAGGGACATTCCGACTACAAGGGGATGATCGGAGGGTATGGTCCCGTCAAACTGAATTTTGACCGGAACGCGCTGTACCACCTTGATCCAGTTCCCGGTAGCGTTCTCGGCAGGCAGCAGTGAAAAGGCCGCCCCCGTTCCGGCCCGCACTCCTGTCACTCTTCCTCGATAAGAGTACCACGGATAGATATCCGCTTTGATCCTTGCGGGTTGTCCCAGACGCACGTTAGTGAGCTGCGTCTCTTTGAAATTCGCCTCGACATAGATCTCATGCAGCGGCACCACAGCCATCAACGCCTGCCCCGGCTGGACTCGGTCTCCGATCTGGATGCTTTTTTGAGCAATGACCCCGGAAATCGGTGCGGTGACGGAACAGTAGGAGAGGTTCAACCGGGCGGCTTCCATTTCGGCCCTGGATTTGTCTCGTTTGCCCTTTAGGCCGGCGAGCCGGTAGCGCTGAACCTCGACGCTGTAACGCTCACTCTGAGCCACCGCCAGCTGTGCCCTGGCCCGCCCCGCTGTCTCGCTCGCGGCAGCCAGGGCTGCCCGCGCCCCTGCCCTCTGCGCATCGGTTGCTCCCGACTGCGCCCTGGCCTTGCTGAAAGCGGTACGCGCCTGGTCCTGCTGCCGCTCTGGGGCGGCACCCTGCCGATAAAGGCTCTCGAACCGCTCATAGTCGCGTTTTGTTAAAGTCAGGTCAGCCGAAGCAGCCAGCTTCCGACTCTCCACTTCTTCCACACGGTGACGCGCCTCGATTTCGCCATCCAGAGCAGCCTGCAGAGCAGCCTCCGCAGCCTGAACCTGTGCAGCCGTCTGCAGATCGATCTGCGCTAAACTCACCTCTGCACCCAGCACCTCGGCCTCGTCCTGAGCCAAAACCGCCTGCGTTTTTTCGAGGGCAACTCGATAGTCGGCCGGATCGAGCTCCAAAAGGACCTGTCCACTTTCCACCGGAAAATCGTTTTCCACGAAAACACGGAGCACCGTTCCCGGCACACGGCTGCTGAGCTCGGCGCTGTCGGCCTTCACGTAGGCGTTATCCGTGCTGACGCGGTTTCGCATAAAGGACCACCAGAAGCCCGTGCCAATGAGGAAAGATACTGCCAGACCCATGACAAACCACCTGAGATGGTGTCCCTGGATGCGCCTGTTGTTCGGCCGCTCTGCCGAAGCTGCTTCTGTTTCCGCCATAATTTCAATAGACCTGACGATCGATGGTGACGGCGCTCTGCTTCATTGCCCGTACGGGTGAGCCCGGGAAGATTCACTTTTCCCGGTCTTTCGCGCATTCTGCGGCAGAGTGTCCTCCAGAAAAGGCCCGCCGACTGCCCTCTCCAGGTCAGCCCAGGCCAGTTTGAAGCCATAAAGTGCCTCATAATAATCTACCCGCGACTGCGACAGCAGTACCTGAGCGTTCAGGACCTCCAGAAAGATCACCAACTGCTCCCGGTACTGAATAGTAGTCATGCGCTCGTTTTCCTCTGCCTGTTTCAGCGCCGCTTCGGCTGTTCGAAGGTTTTCCTGTGCCACCCCGAGCTGTTCGTAAGCATCTTCCACCTGCAGGTGAATCTGCTGTTTCAAATCAGAACGCTTTTCTTCCAGCGCCTTCCGTCGATACTTGTATTCCTTCTCAGCGGCGTCCGTCTTTCCCCCTTCAAACCAGTTCCAGTCCACCCGCAGACCGACAGCCGCATTGTCGTTATTGCCAAACGGGTTATTGTTGCCCAGAATGTCGTTACCTTCCCGATAATACTGAGCAAAGCCGGAGAGCTTCGGATAATAGCGACTCCTGGCCGCGGTGATTCCCTCCCCTGCCTGGCGAATGGAGGTCTCGATAGAAAGGTATTCCGGCCGCTTCTCATCCGCTACCGCACAGAGATGCTCCAGCGCCGGAGCTTCCCGCATGGGTATTTCCTCTTCGTGGAGGGTCAGGACCTGCTTCAGGTCAATATCGAGCAGTTGATTCAGTCTCGATCTGAGGATGGTCAGCTGTTTAGTCGCCGACCGTTCTCTTTGCCTGGATGCGGCCAGCGCGACATCGGCCTTGAGGACATCGTTCAAGGCCACCAGGCCCTGATCGTAGTTGGCTTGTGCATTTCGGCGCTGCACCTCGAGGCTGCTCACATTGTCTCTTGCCACCTGAAGCAACTTTTGACCCAGGAGGACGTTCCAGAAAGCGCGCTCGATGCTGTGGACGGTATTGAGCCGGGTTTCCTCCTGGCGGTATTCAGAGATCCTGAGATTCATCTTTGCAATGTTCAGTTGGGCACTCAAGGCAAAGCCGGTGAATAGGGGCTGATTGAGGTGAAACTCCCATCGATTCACATTCTGCGGCGCAATCTCAAACTGCATGCTCTCAAAAACGGCGTACGGGGCATCCTTCCAGCTCCTGTAAAGGAAATTGGCGTCAACCTTGGGGAAAAAATCAGCGCGCGATTGTCGCACCTGCTGGTTGACGACCTCCACCTCTTGTCGGACAGACAGATAGTTTCGGTTGTGTTCCAGCCCATAGGCTATCGAAGACGCCAGGGTAAGCGGCTCAATGGGCGGCGGCGAAGGGGCATCCGATGCCGAGGCCGCTAGCGGCCAGGTGAGTAGCATCAGCAAGAAGACAAGAATCCGGTGGACAACAGGAGAAACAGGCCTTTTTTCATTCCCGCAATTCATAAGTCTTTCCCGGTGATTTTGATCTGCCGACCAGTTGGGCCAACGTGGAATAATCGAGGTTCTCCAGGCTCGACACCACATGGTCTGCACCCTGAAGCTGGTCCTCCGGGAAGGAATTGGTCACCCCAACCACGCACAATCCCGCCTCTCCGGCCGAAGCGATACCGGCCGGAGTATCTTCGATGGCGATGCAGGAGTGCGGTTCAAGGTTTGCATCATCCCGAACGGTCCGCAGTTGTTCCACGGCCTTGAGATAGGTCTCCGGGTGAGGCTTGCTGTGTGCGACCTCATCGGCGGCTACAATGATGGAGAAGAAGCCGTTGAGCCCCAGTGCGCGAATGAAATCCTCCACCTCATGGCGGAGTGCCCCCGATGCCACCGCCAGCGGTACCTGCCTGGCAGACAGTTCGCGAACAAGCTTCCCCACGCCGGGGAAACCGCTGACACCTCGCGCCACAATACTCTTGAGTCTATCCTCTTTGGCGCGAATGAGCCCCGCCAGGGTTTCATTATCGAGCTCCCGCCCGTTCTTCCGGAAGACTTCCAGAAATGCATCGCGATCATCGAACCCGATATAGCGCTCCAGGTAGTCGTCATAGGAGTACCCCAGCCCAAGAGGACCGAGCACCGCCTGGAAAGCCTGGTAGTGCAACGGTTCGCTGTCTACCAGCACCCCGTCGCAGTCGAAGATTACCGCTCTTAGTTGATTACAGCACATTGTCGCAAATCCGTTGACTCCATGACTTCATGGAAAACCGGTTCATCAGAATCCGATCATCTCTCCTAGCGTCGAAAAGCGACAATCTCAAAACGCTTGATCCTGGGGTCAGGTTTCATTGTCGAGGTAACCGAAAACAGGTGACCGGAAATTTCAAGGTTCTTCTGCGTCTTGCGATCGATGGCGATCTCGTACAGTTCGCACGGCGCCCTCTGCAGCACATCCCCCTCTCCTGAATAGGAGACCAAGGTGAAGTTGTGGTTCCTCAGGTCAGTCCGGCTGCTCAGGAGGTTCTGCATGACCAGCAAAACGCCGTCTCCCTTGATGCGCACAAGTTGCGCAGAGCTGGCCTCCAGGTTGAAAAGCGGCCCGTGCAGGACTTCATCGGAAGTAACGGCCCCTCTCTTGACCAAGTTATCCGATTGGAGTATCTGCAAGCTCTGATCCAGATCCAGCTTCTCATAAGCAGGTCCAGAGAGGGGCTGGTTCGCAATCAGGTCCCGGAGCTTCTTCCCTGGCCCCGTTGCCGGGGCTTCACCGGGGGGCTCCAGGAGCACCGCTGGATCAAACTCCTTTGCCGCGAGGATTTCCTGGACCGAAGTCACCTGATTCTTGGGGAAGCCCGCCACACCCCCGGCAAACTCAAATTTGACCTCCCCCCCCTCTTCCCAGTAGTAGGGAACCTCTACAAATTTCCCGTCACTGAAGTTGATTCTCAAAAGCCCGGACCAGGCGCATGGACAAATCGCCCACTGAGAGAGGATCCAGAAGATCGCCAGCAGATTTGCTTTCCTTGCAAGACTCCAAAGCTTCATCTTTTTCATCCTTTTTTGACTTTCCTCCGCATGACACTTTCTAGTATACGTTGATAGAGCATTTTGGGCTCTTCACACAACAGCGGCTCTTATAAAAGAGGGGTGAAACAGGAAAACGATGCAAATTTTTATTTCAGGGTCTCTCGCTTACGACCGAATTATGGATTTTCCCGGCCGTTTTGCAGATCATATTCTGCCAGAAAAAATCCATGTCCTCAATGTCTGTTTCAACATCAACGGTTTGAAAGAGAAATTCGGCGGAACAGCCGGCAATATAGCCTATACGCTCGCTCTGCTGGAGGAAAGACCGGACATTGTGGCGACGGCGGGGGCCGACTTCGCACGCTATGAACAGTGGCTGCATCAAAACCGGTTATCCACTCGCTGGATCAAGAAGATACCCGAGGTCCTTACGGCGGGGGCCTATATTACGACCGACCTCGACGACAACCAGATAACCGCTTTCAACCCCGGCGCCATGGCCTATGATGCAGACCTGCCTCAACTCGGTACAACAAAAAAGGAAACAGTCGTCCTCATTGCTCCGGGCAACAAGCGTGACATGATGGCCTTCGCCGCAAGGGCCCGTGATGCAAGGGTGCCTTATTTCTTCGATCCCGGCCAGAGCCTCAACACCTGGGAACGCGATGAAATCCGGGAAGCTGCCGGCGGGGCTTTGTGCTTCATCTCCAACGACTATGAGCTGTCCCAGTTCCTGCAGTTAACGGAATGGTCCATGAAGACCCTGTATGAGAAAGTGGAGGTCGTCATCACAACCCTAGGACCGGACGGTGTGATGCTCGATCTGGGCGGGGAAAAGCTGCTGATCCCCGCAGCGCCCGTATCTGAGGTACTCGATCCCACCGGGGCCGGCGATGCCTTTAGGGCCGGTCTCCTGAAAGGATGGAGCATGGGGATAGGGTGGGATATCTGCTGCCAGATGGGCGCCGTTACCGCCACGTATGCGATCGAGCAGTATGGGACTCAGGAGCATTACCTGGATTGGAGGACCTTTCGCCGGCGCTATCAGTCTCACTTTGGCCCCTTGTTGAGTAGTCTCGACTGCGGCTGATCGAGTGTGATCGATGGCCATCTCCAATGAGAAGCTCAGGCTCTACCCCTGAGCCAGGAGTTGCTGCGCTCGCAGCCGCTTGATCTGGTCGCGAATCATTGCAGCCTTCTCAAATTCGAGCTGGGCGGCAGCCTCTTTCATGGCCTTCTCAAAAGCCCGAATCTGCTCGTCCGGATTCAATCCCGACCTCACCATGCCAAGCAATTCCTGGGGTTCCATGATGAAGTCCAATTGTGCCGGCTCTGCTCGCTCCTTATATTCAGCAAGGATATCGGTGATTTCCTTGTAGACGGTCTGTGGCGTGATGTGGTGCTCGGCGTTATAGGCCAGCTGAATCTGCCGCCGACGTTCCGTCTCGTCGATGGCCCTGCGCATGGATTCCGTGATATGGTTGGCGTATAGGATGACCAGGCCGCTCACATTCCGGGCTGCTCTCCCGGCTGTCTGAATGAGCGAGCGATCGGAACGCAGGAAACCCTCATTGTCTGCATCCAGGATAGCCACCAGCGATACCTCGGGAATGTCGAGCCCCTCACGGAGCAGGTTGATACCGACCAGGACATCGTATTCCCCGCGCCTGAGGTCCCGGACAAGATCGATCCGCTCGAGGGTTTCAACATCGGAGTGCATGTAACGGACACGGATGTTCAGTTCGGCCAGGTACTCGGTGAGGTCCTCAGCCATGCGCTTGGTCAGTGTGGTGACCAGAACCCGGTTGCCGGCCTTCACCTGTTTCCTGATCTCACCGATCAGGTCATCAACCTGAAAGTCTGCGGAACGCACTTCCATCGTAGGATCGACCAGTCCCGTTGGGCGAATGATCTGTTGAACCAGGCGGCCGGCGGATTTCTCCAATTCGTAGGGACCGGGTGTGGCGGAGGCATAGATCACCTGGTTGATCTTGCGTTCAAATTCTTCAAAAGAAAGGGGGCGATTGTCCATGGCTGAAGGCAGTCTGAACCCATACCTCACCAGGGTTTCCTTGCGTGCGCGATCACCCCGGTACATCCCGCGAAGCTGAGGCACCGAGACGTGGCTCTCATCGATAAAAAGCAGCCAGTCATCCTTGAAATAGTCAATCAGGGTTGCCGGAGGGGTACCGGGCCCCCGCCCATCCAGATGCCTTGAATAGTTCTCAATTCCCGTGCAGTATCCCAACTCCAGTAGCATCTCGACATCCAGGCGGGTGCGCTCGTCGAGACGCTGCGCTTCAATCAGTCTCCCTTCCCGGGAAAAGACCCCCAGGGCCTCTGTCAGCTCCAACTGTATCGCTTTGATGGCTTGATCGAGGTTGTTGCGGGTGGTCACATAGTGGGTGCCGGGATAAATGGCAACGCTGCTCAGGGCACGCAACCCCTTCCCGCTGAGAGGATCTATTTCCTTGATGGCGTCGATTTCGTCTCCGAAGAACTCCACTCGGACCGCTCGATCCTCCTCGTAACTCGGGAATATCTCCAGAACGTCTCCGCGCACTCTGAAAGTCCCTCGGTGAAAGTCGTCGTCATTTCGCTGATACTGGATTTCAACCAGTTTGCGGAGCACCTCTTCGCGTGCGATCTTCATGTCTACACTGAGTTGCAGAAGCATGTCCCGGTAGGTCTCCGGAGACCCCAGACCATAGATGCATGAGACGCTCGCCACGACAATGACGTCTCTTCGATCGAGCACGGAACGGGTGGCCGAGTGGCGCATTTTGTCTATGGTTTCGTTTATGGAGGCGTCTTTCGCAATGTAACTGTCGGTCTGAGGGATGTACGCTTCAGGTTGATAGTAGTCGTAATAGGAAACAAAATACTCGACTGCATTGCCGGGGAAGTAACCCTTGAGCTCTCCATAGAGTTGCGCAGCAAGGGTCTTGTTGGGTGCAATGACCAGAGTCGGCTTCTGAACCTGGGCGATGACATGGGCCATGGTGAAAGTCTTTCCTGAACCCGTAACGCCAAGGAGAGTCTGTTGTCGAATGCCTTCCCGCACACCGGAAACCAATTGCGCAATAGCCTGCGGCTGGTCGCCTCGTGGGTGGAAATCGCTGTGCAAGTTGAAAAGTGCCATGAAGATCTGTGACCGTTCTCCGTGTTGATAGACCCATCATGCCGAATGAGGACGGCATGGGCTGAGATGAGACCCCATGCCATCCCTTCCTGGGACCCCTCCTGACTTGTATGGTAAACAGAACGATATTGGAGCGGAGAATCCGGCGCAGAAGATCACTCTGTCCCCAAATCAGCGCGGGTATGGGCGGGCGAGCCCTATTGGAGCATCATCTTCTCGCCGTTCTTCACCATCTTCTCGCCTTCTTTCATCATCGACTCGCCTTCTGTTGCTTTGCCTTCCTTGACCAGGCGTTTTCTGGCCAGCTCGTCCATCATCCTCTTTTTGGCATCAACCATCGTTCTTGCCCCGTCCAGCATCTTCTTCTTTCCATCAGGGGTCTTCTGGGCTTGAAGAAGCTTATCGCCCTCGACCATCGTTTCATAACCCTCGGACATCATCATTTCCCCATCGAGGACTGCCCCTTCTTTCAGCTTACCGTTCCTGATCAAATCGTTCTTTATCGTCTTTTTGGCCTTCATCATCATCTTTGCCCCGTCCATCATTTCAGTCTGCCCCTGGACGGGCTTCTTGACCCCAAGTGCCTCCAGGGCGCCTTGCCTGGCAGTGTCCTTGAGCACGTCTGTCACTGATGTCTGCGCAAAAGCCACTCCCGAGGTGACAAAGAGGAATAACCCCGCCACCAGAAAACGAGTGGCCGTTCTCATCAATCTCAAAGCTATGCTCTTCATGATTCACTCCTTCAGGAATGAGGGTACCAATGAAAAAAACCCCGCAAAAGGTACAATCCGTACCGGCAGAACTGCATGATGCTTCAGCTGACGATAGGCTTCACCCCCTTTCAGACATTCGGGGATCGGATTTCTTGATTAGAGAAGAGCGTCGATTCAGAATGGTTTCCGGATGCTGCTGCGTATCCTGAATCCCCTTGAGATGATCAACGTGGACCCAATCAGAGTAGCCGTCATTCGAAGAAAAAACAAGGGCTGCCATGGGAGTTGGACGTTGTGCGCATCGAGGGCTTTGGTTCTCTTAAGAACGGAAGGCACCAGTGCCTTGGAGATCTACAGTCGAATTCCTGAGAGGGCTCTGCTACAATGGCGGAATGAAAGCGGGAGATTGATTCAGAAAACCTCAACAGAAGGAATGGATTATGAAAAGAGTGTGGGCAGTACTGGTTGCATTCGCTTTTCTGGCACCGCCGGTTTTCGTGTCTGCTCAGCAGGCAACGACACCATCACCTCCTCCCCACAAACATCCATCAGGCCCTTCAGACAAGGTGGACAAGGACCGGGATGCCAGGGTCGAGAAGATAAGGGCTGAAATAAAGGCCATGGATGCTCGTCTAGACGAAAAAGTGGCTGCAATGAACGCTGCAAAAGGGGATCAGAAAGTGGAAGCCATGGCCGCCGTGATCAACGAGCTGGTGTCCCAGCGAAAGGAGATGAGACAGCACCTTGGCCCGGTGCACCACGGTATGGAGAGTCCAATGATGGGGCAGCAGCCGGGAACACCGCCTGCTTGCCCGGTGATGAAGCATCGCGATGGTAAGCAATCGGATGCACCGAAGCAGGAAGGCGCTCAGTAACGTGAAATCATGGTGAGCATTGCTCTAAATTCCATCAGGAGGTACAGAAATGAAGGTCCTGATCGTCTACTATTCGATGTACGGTCACATTCATAGCCTGGCTCAGGCCATAGCTGAAGGGGTGCGGGAGATTCCAGGCGCTGAAGTGATCCAGCGCCGTGTGCCGGAAACGCTTCCGGCGGAAGTACTGGAAAAACTGGGGGCGGTCGAGCCCCAAAAATCCATGGCCCACGTGCCGGTCTGTACTCTGGATGAGCTGGCGACCGCTGATGCAGTCATATTTGGCACTCCCACACGCTTTGGCAACATGTGCGGACAGATGCGCCAGTTCCTCGACGCCACCGGGCAGCTCTGGGTTCAGGGAGCCTTGGTGGGCAAAGTGGGGAGTGTCTTCACGAGTACGGCTACCCAGCACGGCGGCCAGGAATCCACCATCCTCAGCTTCCATATCACGCTCCTCCACCATGGGATGATTGTTGTGGGACTACCGTACAGCTTCCAGGGTCAAATGAGAAATGACGAGATTACCGGCGGCACTCCCTACGGAGCTTCGACGATTGCAGGCACAGGAGGAGAACGGGTACCGACTGAAAATGAGCTGGCCGCCGCAAGGTTTCAAGGAAAGCACGTTGCCTCCATCGCTGCAAAGCTCATAAAGTGAGTCCACATTTGCCCCAGAATCCAGCACTGCCTGGCGCAAGTCCCTGACCAGTTTTAGCAGCGTGTGAACCGCTGTTGTAGGGGCGACCGGCCGGTCGCCCCTACCGCTGCTAACTGGTTAAAGACTTCCGCCCTGCTGTACGGGACCCATCATTGCCTGTCACACACCCAATAATTTGTCTTGATAACTTGACCGATCTACGTTAGCCTCTTCATGCACTGGGCCGGTCGCATGATGGGATAGTCTTTCACCGCAGGATGATCAACGGAGCATGCTGAATCCTCAATCCCCCATACCCCTCTATCGCCAGCTGGCGGACCTTATGATGGCTAAGATTCGATCGGGAGAGTACGCCCCGGGATCGCGCATTCCATCGGAACACAGCCTGGCAGATCAGTACGGGATCGGAAGGCCGACTGTCAGGCAGGCAACCGATTGGCTGGTGCGAAAACAGATTCTGCACCGAAGACGGGGCTCCGGCACCTATGTGCTCCCAGCCCGGGAAGAAATCGATCTCTTCTCGCTGGCGGGCACTCTGTCAGCTTTTCAGAAGAAGGGTGTTTCCATCACAGGCCAACTGCTGGAGAGCATACACCTCGTGGATGTAGGGCCTGATGCGGAAAACCCTTTTTCCGGACGCAAGGCTTTTTTCCTTTCACGGCTTAGCCTGGTCGGTCGGGCGCCGGTCCTGATCGAGGACATCTATCTGCTTCCGGAGCTCTTCCAGGGCATCGACCAGATCGACTTGAAAGGCCGGTCTCTCTCTCAGATAGTCGACGAGCTCTACTATCTGCGCCCGACGGGAGGCAAGCAGAACTTCCGCATCGGATACCTGAAGGGTGAGAAGGCAAAGGTGCTGGATGTCTCGCCGTCCACCCCAATCCTGCTCGTCAAGCGATTCCTGCATTTTGCCCCCGCCCCCAATGCCGTTTACTCGGAGCTCTTCTGCAGGACCGATCAGTTCGTTTTTTCTCAAACCATTGGAGGGAGTGTGGACGAATAGACTTCGATATTCGTTCATTTGGAAAACGGGGCTTCAGAGATTGGGAGACTGAGGGATTTAGGGGTCAAAACCAACCGGGGGGTGAGGTGATGAAAAGGGTTGCAGTACTTTCCGCTATCGCATTGATGCTTTTCGCGGCCGTTTGCGACGCAAAGGACAAACTGAAAATCGGCTACATGGCCACCATGTCCGGCCCGGGGGCGAGTCTCGGGACCGATATCCTTGATGGATTCAAGCTCGGCATCGAACACTGCGGCGGAACGCTCGGAGGTCTTCCAGTGGACCTCATCGTTGGCGACGACCAGTTGAAACCCGAAGTCGGGGTCGAGGTGGCTACCCGCATGGTGGAGAAGGACAAGGTCGATTTTGTCACCGGGATCGTTTTCTCAAACGTTATGATGGCTGTAGCCAAGATGATTACCGAGCAGGGCGTGTTTCTGATAAGCGGCAATGCCGGACCGTCGCCTCTGGCAGGGGCGGAATGTCTGCCGAACCTCTTCACGGTCTCCTGGCAGAACGATCAGACACACGAAGCCATGGGGAAGTACCTCCAGGACAAGGGTGTCAAACGCGTCTATCTGATGGCCCCGAACTACCAGGCCGGAAAGGACGGCCTCACCGGGTTCAAGCGCACCTTCAAGGGCGAAATTGTCGCTGAGGTCTACACCGCGGTGAACCAGCCCGATTATGCTGCAGAGCTGGCCCAGCTTCGTGCAGCCAAACCTGAGGCGGTATTCGTCTTCTACCCCGGAGGCATGGGGATCAACTTCATCAAGCAATACGCCCAGGCAGGACTCAAGGACCAGGTCCCGCTCTACACGACCGCATTTACGCTGGACCAGTCCGTACTGCAGGCCATGGGTGATGCGGCGTTGGGCCTTTTGAATGCGAGCTTCTGGAGTCCCGATCTGGACAACCCGGTCAACAGGAAGTTCGTCGCCGACTTCAAAAAGACCTGTTCCCGTCTCCCTTCGCTCTTTGCGGCACAGGGCTACGATGCCGCACTCCTGATAGACAGTGCCGTTCGAACTGTCGGCGGAGACCTCGGTGACAAGGAAAAACTCCGGACAGCCTTTCGAAAGGCCGATTTCAAATCGGTGCGGGGCCATTTCCGGTTCAACAATAACCACTTTCCGATTCAAGACTTCTATATCCGCCAGGTCGTGAAAAACGAGGAAGGCGTCCTGACCAACAAGATCGTGGCTGTGGCTTTTAAAGACTATGCCGATGCCTACTGCCGGGATTGTCCGATGAAATGGTGAGATGGATCTGCTGCTGATTGCCACGCAGGGACTCAACGGGATTCAGTTCGGCATCATGCTGTTCTTGATGGCGGCCGGACTGACGCTTGTCTTTGGAGTCATGAACCTGATCAATCTGGCCCACGGGTCGCTCTACATGATGGGGGCCTACCTGGCGGCCACTTTGCAGCAGAAGACCGGGTCGTTCCTGGCGGCGATGGCGCTTTCAGTGCCCATTACCGTCGGGATCGGCATCCTGGTGGAAGTCATTGCCCTGCAGAAACTCTACAGGCGGGACCATCTTGATCAGGTGGTTGCGACCTTCGGGCTCATTCTGTTTTTCAATGAGCTGGTCCGGATCATCTGGGGGCCTCAGGCATACTTCATGGCCCTGCCCGAATCGCTCTCGCGCTCAGTCGAAGTCCTGCCCGGAGTGCCCTACCCTCTCTACCGACTGGTGATCATAGTGGTCGGGCTGGCGGTGGCCCTGTTCCTCTACTGGCTCATAAACGGCACCCGCCTGGGAATGCTCATTCGGGCCGGTGCCAGCAACAGGCAGATGGTGAATGCGCTGGGTGTCAACATCAGACTCCTCTACACGGCTGTTTTCGGCCTTGGCGCTGCACTGGCGGGGCTCGCCGGCATGATGGCGGGACCGATCCTTTCCATCGAAGTGGGCATGGGTGAACATATCCTCATCCTGGCACTCGTAGTGATAGTGATCGGCGGGATCGGGTCTGTCCGGGGTGCTTTCCTGGCTGCCATCCTGCTCGGCATCGTGGACACCTTCGGGCGTGTTCTGCTTCCTGCAGCCCTCGCGTCCATGGTTATCTATCTCTTCATGGCCGCGGTGCTCTGTCTGAAGCCGCAGGGACTCTTTCCGGGCAATGGATGAATGAAGGGGATTTCGATCTTGCGACGTTTCTTTCCAATCGCGATCATTGCAGCCCTGCTGGCTGTACCTCTGCTTGGTGAACCATTCTACACGCGGCTTTTGAGCCGAATCATGATCTATGCCATCGTGGCCATGAGCCTCGACCTGTTGTTGGGCTACGGGGGCATGGTGAGCCTCGGGCATGCAGCCTTCTTTGGTGTGGGAGTGTACACGGTGGGTATCCTGGCGCACCATGGGGTTACGGAAGCCCTGCTCTCATGGCCCGCAGCCGTTTGCTCGGCAGCCCTTATTTCGCTCGCCATCGGCATTGTGAGTCTCCGAACGGCGGGCGCATACTTCATCATGATCACACTCGCCTTCGCTCAGATGCTCTACTATTTTTCGTTCACCCTCAAGACTTACGGCGGAAGTGATGGGATGCGCATGGCTTCGCGCAACTCCTTTGCGGGGATTCTCCCCATGAACCGTCAGGAGGTCTTCTACTACCTGGTGCTTGCCTTGATGCTTCTGATATTCACCCTCTGCCGGCGCATCGTACGGTCTCAATTCGGCCTGGTCATTGGCGGCATTCGGGAAGACGAGCAGCGCATGCGTTCCCTGGGATATGCCGTGTTTCGACACAAACTGGTCTGTTTCACCTTATCCGCTGCACTTGCGGGATTTGCCGGCGCCCTGATGGCCAACCAGACCCTTTACGTGACCCCCTCTTTCCTGCATTGGACGCAGTCGGGGCAAATCCTGGTCATGGTGATACTCGGAGGCATGGGCACCCTGATCGGCCCGATGCTTGGCGCTCTCGCACTGCTGCTGGCAGAAGAGGTCCTGTCGGGCTTTACCACGCACTGGATGATCTTTCTCGGGCCTTTTCTCATCGCAATGGTCCTCTTCGGGAAATCCGGCCTGTACGGATGGATTTCGGGAACGCCTGGAAATGAGCGAACCCCTTCTTGAGACGAATGAGTTGATGAAGCATTTCGGGGCCATGATGGTCACGGCATCCGTCAGCGTTTCCGTGGGGCCCGGGGAGATCCATGCGCTCATCGGCCCGAACGGCGCAGGAAAGACGACCCTGATCGCTCAGATTGCCGGGGAGATCCAGCCGGACTCGGGCAGGATCCATTTCGACGGCCGGGACATCACGTCGTTTCCCGTTCACGAAAGGGCGCGCCTTGGCATCAGGAGGATGTTCCAGCTGACCAGGGTTTTCCGCGGTTACAGGGCGATCGAAAACGTTCTGCTCGCGTTCCGGGCGCAAAACGGCCACGGGTCCAGTTTCTGGAAGGATGGGAGAGCTGACCGGGCACTCCGGCAATCGGCCCTGTCCCTTCTGGACCAGGTTGGATTGGAAGATCGTGCCGAAGTAAAGGCGGGCGTTCTTTCTCACGGTGAACAAAGGCAGCTGGAAATTGCCATGGTGCTGGCCGGAAGTCCCCGCCTCCTGCTTTTGGACGAACCGACCGCCGGCATGGGGATCGAGGAAACCGAACGGATGGTTACGTTGCTCTCACATCTGCGGGGAAAGCTCTCCGTACTGCTGGTGGAACACGACATGGACGCCGTCAACGCCCTTGCCGATCGGGTGACCGTGCTCGTATACGGTCGCGTGATCGCTTCGGGCGCCGTGGACGAGATCCGGGCGCACCCGGAAGTCCGCCGTGCTTATCTGGGAGAGGAGAAAACCGGAGGTCTGCATGCTTCAACTCCATGAGATTGATGCCTTCTACGGCGGCAGCCAGGCCCTCTTTGGCATGAACCTCGAAGTCGGCGAGGGCGAGGTGGTTGCGCTGCTCGGCAGGAACGGGATGGGCAAGACGACGACGGTCCGGGCTATCATGAACCTGGTCTCGGTCCGATCCGGGTCCATCCGGTTCAAGGGACGCCAGATCCGCAATGCCCCTCCTTATCGGATCGCCCGGCTGGGGTTGGGGCTGGTACCTGAGGGACGGCAAATCTTCCCGACGCTGACAGTGAGGGAAAACCTGGTCGCAACCGCTGCATGCCGCTTCAACTGCAAAGAATCCTGGGACCTGGACCGTGTCTACGGACTCTTTCCGATCCTTGCCGAACGGAGCAGCCACTTCGGCAACCAGCTCTCCGGAGGCGAACAGCAGATGCTCGCCATCGGCCGCGCCCTCATGACCAATCCTCAGCTGCTGATACTCGATGAAGCCACCGAGGGGCTCGCTCCCCTCGTTCGCATGGAAATCCTCGAATGCCTGGATCACCTCAAGCGCTGCGGCCAGTCCATCCTGGTGATAGACAAGAACGTCCAGGCCCTCAACCGGATCGCCGACCGCCACACCATCATCGAAAAGGGCTCCGTCGTCTGGACCGGAACGTCCCGCGAACTGCAGGAAAACCCGGGACTCCGATACCGCTACCTGGGCGTGTGATGCTCACATTTCCTGAAAAAGGGAGTTTTCCTGCCCAGGAAAACACAGGATTTTTCGAAAGCCAACTCCATCCGTTTCTGATCTTCCAAACAGCAGAGGACCAGGGCGTTCCTGCTGAGGCAAGGGCTAACGTGTTGTCGCCACCGGCAATTCCGGACGGCTCGACCATTCCGCCCAGCCGCCGTCATACCATAGGACGTTTCGGTAACCGAGCAGGTGCTTGAGCACAAAGCGCGTCTGGCTGGCCTGATGACCCGTGCGACAGGTGACCACTACGGTCGTATCTTTGGAGGGGATCAACCCGGCATAGGCTTCCTGGAGCTCTGCTTCAGGCTTAAAGGCTGTAATGCCTTCGGTGACTGTCACATCGGAGCTGAAGGGGCGGTTTACAGCGCCCGGGATGTGCCCGGCACGCGCTTCGTCGGTCCTAGCCCCCGAAAAGAAGTCGGCGGGACGCACATCCAGAATGACGGCACTGCGGCGCTGAGAGTGTTTCAGGACGGTCTGATAGTCCACCGTGAAAGCGTCGACCTGGCGTGGCACCGGATAATCAAGCGCGCTGATTGTCGGGAGTCTGGTATCGACAGGACGCTTTTCCGCCACCCATTTTTCCCAACCTCCATCAAGAATGGCGTATTGTATTTGGCCGACCCGTTCAAGGGCCGTCCCGATAAGGGTGGCATCCTGAAGCTTTTCGCCCGGTACGATACTCACCGTCATCCCCGGCCTGATGCCCAGAAGACCCAGATGGCCGGCGATCATATCCGCCGGCAACAGCATGGATGAAACCCCGCCGACCACCCCGCGAAAATGCTCCGGGTCCATCCGCACGGAGCCGGGAAGGTGGCCGCTATTGTAGGCCGGTTGGGAACGCACATCGATGATGCGCATATCGGTACGACCGAGGTTCTCGTACAGCCAGTCCGTTTCGACCAGGCCCGGCAGACTGCGGATTGCCGGGTCGGGACCGGCAGCCCGGGTTTCAATGTCGCTCAGGAAGAAGTTGCGCCAGGCGGTCACCCGGTCCTTCATTTCGGAAGTCGGGAGAGCTTCCCGCAGAGAAATGGGCTTTAAGACCCTTTCCATGAATCCCTGCAAGCCGTCGGTGAGCAGATAAACATTGTTGAAACCGAGGCGGGCCAGGGCGTCCCGAGCCTGTGCGGGGTGGGTCATACCGTTCGAGTAAAGGACGATGGTTCCCTTGTTCTTGGCCTCCGCCAGGGAGTCCGGCAGATCGGCGGCGGCAATGTTCACGGCGCCCTTGAGGTGAAAAGCTGTAAATTCTGACGGGGTGCGGATATCAACCACATAGAGAGTCGGGTCGCCCGCCATGATCCGGTCGGCCAGGGCTTCCGGTTCCAGGTGGTCGTCACCCGCCTCCATGGCATGAAGCATCGCGACTTCAGCGGCGGAGTCAGGCGAAGAGAGGTCCCCTTTCGTCCCAACTGGGGGCAACAGTGCCACGGCGAGGGCACTGACCAAAATGATCACGCTTAAAGCTTTCAGAAACGGGGTACCGAAGTAGGGACCGGCACCCGCAACTCGCCTCTCTCCCCACTCCGCAAGCCAGAATGCAGCCACGCCGATAGCGGAAAAGATCAGCACAAAGAATGGAGCGGAAAGCCCCATGGCTTCCCAAGCGAATTGCACACCCCTATCGCCCCAGGTGTAGAGGGGCTTGATGAAGTCGAAGAGCTCGTTGAAGAGAATGCTGCCAAGGGCGGCTCCAACAAGAAAGAGCAAGGCATCGAGCCGCCCGGAGGCGACTCCCACCGCTGCCGTGCCGGGACACCAACAGCCCAGCGCAAACCCGATGCCGAAAAGCAGCCCCCCCAGGACCTGAGCGCCATAGACGGTCGGCAGAAAATAGATCTGGTCCGGAGTAACGAGACCCAGCGCCAGGGCGAGGTGAAGGCCGATCATGGCGGTGATCATGGCAGTGAACATGACACGCAGGACCGTCATATCGCGAAAATAGAAAATCCCGCTCAGTTTTCTGGAACTCCCGAAACCCGCGCGCTCAAGGGCAAACCCGAAGCCGAAACCGATCAGCAGCGAGACCGCGAGTGCCGCACCGCTATCGAGAGCGTCACCCCCGAAGAATGTCGTAATCATGACCATTGCCTCCTCACAAACCATGCCGCGGCGTACCCGCTCGCAAAGAGAGCGAGAAGGAATAGCAGGCTGCCGGTCGCCAGCATTGCCCCACCCGTGAGAGCCTGGCCGGAAGTGCACCCCGAAGCCAGGCGACTGGCGAACCCTGCCAGGATTCCGCCCAGAAGGGCCATGGCAATGCGAAGGCGAGGGGAAGCCGTCGGCCCGCGTTCGAGCTGAGGCTCAATGCGCCGCCCCAGAACGGCGGAGACCAGACCGCCGATGAGCGTGCCTGCGAACATGAAGACCAGGTAGTACTGTAGCGGATTACTACCCCAGGAGCCAAAGTACGTACTCTCCGCAACATGTTGCGCCATCAGAGCACTCTGGGCGGCCGCACCGGCGCGAGCGATGCCCGCTGAAGCTCCCAGTCCGACTCCCAAAATGAGAAAACTTGCCAGCAGCACCAGGCCCAGCATGAAACCAGCCAGATAAGGGTTTGCGTAAGGTTTGGGGGTGTTTCTAAGGTCAGATTGATCGCAATGCATGGTCGGCTCCTTTTGAAAAATTGCTCAACATCCTGCCGACTTCTTCCTGGGTGCGGCGGGGGCAGTCGGAGGGGGCGCTGGAGTGGTCGGTTGCGTGGCAGTGCCCGGCGCAGGACTTTTCTGCAGTTGCGGAGCAGCGGCGGGAAGCGGAACGGCCCGTACCGCACTCTTCAGCTCCGTCTCTTCCCAGTACCCCTCGAGCCCCCCGTACAAAGCCTTGATGGGCCGCTTCGTCTTCTGAGAGAGGATGCCGGCAACCATCATGGCGAGCGAACCGTCGCGATCCACGATGATGAGTGGACCTGCACCGGTCAGGTAGATAGGGCTGGAGAGGACCTCGGCCGGGTCCGCATGGATCGATCCCGGCAAGGCATAGTCCTGGAAGGCCTCAGCGGGTCGGATGTCCACCAAATCAAATGTCCCGGGCATGTCCTTGAGCAACCGATTGAGATCTGCGGGGGAAATACGTTCGGCAAGGTGAATCACGCGTTTCGGCTGAGCAGAGACGGTTGCTTTCACTTCACTGCTGAAGACCGGGAGACCCGCATCGATCCAGGCGGCACTACCCCCATCGAGGCTGGAGACCTGCTTGAAGCCCTTACGCTGGAGGATCCCCGCCGCCAGGCTCGACCGGTAGGCACTGTTGCAGACCGCCACGACCGGAAGTTCGGGATCAAGCCTGGCCGAGAGTTCAGCCAGATGGTTGATGGGCAGATTCACGACGGTCCCGATTCGTAGAGCCATCCATTCCGAAGGCATCCGCACATCCACGATAATGGGTGCCGTGCCTTCCTGCATCTGTGCGTACAGGTCAGCCGGCTTGATGGTGCCGATCTTGGCCAGAGGCAGCTTGTTTTGGGTCCAGTTTTCGAACGGCATCACGGACCCCGTGTAGGCCACCCGATGCAGCCGAAAGACGGCTTCCTTGATTTCTCCCGGCGATCCGATCAGCACCATCGGGGCTTTCCACGGCACCATCGTCCCAACCCAACTCTCAAATCGCCCCCGTAAGCCGATGTTGATCGACCCGGGCACATGCCCTTCGGCGTATGGCCCGGCATCCCTCAGATCTATCAGCCATTGTTCATCCCCCCGAATAAGGGATTGGTCCGCTTTGGCCTGAACGGGAGCTGCATCCCAGGCAACCGGTGTCGGTCCTTCTCGATTGAGAGAGGCATTGTATTTGAAGTATTGGGGTGCTTCGGGCAGACCTTCCAAAACCGCTGCGATGAACTCGGCTCGCCCCTTGCGCTGTATGTAAGGGTTTGATGCCTTTTCCCGGCCAATGGTCGATGACGGGTCGTCGGAGAGATTGGCGCCGCAGAGGGACCCCGCCCCATGGGCGGGTAGTACGACAACGGTATCCGGCAACCTGGAGAGCTTATCCTGCCAGGTGTCGAAACTCATGGAAGCCAGAGTGGCCGCCGTCATTTTCCCTTCCAGCAGGTCAGGCCTGCCGATTGAACCCACGAAGAGGGTGTCCCCCGTCAAAATGGCTTTCGGTTGGGTATCGCCTTCAGAGAAGACTAGACCGCACAGGCCGTCAGGAGTGTGTCCGGGAGTTGCCATGGCCTTTACCGTGGCTGTACCGACTCTGAACGAGGAGCCGTCCTGGAGGGGTTCGATCTTATACTTCGCTCCACTGGCCGAATTCTGGTAGACAGGGACATTCAGCGCCTTCACAAATTCCAGGTGGCCGGCGACAAAATCGGCGTGGGAATGGGTGAGAAAAACGCCCTTGATGGTCAGACCGTGCTTTTTCGCATGATCCAGGTAGGCGTTGATGTCGCGGTCCGGATCTACCACGAGCGCTTCCTTTCCGGAAACCAGAAGATAGGAGTAGTGACTCAGCACCGGCAGGTTGAACTGAACGATCTCGAAACCGGCAAAGCTATAGGTGTTCACAACCTGATGAAAGGCATCTTCGGCCCCGTGAGAGGCCGATTCAGAGTCTTTGATTGGAGCTCCCCAGGCCAGCTCCGGCAATAGACCCAGATTCAGCCAGATGAGAACTGCGGCTATCGTCACCAGACAGTTTCGCTTGAAATCCGAAGATCCTCTCATCACGCAATCCTTTCTTTTCGGTTAATCATCCGACCGATGTCGCCATGCGGGACCCGTTGGCGACAAAACTCTTCCACCGCTCCAATAAGTTGCCTTTCAATCTACGAACCACCGTGTATCCTGCCTTCCGGACCCTAAACCTGCCCGCCTGCCGCTCACGTCGAGGGGAGCGGGTCAGGGGTTCGGCGGGCATCTACCAGCCGGTAGAACTCATCGCTCTCCATCACCTCTTTTTTCAGGAGCTCCCCGGCGATCTCCTCAAGCAGTCCACGGTTCCTCAAAAGCAGTTCCTGTGTCCGGGCAGCTCTTTCCGTGATGAGGTCCTTGACTTCATCGTCAAGTTTGGCTGCAGTGGCTTCACTGTATTCTTTGCCGCCCATCGGTACCTGTCCGGGTCCCAGAAAGGCAGCCGGGTTCGCACGGGGGTAGGTGGAAAGCCCAAGCGTCCTGCCCATGCCGTACTCGGAAACCATGGCCCTGGCGATATCGGTTGCCCGCTGCAAATCATTGTGGGCGCCCGTGGAAACATCGCCGAAGATGATCTCTTCCGCCATCCTGCCTCCAAGGAGCACGTCGATCTTACCAAGGAGCTCCTGGCGGGTCATAAGATAACGATCTTCCGTTGGCAACTGCTGGGTGTAGCCCAGGGCGGCGATGCCTCTGGGAATGATGGATATCTTGTGGACCTTGTCCGCACCCTGGGTAAAAGCGGCAATCAGGGCGTGACCGGTTTCGTGATAGGCCACAATTTGCTTTTCCTTTGGGTTGATCACACGGTTTTTCTTCTCCAGACCCGCAATGATACGATCGACCGCTTCGTCCAAATCCTCCGTTTCAATGGCGTCCTTATTCTTGCGTGTGGCAAGCAGAGCGGCTTCATTGATTACATTGGCCAGGTCCGCTCCGGAGAACCCGGGCGTCTTCTGAGCAATGACCCTGATATCGACGTTGTCTGCAAGCTTCACTTTCTTCACGTGAATTTTCAGGATGGCTTCACGGCCGTTGACATCGGGCCGATCCACCAGGACCTGACGATCGAACCTTCCAGCTCTGAGCAGGGCCGGATCGAGAGTTTCCGGGCGGTTCGTGGCGGCCAGAATGACCACCCCCACTCTCGGATCGAACCCGTCCATCTCGACGAGCAGCTGGTTGAGGGTCTGCTCGCGCTCGTCGTGGCCACCGATGGTCAATGCTCCCCGAGCCTTGCCGATAGCATCCAGTTCGTCTATGAAAATGATGCATGGGGCCTTTTCACGGGCCTGCTGGAAGAGCTCCCGGACCCTTGCCGCACCGACGCCCACGAATATCTCCACAAACTCCGACCCGCTGATGATAAAAAAAGGAACACTGGCCTCTCCCGCTACGGCCCGGGCCAGGAGCGTCTTACCGGTGCCGGGGGGCCCGACCAGCAGGACCCCTTTGGGCATCCGTCCCCCGAGCTGCTGATAGCGTCCGGGTTCCTTGAGATAGTCCACGATTTCGATCAGTTCCGCCTTGGCTTCATCGGCGCCGGCCACATCCTCAAAACGAGTATCGATCTCTTTCTCGGCAAAGACTTTGGCTTTATTCTTTCCAAAAGACATCATGCCGGCACCAGGACTGAAGCGCTTCATCATGAAAAACCACAGGCCGAAGAAAATGAGGGCGGGAAGGACCCACGAGAGGATGTCTCGCAAGAAAGTGTTCTCGGGCTGCCCCCTGAATTTGACACCGTACTTGGAAAGCTCGTCCGACAGGTCCGAATCTACTCGATAGGTGTTGAAGCTGACCTCCTCGCTCTGGTTGTTTTCAGTCACTTTCATTCTTCCGGCAATGTGGCCCTCCTTGACAACCGCCTCAATGATCTGACCGTTCTTGAGCGCACTCAAGAATTCGCTGTACGGCAGGATCCTCGGGGCAAACTGAGTGGCAAAATAGTTATGCACGATGAGTACGCCCCAGACGGCGATCATCACATACCAAAGCGAGAATTTCGTTTTCGTTTCCATGACTCATCCTTCAAAAGAGGTCGAAATCTCCTGTAAAAAATCGGTCCATCGCTGCCTCAATCGGCTTCGAACCGGTCCTGAATGGTGATCAAGTGTGATGTGGATAAGATAGAGAGAAACTAAAACGATTTGTCCCTGCCGTCAACTCGCTTTCCGCGCGGGCATGGGGCTGATTTGATCTCTCATAACTCAACAACAATGACGGCCTCTTGCGCCTTACTCTCGTTCCCATGCTTCTGCGTGAGAACGTCGCTGGTGACGGAGGATGACAAGGGCAGCTCTTCTTCTCCCAGGAGCAAAGCCGGCTCAGGCCTTATGCTGATTGGCAATGAATTTGTTGTTGACTCGATGTTGTTGGCAGGGTTATGCGGGAGCGACTGCAGTCATGTTTCCAAGAGTTCGACCAGACAAGGCCCGCAAAAGGAGCATTCCCCGGGACCCGGGGCGATCAGACCAGGTTTGGCAGGAGCGCTTTGATCCAGGGATTTAAAGACAAAAACCTTCATTCTTGAGGTCCTCACAGTGCGTGCGTACTTTTTTGGAGACATTCACGGAAATCTTTATGCCCTGGAGGCATGCCTGAGGCATCTGAACGATTTGCGACCGGATGCGGTGTATTGTCTTGGAGACCTGGTCGGATGGCTTCCCTTTGGAGATCGCACCCTCATGCGTATGCGCTCCCTACCCGATATTTTCACTGTGGCCGGAAACCATGATCTCCTTGTGGCGGGATTGTTCACCGACTATCCCGATCAACTGGATCGAATGCAGGCTACCGCCTACAATGCCGGACTCCTTTCGGTCATTCCGGGCGCCATCGACTACCTGCTGAACCTGCCCGTCAGGATGGAAGAAGAGGAGTTCACCGTCGTGCATCACAGCCCGTTCCATCTTCCGCCATCCGGCACCGCGCCGACCATTCATAGCTTCGGCTACCTGGACAACGCGGCACTCAGCGAATCCCTGGAAGCCTGGAACGCGTATCCGAAGCCGCTTATTGTCAGTGGCCACGACCATGTCCCGGCGGTCTATGAACTGCCCGAGCCCCCGGATGCGCCCCGGATTGGCGATCTGATCGTTCATCGCCCTCCAAAGAATGGCTCCATGGTGATTCGTCTCGCCCCCCGCTCGCGCTATTGGGTCAAAGCGGGGAGTATCGGCGGACCATACCGAGACGGCACAGCTGTGGCCAACTCCGTCCTTTATGACAGCGACTCCGGAACCATCACCCTCTTTCGCATCCCGTACCCCACTGAAGAACTCCGAAAGGAACTGGCTTCGAATTGGTTTGCTCGGAATCTGCCAACACTTCGCGCATACGAAGAACTGCTGCACGCTGCTGGGTAGCACCGGTCAGAAAACTGTCTTTGAGGCGTGGAACTGAGTACTGCTCCGCATCAATGAGTGTCCAAATTCCCATTCGGAATACCGGCAAGTTTATTTATTGTCCAATACGCTGCGGATTGCCTCAGCCGTCTCCAGCAATTCGAGCGGTTTCGTCAACAGCGATCGAAGACCGACTCCCCTTGTCCGTTCCGACACGGTCCCCTCCTTCAATCCAGAGCAGAGGATAACGGGGATATTGGGTCGAATGCGCATCAGCTGCCTGGCGAGATCGATACCATTCATGTGGGGCATGGTATAGTCCGTAATAACAAGATCGAAGTAGTCCGGATGAATTCGAAAGAGCTCCAGAGCCTCAAGGCAACTTGTCTTGACCGTGACCATATAGCCCAATGCTTCCAGGGCCTCTTGCCATATGTTGACCAGGTGGACTTCGTCGTCCACAAACAGAATGCGCTCCGTGCCCTTTGGGATTGACGGTCGTGCTTCCTCGGTACTTGCCGTCTCTTTATCAATCCTTGGGAAAAAAACGTGGAAAAGCGATCCCTTGCCCACTTCACTGGAGACGGTGATGACCCCGTCATGGTTTTTAACAATACCGTGGACCACGGCGAGTCCCAAACCGGTTCCTTTACCGGCCTCCTTTGTGGTGAAATACGGGTCAAAAATCCGCTGCAGCGTTGCTGAATCCATCCCATGACCCGTATCGGCAACGGTTAACCTCACATATGGTCCGGGCTGGATATCCGGATGAGGGAGCACCGCCGGTGGCTCAAAATCCACATCGGTCAGACTGACTTCCAATATACCGCCGGTCTCTTCCATTGCATGCGCTGCATTGGCACAGAGATTCGTCACGACCTGGTGGATCTGAGTCGGATGAGCCAGTACCGTACCTTCCCCGCCGGAGATCTTTTGGTGAATCTCAATCGTGGAAGGAAGCGACGCCTTGAAGAACTTGATGACCTCCTTGACGGTCGGACGAATATCCATGTGCAGGCGGTCCGTCTTATCGTCATCGCGGCTGATGGAGAGGATTTGACGGGTGAGGTCCTTGGCCCTGCGGCATGCACTGAGTGCCTCTTTGATGTGCTGGCTGCATTTTGCGTTCTCTGCCGCCGCCAACCCCGCCAGCTCAAGATAGCCCATAATGATACTGAGCACATTATTGAAGTCGTGGGCAATACCCCCAGAGAGGGTGCCGATGGCCTCCAGCTTTTGTGCCTGGCGAAGCTGGGCTTCAAGGGCGATCTCCCGGGTCACATCTCGTTGAACGGAGATGTAGTTGGTGACGGTATTCGATTTGTCTCTGACGGGTGAAATAGTGGCTTCAACCTGATAGGAGCTGCCGTCTTTTCTGAGGTTTGTGAACCGGCCGGTCCTTAGAGATTCTCTCGGGGCCCCATTCCAGGTTGCCCCAAGATCATATCGATCCTGAAAGCCACGATCAAACACGCTGACATGCCGACCGATCATCTCATCCTGACCAAACCCGCTCATATGCTCGAATGCCGGATTCACATACTGTACGATCCCACCCTTGTCACAAATGACGATCCCTTCGGCAATCTGTTCCATGACCTTGGCCAGATGGATTCGCTCATCCTCCGCCCGCTTACGGTCGGTGATGTCACGGGCGATGCCGCAAAGTCCGGTGATCTTCCCAGACTGGTCTCGCATGGGTACCTTTATGACGTGAAACGTCCTGAGGTCACCGTGGATTACTTTTGAATCATCTTCTTCCACCGTTTCACCCGCCAGCACCCGAACGTCGACTTCCCGGGTGTGTTTCGCAGATTCCGCGTCGAAAAGGTCCACATCGTCTTTCCCGACCAGTTCGGATACCGGACGTTTGAACAGCTGCTCCATGGCGGGATTGATCAGAACATACTTCAACGTGCGATCCTTGATAAAGATTGTTTCTTGAGCCGACTCGAAGATCGTGCGAAAACGCTCTTCGCTTTCTTTCAATGCCAGTTCAGCTGCCTTGCGTTCAGTGATATCCGTCAACATGGCAAAAGACCCGGCAAACCTTCCGGCCTCATCTCTGAGAGCGGTAGCCAGGACCAGTACCCAGCAGGCACTGCCATCCTTTCGACGGAGCCTCCACTCATACTGTCCCTGATCGCCGGCCTCCCGTTCGGCCATCTTCGCATAGAGATCAGGCAGGTCCTCTTCAAACATGAATTCAGAAACAGAGCGACCTAACCCTTCGTCGGCAGAGTAGCCCAGCATCCTGGACAGGCTCGGATTGACAAAGGTGATGAGAAAGTGCCGATCCAGCTCACAAATGCCCTCGTTGGTCATTTCAACGATACGCCGGTAGCGTGTCTCACTCGCTTGCAATCCCTCCTCGATGCATTCACAGCTGCGGACATGCTGCATCAGGCGATGTGCGGCGAATCCCAGTCCCATCAGGCCGAAAAGCCAGACAAGACCATGGCCCAGGGATAATGGAAGGGAAATTCCCTGCCTCACGTGATAAACATTCCACACCAGCGAACCCGATACGATGATCGACCATAGTATTCCAAACGCCCAAACATAAAGTGTCAACCTGCTGGACCAGGTCCCCGGTATTTCGGCATCGAGTTGTGCGTTATCTGCTTCCATGGATTTCATCTTCTTGACCTCAAGAGCGTAAGGCGTCCGTCCGGTGCATACGTCTTATCCTCTAAGAAGAGCACGGATAGCGCTCGGTCGAAGGGGCTTCGATTTATGCTGGCACGAAGATATCATAGAAGAGCCGGCTGGGAAATAGCCTTGCAACCTTCTTCGTTATGAACAGGGCGATGGATGAAGAAGGCTGTTGTTGAGGCGCTCCATCTTGACTTTTCAGAGTGAACTCCTAAAATTCAGGCCGTGTTTTCTGAGCACCTGCATCTGTCTAAAGGGAATAAGGCTAACTAAATGAATACGTTGAGAACACCACTGGCTGAGGAGCAGGGTCTATGTCGGTTGATGTCAAGCGGATAAACGAACAGGTCCTCATGGAGAGCAGGACCCTTCAGAGGCTGCGGCTGGAGGTTAAAAACGTGATCGTCGGCCAGACCGATCTCATCGACAGGCTCCTGGTCGGCATCCTGTGCAACGGTCATGTCCTGATTGAAGGGGTCCCCGGTCTGGCCAAGACCCTCACCGTTACCACACTGGCCAAAGCCATGCAGACTTCCTTTCAGCGCATCCAGTTTACCCCGGACCTTCTGCCGGCGGACCTCATCGGCACGCTCGTCTACAACCCGAAGTCGGGTGACTTTACCGTAAAGAAAGGCCCCATCTTTCACCAGATCATCCTGGCCGATGAGATCAATCGGGCCCCGGCAAAGGTCCAGAGCGCTTTGCTCGAAGCGATGCAAGAGCGGCAGGTGACCATCGGGAGTACCACTTTTCGGCTTGACGAGCCCTTTATGGTGCTGGCCACGCAGAACCCGATCGAGCAGGAGGGCACCTACCCTCTTCCCGAGGCTCAGGTGGACCGATTCCTGCTGAAAGTCCGCGTCGAATATCCATCGAGGGAGGAAGAGCAGCAGATTCTCAGGCGCATGGCAAGATCTGCTCCCGACAACGCGGTCGATCCGGTTTTGTCGCCGGAAGATATTCTCCGGTTGCGCACTCTGAGCGACGAGATCTATATGGATGAGAAAATAGAGGATTACATCCTCAATATCGTTCAGGCTACACGCACTCCAAACGATTGCGGCCTCGATATGGCGGACCTCATTCGCTATGGTGCCTCGCCTCGCGCCACTATCGCCCTCTGCATGGCATCCAGGGCCTATGCCCTCATCCAGGGGCGAGGCTATGTCACCCCACAGGACGTGAAATCCGTCGGCATGGACGTCCTGCGTCACAGGCTGATTGTCACTTATGAAGCCGAGGCCGAGGAGAAGACCTCGGAAGATTTGATCCAACAGATCTTCAATACGGTCAAGGTGCCATGATCCCTCGTGAACTGGCGAAGAAGATCCGCACCATCCAGATCCACACAACCAAAGTGGTAAACGATGTCCTGGCTGGAGAGTATGAAAGCGTCTTCAAGGGCCGCGGAATGGAATTTGACGAGGTGCGCGAGTATCAGCCCGGGGATGATGTCCGGAGCATTGACTGGAACGTCACCGCCCGTACGGGAAAACCGTTCATCAAGAAATTCCGCGAAGAACGTGAGCTCACGGTCATTTTCCTGGTGGACCTCAGTGCTTCCGGCGACTTCGGGTCCCTCAAGCAGACCAAGAACGAACTGGCCGCCGAGATCTGCGCCCTCCTTGCCTTTGCCGCCATCAAGAACAATGACAAAGTGGGCCTCATTGCCTTTACGGACCAGGTCGAGATGTTTATCCCTCCAGGCAAGGGGGCGCGGCACGTCCTGCGCGTTATCCGGGAAATCCTGAACTTTCGGCCGAGCGGCACCCGAACCGACTTGGGGCTGGCCCTCGACTACCTTGGAAGAGTCCAGTCCAGAAGAGCTGTTGTCTTCCTCATCAGTGACTTTCAGGCCAGGTCCTTCGAGAAGCCGCTTCGGGTGCTGGGACGCAGGCATGATCTCATTGCCGTCTCTATTTCAGATTCCAGGGAATCGAAGCTCCCGGATATCGGACTCGTCGAGCTCGAGGATGCCGAAACGGGTGAGACCATTTTGATCGATGCTTCAAACAGTGCGGTTCGGAAGCGTTATGAAAGTCTTTCCCTTGCTGAGGCCCGAGGCCTTTCCGATCTGCTCCGATCCATGGGAATCGATCAGGTCCGCATTGAAACCGGCAGGTCCTATATACGGGATTTGATCGCTTTTTTCAGGGATCGTGAACGGAGGAGAAGATGCGCTTGATGCGAAGGCCTTCTTTCTTCCGCTCCTTGATCGTACTGCTATCGGCTGCCCTCTTGACGTCCTGCAGTGCTACAGGGAAACCCGAACCGCAAGCTTCGGGACCAAAAGGAAACGAGATTGAAAAGGAGGTCCGAAGAGGGCCCTTTTGTGTGCGGCTTCTCGTTGACAGGGAGACCCTGAATATTGCCGAAACCGTCCGCCTGACCATCGAAGCCGAGGTCGAAGAGGGCTATCTAGCCGAGCTTCCACGGTTCGGGGAAAAACTCGGCGAGTTCGGCATCCGTGACTACCGGGAAGAGCCGCAACGCCTGACCCCTGAGAAGAAGGTCCTTTCGAGGAAGGTCTACACCCTAGAACCCTTTCTTTCCGGCGACTATGTCATCTCCCCCATGCCGGTGCGATTCAGAAAACCCGCCGATGCGAGCGCTGGACCCGATGGCGGTTCTAACGATGACGCTCCATGGCAGCACGAGATCTCAACGGAGGAGATCACCATCAAGGTAACTTCTCTTCTCGAAGAGGATCAAAAGGAACCGGCGCTGAATCCCATAAAGGGACCGGTCGCCCTGCCGGTTGAATCGTTTCCCCTTCCGGTCGTTCTTCTTGGTCTGGCGGTCGCCGGACTGGTCGGTGGGGGAGCCTTTGTCCTGATCAGGCGAAAAAGAGCGGCAGCAGGGCAGCAGGCAACCCCGCCCGTCCCCGCTCATGAAAGGGCCTACCGGCAGCTTCAGGAAATCCTCGACGAGAAGCTCATCGAACGCGGAGAGACCAAGCTTTTTTTCTCCAGGATATCCGATTTGCTCAGGGACTACATCGAAAACAGGTTCGGCATTCAGGCGCCGAAGCGCACCACCGAGGAGTTCCTCACCGGCATAAGCCGGGAACCGCTTTTTTCCGCCGAGCACAAGGGGCTTCTCACGGCATTCCTGCGAGACTGCGATCTCGTGAAATTCGCCGAACACAGCCCATCGATCGAGGAAATCACCAGGGCCATCGACTCCTGCAAGGCCTTCATCGATGCGACAACGGACCACACCGAAACATCGGGGAGCGGCAAATGAGATTTGAGTTCCCGTGGGCATTTCTCGTTCTACCCTTGTTCTTCCTGCTTTGTTGGCGGCTTTTCCGAAACCCGCGGAGCGTCGGCCTCAGGTTCTCCTCGGTCGGCATCGCTGCATCATCGGGAACGTCCACAAAAACCCGCCTTCGCCATTTGCCTCTGATTATCCGTGCCGCGGTCATCGTGCTGCTCGCTGTCGCCGTCGCACGCCCCCAGCAGGGCAGAGAGGAAGTGTGGGATGTGAGCAAAGGCGTCGCCATCGAAATGATCGTTGACCGCTCAGGCTCAATGGGGCAGGAACTCATCTATGACGGCAAGCCGGCGACTCGACTCGATGTCGTAAAGAAAGTCTTCAGGGAATTTGTTCTGGGCAACGGAAAGGACCTCGAAGGCAGGCCGAGCGATCTCATCGGCATGGTCGCCTTCGCGCGCTATCCCGATACCATCTGCCCGCTCACTCTGAACCATGGTGCCCTGGACCGCTTCATTGAGAGCATTCAGCTTGTCGCCAGGAAGAACGAAGACGGCACGGCCATAGGCGATGCCCTGGCCCTGGCTGCGGCTCGGCTCAAGACCGCCGAAGACCTGCTCAAATCGATCCGCGGCAAGTCCTCGACACTGGACCCTGATGATCATAGGGAAGGCAGTGCTCTCGCCCGGCGCTCAATGCTCCCCACCGGTATGGATTATCAGATCAAGAGCAAGGTCATCATCCTTCTAACGGACGGCCAGAACAACGCCGGCAAACGTTCCCCCATCGAGGCGGCACGCCTGGCCAAAGAGTGGGGGATCAAGGTTTACGCCATAGGCATAGGGGGGCGGGAATCGTTTATGACGGTCAAGACCCCGCTGGGTGACTACAAGGTACCCGGAGGGCCGGGTGTCGATGAAGCAACCCTGAAGGCTGTTTCGGGTGAAACCGGAGGGGCCTTCCGGCATGCCGATTCGGCCGAAAAGCTGCGCGAAATATACAGGGAGATCGATAGGCTCGAGCGGACGGAGATCGAATCCGTGCGTCACATCGACTACGCTGAACGGTTTGCACCGTTTGCGCTGGTCGCACTTTCTCTGCTGGTGCTGGAACAGGTCCTGATCAGCACGGTGTTGAGGAGGATTCCATGACCTCCCCCCGCTTCGAAAGTCCTGAAATGCTGCACCTGCTCTGGCTCCTGCCGGTGCTCTTTGGGATTGTGCTCTACAGGTTTCGCAGGAAGGACCAGGCCCTTCTGAGATTTGCCGAAGCCGGGCTGATCGAGCGGATCAACCGGTCGGTGAGCCGCGCCCGGCAATGGTGGAAGAACGTTTTGGTCGTTGCGGCATCTCTGTTGATCGTCATAGCTCTCGCAAGACCGGCCTGGAATCCCAGGCCCGAGAAGGTTGAGAGCAAGGGCAGAGACATTGTTTTTGTGCTGGATGTTTCCAGGAGCATGCTGGCTGAGGACCTGAAGCCCAACCGGCTCGAGCGCGCAAAAATTGCCATCCGCGATCTCATCGAAAAGATCGAAGGGGATCGTGTAGCCATGGTCGCCTTTGCCGGGACCGCGATCGTCAAGTGCCCGCTCACCCAGGACTACGGCTTCTTCAGGCTGATGCTCGACGATACCGGTCCCGAGAGTGTGGGCCGTGGAGGAACTCTCATCGGCGATGCTCTGCGCAAGACGGCAGATGAAGTCTACAGCGACCGATTGAAGCACTACAAGGACATTATCCTCATAACCGACGGCGAAGACCAGGACAGCTTCCCGGTTGAAGCTGCAAGAGACGTCGGCGAGCGCGGAATCCGGCTGATCGCCATCGGCCTGGGCGATGAAAAGGAAGGGCAGAGAATCCCCGTTGTGAATGAGAAGGGAGATCGGACCTTCCTGCGGCACGGCGACCAGGAGGTCTGGTCACGATTGGATGCCGATACGCTCAGAAAGATGGTGGACGCAACCCCGGGAGGCCGATATCTCAATGTCGCAACGGGGACTTTCGATCTTGGAGCCATCTACCAGGACCTGCTGGCCGATGCTGAAAAGCGCACCCTCGAATCGATGAAAATAAACCGCTACGAGGAGAAGTTTCAGATTTTCCTTGGGGCCGCCCTGCTCCTGCTCCTCGCGGAAATGGCGCTGAGCGAACGAAAGAGAATAAACGGGGAATAGGAGGTTGTTGAAGTGGCTGTTATCTTGATCCGCAACGCACTATCAGCAATCGCGATGATGGTCCTCCTCTGGACCGTCGTCGCCCCCTGCCCTGCCTGGGCAGAATCGGCCGCGAGTCTGGTCAGCCGGGGCAATGAGCTCTACCGGGCCGGCGAGTACGACCAGGCGCTGGCAGCCTATGAACAGGCGTTGACCGAAGGGCCCGATACGGGCGAAGTCGTCTTTAACAAAGGGAATGTCTTTTTTCAGAAAGGCGAATACGAAAAGGCGCAAGAAGCCTATCAGGCGGCGGCCCTTCACACAAAGGACCTGGCCCTGGAAGCTGCGGCGCATTACAACCTGGGCAACACCGTCTTTACCGAAGGCCAAAAGGGACTGCAGACCGATCCCCAAAAGGCTCTATCCCTGTGGGGAGAGAGCATCCGGCATTATCAGGAGGCGCTTCGCATCGACCCTCTACTCAAGGAAGCCGCACAAAATATCGAGTTGGCACGCCTGGCCCTGAAGGACCTGGCAGACCGGATCAAGCAAGCCGAGGAAGCTGCCCGGGAGCAGCAGAAGCAGCGAGAGGAACTGAAAAAGGAGCTGGAAGAGGTTGTCCGGGAACAGGAATCCGAAATCAGTCAAAACGATTCGCTGCAGCAGAATGGGGCGGAGATTTCCCGGGAGTCCATGACCGAGAAGGCCCAGGAACTGGCATCAGAACAGCAAGAGACCCGGGAGAAAACCGGGAGGGTTGCCGATAAGCTGAAGGACCTGCAGGCGAAGAATCAGAAGCCTTCCCAGCAGGCAGACCCAGCCTCTTCGGCCCTTGAGGAGCACCTCGAAAAAGCCCTGGAGGCCCAAGGGTCGGCCGTTGAAAAACTCGAGAGGACCGAGCTCGCTGCAGCCCGCAAAGACCAGGAAGGGGCATTGGAACACCTCAAGGAAGCCCTGGCCAACCCGGATGCCTCCAAGAGCAATCCGGGCCAGTGCCCAAATCCTCAAACAGGGGACCAGGGTGCAAAAGAAGGACCTGAAGACCAGAAACAGCAAAAGGCTACGCCCCAGGATCAGGCCGCTGAAGAAACGGGAAAGGATTCAAAGCCCGGCAAACAGCAGGCACCAGAGGAAAAGCCTCAGACCGCAATCATGGAAGGTGGAGAAAAGGGTGAGGAGGATAAGGTCGGGGCTTCGTTCAGCGAGTCGCCCGAGAATATCCTTCGAGAGGAAAAGGAAAATCGGCTCCAGCTCCAACGTACCCGGCAGGGTGGCTACAAGCCGGTGGATAGGGATTGGTAGGATGAGGACCGGGATGAGAAGAGCGGTGAAAGCCATCGCTGGAGCTCTGGCTGTGTCGCTGGCTTTGATCTTCCTGCCCGGTCTCGATTGCCGGCGGGGACTGCCATGGCTGGGAACCGCCCGCGCTGCAACCGGTGCCGCTCCTTCCGTGCAGGCACTGGTTGAAAAGGATGTCGTTTCTGTTGGCGAGCCTTTCCTGGTGCAAATCCGTCTTGAAGGAATCGACATCACCCCGGGGATTGACCCGCCGGATATGAGCGGAGTCGGCGATTTTACGGTGGATTTCCTGGGAGGACAGAGCAACAACAGCTCGTCCATCACCATCATCAACGGCAAGACCAGCAAGGTTGAATCCTACGGCTACATCTACTCCTATCGGCTGACTCCAAAGAGATTGGGAACACTTGAAATTCCGTCCATTGTCGTTCCCCTTGATGCGGGAAAGTCAAAAAACCTCCGCACCAAACCCATAACAGTCCGTGCCACGGAACCTGAAGTGACTGAGGACTTTCATCTTGAGCTGAAGTACTCCAAAACGAAATTCTATCTCGGAGAACCGGTCATCCTCACTGTAGTCTGGTATCTTGCAAAGGATGTGGAAAGCGTAGCCTTCAGTGTGCCGATCTTCCAGGACGAGGCTTTTACGTTCATTGATCCGAAAGTCGACCAGGACCCGAGGAAGCAGTATTTCCAGATCCAAACCGGCGGAGTCACCGCCCTGGCTGAAAAGGGGACGGGACGGTTCAGCGGCAGAGAGTATGCAACACTCACCTTCCGCAAAGTGCTGTTTGCCAGGAAGCCCGGCACCTTTGAAACACCGGAAGCAACGGTTTCCTGCAAGGCCCTGGTCGGTTATTCGGGCCAGCAACAGAGACGAGGCCCATTCAACGGCTTTTTTGACGACGACTTCTTCAATTCCGGCAGAAAGGCGGTCTATAAGGCATTTGTCGCCCGTTCGCAGCCTGTCGTCCTGACGGCATTGCCCCTTCCCGGGGAAGGAAAACCGCCCCATTTCACAGGCTGGGTGGGGTGCTTCCAGGTGGAAGCCTCTGCAAGCCCGACGGAACTCAGCGTTGGAGATCCTGTGACTCTCTCCATTTCGGTCACCGGGTCTGAATACCTCGATGATCTGGAGCTCCCGAAGCTCATCGATGACCCTGAGATCGAGCGGGACTTTAAAGTCCCGGAAGAAATGGCTGCAGGGGTTGTGCGAGGAACGGTCAAACAGTTCACTCAGACCCTGAGACCAAAAAACGCAGAGGTCAAAGCGATTCCTCCCATTAAAGTCCCCTATTTCAATCCTGATAAGGGTCGCTACGAAATTGCACAGAGCGAGTCCATACCCCTCTCGGTGAAAGCGGCCAGAGTGCTCACCTCGACTGACGTAGAGGGAAAATCGGTAGAAACCCCTTTCAGAAGATGTGAACTCGAAAACTGGTCACGAGGAATCGCCTACAACTACGAGGGGCCTGAAGTCCTGGAAAGACAGGTCTTCCGGATTTCGACCATGATGACTTCACCCCCCTGGCTTGCCGTAATACTGGTCCCTCTTCTTGCCTTCCTCTCGCTGCTGGTCTACACAAAGGTCCGGGAACACCAGAGGGCAGATCCCGATCGGTTGAGGTCTCAAAAGGCTTTTGTCAGGTTCAAACAACGAGTCGGCGCCATGGGAGGGAAAGGGGCCCTGGAGAGCGACGCCTGCGCAGCGCTGCTGGATGCCGTAAGGACCTACCTCGCAGATAAGCTCAGACATGAAACCCGCGCCCTGACCTTCACCGACATCGAGAAGGAACTGAAAGACCAACGAATCGATGCCGCAGTTTTGGAGCGGTTGAAAGGGCTTCTCGCTGCCTGTGAACTGGGAAGCTACAGTGGGATGGGTTTGCACAGGCCCTTTGAGGACCTGGTGAAGGAAGCCCTGGACGTGATCCGGTCGTTCGATCGCGCAACCCGATAAGGTTAGGTGGAGTCCATGAAAAGCTGTTTTCGGGTGTTCTTGATGATTTTGGCTGCTTTCCTCAGCCCCCTGGAGCTGTATGCACTCGACAAGGTCGAAGTGTGGGACCTTTACCGGGAAGGGGAGTCTGCATTCAGGCAGGCAAACGAGCAGATCCAGAGGGACCCCGCAAAAGCCAGGAGGCTGTTTGAGAAGGCCGCACTGGCTTTTGAGACGATCTCGCGCGAGGGGGGAATCGAAAACGGCCTCCTTTTCTACAACATTGGAAACATCTATTTTCGCCTCGGCGATATGGGAAGAGCCATACTGAACTACCGGAAGGCAGAGCGATTCATCCCGAACGACACCAATCTACAGGGAAATTTAAACTACGCCAGGAGCCAGTGCGTGGATAGAATCGAGCCCAAGCCTCAGGCTGAGATACTGCGCACTCTTTTCTTCTGGCATTATGATCTTGGCGGGTTCACCCGAGCATGGCTTCTTGCCGCCCTATCGAGCCTGCTCTGGGTTTCTGCGGGCATCTATCTCCTGACAAGGAGATCGTGGCTCCGGCATGCCGCCTTCTCCATCGCGGCGATCGGCATCCTTCTTGCCGGCTCCCTCGCAGTGGAAGCCTACGAACAGGCGAACGTTCACACAGGGGTCGTTTTGGAGCAGGAAATCATAGGGAGAAAGGGTGACAGCATAACGTTCGAACCCACCTTCAAGGAGCCCCTGCACGCCGGCGTTGAATTCAAACTGGTCGAGGAGCGCAAAGGCTGGCTCCACATTGAACTGGCAGACGGTCGCCGGTGCTGGATTCCCGAATCCGCGGCAGAGCTCATCTAACCCGGAATACTCGCCCGGGCACCCTGTCATTTTACAATGGGAAGGATTCTGCGAAAGTCTTCCGTATTGGCACGCACGGCCCACTGGAAGATAACGATCTCCGTCGAAGTGATGACCGCTCCGGCCTCTCTGAAAAGGTCGATCGCGGTGTCACGGTTCCGGACAGTGCGTGAAGCGACTCCATCTGCCACAAGTTGAAGTTGAAAACCCTCCCGGATGAGGTCCAGTCCGGTCTGCAGAACACAAACGTGGGTCTCCATGCCGACCATCACGATCCGGCTACGACGGTATGAGCGGATCAGCGGTAGAAAACCGGTTTCGACGCAGGCACTGAAGTGCTCTTTGTAAAATACCTTCGGGGACCGGACTTGGTCGACAACCTCCGGAATGGTTTGGCCAAGCCCTTTGCTGTACTGCTCTGTCAGAAGAATCGGGACACCGAGGGCTTCAGCTGCTTGACTCAACTGATTCACCTTCCCGACTACATCAGCCCACATTTCGATGACCTTGAGCATCGCCTGCTGGATGTCAATAATCAGCAGCAGGCAATCGTCGCGGGTGGCAACGAATTCATGGCGATTCATGATGCCCTGCCCTGTCTTGATCTCCAAAACGTGCACCGTCTGCCGAATGTCCGCTGAGGCAGGGTCCTTTTCTTACGCCATCTTCTCGCGTTCACCGACTTTCAGCACGTCGGCGCAAGTTTTCCAACGCCTTGGCCGCACTCTCTCGAACCATCTCATCCTCGTCGGCCAACGCCCGTTTCAGTGCCTCCTCAGCCCGCGCGTCACCCAAAGCATCCAGGGCCTCCACTGCGGAATCTCTGACCAGGACATCGGGGTCCGATGTAGCCTTGATCAACGCATCAAGGGCTTCAGTTGCTTGTTTCATGCCGAGGGCATCCGCAGCAGATGAGCGCACCTCTTCCGATTTGTCGGTCAAAAGCACTTGGATGAGCGGCTGAGTTGACGCCGCATTGTGGATTTCACCCAGGGCATCTGCAGCATCGCTTCGCACATCAGGGTCTTCGGAAGCGAGTTCCTTCATCAATTTGGCAAATTCTTCCTGGGTGACAACGGCCCCCCAGATGGGCACGCGGATAGGAGGGATATCATTCGGAACACCGATCACCAGCTCATCTTTAAATTCACCTGGCGGGAGTGCGGAATTCAGGGTAACGACGATTTCCTGACCTTTTCTGCCCCTGATTTCGATTTCCTTGTTCTGCATCGTAAACAGGCTGCGGTTAAACTCCATGGACTTGATATCGACTTGCGGGATGGCAGACGGAAAGAGACGGATGCTTTGAGTCATCGGCTCTCCCTGCATGACGCCACCCAGACTCAGCATCGGAGGCAAGGCATAGACCGCAACCTTCACCTCACCAGTCATCTTGAGAGAGACCACCGGATTCCGAGGGTCGTCGGAGTGAACCTGCGTAGTACGTTCCTGATGGCCGAAAGCCATTCTGGTTGTGAGGATGACCCTTACAGCCGCCTCTCCCCCCGGTGGAATCTCAAAGGGTACGGAAGCCGCGCCTTCCGAGGTCTGAGACCCTGAAACCAGGGTCGCAGTTGAACCTCAGCGGGTGGCTATTCTGCTGATAACGAGCGGCTTGGATCCGGCATTCTGAAGTGGAAATTCATGAACAACTTCCGCCCCCTGGTAAATAGTCCCGAAATCAAAAGATGTCTCCTTGAAGCGCAGTTCTGCAGAGCCTTGTGGCTCCTGCGCCGGGGTGGAAACCGGCATCTGCTGGCTGGGCGCCCATCCAGGGGAAAGGATGGTAACAAACAGCAATCCCGCAACGATACTCCTGCCAATTGAAAACTTCATGGTGCCTCCGGTGTCAGGTGTTTTAGATTTGGCGTTTGCGGCCAATCGGCTCTCTGCCGGCCGCAGGGTTCAGGACCTTTATCGTCCCGTCACTCCATTGAGACCCTGTTAGTAATCGTTGCCGTTATGGCTTACCACTCAGTGCCTCATTCCGAAGTGTCCTCCTGCGCCTCATTCAGTTCTTCCAACGCTTCGGCAGCCAGATTCCGAACGGCTTTATCCTGGTCGTTCAGGGCTTCCTGGAGGGCATAGATGGAATCGCTGCCGCCCATTTCTCCAAGGGCTTCAACCGCGCTTCTTCGTACCAGCACATGAGGGTCCCTCAGTGCCTCCTCCAATACTCCACGGGCAGCTTCCTCGCCGATGTCCCCGAGGGCCTCTGCTGCACTGGCTCGAATACTTGCATCAGGGTCTTTCGCCAGAACATCACTCAGAGGTCCTATTGCTCGATCATCCATCAAATCCCCCAGTTGATCGACCGTCTGCTGCCGAATCTCGGCATTGCTGTTCTTCAGCCTGGAAACCAGTGATTCCAACGAAGGATCAGGTAATCCAACGGAACTGACCCGGCTTCGTCTTTGCGGTTCTTGCGAGTGTTGCGGGTTCCCCCGATTCTGGGAAAAGACGGTGATCTGAGCAATCCTGGGTTCTACCGTTGAGTCGGTGTTCTTTGCCGAAACCAGAACATAGCTGAAGCCGCGAAGCAACCGCTTCAGCCCGGAATAGAGCGAAACATCCGAAAAATGCGCACTGACCAGCGCGTCGGCCGGCCCATTATAGACAACCTTGATTCCGGTGAGATCGGCGATCTCCTTCAAGATCTTTTGCAGGGGAACATCCTTGACGCGCATCGTCAGCAAATCACCTGCCAGGTAAATGTCAGAGGGATGCTCTGCGGTGGCGTCTATTTTCCGGTCCTTCCCCGCGGCGGCTGCAACGGGCAGCAAAACGGTCAGCACCAGCACAATCAGGACAAGAAGCCCCCTGCCAAGCAGCAGAGCATTCCGCACACATGATGACCCGCCGGGGATAACCCTATCCTCAAAACTTCCAGCGTTTTTCAGCATTTCCAACAAAGAGTCTCCTGGAAACCACTTCGACATAGCGACCGCTTTCATTAATCGATCGGACAAGGCCCTGTCAACATCGTTACGATTATCCAATCCATCCAGAAGCATTATAACATGGGCTTTGCAGTCGATTCAAACCCCCTTAGCCGCTACACATCGACCTTTTTCAGCAAGCGGTATTCCCCTTCTTCGTAAAGGGTGTAGCTGGTATTCCCAAGAGTAAATTCGTCTTCGTAGCGGTAAGGCAAGTTCAGATCTCTGGCAGTGGAAATGGTGTCAAGAATGTAGGAAAGCACGGCAGCGTATTCTTGCAGGGAGTCCAGGACGTCGTGGGTCTCCAGGCGAATCTCTTTCAGGCCGAAAAGACTTCGCAGACCCTGTGTCTGGATATGCTCACGGGATTCATCGATCACGAGGTAGAGCGTCTCTTCGGGATTCTGGTTGTTTTCGATCGTCAGTAATATACCGGTCGGATCTTCGCGGGAAACGGCATCTTTCATAAGAGGTCCTTAATCTTGTGTGTGAAGGTGGTGTTGGAGTGAGAAACTTGAGTGCATCCCTGACTGCTGTTCAAAGTGATCCATCATCCACTCTTATCAACTCACCTTCTGCTTGTCGGTGTTTTTCTCGAGGCATGAAGATCGAAAAGCGCATCCCAGCTGATCACAGTCATTCACTGCGGTCTTATAGCAGTCAAAGTTTCCTTCGCTTCGCTGGATCTCCCGCACCAGGTCAGTCTTGGTCTTGCCAAAGGAATTGATCCCCATCTTCTTGGCCATTGTGCGAATTTCCTGCATCTTCATGATCTGTGCTCCTTCCTCTTTGTTTTCCAAGTTCAATGCGCCAGAAGTCGAAACCCGAGATTCGATACTCGACACCCGAAATCGGAAACCCTCTACAATTGCTACTCAAGATCATACCACTTCCGCTCGAAATCCGAAAACCTCTTCGAACAAGATGATGACACCGTCATCCCGGGTGCGGCGCTCAGGTTTCCAGACCCAATACTCAAAGCGCTTTGTCTTCGATCCTTCCTTGTCATTTGCCGAAATCATACCGCCAGAAGACATCGATTCCACTCTGTTGAGTCCCTCCGAACTCCGTTTGAATCGAGAAATTACGGTTCAAGCGGTATTCCACACTCACCTGGTTTCCTTCCTCACCGGTGACTTCCTTATCGAAACTGACGTATAGATCGGGTGTTACATACTTGCCGATCGAGACAACGCCGACGTCGGTTCTGTTGCCGTATGAACCCAATGACTTGCTCGAGCTCTTTCGATACTCGATGGTATCCGGGGTGAGCAGGGTATTTCCAATCACTCTCTTGAGCAGCTGTGAGGTCTGTGAACCTAGCCAGGAGGCTGCTTTATCCTGGAGTTGAAAACTCTCGTTGCTGCTGAGGTCTCCGGCCGGCCGGTCAAACAGCAGGTAGGATAAAATGTCCACCTGGTTCATCGACGGGATACTGCTGAAAACCAGTTTGGGCTGCTTCAACGGCCCCGTAACCAGAGTCTGGATGATGGCATCCTTCACATCCTTCTGACAGACGATTCTCAACTGCGGTTCAGGTTGCGGCGCTTCAGGGAAAATCAATTCACCCTCGACGATCTGCATTCTATAGTCCTGGAACTTGTATTCTCCTCTCAGGGTTTGAAAGCCTCCGTGGAACCGGACCGATGCGTAGGGTCGCTTTTCTATTTTCAGTGAACCCGCTATTTCCGCTTCCAATCCCATTCCACGCACCCAGGTCCCCGATGGAGGAAGGTTGATGGTGAGATCCATCTCCAGCTTCTCAAAAAAGCTGTTCTGCTCTGCGGTGTCCTTGCTCACCTCAAGCACATCCCCCTCACCGCTCCCATCGATCACGCGAATGCTTCTCGCCAGGTGGCCTTCAAACTGACCAAGATTCATTTCTGCTTTGCCCAGGTTCAACTCACTCCAAAGCCTGGTGCCGGTTGTTGTCTGAATCAACTGGGCACGACCGGAGACCCTTCCTCTAACACCGTATATGTCCTTCGCTTCCAAATCCGTGCCGGTCGCTTCAAAGTTCATCTCGTTAAACCGCGGATAGCCTACTTTGCCCTTCACGTCCACATGTCCGCCCAGGACTTCCATGGTGCCTTTCTGAACGGTGATTTCCCTGGAGTCCGCTTTCCAGTCGACCCAGACATTGTCAATGGGATGCGGCCATTTCTTGATCTTCAATGTGCCGTTTCGCCAGGACCCACTGGCAGCAACATGGGGTTGGCTGATCGTCCCGCCGCCCTGAGCATCCAGGTCAATTCTGCCTCCGAGCTTTTCCAGAAAGGTCAAATAAGGCAAAAGCCCCTCCCCCTGCAATCCAGCCATTTGCACGGAAAAGGCGCACTCCTCGGCAGATTTTGGAACCAGCCGGGGGGGGATAAGACTGACGAGCATCGGTATTTTCGCTGAAACGCGGACAGGGTTGAGTATGGCAGGACTCTGCAGGTCCCCCTGAACAGCCAGGATTCCCCCGGCATAAGAACCCTGGAGCTGCAGCCGATCGATCTGTGACTCACGGGCAGCGCTTTTGGGTTGCCTCGATGACTCGGGACCTCCACCGGCCCTGCCTGGCGTTCTGATCGCTCCATTGGTGAGTTGAAGGCCCACCGAGGCTTCCGGCTGGTCGGTGCGGCCCTTCAAATGGATTTGACCGGATGCCGCTCCGGACACAAGCTTTTCAGACACGATCAAATCCTGCCAATTTCCAATATCGATCCCCTCAAAGGTGAGCTTCAGATCGCTTCTGCCGTCAAACGAGACTTGTCCCGCCAGTTGAGTCTTCTCTTTGCCGTGCTGAATGCTCAGGGACTGGACCCGAATCCCGTCTTTTCCTGCTTCGATTCGAGCATCCACTGAGGCGCTCCGATTCTTCCAGCCCAACGTGCTCTGATTGATAGACAGAATCCTGACCGGTCCCCAGATCTTCTCCAGTCGACCGGAAAGCCTGGCACTCCCCTGATTCCAAATCCCTTCGCTCCGGATATTGAATCGGCAGGCATCCGCTTCCTGCTGGAGATCGAGGTTCAAGGACCCCAGCTTCCTGCTGCCGGTGCTAAGATTTTGAATCTTGAGAGCTAGATCCCTCCGGCCGTCTTTTCCGAGGGCCGCGCCCTTCCCTTTTAGCGATGCCTGCTCCGCCTGGATATCGCCCAGCTGGAGAAGTGGGGAACTAGCGGAACCATCCCACATCAAGTCCGGCCATTTTCCCTTAATGCTTCCCCTTGAGCTGATCTTCCCTTTTAGAGGCCAGGACGGGAAAAAGGCCGCAAACCTTTGAATCTCACTCACATCCAGATCGTAATCGAGGTTCAGGGTTTCAGCTTTGTGACTTCCTGAAGCCTTTACCGTTAAGAACTGGGGTAGGGAGAGACTGGCTTCCCCCCTGCCCTGCCACTTCTCCCATCGGCTGAAGTCTCCGGGCCCGTAGCGGGCGTCATAGACAATACTTCCCCCAAACGCCTGAGCGGTGACGGTGTTGTTTTTTCCCTGAGAGGCTCGTTCCGCACGCAGATTGAGTTTCACCTCACCCTGGTGATTGGGGTCCCAAAGCCCTCCAATATCGGCATAGGCAGAGAAAAAGAAGTCTCCGATGGAGCTCTGGATCCTGGTCGTCTTTATCTCGATTATTCCCCTTTGATAGGTCCCGGCCAGCTCACCTTTCTGTATGGACTGGTCCTCCCACCTGGACGGTTCAAACCGAACACTAAATTCCGCCCCGGCATTCTGAGGCCGCTCGCCTTCTATGGTGACCTCCAATTGCCCATAAAGTTGCGAATCGGAAGCCTGCGAGGCAATCGGGACCTGAAGCTCGGAAAAACGGGAAATGAGACGAATGATCCTCTCCCTTGCATCGTTGATCTCCACTTGCAGGGTCCCTTGAATACGGCCGATATCACTTCTCAGGTCGTGATCGAAAGACCAGGTCCCGGATTGTCTGCCGATCTGCAATGATCCTGAAATTTCCTTGACCTGGGGAAGTCCCTTCCGGAGAGCAGGCCATTGCGGTGCGGCTAAGCGCAGAATATGGACCTCCAGGGACCCATCAAAGGGTGAAGCCAGGTCCCACCTGCCCTTGCCGAAAAACTGCACGGCCTTTGGAGCATACAGTTCCAGATCGGTCACATAAAGCGTTTGATCCTTGACTTCTGCTTCCCCGGTCAACTCCCACTCACCAAGATCAGGGACCTCGGAGCAGCCCTGCCATTGGCCGAAATTGATCCTCAGTCTTGGTCCATCCGTTCCGGGGATTTCTTCAAAAGAGAGGCCGGCGTTCACATCGCGGATGGAAAGCACTGTCTCTCCATCCTGGAAGGCCACAATATTCCCGGAAACGATACGGATTTTCGGCCAGGGAAAACCGGCCCAGGGGAAAGGCCTGCCCTCGCGGACGGTTTCAGTTGTTGTGGACCCGGAGTTGGGAATTCGCCACCGGCCTTCTGCATCTCGCTCGAGTTGAAGCGTCGGCTTTTCCAGGTAAAGCCCATCGAAATAGACATAGGGCCGGCTCCAGGAAAGATGATAGCCAAGCCTGGCTTCCCCGCAGTCGAGGAAGGGCCGGCCTCTGGAGGTCACCGTGAGGTTGTAGACCTGCAACTCCCCGAAGGGTGACCACCGGAACGATTCAAGCTGGACCCTAATGGCTGCCTCGGTTTCGAGCCTTTCGACTGCCATTTGCAGCAGGTGTTTCTGCACGGAGGGGATATGCAGGGCCGCGACCGCGGAAATGAGAATCAGAAGAACACACAGCAGGGCCCACGCACTGAGCGTCAGCAGTATGGATATGCTGCGGGCTTCTTCTTTCCTGACGGTCTTCTTTTGTCGCAGCAAAATGAGTCCCCATCTACAGTGTCGTTGTCTTGTGTTGCATTATGTAAGAATTCTTGAGACAAATCAACTTGCATTCAGACGCCTTGCTGGTGGAATTGCCTTCAGGCCAACGAAAAGCGGGCGATGGTGACCGTTTGACATGGAATCGAAACCCTTATAAGTAGACTATGTGGAGGCTTTTTCGGGAAGAGAAGGAGGTAACACGATGCAAAATCTGAAAAACTGTCTGGCCATACTCCTCTGTGCCGGACTGCTACTAGGCCTGTGCTGCTGCCGAACTGCAGCGGGCCGGTCAGCCGGGCAGGTCCTGGATGATTTGAACATCACCACAGTCGTCAAGGCCAAGATATTCAACGATCCGTACCTTAGCGGATTTGCCGTTTCGGTCGACACGTTCAAAGGGGAGGTTACCCTCACCGGAGCGGTGGAATCGGAGTTTGCCAGGGCTCGAGCGACCGACCTGGCACAATGTGTCGATGGTGTGAAAAAAGTGAACAATCTGCTGGCACTTCCATAGGGTGCCGGTCGCTCAGGTCCGGCAATTTCCTGTTGATTTGCTTTGCATTTTTTGAGAGACTTGCCGTGAAGTGCTTGCCTTTGCTTCTGCAGACTTCTCACTGATTGCCCTGAAAGCTCTTTGTGCCCTTTTCAGGCATCGGGTCGTTTTCAAATCCCGGGCCGGGGTGCGGTTCGGGCGGGTTCGATTTGTTGGTGGCAGGTCATGATCGCATGCGAAATGTCCCTTTGCAGTATCCTTCGTTTTCTTTCAAGACGGTACGTCATTATTTTCCTGGGATGGTGGTGGATAGTTCGAATGGATTCTTTTAACCGCTTTATTTCTTGACAGGAGGTATTGAGATGAATTCCGTTTTGGTCTTAGTTCTTGCCGCCCTTGTATTTTTCATCGGTTACCGTGTTTACGCAAAAACCATCGACACAAAGGTCATCAAGTCTGACCCCAAGCGAGCCACTCCGGCCACGATGTACATGGACGGAGTGGAATTCATGCCCACCAGCAAGAACATTCTTTTCGGTTACCAGTTTAAGTCCATTGCCGGGGCCGCCCCGATTATCGGCCCCATCATCGCAATCCAATGGGGCTGGTTGCCCGCCCTGGTCTGGATTCTCTTGGGAACGCTTTTTATCGGCTGGGTCCAGGATTACACCAGTGCGATGATCGCTTTGCGAAACGACGGGACTTCCTTTGGAGGTCTGAGCTACCGGCTGATTTCTCCGCGTGCCCGTATCATTCTTCTCTCGTTCATTTACTTTTACCTGCTCCTGATCGCCGGTGCATTCGGCAACGTTGTGGTGAGCACCGCCGTAGCTCTGAAGTCGGCCCCCATGGCGTGGCTTTTCCTTACTATCGCAGGGGTCCTTGCCGGCCAGATGATTTACCGTTGGAGAAAAGACATCATCCTGACTACGGTGGTCACGGTATTCATCGCTATGCTTGGAATTTATGTGGGTACCCTGGGACCGTCCGATAAAATCCTCGGTGAGTCCCTGGCCAACAGCCGGCTGCTCTGGACCGTGGCGGCCTTTGTTTTCTGCTACTTTGCCGCCGTCCTGCCGATTTGGAGATTTGCTCTCCCGATCAACTATGTCGCATCCTATATTGTGTTCTTCGGTCTGTTTTTTGGTGTCATCGGCATTCTGGTCCTGCATCCGGATTTTACCCTTCCGGCCTACACCGACTTCTCCATCAAAATTGGACCGATCTGGCCCATCATGTTCGTAACCATCGCCTGCGGCGCCATCTCAGGATGGCACAGCCTGGTGTCGAGCTCGGGGACCGCCAGGCAATTGGAAAACGAAATGGATGCGAGACCGGTAGGAGCGGGGGTCATGTTCCTGGAGATGTGTCTTGCGATATTCGCTCTCATCATCGCCGGTACCCTCTATGCCTCTGCGCAGGAATACGGGGCCGCGGTCGTTAAAGGTCCGGGCGGCGTTTTCGCGGCAGGGGTTGCGAAGTTTCTGGGGGCCCTCGGGCTTCCGGAAGCCACGGGCCGCTCCTACGGCAGCGTGATGATGATCGTCCTGGCCATCACCATCATGCAGCTCGTCATTCGTTTCATGCGGGTGGCCACTTCAGAACTGCTGGGCGATGTCAGTCCCCTTTTCAAGAATCCTCACATCGGCACCTTTGTAGCCAGTGTCCTTGGCGCGATCCTGGTCTTGACGGGCTGGTGGCAGTACCTTTGGGTCCTTTTCGGCGGCGCCAACCAGCTGATGGCGTCTCTGGCCCTTATGCTGGTTACAGCCTGGCTCATGTCTGAAGGGAAGAGTGCCGCATGGACCTTCTACCCCATGATTTTCATGTTCATCACCACCGTGGCGGCCCTGCTCTATACGTCCTATTCCCTGCTGAGCAAGGTTTTCTCAGGAGCGGTCCAGGGGGAGGCCCTGATAGGCAATACCCTGATGGGAGTGGTTGGCTTTTTCCTGGTTATCGCCGCCCTCCTTCTGGGCGTTGAAGGGTTTAAGGCTTTCGGTCGGTATCGCACCTTGAAAGCGCAGCCGGCCTCGACGTAGATCATTCGTGGTCCTGCTCTTCCCCCGGCGGCGAGAAACCATGCGAGGGAAAGGCCGGATCACCGGAACGAGAGTACTTTCCCTTCTCCTCTTTCCTCCTCGAGGGAAGCGGGAGGGGGGTTTTTGGCGAAGGGGTAAGGTCACCGTCAGCGCGAGGTGGACCAGGTTTAAATTCAGGGAGGACAAACTTCATGTCTAAAGATGATCAGGAGGGAAAGAAGGGCGGGATCTTCCAGGCGGTCAAAGAATTTGTTTACGGAGTTGCCGCTCACGACTCAGCCCGGTTCGCGCTCAAAACGCGGGCCAGTATGGAGCATCTTTTCATCCTCATAACCATGGGAGACATGCTCGGGGTCCCGATTTTGCCCCCGTACTACTCTCTCCGGTTGCTTCCTTATGTGGTGCCGCAGATTTCCACCTGGAAGCGCAGGATGCTGAGAGAGAAAGACCTTACAGACGCTCTGGCATAACTCACAATAAGAAGGGGGGTGATTCGCATTTCTCTGACACGTATTTTTGAAGAGTATCCGGACCGCCGTTACATCATGTTTGGTGGAAAAGGCGGTTTAGGAAAAACGACGTTCTCGGCTGCAACGGCCTATTACCTGGCAAAAAAGGGGAAACGCGTTCTGGTGTTTTCGGTCGATCCCCAGGCCTCGCTCAGTGATATCTTCAAACAAGATATTTTTGGGAAGGGTCCGACAGAGATCATGCCGAACCTCTTTGCGCAGGAAATTGACGCAGACCGCCGAGTTAAGGAATACCAACAGGAGATTCGCCAGAAGATCCTTGACATGTACGGGATGGACAAGATCCCGGAAGAGATTGAGAGTTACATCCAGGCTGCCGCGGCTGAACCCGCGATGGAAGAGAGTGCGATTTTCGATGAGGTGGTGGATATCGTCGTAACAGGAGGCTACGATTACTACATCTACGATCTGGTGCCACTGGGTCATGCCCTGTACTACTTGAGCATGGCATCGGTCTACGACGCCTGGATTGACAAGATCACCAATCTGCGTACGCAGATGAGGGAGTATGACCAGGTGGCGGCAACCATTCGCCGGGAAAAGCAATTGGACGAAGATGCGATTCTTAATGAATTGCTGTACATCAAGGACCGGATCAATAAGTCTTCCAGCATTCTGACAGACAAGAAGAAGACGGCGTTTTTCTTTGTTCTTACCGGCGAAGAGATGGTTATCAAGGATACCGTTAAGGCGGCGGACCTGTTCGCCAAGTTTGACGTTCCTCTGAGTGGCTACATCATCAATCGGGTGCTGCCGAAGGAGTTGAAAGACCAGAATATTCCTGAATACCTGAAGAATCGGTTGGTAATGCAGGAGCATTATCTGAAAGTCATTGACGAGCAGTTTGCCGGTCAAATTCTGGCCTCTGTTCCTGAAATGGAGCGTGATGTGACCGGCCTGGTGATGATCGAGAAGATGGCCAAGGCCATGTATGGCGACCTCAGCGGATAGGCAGGAGGGGATAAACCGTGATACCAATCACAATCAGTATGAGTCAGTTTATGAAGGACCATCCCCAACTGAAATATATCTTCTTTGGAGGAAAAGGTGGGGTCGGTAAAACCGTTATGGCCGGGGCCGCCGCCCTGTGGTCTGCAAAACAGGGGAGAAAGACCCTGCTCGCATCAACCAATCCCGTGCACAGTCTTTCCAACCTTTTTGCCCAGGACGTTTTTGGGAAGCCGGCAGTCGTTTGCGATGAAGAGAACTGCTATGCTTTTGAAATCGATACCCGGGAAACCATTGAGCGGTCCAAGCGGGAGATTCGTGAAAAGATCAACTGGTTTCTCAAATTTGCTGATATCACTACAAAAGCCGAGGATTTCATCGAATCGGCAACCATGAACCCAGCCTTTGAAGAATCAGCCATGTTCGAGAACATGATGGATCTCATCTTCAAGGATGAATATGATTTTTATGTTTTCGACACGGCTCCGACAGCCAATGCCAGGCGCCTGCTGGGAATGTCCAAGGTTTACTCCCTGTGGGTCGAAAAGATGCTGAAGAGCCGGGAGGAAGCGAAGTCCATCAGGGAACTGCTCTCGTTTTCCAAGAAAAAAGACGAGAAAGACCCTCTCCTGGAGTATCTTCTCAGCTTTAGAGAGCGGATGGCCTCGGCAAAGGACGTCCTGACGGACCAGGCTCTCACCGCCTTTTTCTTTGTGACCCTGCCGGAAAGTCTTCCCATTGCGGTCATTACGCGCTTTATCAACTGGTTTCATGAATTCGGGATTCCAGTCGGCGGGGTAGTCGTGAACGGCTTGATCCAGAAGGGCCAGGTCGGAGAAGACGCCGCCGACTTCGTTCTAAACCGGGTGAAGATGCAGGAAGAACACATGGAGGAGATTGCTGATATCTTCAAAGAGAACGTGCGAGCAGTTGTCCCGCTGTTTGAAACCGAAGTGCAGGGAACGCCCATGTTGATGCGTACCATGAATCAGCTTTTGGGGGCGTGAGGCACCGTTCAGCGCTGAGATCTCGAGGGGATGCGGAACTCATTCCGTTACGGCATCCCCTCTTCTATTTCCCTTCCCTTTCTCCTCTACCGTCTCACAGATCCATTGGCCTCAACGGCGCGAACCATTGCCTGTGTCCTTGACCGGTGAAGGGTTAACTCGTCAGGGAGCTCCAGGAATCGTGAAGGCCAACGCTGCCGCTTCAGCCTTGCAGTCGCGTGTCGGCTTGAGACCCTTCGAACGAATGTCGGCCAGCTCGACCCTGGCCGCTTCAACCTGGGCACGGAAGGCGGGATCGGCATGCAGCCTGGCGAAAACGCCGGCGGCAATCAACCGGCCCGCATCGACATCACTCTGCCAATGCATGCCGCAGATGACACGGCTCTGCCCGAAAGCATACCCACGTTCGAGCAGGGCGTCCGTGCGGTCGGGAGCTACTTCACTGAGGATCAAGGCCCATGTCCAACCGATCGCGGCATGACCCGACGGGAACGAACCATTCTGAATCAACTTGGGCTCATCGTGCGGCGTACAACTGGCCTCTCCAGTCATGGCGAACGGGCGGACACGCTTGTAGTATACTTTCGCCCTTCCAGTTGCATGACCGGCATCAAATCGACTCCGAACCATGAGCTCGTAAAGATGTGGGGTTGCCTCCCTTCCAATCGGGGCTTCCAGCGCACAGGAGAAAGTCTCTGCAAGCAGTGCGGCGTCCTCATTGGCCAGTTCCCAACGTGGCGTGTCGCGCAACACCCGTGTCAGGCGGTACGCGTCTTGATCGGCTGCAAAGGCAGTGGAATCCGGCGCCGGGGGAGGCGGAAGCAGGGTCAGGCTGTTGGGCAATTCGTTTGTCGGCAGATAGCCTGTGCATAGCTCCTGGTTGAGTTTGGGGGAATCGATGGGCGGGCCGGGAGGCACGAATGCGGCACAACCCAGAGTGACGGAAAGAACTGCCAGTGTCAGCAGGAGCAGACCCACCCAACCGCTACGGATGCGACTCATGACATTCCCCCGCTTTCTCGGATTCTGCACGGCGGGGCCCCTCGTTTTCTTCCCGGCTGAACGTCCATGTGGTCCGAATCGTTGTCCCGGCACAAATCCCGGATTCGATTAAAAACAACCCACCAGAGAACTCGGTCCTCTCTCTCATACCGGCCAGGCCGAGGCCTCTTTCACTGGCCTCTTTTGAGAGCATTTCGTTGAGATTGAATCCTCTGCCATTGTCTTTTATGCTAAGCTCCATCGTTCCAGCCGTTTTCAGCAGAGTAATAATCACCGAATCCGCATGACTGTGTTTGGCAATATTGCTCAGGGCTTCCTGCACAATCCTAAAAATGACAATCTTCAAGGAATCCGGTATTTCTTCTTCTTCCACCTCGACGCGTTCCTCAACACCAATGTGTGGATAGGTCTTCCGGAAATCGCGGCCAAGCCAGTCGAGCGTTGCAATGATTCCCAGGTCATCCAGGATGGATGGTCGCAATCCCATACAGATCCTTCTGGCGTCTTCAATGGGGGACTGAACCATTGGGATGAGCAGATTCACAGATCTGACCATCGTTTCAGCTCTGGCTTTTTTCGCGGTTTTCAAGAGATGTTCCAGGCCAAACTTGACGGCAGCTAAAGACTGTCCGATGCTGTCGTGAAGCTCTCGTGCGATTCTTTTACGTTCTTCTTCCTGCGCTTCCAGGAGGCGAGAGGAAAGAAACCGGAGCTGTCTTTCCGATTCTTCCAGCGCCTTCTCCGATCGTTTTCGATCAGTAATGTCACGTATGGATTCAATGGCCCCTGCGATATTTCCCTTCGAGTCACGCAGAACGCTTGCGGTGCCGAAAAGATATGCCTCACCCCCCCGAAGCGCAGGCATATACGATTCTCCTGCAAGCAATATGTCTCTCTTGTCAATATTCACATATTTCCCATCGATTTCTTCATCAGGATCAAGGATAAGATCAATGAGGATCGGCCTTCGCTCGCCATAAAAGGGCACAGAGTATTCATAGCCGCCCCTTCCCAGCATCTGAGACGCCCCGATCCCGGTCATCTCCTCAATGGCACGGTTCCAGGCTATGATTCTCTTCTCCCGGTCGATGACAAAAGTGGCGTCAGGCAAGAACTCTATGATATCTTGAAGCTGCTGGTGGGCAGTCTTGAGTGCTTCCTGGGCCTCCATGCGTTCTGCAATCTGCTGGCAGAGCTTATCGTTGGCAGCCTTCAGCTCCGCAGTCCGCTCTTCCACTCTCCGTTCGAGCTCGGCGTGAGCCTTTCGCAGAGCATCTTCCGCCTTCCTGCGTTCGATGATCTCAATCCGGAGCCCTTCGTTGACCTCTGCCAGCTCAGCCGTACGTTCCTCAACCCGGACCTCCAACTCCGCATGAGCTTTGCGAAGGGCCTTTTCCGTGTTCTTGCGCTCGATGGCATACCGCATCGCGCGCATCAGCAGATTGCTGTCCACCTGCCCCTTAATCAGATAGTCCTGAACACCTTCCTTTACAGCCTTAATTGCAAGGGTTTCATCATCAAAGCCGGTCAAGACCACGATCGGCGCCTCCGGCGCCTGGGTATGAACCCTGACCAGGGTTTCCAGCCCCTGGCTGTCGGGCAGCTGAAGGTCGAGAAGGATTATATCGATGGCTTTTGTGGCGATGTGTTCGAGCCCCTTCGAGAGGCAATCGGACCATGTCAGATCGAACAGGGCGCTTTCGGTTTCGGCGAGGAATTCCTTTATCAGTCGAGCATCTCCAGGGTTGTCCTCAATCAGCAGCACATTGACCGGCCTGTCATTCATTCAATTCACTCCGCGGCAGCTTCACGATAGTAAACCAGAAGTCCTCAATGGCCCCAACCACCTCAATGAACTGATCGAGATCGACCGGTTTGGTGATGTAGCAATTTGCATGGAGGTCATAGGCCCTGAGGATGTCCTGTTCCGCCTTCGATGTGGTGAGGACCACCACAGGGATCCGTTTCAGCTGCTCATCGCTCTTGATTTCGGACAACACCTCACGACCATCTTTTTTCGGCAGGTTCAGGTCGAGCAGAATGAGGTCGGGCGATACGGCATCGGCATACTTCCCTTCCCGGCGCAGGAATGCCATGGCTTCCACACCGTCCTCAACCACATAAAGGTTGTTATTGACTTTCCCTTCCTTTAGCCCCTCTACCGTCAGGCGGACATCAGCGGGATTGTCCTCCACCAGCAGAATTTCAACCGGACTGCCACCCTTGCGAATATTCATATTCCCTTGCCCCCTACGGTTGGAATGGTGAAGTAGAACACCGAACCCTTCCCTGGACTCGACTCACTCCAGATCCTTCCCCCATGGCGTTCAACGATCTTCTTGCAGATCGCAAGACCCATACCGGTGCCAGGATAGACATCCTTGCCGTGCAAACGTTGAAAGATCAGAAAAATCCGTTCCGAATACTGCGGATCAAATCCGATGCCGTCGTCATGGACCGAAAAGACCCATTCGCTTCCCTTTTGTTCGGCAGACACATGAATATGGAGAGGGGCTTCGGAACGAAACTTGATCGCATTGCCGATCAGGTTCTGAAACAGCTGGCCCATTTGACCGGCGATGGCCGTCAAAGTGGGCAAAGGGCCTCGGGTAATCACCGCGCCGCTGGATTCAATGGCCGCTCCCAGGTTCATGAGGGCCCAGTCGAGAGAGGCTTCACAGTCTACCGTTTTAAAATCCTCTTCACGCCTCCCCACACGCGAATAGACCAGCAGATCGTTGATCATCGCCTGCATACGTTTGGCACCATCTACGGCGTAAGCAATGAACTCATCGGCATCACTGTCCAGCCTGCCTTTATAGCGCCGGGACAGCAACTGAACATAACTGGCAACCATGCGGAGAGGCTCCTGCATATCGTGCGAGGCGATATAGGCAAACTGCTCGAGCTCAGAGTTGGAGCGCGCCAGTTCAGCCGCCTGCCGTGCCAGGGCTTCCTCCGCCTCCTTGCGGCGCGTGATATCCGTAATCACCACGAAACTGCCCGTAACCTGACCCTGGGGATCGAAAACCGGCCGGGGCGAAAGGATCGAAACGATTTTCCGTCCATCCTTCCCCGTCCAGGTCATCTCGTAGGCGTCATGAGCCCCTTTCTGTCGTTTGATCAGTTGTTCCTTCAGAATGAGCCGGTTCTCTTCATCGAGAAAATCCAACACCGGACGCCCAACTATTTCATCCCGTGAGCAGCCCAGCATCTGGCAAAATCTTTCGTTGGCATAGCTGATCCGGTCATGTTCGTCTCGGACCAGCATTCCATCGTTCATGGTCTCAACGAGATTGCGATACCGCTGTTCACTCTCCCGTAACGCCTCTTCGGCCTGTTTCTTCTCCGTAATGTCTTCGAATAGCGCTACGGCCCCAAGAAATTTGCCTTCCTCGGAATCTATGCGACTGTAGATCGCCCTGATCGGTGTATTCTTCCTGCCGGTAACAGAGAGATAGTCGCCCTCGAAGTGCCCGAACTTTCCGGAGAGCGCAGACAGAATTGCCGATCGCATGGCTTCGTTCTGTACGGATTCGACCATATTGAACCCAACGATCGCTTCCCTCGGCGCCCCCATCATCTCACGGAAATGCTCGTTGAAATCGATGATCACCCCGTTTTGGTCAAAATGCATGATCCCCAGCGGGGAATGGTCAAAGATCATCCGGTATCGTTTCTCGCTCTCCTGCAAGGCAGTGGCCGCCATTTTTCGGTCGGTGATGTCCAGAATTGTGGAAAGCGCCGATACCATGCCATTGTCATGGTATACGGGGGTCTTTGACACAAAGTACCATCGGTGTTCCTTCGGGTCCTCCACTTCGCCCCGTACGGTTTCTCCCTTGATGACGCGGTCATTGGCACACCAGGGGCAAGGCGCATCTCGATCGTGCAAGGCTTCATAGCAGAGCTCTCCTCTCCCATCGCGGCCTGTACGCTCGATCAATCGCTTGTTCATGAACTCAATACGATAATCCTGCGAGCAGACATAGAGAAACCCGTCAAAGGCATCGACAACGGCACTCAGTTGGAGATTTTCCGCAAGAATGGTCTGTTTTGGCCGGGCACATGTCACTTTGACCTGTTCCAACTCTGCAACTCGCCGGCGCAGCATTGCCAATTCTCGAGCGAGTTGCTCCTCGCTCCTGTCGGCATTCTTCATTCGATTCTTCTCCAGATATGGCCAGGAAAGTCCGGCAATCTGAATAGATGACAAGGCACCTCATCCATTCCGGCCATTATCCAGTATTGGGAAGCAATGTGCAAGAGTCGGAAAAGCGTCGCTTCAAACCGGTTCACCCGTTCGGATTCGCTTATCGATGATCTAGTCGAGGATTTGACTCAAGAATAGCTTTGTTCGTTCATGTTGAGGGTTGGAAAAAAACTCGTGAGGGGTGTTCTGTTCGAGGATTTGACCAAAATCCATGAAAAGCACACGGTGCGCAACACTCTTCGCAAAACCCATTTCATGAGAAACAACAAGCATGGTCATGCCCTCCCGAGCCAGCTGAATCATCACCTCCAGCACTTCCTTCACCATTTCCGGATCCAGAGCGCTGGTGGGTTCGTCAAAAAGCATCACCTTCGGCTTCATACAAAGACTGCGGGCTATGGCTACGCGCTGCTGCTGGCCCCCGGAAAGCTGGCCCGGATACTTCTTTGCCTGATCGGCTATGTGGACTTTCTTCAGGAAGCTCATTGCGATTTCTTCCGCGTCTGATCGGGGTGTTTTGCGAACCCAGATGGGTCCGAGAGTCAGGTTCTCGAGGACGGTCAAATGGGGAAAAAGATTAAAATGCTGGAAGACCATTCCCACTTCAGCCCTGACTTTTTCAATGTTCTTAAGGTTGTTGGTCAGTTCGATCTTGTCGACGATGATCCGCCCGCGCTGGTGCTGCTCCAGGCGATTGATACAACGGATCAGAGTGGATTTGCCCGATCCGGAAGGCCCGCAGATAACGATCCGTTCCCCTCTCTCGACCGTAAGGTTGATGTTGTTGAGAACATGCAAATCGCCAAACCACTTATGTAACTCCATAATCCGAATGATCGCGCTGTCGGAGGGTTCTTTCATCGTTGTACCGGTCGCCCCGCCTGCCATACGTCTCACTTCTTCCATCTGATTCCCCAGGTTGAGTTCGCTTCAAGCCTATAGTTGTCTCTCAAGGTCACGACTGAAGTTGGTCATGGAAAAGCATCCCCCGAAATAGAGGATGGCAATGAAAAGAAAAGCTTCGGTGCTGAAGCCCATCCACTCAGGGTTTGAGAGGGTAACCTGGGTGGTCTTCATGAGATCGAACAACCCGATGATGACCACCAGGGAGGTATCCTTGAATGCAGAGATCAAAATGCCGACCGAAGGGGGAATGACGATCTTCAGGGCTTGCGGCAAAATGATGAGGCGCATCGTCAGGTAGTAGTCCAGACCAAGTGATTCGGCCGCCTCATACTGACCCCGCACAATACCCTGAAGACCACCCCGGACAACCTCCGCAATGTAGGCGGCCGTGAACAGGATGATCGCCACCTGGGCCCTGAGAATCTTGTTTACCGTGATTCCCTCCGGCAGGAAGAGCGGAAACATGACCGACGACATGAAGAGGAGGCTGATTAGCGGCACACCGCGAATCAGTTCAATGTAGACGACACAAAGGCTCTTGATCGCCGGCATCCTGGAACGACGGCCGAGGGCGAGTACCACTCCGAGAGGATAGGCTGCAGTAAGGCCGAAAAGCGAGAGAAGCAGAGTCAAACAGATGCCGCTCCATTGCGTGGTTTCGACCACTGACAAACCCAATATGCCTCCGTGCATCAGGACGCCCATTATCAGGATTCCAACGCCCCAAAGGTAGGCCAACCAGCGGTTCCAATGTCGGCGGTCGCGGCTGAAGTAAAAGAGCCCGATGAGTATCCCGATACTGATTACGGGCCGCCATTGCTCGCTCCATGGGTAGAAGCCGAAGAGCATGAAGCGCAGGTTTTTGGTCACCACCGACCAGCAGGCACCCTCTATCGCCTTGCACTCGTCTCCCGTGGAAGACCATAGACTATCCAGGAAAGCCCAGTTCAGAAAAGGCGGGACGGCCAGGTAAAGACCGAATAGAATCAGGACTGTGAGGAATGAATTGAAAGCACTGTTGAAAAGGTTGGCCTTTGCCCACCCGATCACACCGACGGAAGTAACCGGCGGTCTGACTTCTTCAGTTGCTGCCGATTGGTTCGACACCTCCATGGGTCTACCTCTCCACCAGTGCCATTTTCTTATTGTACCAGTTCATAAAAGCTGATGTCGCCAGGCTGAAACAGAGGTATATGACCATAATGACAGCAACTCCCTCGATCGCCTGCCCGGTCTGGTTGATCGTTGTGTTGGCAACGGAGACAAGGTCCGGGTAGCCAATGGCAACCGCCAGGGAGCTGTTTTTGGTCAGGTTGAGCATCTGGCTGGTCAAGGGTGGAATGATCACTCGCAGTGCCTGGGGAAGTATGATCAGGGTCAGCACATGGCTCGGCTTGAGCCCGACGCTCATGGCAGCCTCTGTCTGGCCGCGGGAAATGGCCTGAATGCCTGCTCGTACAACCTCAGCCACAAAAGCGGAGGTGTACAGCACCAGGCCGAGGAGTAACGCAGCGAATTCGGGGCTGACTGACAGGCCCCCCTCAAAATTGAACCCGGACAGGTGGGGGATGTTCATGGCTGTCGGGGCACCCGAAACGATCCAGGCTATCAAAGGGAGTACCACAACCATCCCTGTCGATACGGACCAGACAGGAGAGGACTGACCGGTTTTGTCCTGGCGGATTCGAGCCCATCTGTGCAGGAAGTAGCAGCCCGCAAAGGCAATCACCAGGGCGATTCCCATGCGCGGATAGGCAGAATGTGCGACCGGAATGGGAAAATAGAACCCGCGATTGTTTAGAAAGACCGCCCCCAGGGCACTCAGTGACTGACGCGGATTGGGCAGACTGTCATGGAAAATGGCATACCAGAAGAAAAGCTGCAGGAGGACAGGAATGTTCTGGAGAACTTCGATATAAGCTGCGGCGATCCTCGATACCAGCCAGTTGGTCGACAACCTTGCCACACCGACAATAGTCCCCAGGATGATGGTCAGGATTATTCCCACCAGGGAGACCTTAAGGGTATTCAGGATGCCGACGACAAGGGCCCTGGCATAGGTATCGGCGGATGAATAGGAAATCATCGGCTCACCGATTTCGAAGCCTGCTTCACGACCTATGAAGCCGAACCCGGTGGCAATAGACTGCCTTCGCAGATTGGCCTGGGTGATGGCAAAGAGATAGTAGCCCAGCACCAGCACCAGGCCCAAAGCGAGGGCCTGGTAAACCAGCGCCCGTTTTGCAGGGTCCTGCCAAAACGGGATCCGCTGTAATTCTGAAAGCTTTGTTGAGTCTCCGAGACCTTCCGGCACCGTCTCAGTCTACCTTCCAACTGAAGAGTTGCCGGGGGAACGGGCTGCTTGATCCCGATGCTCCCCGGCTGTCGTAATCCCCTGGGCCATGGTGCTTGATCTGGAGGCTACTTGAACGGTGGTGAGTACATCAAACCGCCGTCCTTCCACTGCGCGTTGAGGCCGCGTTTGAGGCCGAGTTTGGTCTTTTCGCCCACATTGGCTTCGAAAATCTCCCCGTAATTGCCCACCTTCTTAATGATATTGTAGGCCCACTTTTCGTCCAACCCCAGGGCCTTGCCATTGCCGGGTGTAACCCCAAGGAATCGCTGAATGTTAGGGTCTTTGCTTTTCAGCATCTCATCGACGTTCTTGGAGTTAATCCCCATATCCTCTGCGGCGATCATGGCCAGTACACTATAATTGACAATATCATACCATTGCTCGTCACCATGACGCACAACCGGCGCCAGAGGTTCTTTGGAAATGATTTCCGGCAAGACGACATAATCACCAGGATTGGGTGCTACGGCTCGAATGCCCGCCAACTGAGAAGCATCCGAGGTCAATACATCACACCGGCCTGCAAAGAAGGCCTTGTTGAGCTCGATGTTCTGTTCGATAACCACAGGTTTCATATTCAGGTTGTTGGCTCGGAAATAGTCGGCCACATTCTGTTCCGTCGTAGTTCCCGGTAGAACGCATACACTGGCACCCTTCAATTCCTTCGCGCTCTTGACCCCCAGTTTTTTGGGAACAAGGAAACCCTGACCGTCGTAATAATTCACTTGAGCGAAGTTCAAACCGAGGTCCGTGTCGCGTGTCAGTGTCCGGGTGGCATTCCGACAGAGCACGTCAACTTCCTTGGATTGCACAGCGGTAAATCGAGTCTGGGTTGTGAGGGTGACATATTTGATCTTCTCCGGATCGCCAAAGATGGCCGCAGCGATGGCCCTGCCCGTGTCCACATCCAGTCCACGCCACACGCCTTTTTCGTCGGGCATGCCGAAACCAAAGAGACCGCCGTTAACGCCCACACTGAGATAGCCCCGTGCCTTCACCGCATCCAGGGTTTCACCGGCCATCGCTGCGACCGGAGCCAACAGCAGGACCAATGCCAATGACACAAGAACGGTTGCCTTAATGAGCTTCATAGTACCCTCCTCCTAAACTCAAAGGTCCTAATGCCAAGGTCGGCAGAGGGACATCCCCCCTGTCCCGACGTACATCCCATCTGAGCTTATTCCGTGGCTCCCATGCAACGGGTCCTTCCCGGTAAAAAAAACACCTAAGAAACAGCTGAAACTGCCAACTCCGGAGATTGGATGGCTTGATTACCGGAACCGGCCTGGCCTTTGGACGAACCCTCGTTCCGGCCGAGGCGCTCATTAAAAATAATGAACTGGAAATTTGAGGGAAATAACAGTCTATACCGAACTTATATCAGCAACCCAAGCATCTCTATAGCAACTTGCGACAACCTCTGTCAAGAATCCTGCACAACAGCCTGGTACATATGCGTGAACTTAAGGATTTCCCGTGTGGTACCAAATGGTTACAAAACCGGCAAGTCTCCCGAACGTCATTCCGGCATGTTTCAAGCCGAGGACCGGCATCCAGGAATCACGCGGCTTTCTGGATATCGGCCTTCGGCGATATGACGTATGCGGGTATCTTTTCAGACGGCTTCTCACTGTGTTAACAGAATAAATGGACTTCACTCAAGAATCACACTGAGGTATAGCTGTCGTGGTGTACAGTGTCACAGAAATGAATGGCCAAATTCCCCTTCGTCGTACCGGCAAGCTTTAGGCCGGTATCCAGGAAGCCTTTCCGGATTTCGGCCGGAAACATGCCGGAACGACGACCTGCCGGAATGGTCGCTCTATTTTGCAGCACTGTACCAAGCAGTGCGTCCCTCGACGGGGGCACAGTCACATCTGTCGATGAGCAGGCAGGGGTCCCCCGATAAGGTAGTGGAAGGAAGCACTGCTGCACGTCTCTGGAGCGGCTTGAGGCGGCTTCATTCAATGTCACGGTTTTGGTCAAAGATGGAGATAACCATGGAAAGCTGCAATGTTGACTTCCAGGCCGCGAACCTGGGTGAATGCCGAATCCCGTCGCCTCTGGTCGGGTTGCATTTCGTGGATGATGACGAGCGGGTCTTCTATTTCTCAAACCCGAAGGATGCGAAGGCTTGCCTGGAGGCTGGAGAGGAGCCGCCCAGCTTCGAGGTCGCCGGGCCGCGTCGAATGATCTATTTCGATCCCTCCAAGCTCAAAGCGGGGATCGTTACCTGCGGTGGCCTTTGTCCCGGTTTGAATGACGCTATCCGGGCCATTGTGATGAGCCTGTTCCATCACTATGGAGTGCGCACTGTGTTTGGTTTTCGATACGGCTATGAGGGGCTGTCGCCCAAACACGCGCATGCCCCTTTGGAGCTGACTCCCGATTTCGTTCGAGACATCCATGAGAGAGGGGGAACCGTTTTGGGTTCGTCCCGCGGTCCCCAGGACGTATCCGAAATGGTCGACACCCTTGAGCGCATGAATGTGGGACTTCTTTTCACCATAGGGGGAGATGGGACCTTGCGGGGCACTCAAGCGATGGCGGAAGAGATCGCCCGGCGCAAACTGAAAATTGCACTGATCGGTATCCCCAAAACAATAGATAACGATGTACCCTATATCGAAGAATCGTTCGGCTTTGAGACGGCTGTTACGGAGACGAGGACCGCCATATACTCGGCCAGGAGTGAAGCAGAGGGGGCCAGAAACGGCATAGGTCTGGTGAAGCTCATGGGTCGGCATTCCGGATTCATTGCCGCATATGCCACGCTTGCCAACAGTGTGGTCAATTTCTGCCTCATCCCGGAAGTCCGCTTCACAATTGAAGGATTCCTCGCCGCTCTGAGGGAACGGTTGGACAAGAGAGGCCACGCCGTGATCGTTGTGGGTGAGGGGGCCGGACAGGACCTGATGGAGGCGACCCATGCAAAGGACGCATCAGGCAACATCCGCCTCGGAGATATTGGAGTCTTTCTGAGAGATCAGATACGTCAGCATTGTGCAAAATGCGGCATGGAGGTCAACTTGAAGTACATTGATCCCAGCTATACGATTCGGAGCATGCCTGCGAATTCGAGAGATTCCGTCTTCTGCCTGCTTCTCGGCTACAATGCGGTGCACGCCGCCATGGCGGGGCGCACCAATATGGTCGTCGGCTTTTGGAAAAATGAATACACTCATCTGCCCATTAGACTGGCCGTCTCGGGGCGAAAACAAGTCGATCCGGAGGGAAAGCTTTGGACCAGCGTGTTGACGGCTACCGGGCAGCCCAAAGTCATGTAGACAGACAAAGACGATCCGAACCAATGCTGCTCCCAGCCTCTCAGACCACGACAAGTCCGAACATATTTGCCCACACAAGAGGAGAACCAGCCATGAACGCTACCCTGCCTCAACAACCGTCACTCGATGAACTGTGCATCAATACGATCCGCACACTCTCTATGGACGCGGTACAAAAGGCCAATTCGGGACATCCCGGCGCGCCTATGGGATTGGCGGCAGTTGCTTACGTCCTGTGGACCCGAGTGCTCAAGCATAATCCGAAGGACCCTGAATGGCCGGATCGGGATCGATTCGTACTCTCGGGGGGACATGCCTCAATGCTGCTCTACAGCCTGCTGCATTTGACCGGGTATGATCTGAGTCTCGAAGAGATCAAGAACTTTCGCCAGCTGGGCAGCAAGACGCCGGGCCATCCGGAATACGGACATACACCCGGTGTGGAGACAACCACGGGGCCTCTGGGACAGGGATTTGCCAACGCTGTCGGCATGGCGATGGCCGAACGGCATCTGGCCGGGATTTACAATGAACCCGGCCATGAGATCATAGACCACTACACCTATGTCATGTGCGGCGACGGAGACATGATGGAAGGGGTGACCTCTGAAGCCGCATCCCTGGCCGGACACATGGGACTCTCCAAGCTGATTTGTCTCTACGACGACAACCGGATTTCCATCGAAGGCAGCACAGCCATAACCTTCACCGAAGATGTCGCGCTGCGCTTCAAGGCCTACCAGTGGAACGTGCTGAGGGTCGATGACGGAAATGATCCGGGCGCAATCCTTGCCGCCCTGGAGTCGGCTCAGGCGGAATCCCTGAGACCGACCCTGATTCTCCTGCGGACACACATCGGGCATGGCAGCCCCAATAAGCAGGATTCTGCAGCTGCCCATGGCGAACCTCTGGGCGTGGAAGAGGTCCGGCTCACCAAGGAAAAGTACGCATGGCCCGAAGATGCGTTTTTCCATATACCCGATCAGGCCCTTGAGGTCTTTAGAGCGTGCGTAAAGAAGGGAAGCGAGGCGGAAACCTTTTGGCGGGAAAGACTCGCAGCCTATGCCGAAGCATTTCCCGACCGGGCCGATCGACTGCGAAATGATCTCAACGGCACCCTGCCGGATGGATGGGACAAGGCCCTACCGGATTTTCCCGAAACAACTTCGATGGCCACTCGAGAGGCTTCCGGTATGGTCCTCAATGCAATCGCCAAAAGCGTTCCCACCCTCATTGGGGGATCAGCCGATCTGGCCCCGTCGACGAAGACCCTGATCAAGGACTCCCGAGATTTTCAGAAGGACAGCCATGAAGGCCGGAATATCCGTTTTGGAGTTAGAGAACACGCCATGGGGAGTATCCTTTCCGGAATAGCCCTGCACAAAGGCCTTCGTCCCTATGGAGCAACCTTCCTTGTCTTTGCGGACTACATGAGGCCGGCGATACGCCTCGCCGCCCTGATGAAACTCCCTGTGATTTACATCCTGACCCATGACAGCATCGCAGTCGGAGAAGATGGTCCAACCCATCAACCAGTTGAACACCTCGCCGCTTTGAGAGCGATACCGGGTCTGACCGTGATCCGCCCGGCCGATGCAACGGAGACCGCCGAAGCATGGCGACAGGCTGTTGCTTCGGCTCATGGCCCCGTAGCGCTCATCTTAAGCAGGCAAAAGCTCCCGGTCCTGGACCGTCAGAAATACGGCCCGGCTGAAGGCCTTTCAAAGGGTGCTTACATCCTTGCCGATTCGGCAGGCAAACCTGATATGATCCTCATTGGCACAGGGTCTGAGCTTCACCTGGCCCTCGAAGCCGCCAGGCAACTGGCCGGGGAAGGCATTTCCACGCGCGTGGTGAGCATGCCGAGCTGGGAGCTCTTCGAAAGAACTTCACAGGAATACAAAGATACGGTCCTGCCGGCTGACGTCAAAGCCCGCATAGCAATCGAGGCCGGCATTCCAATGGGCTGGGAACATTACGTGGGAAGCGGCGGCGCGGTTATCGGCATGGCAGGCTTCGGCGCCTCGGCACCGGGAGAGGTGCTAATGAAGGAATACGGTTTCACTGCAGGACATGTTGTTAAGAAGGCGCTCGAAATGCTGAAAAGGCAGATCTGAGGCCTAGGGCCTCCCGGTTCTGCAAATCAGGTCTGGAATATCGATGCGCCGCCAGAGGTCCCCTATCCTTTTGGTCCACCCGCCGGTGGTAAAGCCCTGTGAACCTCCGGCGGGCATTGCCAGGCTTCTCGGCGCACTGAACCACCATGGGGTCCCATGCACTGCGGTAGACCTGAACATGGAGGCCCTCCTCAGTATCATGAAAGGCTCAGTCGGGCCGACCGACAGGTGGACCCGTCGAGCCGTTCGCAATCTCTCGACAAACCTCAGCCGCATCAGAAATCGAGACCTCTACCAAGGCATCGATCGCTATCTCCGCACCGTCCAGGACCTGAATCGTGTGCTTGAAATGTCGTTGCCCTCCGGCGATGTTCGTTTGAGCCTGGTCAACTATCAGCATCGAGAGCTTGCGCCGGTGAGAAGCGACGATCTTCTCCGCGCTGCAGAAGCCCCCGAGATGAACCCCTTTTTCCCATATCTTCAAGAAAGGCTCAGCCAGATCATCGAATCACAGGCCCCCGCTATGGCCGGTGTGTCGCTCAACTATCTCAGCCAGGCACTCTGCACTTTTGCGATATTGGGGTTTCTCAGACGCACCTGCCCCGAGATCACTCTTGTGCTGGGGGGAGGCCTTGTAACCTCCTGGATGAGAAGACCGGGTTGGAAGGACCCATTCACGGGACTTGTTGATCATCTGGTGTCGGGGCCGGGAGAGCAGGTCCTGCTTTCCCTTTGCGGCATTGACGATCCGATGCGGGCACGGTCCATTCCCAGCTATGAATTCGTTTCAGAGATCGTCCCGGCCGGGCGACCGTTTCAAAATGGTGCAGTCCCGGCTATGTCAGACCATGCGTCTTCTCCGCCTGCAACTCCGGACAGCCGGCACGGCAACACGTATCTCTCCCCCGGATTCATCCTTCCCTACAGCTCATCAAACGGCTGCTACTGGGGCAAATGTGCGTTCTGCCCCGAGCGAGCGGAAGGCAATCCCTACGAGCCGATCCCTGTTTGTGAAGCCACAAAGGAAGTGCGGGTCCTTGGGCGAAAAACCCACCCGGTCATGCTCCACATCCTCGACAACGCCATGACCCCTCGCCTTCTCAAGGCTTTTACCGGTGATCCTCCGGGAATCCCGTGGTACGGTTTTGCCAGGGTGACCACTCATCTCGCCGATGAGGATTTCTGCGTTGCCTTGAAGCATTCCGGGTGCACCATGTTACAGCTCGGCATCGAATCGGGCGATCAGAGCGTGCTCGACAGGGAGCAAAAGGGAATCAATCTGGAAGTTGTGTCACGTGCACTGAAGAACCTGCGCAAAGCAGAGATTGCAGCGTATGTATACCTGCTTTTTGGGACCCCTGCCGAGACACTCAGGGAGGCTCGCAAGACCCTGCAGTTCACGGCACAACATGCCGGCGAGATTGGATTCCTCAATCTTGCCGTCTTCAACCTCCCCGTCTACGGGAAGGAAGCTGAGGCATTGACGACGAGAATGCACTACGAGGGGGACCTCTCTCTGTATGCGGATTTCGTCCATCCCAAGGGCTGGAATCGGCACCTGGTAAGGCAGTTCCTGGACAAGGAATTCAGAAGGGAGCCTGCCATTGCCTCGATCATCAGAAGAGATCCCCCCTTCTTCACTTCAAATCATGCCCCTTTCTTCTCCCATTTCAGGTCGTCAACCCATATCAAAACGTGATCCGTCTGCATATGCCGCTTCTCAGAGCAACACAAATGTGATTGAATGGGGTCAAGTGCCGACACGCACTTGACAGCGCTGGATTTCGGCAGCTTCCATGGATTGGCGAAGTTGCCGTTGCGTCCGGCTGATTCCCAACCGGGAGTTGGTTGACCGCAGAAGGCGACTGAATCGACATCACGAAGAGCAGCTCATCCACAGGGGATAGACATGAGGAAGTTCATCGCAGTATACGTTGACCTGGAAAATGTCGCGGGCATCTTGAATTTGGACAAGATGCTCCAGGATATTATTCTGGAGGAGGACAGGGAAACTCCCGAAGACTATGTTTTCGCTGTGAAGTATGCCTGTGGAAATACGAACTCGATCTCAAGAATGCGTGAGCAGTTGATCAACCACAATTTCGATATTCGAGAAGCTCCCCATATCTCCGGAAAGAAAAACCGGGCCGACCTGATCATCAGTCTCGACGCGTTTGAGAAGCTATATCTGAACAAGCCCTCTATCGACCGATTTGTTTTTGTAACGAGGGATTCCGATTTCTCGGTCATCATGGACATCTTGAGGAAATACGGCAAAGAGGTCTGGCTTATTACCCAGGCAGGAGATTCGCAACGGCCGATATTCACCAGTTGTACGGACAACATCATTATTCTTCCTCAACCGGAAAAGGCCGCTCCCAAAAAGGAGAAGAAGGACAAAAAAGCCAAAGCGGCTGAGCAGCTACCCGGTGAAAAAAAACCCCCGAAGGAAGAGGGGCCTGAAAGAGATAAGGACGAGACCGCCGAAGAATTGTTCAAGACAGTCCTCACAAGCCTTGATCCCAGCGGGGAGCATCTCTTGACCGTTATTGCCAATAAAATGAGGCAATTGGATAAGTCTTTCAAAATTAAGAATACGGCATACAAGAAGATGACAACCCTGGCTAAGGAATTCGAAAAGAAGGGATGGTTCAAATCGATCAAGAACAAGGAAGGCCATCTTATTATCATCGACCTGGACGTGTCGAAATGAGCCGCTTCGCCTTTCTGCCTGCTTTCTAAAAGCATAGGTTCGACAAAGATGCCTTCTACGTGATTTTGACCCGATCCAGCCCATTCGCTCTCAGTAGGTGAAGCAGAACAGTTACGCATCACACCGCCCGACGATCCACACGAGAGACAATTCCTATCACCGAGTATAAGGAGTCCTGGTCACGTCCTCTCGGTTGGGTAGTCGTGTATTACGATCGATACGAAGCGTTGATCTTGACATAATCATACGAGAAATCGCAGGTATAGGTCGTGAATGAGGAGTCTCCCAGACCAAGGTCGAGATTCACCGCTATTTCCTTTTCGCGAAAAATTCGTGACGCCTTTTCTTCAGTCTCCTGATCGCCGATGGGAGTTCCTTCCCGGAAGACGCAAAGGCCACTGAAATAAAGTGCGACCCGTTCGGGAATCAGATGAACTCCTGCTCTTCCGGCAGCAGCGACAATTCTTCCCCAGTTGGCGTCCTCACCGAAAAAGGCGGTCTTGACCAGTGGAGAGTTGGCGACTGTGAAGGCTACCAGGCGGGCACTGGCTTCGTCGAGAGCGCCCGATACCCGAATTTCAATGAGTTTCGTTGCGCCTTCCCCATCCATCACGATCTGCTTTGCCAGGTCGAGAAGCACTGCCTTCAGCGCAGCTCCAAAAAGTCGGCTCTCCGAGCTGTCCCGGTCCGCTATGACAGGGTTGCCGGCAACGCCGCCGGCAAGAACCAGCAAGGTATCATTGGTACTGGTGTCGCCATCTATGGTGATGGCATTGAACGACGCATCGGCAGCCGCGCGCACGCAATGTTCCAGGACGTCTTTTTCAATGGCGGCATCCGTGCAAACGAATGCCAGAAGCGTGGCCATGTTCGGCGCGATCATCCCGGCCCCTTTGGCAACACCACCGATCGTTACGACTCTTTCGCCGATCTTCACCCGTGTGGTTGCGAATTTTGGAACGGTATCGGTGGTCATAATGGATTGAGCGACCCGATCCCATCCATCAGCCTGCAGACCATCCACAAGTCGCAGCAGGGAGCCGGCGACGGCTTCCACCCTCAGCTGCTGGCCGATTACGCCGGTTGAGGCAACCAGGACCTTCTCCGGGCGAACATCGAGTGCCCCGGCGACCAGGCGCGCCGTCTCGCGGGCCCGCAGCAACCCCGTCTCACCCGTACAGGCATTGGCTATTCCTGCGTTGACAAGGATTGCTTTCGTTGTTGACGAGGCCCGAAGATGCTCTTCACATACCATGACGGGTGCCGCACAAAACTGGTTGGTGGTGAACACCCCGGCAGCCGTGGCCCCTTCTTGCGGATCGGCGACAATAAGCGCCAGATCCGGCCGACCGGTATAGCGCATTTCCGAATCTACGGCTGAAACACGAAAACCGGGGACAACGAATGGCCCTCTAGCGACCGTGACATCTCTTGTATTTTTTTCCGCTTCCGCAGGGACAAGGATCATTTCTGCCAACCTTTCGATCTTTTTTCACGGCCTGAGGCTTCGACACCCCTCCCCCCCCGGCCGCCTCGTAAAACATGGGTTGTTCTTCCTGTTCTTTCCGCAGCTGTTGCACCTGCTCTTCTCGTTGAATCTGAATGTGGAACAGCAGTCGGATGGTCTCCTCTTTCACACGCTCGATCATATCCTGGAACATCTGGTGGGCCTCGCGCTTATAGGCGACCAGAGGGTCCTGCTGGCCATAGCCGCGCAGGCCGATCCCCTCCTTGAGATGATCCATGTTGAGGAGATGATCTTTCCAGTAGCTGTCAACGGTCTGGAGAAGTATGTAGTTTTGAAGGTCCTGCATCACCTCCGGCCCGAATTCCTTTTCGCGAGCATCGTAGCGTTGTCTCACCATCTCAAGCAGGTCATCCAGCAGGTCGGCCTGGCTGGTATCCCCCAGGGATTCAACCGTAAAGTTCAGCTGCAATCCGAAAAAGCGAGCGAACTCGACATTGAGATTCTCGATGTTCCAGTCCTCGGCGAAAGTCTTTTCATCGGTGCTCTCCAGCACGAGTCCATTCACCAGGTCTTCAACCATATCCAGGATCACGGGCTTGAGATCGCCTCCCCGGAGGGCTTCGCGACGCTGCCGGTAGATGACCTCCCGCTGCTGATTCATAACGTCGTCATATTCGAGCAGCTGCTTGCGGATGCTGAAGTTCTGGGCTTCCACCCGGCTTTGAGCACTTTCGATCGCCCGGCTGACCATGCGGTGTTCAATCGGTTCGTCCTCAGCCATCCCGATCCGCTGCATCAGGCCGGAGATCCGTTCGGCAGCAAAAATGCGCATCAAATCATCTTCCAGCGAAAGATAGAATCGCGACGACCCCGGATCTCCCTGGCGGCCGGAGCGGCCGCGGAGCTGGTTGTCGATACGCCTGGCTTCATGACGCTCGGTTCCGAGTATGTGCAGCCCACCCTTGGCAGCCACACCGGTACCGAGAACAATATCGGTTCCACGGCCGGCCATATTGGTGGAAATAGTCACCGCTCCGGGCTGCCCCGCCCCGGCAACAATCTCGGCTTCCTGCTCATGGTGCTTGGCATTCAACACCTGGTGGGGCACCCCTTCTCTTTTCAGCATCTCGCTCAGCCGTTCCGACTTCTCGATGCTTACCGTTCCCACCAGAACGGGACGACCTATCTGGTTGAGCTCCTTGATTTCCTTCACCGCCGCCTGAAATTTCTCCTTTTCCGTCCGATAGATACAATCCGGGTTGTCCAAACGGATCATTTTCCTGTGAGGCGGTATGACTACCACGTCCAGCTTGTATATCTTGGCAAATTCAGCAGCTTCTGTGTCGGCCGTGCCGGTCATGCCGGCCAGTTTGTCGTACATACGAAAGTAGTTCTGAAAGGTAATGGACGCCAGGGTTTGGTTTTCATTCTCGATTTTCACGTTTTCCTTGGCTTCCAGGGCCTGATGCAACCCTTCACTGTACCGGCGCCCCGGCATGATCCGTCCGGTGAATTCATCGACGATGATCACCTGCCCACTCTTCACGATGTAGTCCACATCGCGTTTGAAGAGGGTGTGGGCACGCAAGGCCTGCTGCACGTGATGGAGGATATCGATGTTGCGCGGATCGTACAGGTTTTCTACTCCAAGGAGGCCCTCGGTCCGTTCCACCCCCTCCTCGGTCAGGGCGACGGTACGGCTCTTTTCCTCTCTGGTATAGTGGACTTCGGCCCTCAGCTGGGGGATGATGCGGTTGATCCGGTAGTAGAGCTCCGTCGATTTTTCGGCCGGACCAGAAATAATGAGCGGAGTTCGGGCTTCATCGATCAGGATGCTGTCCACCTCATCCACGATGGCGTAGTGCAGGTCCCGCTGCACCATGTCCTCGTTTCGAAACTTCATGTTGTCGCGCAAATAATCGAAACCGAATTCGTTGTTGGTTCCGTAGGTCACATCCGCCTCATAGGCTTCTCTCCGCTCCCGGTCGTCGAGCCCATGGACAATACAGCCGACACGAAGCCCGAGGAAGCGATAGACCTTTCCCATCCATTCGCTGTCGCGGCGGGCCAGGTAGTCGTTCACCGTAACCAGATGCACTCCCCTTCCTGTCAGGGCATTGAGATAGATCGGCATTGTGGCAACGAGGGTCTTGCCTTCACCCGTTTTCATCTCGGCGATTCTTCCCTGGTGCAGCACAACCCCGCCGATGACCTGAACATCGAAGGGGCGCATCCCGAGGGTCCGAATCGACGCTTCTCTCGCCACGGCAAAGGCTTCAGGAAGAAGGTCATCGAGGGGTTCCCCGTTGTCCAGCCGCTGTCGAAATTCCCCGGTCTTGGCTTGAAGCTGATGGTCGCTCAGTTTCTCAACAGAAGGTTCAAAATCATTGACCTCATCCACATAAGGCACAATGCGTTTGAGGTTTCGCTCATTCTGACTGCCAAAAATCTTTCTCAGCACAGCTCCAATCATTTCCGCTACGCTCTTCTTTCTCTTTCAAGGATTACCCATCTATTGCCAACTCAAACCATTGCTGTCCTGGCTGACCTGACGTTGTACAAGGCCTGATTCTCGGAAACATGAAGTTGGCCCGATTCGTCGGAGCTGAGTGTTTCAAAGGACAAATGGGCCCTATAGAAAAAATTCAAGTTGCAGGTCTCCGCCTTCAGATAGCGTGCCGTTGCTCGGCAATACAGATCGTCAATTTCGATACCGACACTGTTTCGACCGGACCTCAGGGCTGCCACCAGCGTGGTACCGGTGCCACAGAAGGGATCGAGGACCGTATCGCCGACAAAAGAGAACATCCTGACCAAACGAGACGCCAACTCCAGCGGAAAGGGTGCCGGGTGATTCTTAGTCGAAGCGCCGGGAATGTTCCAGATTTGCCTGAACCAGATGTCGAAGTCTTTTTTCTTGATCTTACTGAGTTCTCTCTGCTTCTCGGTGGGTTGTCTGTACCCGCCGGGCTTTCTTTGCATGAGGATAAATTCCATATCATTCTTGATGATCGCATTGGGTTCGTATGGCTTGCCTAGAAACTTGCATCCGTTCGCAACTTCAAACGTTGCATTCGAAATTTTATGCCAGATGATGGGATTCAAATTGTCAAAACCAATCTTCCTGCACGCTACGCTAATATCCGAGTGAAGAGGGAAAACAAGGTGTCTGCCAAATCTTCTGCGGGAAACACACACATCGCCGACAACACACACCAGACGTCCTCCCGGAACCAAAATGCGGAAGATGTGACGCCATACCTTCTCGATCTCGGTCAGAAAGGTTTCATAGTCTTCAATATGCCCCAGTTGATCCGGATGTTCGTTGTAACGCTTGAGATTCCAATAAGGGGGCGATGTAACAACCAGGTGAATCGATTCGTCGGGGACAAAAGACAGGTCCCTCGCATCGGCATTGATCAGTCGATGTCGTGTCTCGCTTACCTGATTCACCGGGTGAACGCTCCTCTATGGGATTCGCAGACCAAATCTGCAGGCACACAGCCAACGCCAGGCTGTATAACTCATGCCGAGGGCATTTGCAAACCGTGCCCTCCCGAATCGTGTCCCCAACCCTACACCTCTTCATCATGATTCTCCTGCAGAGGCGATGTGCCGGGCTGTTCGCTGAGATCCAACACCAGAGCGACTTCGTCACAATTGGGGAATTTCGGACAATGGAGACAATCCACCCAGATCTTGTGTGGGAAAATGTTCTTGTCGACGATTCGAAATCCGAGGCGTTCAAAGAAAGCGGCTTCATAGGTCAGAGTAAAGAGCCGACCGATACCCAGGTCTCCGGCTTCGACAATACAAGCCTCCACCAGCCGCCTCCCGATACCCCGTCCCTGACAGGATTCCTGCACGGCCAGAGAGCGGATTTCAGCCAGGTTATCCCAGATGACATGAAGGCCGCAGCAGCCGAGGATGGTGTCACTTTCCTCGTCCACTGCGACCATCAGGTCTCTCAAGTTTGTGTACAGCTCGCTCAGGGACCGAGCCAGCAGCTTGCCCTCCCTGGCGTATGCTCCGAGCAACTGTTGAATCATCGGTACGTGGCCAATCCTGGCTTTGCAGATCATTTCCGACACTTTCTTTCCCATTCTCGTCATAAAGGATTAACCGGTGAGAGTGAACAGGAACAATTCCCCTCGCCCATGCATACCGGCGACACAAAACAGACCCTAAACCTCACAGGTTGAAGTAGTCCGCCAGGATCCTGGCATGATCAAACACCAGATTATCAGGGAGTTCTTCCAGTCGAAACACCTTGGCGCGCAGAGCATCATCAGCAGCCTCTGGGGTCCCTTTAGCCAATGCGCTGAAAACAATCGTCACCGTATGATGGCGAGGGTCGCGATTCGGATCGGAATAGGCCCGAAACTGTTCGAGACACTCCACCTCGAGACCGGTCTCTTCCCTGGCTTCCCTCCAGGCCGCTGCTTCGAGGCTTTCGCCATAATCCACGAACCCGCCCGGGAGAGCCCATCCATAGGGAGGGTTCTTGCGCTCGATCAACACTACGGCTGCGCCCGCCATCCGAATGATGATGTCAACAGTGAGCAGAGGGTTTCGATGGACACTCACGATCGTTCCACAATTTGGACAGGGAATGGTTTGCTGGCTTTTCATGGTTATCCCTCCTCGTTGCCTCAACAGCACGGTGATTTATGGCACATAAAGCTGTCGTGATCAAGGCAGTCCATTCGCAGGACAGGGCTGATTTGTTCTCTCATAATTCAACAACAATGACTGCCTCTTGTGCCTTACTCTCGTTCCCATGCTCCTGCGTGGGAACGCCGCTGGTGATGGAGGATGACAAGGGCAGATCTTCTTCTGCCAGGAGCAAAGCCGGCTCAGGCTCTATGCTGATTGGCAATGAATAGGTGCGTTCCCACGCAGGAGCGTGGGAACGAGGTGTAACATGAAAAAGGCACCACTCAAGCATGATGTTCACTGAGAACCAATTTACTCTGATTCGCAGGATCAGCTTATGAATTGATGGAACTTCCGCTGGGCTCTCTTGACCTCGGTCCGCAGGTCTCCATGGAGGAAGCGGAGAATCGAAACCCGTCTTCTCGCCGCCACCTTTCCATTGCACACAACTTCTTGTTTTTTCATTGTTAATTCTGTGATTCGACACTTCTCCCATTGAAGAAACAGTCTGTGTTATTGATTTCCCAACAACCATGATATTCTTCATCTGTTTTCATCGTGGCCCCTCGTGGCTGAGTCGCATTTGGCCGAGAGTACTCTATTCTTCCCGTTTTCATTTTGAGGCTTTGAAAGACCGGCTGAAACAGGATAGCTTTTCACCACAGCACGTTTTCGATTCTTCTTCCCGCGTTCCAGGAGGACCGATAATGGTTGACTATTCGCCTGGCGACAAGCCTCGTATTCTCTATGTGGATGACGAGGCGGACAATCTGCAGACTTTTAGAGCACTTTTCCGAAGGGAGTATGACATTCGTGTGGCCGAATCCGCCAAAGATGCCCTGGAAATGCTGCGCCGGGAGCAGATCGACGTGCTGATCAGTGATCAGCGCATGCCGGGGATGACCGGCGTCGAACTGCTGGAGCAGGCGGCAGCGGAATTCCCGGATACCTTGAGGTTCATGCTCACCGGTTTCAGCGATTTCGATCCCCTGGTGGATGCCATCAACCAAGGCAGAATACAGGGCTATTTCACAAAACCCCTCAATCCCGACGAGATCAAAGGCCGCATCCAGAAAGGCCTGGAGACTCTTTACCTGAGAGCCAGCAATGAACAACTTCTGGAAGAGCTCAAGCAGAATCAAGACTTCCTGAATGCCGTTATTGATAATACGCCGGACATGATCATCGTCAGTGATGCCAATAACTCGCGGCTCATAATGGTGAACCGGGCCGGGGACGAGTTGCTCGGACATTCACACGAGGAATTGCTTGGAAGACGCATCCATGAATTGTTCCCAAAACAGGAGGAGTCTCTTCCTGGCAAAGAGAGGGAGTTTCTCAACGGAAAGGTCCTGTGCGATATTCCGAGGGAGACAATTCAAACCAGGCATAAGGGTGAAAGGGTTCTACACACCAGGAAGATTCCCATTCCGGATGATCGAGGGGTCCCCAAGTACGTCCTCAGCATTTCTGAAGACATCACCGAGCAAAAGCAGACGGAGGAGGCGCTGCTCGAAAGCGAAAAGCAATACCGGAACATTATTGAGAATGCCATCGAAGGCATTTTTCAGACGACGCCGGAAGGCGGATACCGGACCATTAACCCGGCTTTTGCCCATATGTTCGGATACGATTCACCCGGTGAAATGATGACCGCCGTGCCCAACATCGAAGAGCATCTATACGTCCGTCCCGAAGATCGAAAACGGTTGATTGCTATATTGAGCGGTTCGGAAGGAAGGGTCAGGGGTTTCGAGGTGCAGTTGAGACGCAGGGATGGATCGCCTCTATGGGTTTCGATGAATGCCCGCTTAGTCCGGAACGGCGAAGGAAATCCTCTCTTCCTGGAGGGCACATGCGTCGACATAAGCGAGCGAAAGCTCGCGGAAGATGCCTTGCGGAAGAGCGAAGCACTTCTCAATCAAGTCGGTCAAATCGCGAAGATCGGTGGATGGGAAATGGATTTGATCACTCGCAAGGCCAACTGGACGCGCGAGACCTACGATATCGTTGAGATAGAACCCGGCGAGCCGATCCCCGGGCCGGATGAACATGTGAGCTACTACCTTCCGGAATACCGGCCGCTGGTTGCCGAAGCGATGCGAGCACTCATTGAGGAGGACAAGCCGCTGGATTTCGAGGCCCAGCTGCTCACGACCAAAGGGAATGTAAAATGGTGCCATGCTATCGGTATGGCGGTTTGCGAAGGCGGTGAGTGTATCAAGGTCCATGGAACATTTCAGGACGTCACCCAGCGCAAGCGGATGGAGGAAGCTCTGTGCGAGAGCGAAGACAAGTTCAAGTACGTCTTCGAGCATTCCTCGATCGGGAAATCCATCACCTTTCCCTCCGGCGAAATCCATGTGAACAGGGCCTTCTGCGAGATGCTCGGCTTCTCCGAGGAGGAACTGCGGCATCGGACATGGCAGGAGATCACTCACCCTGACGACATCGCAGCGACTCAGGAGCTGATAGCCCCTATTCTTGCCGGGGTCATGGATTCGGGCCGCATCACCAAACGCTACCTTCACAAGAACGGGTCCACCGTCTGGGCTGACATCAGCACATCCCTGCGCCGTGACTCCGCAGGACACCCGCTCTATTTCATAACCTCGGCGATGGATATCAGCGAGCACAAGCAGGCGGAGGAAGAAAAGGATCGACTCGAAGCCCGCCTGTCTCAGGCTCAGAAGATGGAGGCCGTTGGCACCCTGGCCGGAGGCATAGCCCACGACTTCAACAACATCCTTGGGATTATCCTGGGTTATACCGAGATCGCCGGCTTCCATCTCGCCCCGGATTCTCCGGCAAGACAGAGTCTCGACGAGGTGATCAAGGCGACCCATCGAGCCAAAGACCTGGTGGGACAGATCCTCACCTTCAGCCGCAAGAGCGATCAGGAAAAAAGACCGCTGCAACTGATTCCGATCGTTAAAGAAACCCTGAAACTGCTTCGCTCGACCCTGCCGACGACCATTGAAATCCGTCAGGAAATCGACCTTGCGCAGGGAGATGATGTGGTTATGGCGGATGCGACCCAGATGCATCAGGTTTTGATGAATCTGGCTACCAACTCGGCCCACGCCATGCAAGATCAGGGGGGCGTGTTCCGAATAGCCGTTTCTCCGATCCATTTCAGCCCGATCGATCCTGCCAAACCTCCGGAGATCAATCCGGGGAGCTATCTAAGAATGACCGTCGAGGATACCGGTGTCGGGATGGATCATACAACGATCGAGCGCATCTTCGATCCGTATTTCACGACCAAGAAACTTGGCGAGGGCACCGGTCTAGGACTGGCTGTCGTGCACGGTATCATCAAGGGGCATAGCGGGGCGATCACCGTTTACAGTGAACCGGGAAAGGGGACGGTGTTTCACATCTATCTCCCGAGACTCGAAATTGGCGAAGTATCGAAAGCACCTTCCCCTGGTGCAATCGTTGGGGGTAGAGAAAAGATATTGTTGGTGGACGATGAAGAACAATTGGTCAATGTAGTCAAGGGAAGTCTGGAGCTTCTGGGGTACGAGGTCACTGCGACGACGCGCAGTCCTGAGGCACTGGACCTGTTTGCCCGGCAACCGCACTATTTCGATTTGCTGATCACCGACTATACCATGCCGAAGATGACTGGCATCGATCTGGCTGAGAAGATCATGGAGATCCGATCCGACATCCCGATTATTCTTTGTACCGGCTTTAGCGAAAGGATCAACGAAGATTCCGTGAAGAAGACCGGAATCCGCGCTTTCACGATGAAACCGGTCAGTCTGGAAGGAATTGCAACACTCATTCGAAAAGTTCTGGATGCTGTGGACTGAGAGCTCCGGCTGCCAACACGCACCGTCACCCCGGCAGGCATTTGGCCGGGGGAAGACTCTCAAGACCCTGGATTCCGGCCAAAAACATGCCGGAATGACGTTTGGAAAACCTCCCGGTTTTGTAACCAGTCGGTACCACACGGAATATCCTTAAGTTGACGCGTATGGGCTTTTGCCGGAATGACATTCAACGGCCTTTGTGCCATTTTGAGATAGTTCTTCGCACCGTAAGTTCGTTCCCCCCGCGTTCCCACGCTCTGCGTGGGAACGCACACGTTGGACGCTCCGCGTCCAACGGCGGCATAATGCCCGAAGGCATGGGCTCCCACGCAGAGCGTGGGAGCCAGCGAAGGTCCGTCTCCCCATTCAGAGGAGAGACCAAGTGAGGGGGGCTACTTTCTCAGCCACTCACACCCTCTCCATCAAGGGAGAGGGTGTTTTCGGCCTAACTCCTAGTGGAGAATTTCGAAAAGCGTGCTGATAGAGTCTTCGTTGTGAATGTTTCTAATGGCGGCAGAAAAGAGTCCGCAGGAAGGAAGGCAGACAATCTTCCGGCACTCGGCGGTCCGAGAACGTAACGGGATCGTGTCGGTCACGATCAGGCCCTTCAGCGCACTCTTCTCAATGCGCTCCAACGCCGGCCCGGACAAGACGGCATGGGTAACACAGGCATGCACCTCGCTGGCGCCCTTTTCCAGCAAAGTATTGACCGCCTCCACCAGGGTCCCCGCGGTATCGACCATATCATCGAGGACTATGGCGGTCATTCCGGCGACCTCTCCTATGATGTTCAAAGCCTCAGCCTGATTGGCATCGGAACGACGTTTGTCAATGACGGCAAGGCCGGCATGAAGGCGCTTGGCATAGGCGCGGGCACGGGCAACACCGCCGGCATCGGGGGATACGATCACGAGGTTGTTGCCGAATTGTTCACGGATATAGGGTAGCAGGATGGGTGAGGCATAGAGATTGTCAACAGGGATATTGAAGAATCCTTGAATCTGGCCTGCATGGAGATCCATGGTCAGGATCCGATGAGCGCCGACTCGGCTGATCAGGTCGGCCACCAGGCGGGCGGTGATGGGGACCCTCGGCTTGTTCTTCCGGTCCTGGCGGGCATAGCAGTAGTAAGGGATAACAGCGGTGATCCTCCTCGCTGAGGCGCGCTTCAGAGCATCCACCATCACCAGGAGCTCCATCAGATGATCATTGACGGGATGACAGCCGGACTGCACTACGAAAACATCCGCTCCCCGCACATTCTCACTGATTTCGACCCGGATTTCGCCGTCGCTGTAGGTTGAAACCAGGGAATTTGCCAGAGCTATTCCCAATCTACCGCAAATCTGCCGGGCCAGCTCCGGATTGCTGTTACCGGTAAAAATCCTGAGACCATATGTGGACATGAGATTCACCCTCTTGCCTGCGAACTGCACCCAAAATTTTAGAGAACAAAAAGTGCCCACCTCATATTACAGGCCGTTTAAAATCGCAACCCTTTTCCTTTTTCGAAGGGCCGGTCGTGCTTCCGGGGAACGCTCCAATGAGGCGGGCCATCGCTACGAAGCGCATTCAGGCTACGTCTCAGAGATCGTCCCAGTCCTCTTCAAAAACACTGTACGCTTCGTGTCCCGGCCAAAAGATGAAACGATGGCAGTGCGGGCACTGCATAATGGATTCGTCGCGCTGCAATTCGATGAATCGCTGTGGAGGGATATTCAGATGGCAAACCTGACAAATCCCGCATTCCACCGGCGCGACAGCAATACCCCCCTGTTTTTGGAGCAATACCTCAGAGCGCTTCCAGATCTCGGGGTCCATATTGCTTCGGACTTTCTCCTGCCATTGTTCGATCACATCAAGACGATCCCTGAGCTGGTCCACCTCGCGTTGCAGCAGCTGCCTGTCTTCCTCCATCTTACCCTTGCGCTTTTCGACCTCATTGCTCAGCGCTTTGAGCTCCCCGCTAAGATGCTCTATGGTTTCCATCAGCTCTAAAACCAGGTCTTCCTTCTCTGCGATCTCTTTTTGTACCTCTTCGATTTCCTTAAGGATTGCCTGGTATTCCTTGTTGTTCTTCACCTCATTCGAGCGGCCTTTGCTCCGCTTCATCTTCTGCTCAAGTTCGCCGATTTCCTGTTCCAACGACCGGTGCAGCTTTCGTGCATGTTCCTGTTCAGCTTTTCTGCCCAGGTACACAGACTCAAAATCCTCGAATTCTTTTTCAATCTCCAGGATTCGTCTGGGAGTCTCTTCGCAGCTGCGCACCAGTTTTGCCTTCTTGTCCTCCAAGACCTGGTATTGCACCAGGCACTTGAGTTGCTCAAGCAATTCCAGCCTCCTGTGAAAAAGGTTGATCAGTCGTTTGATTGAGTGACGGCTGCCAGAAGGGGTCTCTTTCACCAGCAGCCTCAATGACTTCAAGCGTGTCGCACCGTGCGGCCGCCCGGCCTCGAATAAAAGCCGCCAGAGGCCCAACAATGATTCTTTCCGAAGCAAAATGCCCAATATCAATGAGAGCGAGTCCGGCTTCCACCGCTCGCTGCGCATCGTGATACTTCACATCGCCCGTGATGAAAACATCCGATCCAGCGCTGACGGCCTGTTCAATCAGACTGCCGCCGCTGCCGCTGCAGAGCGCCACCCGGTGGACCGGCTTCTCAGCATTCCCAACAGCCCTGACGGCCATTCCACCCAGGCGCTGGACCGTTTCCTCCACCAAAGCCCTGAAGCGCATCGGCTGCCGGAGGAATCCGATACGCCCCATCCCCCCGTAACGCGGTTCACTCTGCCAGGCAACATCACATTCCAAAGGCCCCGTGATATTCACAGCCAGCATCTCCCCCAACAGGTCGTTGGTCCCTCCCTTGACAGCATCCAGATTGGTATGGGCCGAAATCACGCCAATACCCTTGCGCACTGCCTCAATCACTAGGTTTCCCGGGAACTGATCGGTTCGAACCGCCTTTATGGGCTGAAACAACAGGGGATGGTGGGTTACCAGGCACTGGCATTCTTGCTCCTGCGCTTCGTTGAGCGTTGCAGTGCAGGGATCGAGGGCCACGAGAATACGTTTCACGGAAGCCTGAGGGTCACCGATCTGAAGACCGCATTGATCCCACGATGCGGCATATCGAAAAGGGGCATAAAAATCGAGCCAGGCCAGAATATCACTCAGCAGGACCACGCCTGTTCTCCAAAAAAATAGGGGTGTTCCGTTTAGAACACCCCCCTCTACAGCTCATCGTGGTGCAGGCTTTGAAAGCTTTGAGCCTTCGGTCTCCACACCTGGTGGAATCAGCTTTCACTCCCGCAGCCACCATTCCCAATCCCTGAAATACGCCTTTCTCCTTCGATTCCAACCTGTACGCTCTTCTTTAGAGTGCTGATGGGCCCACCTGGCCTCGAACCAGGGACCTACCGGTTATGAGCCGGTGGCTCTTCCAACTGAGCTATGGGCCCTCTAACCTGAATCAATCTCCACATGGAACACCCGCGCATAGTAAAAAGAGGTGCCAAACAATGTCAAGCTAAGTTTCAATGAAGCTCCTCAATTCCTTTCTGCGGCTGGGATGGCGAAGCTTGCGCAGCGCCTTGGCCTCAATCTGGCGGATACGCTCCCTGGTCACGGAAAAATCCTGCCCCACCTCTTCCAGCGTGTGATCCGCCTTCTCCCCGATACCGAAGCGCATCCTCAGGACCTTTTCCTCTCTTGGAGTCAAGGTTGCCAGGGCCTTTCGGGTCTGTTCGCTCAGGTTGAGGTTAATCACGGCGTCAACGGGGGAAGCGACCCTCTTGTCTTCGATGAAGTCACCAAGATGGCTGTCCTCCTCCTCTCCTATCGGGGTCTCCAGACTGATCGGCTCTTTGGCGATTTTGAGGACCTTCCTGACCTTTTCCACGGGGAATTCCATTTTTTCCGCAATCTCCTCCGGCGTGGGCTCCCGCCCGAGCTCCTGCACCAGGTAGCGGGAGGTCCGAATGAGCTTGTTGATCGTCTCGATCATGTGGACCGGGATCCTGATGGTGCGAGCCTGATCGGCAATGGCGCGTGTGATGGCCTGGCGGATCCACCAGGTGGCATAAGTGCTGAATTTGTAACCGCGCTGATACTCGAACTTGTCGACTGCCTTCATGAGGCCGATGTTTCCCTCCTGGATGAGATCCAGGAACTGCAAACCCCGATTGGTGTATTTCTTGGCAATGCTCACCACCAGGCGCAAATTCGCTTCAATGAGCTCACTCTTGGCCAGCTTCGCCCGAACCGATCCGTCATCCACACGCTTGAGGATCTGCCGCAAGGACCTGGCATCCATCTTGGCTTCTATTTCCAGCCGTGAAATCTCTTCTTTGGCTTTTACAGCCCGCCTGACCAACGCTATGAAATCATCACGGGACATGTTCCCGGGTCTTGCAGAGCAATCCGCTTTTCCACCACCGTTTTGCAGCGCATCATGGACCGGTTTCAGCTCCTGAAAGGGTTTTCCGCAAGAGAGCAGGCAGTGCTGCAGGTCCCTTTCGGACCTCTCGATCTCGTACAAACAGGCATGCAATCGGTCAATGATGCTGTCGATATGCCGTCTTCCCAGCTGCAGCCCCTTGAGCAGGCTCACGATTCGCTCTTTGTTCTGCTGCACCTGGTGCTTCAGGACCAGCTCGGAGTCAGAGGCGACGCTTTGAGCAAGCAAGGTGGTCTGCATGATCTTGTTTGTTTCGTCCAACCTTCTGACCTCGTCGAGCATGCTGATGACCCTGGCTTTCTGTGCGGCCTCATCTTCGGGCGTCATCTCTTCGTCCACTTCCCGCAAGACATCCTGCAGCCGCAGGCTGCCGCTCTCCAGCCGTTCCTTCAGGCTCATGATCCGCTTGATCCCTATGGAAGACTCCATGATCGCATTGAAGATCTCTCTTTCCCCCATTTCGATCCTCTTGGCGATTTCGACTTCGCCCTCGCGGGTGAGCAGCGATACCTGTCCCATCTCCCGCAGGTACATTTTGACCGGATCGGTGATCCTGTTGGTGACGTCAGCCTCGAGTTGAAGGTCCTCTTCTTCTTCAATCAGGGATTCGGTATCGGCGCCAACACCTTCCCGAACCACCTGCACCTGTTGCTCGGAATCGACAATCTCGATATCCATCTCGTCGAAAATCATCATCATGTCATCCATTTTTTCGGGAGACACCAGGTCTTCGGGCAATGCCTCGTTGACTTCGTCGTAGGTGAGATAGCCCTTTTCCTTCCCCACGGTAATGAGACGCTTGATATCGTCCATTTCAGGTTTGGTCAGGGCAGGATCGCGTCTTTGCTTGATTTCCTTATCCGTCATCTGTTCCTCTCTCTAAGCATTGTCCCGAGTGTCTTCAGCTCGTCTCTTGGAAAAACCAAGGCCCCGGATTTCCGCCAAAAGTTCCCGGATTTGAGCCTGGTCACCATTCTGTTCTGCCTGGTGCAAAGCTTCGCGCAAACTCAAGCGCCGCTGCTTTCGATCACGCTCCAGTAGTGCATCCAGCCAGTCCTGCATGTGCAGGCGAGCCTCGCTCAGATCATGTGGATCCAACAAGAATCCGGTAAAGCATTCTCTCAGTTCGGTATCAGGCAACCGGTCATGGACTGCGCCGGGACAGAAATCCCCATCGGGCGGATGAGGGACCTGCGTCACAACCTCTGCAATAGCTTTCAGTGCAGACTCCCGGAAACAGCCCAGTGCCCCTGATCCTTTCACCACTCTAATCAGGTCGGGATGTTGAATCATTATTCGGAGGATATTCTCTTCCAGAGAACATTGCTGCCCAGGCCCCCGCGGAGCAACCGGGCGAGACGCCTGCCTGGGTTTTCCAGCATGGCGCATTTCCCGCATCATCTGTTGTTGAATGACTGTTTCGGAGAGCGACAGCCGGTCGGCTATCAGGCGCAGATACTCTGATTTCAGCACGGGAAGAGAAGCACTGTGGTAGATCGGCTGGAGCTCTGCAAGCACTCTGCTCTTTCCGGTGACCGTGCCGTCCCATTTCGCCAGGGTTTTTCGGACGGCGCACGTACCCAGCTCCTCACGCCCCTGAAGGAGCCCCTCGAAGGCCGTCAGGCCGTGAGACCGCAAGAAATCGTCCGGATCCATCTGGTCAGGGAATCGGATGCAGCTCACGGCGAGTCCCTCTTGCATGAAGAGCGGTAAAGCCCGAAGCATGGCACGCTCCCCGGCCTCATCCCCATCATAGGCCAACACAACCTCGTCGGCCTGGCGCGACAGCAGGCGGACTTGGTGCGGAGTGAGGGCCGTCCCCAGGGTCGCTGCCACCCGATAGAACCCGTGGACATGGAAAGCCAGCAAATCCATGTAACCCTCGACGATCACCACCTGTCTGATCTCACGGCAGGCTTCCCGTGCTCTGGCCATCTGGTACAGCATGCGCCCTTTTTGAAATATCGGAGTTTCAGGGCTGTTGAGGTATTTCGGTTCGTCCTGATTCTCGGAGGCAAGGACCCTTCCACCAAAAGCAACCACCCTCCCATGATCATCCCGTATTGGAAAGATCAGGCGGTTCCTGAATCGGTCATAATGCCTGGCCTGGTCTCGGGTGCTTCTTGCCAGCAGTCCCGCTTTGACTCCCAATTCCGGGTCGATCTTGCTGTTCCGCAGATGCCTCAGGACTCCGTCCCACTGGGGCAGTGCGTAACCCAGCCGTTCTGTTTCCACAAGCTCGGCCGGCAGACTGCGTTTGAGCACATAATCCCTGGCCGGTTTGCCGATCTGCGGGTGCTTCAGCTGGCGGTGGAACAGATCGCTCACCGACTCCATTACCTTGAAGAGCTCTTCCTGCTCGCTGCGAGATGCCCTCGCCTGCCTCACAGATTCAGGGTGCCTCGGGTCTTTCTCAGGGAGATTGATATGATAGCGATCCGCCAGAAACTGCAGGGCCTCGGCGAACGAGAGGTTCTGATGCTTCATGACAAAGCTCAAGACATCCCCTCCCGCTCCGCAGCCAAAGCAATGATACATCTGGCTGTTCGAATCGACGAAGAATGAGGGTGTTTTCTCCTGGTGAAAAGGGCACAGGCCGACATGACGCGAGCCGGCTCGCCGCAAAGGAACGAACTGGCCGATGACCGCCACAATATCGACAGCCTGCTTCACCAGGGTGGCTAAATCGGAGACAATCACCTTAGACAGCCCGATCTGATGGATAGCATTAAAGCAGCCCCTGAAACCAAACTGCGGCACAAACGCTTACTTGTATCCACTTGGAGTTGTCAAATCAAGGGGTACTCTCTATTTTTTCGACCGGTGAGCCAGGGTTCAGGCCGCTTGTTCGAAGGCTTCGGGGGCGTCGCTTTGCTTGCCCCTCACCGGATCATCACCCTTCCAGTCCGGCTCGAACCAATTCGTTCACCTGTTTCCCGTCAGCGCGCCCGGCCACTTTCACCATCAGTGCCTTCATGACTTTCCCCATGTCCCGGGTCGATCTGGCCCCGACCTCTGCAATCGTCTCTCTAACGAGCTGTTCCAGGGCTTCCGGAGTGAGGGCCTCAGGCAGGAGCGTCTGAAGGATGCGTATCTCATCCTCTTCCACGGCAGCCCTGTCCGTTCTCCCGGCTGCCTGGTATTGTTCGATCGCATCACGACGCTGTTTGATTTGAGAGGAAATCACCTGTTGCATTTCAGTTTCATTGAGGTCCCGTTTGAGCTCTTTCTCTTTCACCTTGACGGCGGTGAGAAGCAGCCGGATGGCATTCCGTTTGTTCTCGTTCTGCTCACGTATCGCTTCTTTCAATATCTGTTCAATGCGTTGCTGCAGTCCCATGGGATACCCCTCTTTCGCCTCGACTAATGGAACCGATCGGTCTCCAGCCATCAACCATCAAGTCCGTCAGTCACCTGTTTGGCAGCGTACTCACGAACCAGCGTCAAAGCATCCCTCAATACCAGCGTCCCATCATATATCGCCCTTCCAGTGATCACTCCCGCCAATCCCAGCGGAACCAGCGGCAGAAGAGCCTCAACATCCTTGAGGGTTGCCACGCCGCCTGAAGCAATAACGGGGAAATGCGTCGCCGCCAGAAGACTGCGTGTTGCGTCGACATTCACGCCGAATCGCATGCCGTCACGATGGATGTCCGTATAGATTACCGCCGCAAGCGCCAGTTGAGAATAGCTGTTCACTAAAGTCACGGCGTCCAGTCCGGTCGTCTCTTTCCATCCTTCGATCGCCACGCGGCCTTCGCGGGCATCAATTCCCAGCGCAATGCGATGCGGAAAGCGACCACATGCCGCTTCCAGAAGCTCCGGCTCCCGGATGCCCGCGGTTCCCAGAATAACCCGCTCGACGCCCAGGTTCAGATAGTCTTCAATCGTCGTCAGGCTGCGGACCCCTCCGCCGATCTGCACAGGCACGGAAACAGCCCTTACAATGGAGTCAACCACGTCACGATTCCTGGGGGTCTTGGAAAAGGCCCCGTCCAGGTCCACAACATGCAGCCATTGAGCCCCCTCTTCCTCCCACCGCCGGGCCACCATCACCGGATCTTTTCCGTAGACGGTCACCCGCTCTGGGTCCCCCTGCATAAGCCGAACACACAACCCATCCTTGATATCGATTGCCGGGAAAATGATCATCTTTTGAACCTTACTTATCGGAGAACTGATGGGATACGGTCACTCGACCTTCTCTCTGGGTTTCAGCAAGGTCTTGAGAAAGTCCGGAGGTTTGACAACTCTTCGATCGCGGTTCACACAAGCATGGACGGTATAGCCTGCGGCAAGGACCTCCCCATTCCTCATGATCTCGTAGTCGAATCGCAGGCGAGCCGGCCCGGCGAATCGGAAGGATGTGGCAATAGTCAGGGCATCATCATAATAGGCAGGCTTCTTGTAAAAGCAGTGAGCTTCGACGACAGGAAGATACAGCCCGCCGCTTTCCACTTCCCGGTAAGTCATGCCGCCGGCGCGAAACCACTCAGCTCGTCCGATTTCGAACCATTTCAGATAATTGCCATAGTACGCCTGCCCCATGGCATCGGTGTCGCCATAGATCACTCTAATCTGGGCCTGAACGGTCATACCCATCCACCCTGCGAGCTCACAGCGACAAAAATATCGAAGAGCTCAGTTCCACTGGACAGCCGCCAGCCCGCTTCTTTTGCGGTCTGTTCGCAGAACCTGATAGCCGGTCCACCAGCCGATCCGCCGGCATGCAGGTCTCCCACGATGAGAAACGGGACCGGGTCGGCCACGTGAGTGCGAAGCTTGATCGGAGTAAGATGATCTGTCACCACCATCATACTCACTCTTGGAAAATCTCCCGCCCCTTCCACCAGGGGTCCCAGGACCTTTTCGTCAAAGGCTTCGATCGCCTCGATCTTTTTCTCCAGGTTTCCCTCATGGCTCGTCTCATCCGGGGCTTCAATATGAACAAAGACCAGATCGCCGGCTTCAAGGGCTTTGAGGGCTGCATTCACTTTGCCTGCATAATTCGTATCGATGTACCCCGTTGCCCCGGGGACCGAAATGGGCTCCAAACCCGCATAAACCCCCAATCCCTTCAGGAGGTCCACCGCTGAAATCATCGAACCGGTCAACCCGAATCGCTCCTTCAGGGTGGGCATCGAAGGCGCCCTGCCCTGCCCCCATGGCCAAACCGCATTAGCCGAACGCTTCCCGGAAGCCTGCCGCTCGCGATTCACCGGATGATTCGCCAGGATCTCAGCGGCTTTTTCAATGAAGGCAAACAGGACGGGGTCTTGAAGACTACCCTGCCGGTAAGGTCCTACCGGTTTCCCCGTAATATCATGAGGCGGTGTTGTAGGGATATCGGAACGTCCCCCGGGCCAGACCAGGAGATGACGATAGCTCACCCCGGGATAGAGCCTCAGGGGCGTCTGTTGCAGGGCACTTTGCAGCGCAATGATGAGCCGGTGCGATTCGCCGGTGGAAATATGGCCTGACGAATAATCCCCCATCGTCGTCACACCCGATGCATCCGTCTCAATATTCACCAGGTTGCATCGAAACGCCACTTCATCGCGGCCGAGTTTAATGCCCATGCTGGCTGCCTCGAGAGGCCCCCTGCCGGTGTGGTACTGCAGGGGATCGTATCCCAGCAGGCTCATGTTGGCGACATCGCTGCCCGGCTCCATCCCGTCGGGGATGGTTCGAACCAGACCCAGACGCCCCTTGGGGACAAGGCGGTCGAGATTGGGAGTTCGCGCCGCCACAAGGGGTGTCTTTCCCCCCAGTTCCGCAAGCGGATAATCACCCATTCCATCGCCGACTAATATAATGAATTTATGCTTCATTCTTGAAACGGCCCCCGTGAAATTCCAACCAGTGCGAGCACCCGAATTTCAGCTAAGGCCGCTCGTTTCCTGGTTCTCTATGCGGATGACTTGCGTTGGACCTGCGACAACGTCCAGCTGATTGATTTGGGCCAGTGCCTTCTGCACGGAACTCTCAAGCGCCTCGTGTGTGAGCATCACAATCGGTACGGCCTCCTCCTGTTGACGCCCCTTCTGAATCACAGCCGCAATGCTGATCCGGTTTTCGCCGAGGATTCCGGAAATCCTGGAGAGGACCCCTGGTCTGTCCAAAGCAGCAAAACGAAAATAGTAGCAGGTCGTTACCTCCGAAATGGGTTTGATCGCCACGCTCTTGAGCTTTTCCCGGCGAAAACCAAGCGGCGGAATGCGCCCCGAGGTATTGCCAAGGATGTCCCTCGCCAGGTCGATCAGGTCACTCACCACAGCGCTCCCGGTCGGCATCATACCGGCCCCCAAACCGTAAAGCATGATATTGCCGACCGCATTCCCGTGGACATGGACCGCATTGAAGGCGCCATCGACTCCGGCCAGAACGTGCTCTCGTGGTATGAGCGTGGGATGCACTCGCATTTCCAACTTTTCACTCTGATAGCGGGCAATGGCGAGCAGTTTCAGGCGATAGCCGAATTCCTCGCCGAATTGAATGTCGATAGGATCGATGTGAGAAATCCCTTCGACATGAATCTGATCGAACAGGATCGCTGTCCCAAAAGCAATAGCGCTGGCGATAGCCAGTTTGTGAGCCGTGTCGGTGCCTTCGATATCCAGCGCAGGGTTGGCCTCGGCATAGCCTTTCTCTTGGGCCTCCCCGAGCGCATCCTGGAACGAAAGCCCCTGCTGGGTCATGCGGCTGAGGATATAGTTGGCCGTACCATTGAGTATCCCGAAGATCGTGTCGATCTGATTTCCGGCAAGCCCCTCGCGAAGCGATTTGATAAAAGGAATGCCGCCGGCAACGGCAGCTTCAAATCCGATCGTACGATTGTTTCGCGCAGCGACTTCAAAGAGTTCGTTGCCGGCATGAGCCAGGAGCGCTTTATTGGCGGTCACCACATGCTTCTTGTTCTCAAGGGCCTGAATGATGAAGTCCCTGGCCGCACCAAGCCCTCCCATCAATTCCACAACAATCTGTATATCGGGATCGTTCAGAATATCTTCAGCCCGCGTCGTGAGTTTTTCCCGCGGCACCACGACCGGTCTCGGGCGGTCGAGATCGACGTCTGCCACCCGTTTGAGCTCCAGGCGTGCCCCAAGGCGTCCTTCTATGGCTTCAGCATTCCTGTCGAGCACCTCGACGACACCGCTGCCCACCGTTCCCCAACCGATCAATCCTATGCCGATCGTATTCATCCCACCCTCGATTAGAATAGAATCATGACTGGCCATTGTTGTGCAAAGCGCGGCGAATTCCACGGATTGCCTGCCTGATTCTCATTTCATTTTCGACCAGAGCAAACCTCACGTACTCATCCCCGTACTCTCCAAACCCCAGCCCCGGAGATACCGCCACCTTGGCTTCTTTCACCAGGTGCTTGGAAAACTCCACCGAACCCATCTGTCGAAAGGGTCCCGGAATACGCGCCCAGGCAAACATGGTCCCCTTCGGTTTCTCGATCGGCCATTCAACACGATTCAGGCCGTCGACCAGCACGTCACGGCGCGACTGATAAACCGATACAATCTCATCCACACACGATTGGTCTTCATTGAGTGCGATAATGGCTGCAATCTGAATCGGCTGAAACACCCCATAGTCCAGATAGCTCTTGATTCGGGTCAGGGCCGATACCATTTCCGTATTGCCGACACAAAAACCGACCCTCCAGCCGGCCATGCTGTAGCTCTTTGACATGGAGAAAAACTCAACCCCGACGTCTTTTGCGCCCGGCACCTGGAGAAAACTCGGCGCCCGGTAGCCGTCAAATGCCAGGTCCGCATAGGCCAGGTCATGGATGACCATTATTTCGTTTTCTTTTGCAAAATCCACTATTCTCTGAAAGAAGTCCAAATCCACCACGGAGCCTGTAGGATTGTGCGGATAGGAGATGATCAGCAGCTTGGGTCTCGGCCAGGTTTGCTTGGTTGCCTGCTCCAGGTCCTCCAGAAAATTCCGGTCAGGCCCGATGGGAATTGAGCGCACATCCCCGCCGGCAATGATTGCTGAATAGGGATGGATAGGATAAGTCGGATTGGGAGCAAAGACGACGTCACCGGGACTGACCAGAACCAGCACCAGGTGAGACAATCCCTCTTTTGCACCGATGGTAACCACCGCCTCGGTTTCGGGATCGATCTCCACATCAAAACGCCGTTTGTACCAGTCGGAGATCGCATACCGGAGCTTGGTTATCCCCCGTGACGCGGAGTAGCGATGGTTGTGCGGCTTCTGCGCCGCTTCCACAAGTTTGTCGACAATATGCTTCGGGGCCGCAAGGTCGGGGTTTCCCATGCCGAGGTCGATGATATCCTCCCCCGCCCGCCGCCGCTCCATTTTCAAGGCATTCACCTGCGCGAACACATAAGGTGGCAGTCGATATAGGCGACTGTTTCGAGCTATATTGAAATCCATGAACCATCTCCCACTTGATTTAAACCTTAGGAAAATAGCCCAGCGACAGGACTATGTCAAAAAAATTCCCGAAATGACAGAGGGTAACAGCGCAGGCCGCCCGCTGTCAGCAAACAGCCGGCCTGAAGCGTAGCAAGAAAAGATTCCCCCGAGGCCGCCGCGTGATCACTGCTTGTACCCGATCTGCCGCAACAGGTTTTTCCGCCATTTGATTTCGTCATCGTCTTCGATGCCTCGCGTATGGAATCCATCCACCACTCCCAGCACGCCTCGACCCTGTTCCGTCTCAGCCAGGATCACTTCCGTCGGGTTCGCCGTAGCGCAGAAAATGCGGCACACCTCGGGCACCATCTTAACGGTGTTCAATACATTCAGCGGATAGAAACCCTCCCCAAGGAAGACAATAAAGCAGTGACCGGCGGCAATGCTCTTTGCATTCTCCCTGGCCAGTTCGATCATTTCGGGATCAGTGCCCGACCATCGCACCAGGCATTTGCCGGACGCCTCGCAAAAGGCAATGCCGAACTTGATGCCGGGCACGCTGGATACCAGGGCCTCGTGGATGTCTTCCACAGACTTGATGAAATGCGTTTGACCAAAAATGAAGTTGATATTGTCCGGCTTATCGATTCTTACTGTTCTCAATTGCATGGCTCAGTTCTCCTTTTTTTGCGGTAAAGACTCGGCGTAGATTTCAATGGCATGCCTGACACGGACCCGATCACCGGCCTGTGAAAGCATGTCTGAAATCTGCAGCATGCACGCAGGACAGCTTGTGGCCACAACATCACAGCCTGATTGAATAATATTATCGCGCTTGCGCTTTCCAATCGCCGCGGAGAGTTCGTAATGCTGCAGGTTAAAACTCCCACCCGAACCACAGCAGCGATCGGCTTCGAGCATTTCCTTAAAGCGGTAGGCGCGGTTGGCCTGAAGCAGCGTCCTTGGCTGAGCCGCCACTCCCAGAGATTTCTTCAGATGGCATGGGTCATGGTAAGTCAGCAACGCACTCCGGTCATCTCGCAAAGCATCCGTTTGAGAAACTCCCACTTTGTCAACCAGCAACTGGCTGACTTCCAGGGTCTTTGCAGCGATTGCCGCTATCTTTTCCTGCTCATCGAGCGGCAGTTCCCCTGCCATCAGAGGCCAGAGCTTCTTGATGGTGGCGGTGCAGGTGGCACAGGCCGTAACAAGAAAATCGAAGGGTTGCGCTGAAAATCGATCCAGATTGTAGCGAACCAGCCGATTGAAAGCGACCCTATCCCCGGAGGATAATGCCGGAATGCCGCAGCAGGCAAAATCTTCGGGCAGAAACACGCCGACGCCGTGATGCTCCATGGAGCGCAGCACCGCCTCTCCGATCTCTGGGAAAACCTTGTCAATGATACATCCGACAAAAAAGGCGACCTTCATTCCGGACGCCCCCGGAGTGCTGTCGAGTCGTTTCACTCTCTGATGAAAGGCGACCGGGGCAAGGGCCTTGATATGCCGTTCCCCGAAAGGTGAGAGGGTGCGGCCGCAGGAGGTCCCCAGAAGGTCGTCGGCCGGTTTGATGAAGATACCCTGAACCTTTGAGCCCCATTCCAGAAGGCTGTCAAAGAAGTGCGGGCGAGCCAGCATGGCCCGGAAGATCACCTTCTTCAGAGGGTGAAGCCCCATGTATCCCGTCAGGATTGCCCGGGCCTTGAAGAAGATATCCAGGACCTTTACCCCACTGGGACAATTGGCCGAGCAGGCACCGCAGAGAAGGCATCGCGTCAGGCGTTCATTCACCCCCTTGGCATCTTTGAACATCTCCCGGCTGAGACCGTCAAGCAGGGCCAGCTTGCCGCGCGCCACATCGGACTCACGGCCGGATTCCGCAAAAAGGGGACAGACAGCCTGGCACATCCCGCAGCGCATGCAGACGACGAGTTGATCTTCCAGTTCTTTTATCAGTTCCGCGAGTCGTTTCATGTTGGACATCGCTATTCTCCAAGGACCTTGCCGGGATTGAGAATGTTCTTCGGATCAAGGGAAGCCTTGATGCGCCGCGAATAGAGAATGGTAGCCCTGTTGGTTTCCTTTTCCATATAACGGGATTTAGCCAGGCCGATGCCGTGCTCGCCGGAAAGCGTGCCGCCCAAAGCCAGCGCCCGGTCAAAAATGGCATCGATGGCCTTCTCCACTCGCTGCCATTCCTCCCGAATGCGGCGGTCAGTGAGAATCGTAGGATGGAGATTGCCGTCACCGGCGTGGCCAAAGGTCCCTATCGTCAAATTGAACGCTCCGGCGATTTCTTCAATGGACCGGATCATGGCCGGGACCTTGCTCCGGGGCACTGTGGCATCTTCCAGGACCGTGGTCGGCCTGATCCTGGAGAGGGCCGAAAGGGCCGCCCGTCTCGCCTCCCATACCCTGTCGCGCTCCGCGGCATCGCGGGCGATCCGGATACTCATGGCTCCCATCTTTCGACAAAGGGATTCCACCTTTTCCGCATCTTCCTCCACCTGCACCGGATGACCGTCAACTTCGATCAGCAGGAGCGCTGCAGCATCCGCAGGAAGCCCGACCCGGCTAAAGTCTTCGACCGCCCGGATGGTGAATTGGTCCATAAATTCAAGCGTGACCGGCACGATGCGATTCGAGATGATAGCCGAGACCGTTTCCGAAGCCTTATTGATATCATCGAAGGTGGCTATCATGGCTTTTTTTGCAGGCGGCATCGGAATCAGCTTGAGGATGATCTTGCTGAAAACGCCCAAAGTCCCTTCAGACCCGACCAGAAGGCCTCCCAGATTGTAGCCCGTAACACACTTAACCGTACGAGCACCGGCCTTGATCAGTTCGCCGTTCGCATCAAAAAACTCGAGCCCCATGACGTAGTCCCGCGTCACCCCGTATCGAAGCCCCCGCAGGCCGCCTGCATTTTCGGCGACATTCCCGCCAAGTGTCGAAACGGACTGGCTGCCCGGATCAGGGGGATAGAACAGCCCTCTTGCCTCCACCGCAGCCGCGAACGTCGCGGTGACCACACCCGGTTCAACCACCGCATAGAGGTCTTCCTCATTGATCTCAAGGATTCTATTCAAGGCGTTGGTGAGCACCACCGCACCTCCCTCTTTGGGGATGGTACCGCCGCTGAGATTGGTGCCGGCGCCGCGCACGGTCAACGGTATCGCATGGTCATTACACAATCGCACTACCTGCCCCAGGCCTCCACTCGATGTCGGCCGAAGGACTATGGCAGGGAGGGCCGGTTCAAGGACCGCCGCGTCATAGGAATAGGTCATCCGATCGGTCTCATCCTGGAAAACGTTGTTCTTACCCAGGATTGTCTCGAATTCATGCAACAGGACCTTGCTTATCATACCGCCTCCACTTCTCCCATGAAGGACTTCGTCTTGATGACCACTCAAACAATGCAAAACTCAAAGCCCCCTGCGTGAAGCCGGGCGGCTTTGAGCTAAAATGGGTCCGGATGGTCCGGGCGAGGTGCATTCAAATGTGAGACCCCTGTCGGAAATCAATAGCGCAGCACTGCGGAAACAGCAACTTCTATGTTTCCGGCAGGCGCGGCAAAACGCCACTGCTTGATCAGGTCGGTAAGGCATTGTTCGATCTTCCTCGTATCGGGTTCACTGCCCTTGACCTTGACTCCCTTAACCTTTCCCTGCGCATCGATCCTCCATTCCACCACAATCTCCTCGGGCAGTTCGGAAAGCCTCTCGCTAAAGCACTTCCTCATTGCTTCCATGTGCTGTTCCACCACTTTCCTTACAGCAACCTCAGACAGCCCCCTGGTGACAGTTATCCCGGCAACTTGAATCTTCCGAGGCGCCCGGGCTTCAGCGTCGCCCTTTTCATTCGAAGCTGCTTCCTTGATGCCGTCAGCCGCTTTTGTCTCACTGTAGGGTTGTCCGGCCTGGACTGCCTGCTTCATGAACAACCCACTCTCCGAGGCGCCCGCAGGAGTTCGGCTCATCGCTACCGGCCGGGACAGGATCCCTACAGCCCGCTCCGAAACACCTTCGGGCAGCGGAAGGGGTTGTTTGACCGTGGTCACCTCGCCGGTCTTCCTGCGAATCTCCGTATCGACTGCAACGAAAGACGTATAGGCCGAGAGCAGGTTGTATCGCAGGGCCAGATCGGTAATTTCTGCAATCCGCGAATCGTCGGCCTGCAATAGATTATAGTCGCCAAGCCGGGCAATGCGGGAGCGAGCCCAGAGGTAGCGAAGGGCGGAGTTTGCAGCGAGAGGTTTGACGCTCGCTGTATTGATACTCCTGGAATAGCTCTCGCTTCCGGCAATCCCCTGCAGGGTAATGCTTCCTTCCGGGCGGCCACGCCATTTGCCGCAGATAACAACCGGACGCTCGGCAAACACGTCGGGAACTGCGGAGGGTCCCACATCATAGGCGTCGAAGGTGCCCAGGTTGAGGCGGATTTGAGTCAACAACGGTGTTTCGATGGTCTTGCGAAATTTTTCGGCAACCGCAGAGGCCTCATGAGGTTTGGTGATAATAAAGGGTTCCCCCGCACCGGCCCTGGCCATGCCTTCGATCAGGAAGCGGTTGACGCTCGATCCAATTCCAAAGCTGAAGAAGTTCGCACTTCCGAGACCTTTTCTAATCAGGTCAAACGCTTCCGGTTCCACCGTCACGTATCCGTCGGTGGCAATCACCAGGGTCCGTGCCGCCTTCTCCGATCGAGGCAGCTGGAGGGCACGTTTGAGAGCGGGCAGCAACTCGGTTCCCCCGCCTCCCTGCTGGTTATCAATCACTTCCATGGCCCTTTTGACGTTCTCCGCCGTTGCAGGGAGCGATCTCTCCGCCAGCAGCTGCGATCCGCCGGAAAAGAGCAAAACGTTGAAAGCGTCAATGGGCCTGAGGTTTCCCAGAAGGTCCCTCAGCAGGCGTTTGGAGATGTCCAAAGGGAAACCGTGCATCGATCCGGAAACATCGACGATGAAAATATACTCCCTAGGCGGGACCTGGCCTGGCTCAAAGCGCTTCGGGGGCTGCACCATGAGCAGAAAGAACTTCTCTTCCTTTCCCTCATAGAGGAGCAGACCCGAATCGATCTGGGCGCCCGCGAGCCGATACTTCAGGATGAAGTCGCGGTTGCCCCCGGACTTTTCCTTTGCCGCAAGCGCTACACTGGCAACTGAAGGGTCTTCATAGCGGATATCGACCTGGTGGGAAGCACAGGTCATCTCTTGAATGGGCACGCCTGTCGTGAGGCGAATGGCCATGTCAAAAGTATAGGGCGGTTGTTCTCCCTGGTGAAGATAAGGGTTTTTCGACCATTGTTCGGACGGTGGGGCAGTTGCTTCAGACTGGTTGGAGTATCGCGGTCCCACAACTGTCGGGTAGACGAACTCATAGATTCCTTCTGACGGCGAGATCAGTTCCGTATACTGAAGTTCCGTCCGGATCTCGTCTCCCGGCAGAATGTTTGCCACATTCATCTGGAAAACGTTCGGCCGCTGCTGCTCCAGCAGTGAGGCGCTCTTCCCCTCTTGTTTGGCCTGTTCATATTTGGCCCTCGCTTCTTCGCGCTTCTGAATCTCGGCTATGATGGTGCGCTCTCCGATCGTCATTTTCATTCCATAGACGGCGGCCCGGGTTGATGCCGGGAAGACGTAGATGGCCTCAAGGGGTTTTTGCCCGGTGTTTTTGTAAACCTGAGTGACCTTCACATCGGCAATCACCCCAGCGATATTCACATCGACCGAAGTCGATTTGAGCGGGAGCTGGTCGACGCTGGAATCGTCACTCTTGACAAAGAAGTAGGGTGACAGGGTTTTATCGTTGCCCTCAGGGGTTTGGGCGAAAACCGCCTTTGGCCCTATGCATGCCCGGCCCGGCCCGCACTCACTCCCCCAGTCCGGCGCTGTCTGAAAAAGGATACCGATTGTAAACATTAGAAGCAGCGATGCGTTTCCCGGAATCTTCTTGACCTTTCTCATGATGGATCTCCTTGTTGTGAGGTTTTCAGATGCTTTCACCGGTTTTGACAAGGTGACGGAGAAAAGGTTCCATACGCTGCCATTTTTTATAGACCCATGTCCCAAACGCTTGTTGAGAACTATCCGGCGGGCAAGAGCATAATGTGAAGTTCAACCGGACTCTCCCGGTCCGCTACGTCAACCCGCTCTGTCCGCCCTTCCAGTCGGCCGAGAGAGCGCAGTTCGTCCAGGAATCCTCTATAGCTGCGGGCTGGGACTTGCACGACCATTTTTTTCGGCAGGAGCGCTTTCTCCCCATACTCGACAGACAAAACCGATCCACCAACCCCATCGACCAGCTCTTTAAGCCTGGAGTGAATCGTACCGCTCCCATCCGCTCCGGACTTTCCCGCTTCTCCAACCACTGCCGGGGAGGCTGGGGAAGGGGGTGCCGACCTTGCCTTCATCCCGGAGGTCTGTTCCCGGATCGCTGAACCGGGGCCGGAGGGCGGTTTGCCCTCTCGCATGGGTTTGTTTGACTCCGCTTCAGCAACGGCCGACACAGGAGCAGCCGGCTTCAACCAAAGGACCAGTTCGACGGATCTTGCAGCTTCTCTCTCCAGGGCACCCTTTGTTTTCGCTGCAAGGGTCGGCCTGTCTGCAGCCTGCCCGCTGGCCTGCGGAGCCACAGCCGTTTGGCCCTCCTTGCTTTCGGTTGCAACGAGAGGAGCGGGAGCGGAGACGGGGGCCTTCACTGGGGAAGACAAGGAGAGCATTTCTCTTCCCGGTTCCACACCGTGAAAGAGCAGGATGATCAAGAGCGATGCCATTGCCACACCGGCCAGTTCTATCGGCAGCTTCAACTTCAAGGGAAAGAACAGCCATGCTGCAGCTTTCTCGAAGAAGGTCGGTTGCTCCAAACGCTCGTGGACTTTCTCCAGGAAGTCCGCAGGGGCTCGGAGCCTTTCCACGGAATCCGTGGCCTTCAGATAAGCCCTGAGAGCGGCCAGCTCCCCTGAACAGCTTTGGCATTGAGCCAGATGGTTTTCCAAACGCTCTCTGGTTGAGCGATCGAGCAGACCGTCAACGTATTCAGACAAGCGTTCGGTTACCTGCGCACACTGCACTCAGATCACCCCCTTCAGTTGTTCACAAAGCCGGTGTCTGGCCCGGGACAGCTTTGATTTGACCGTACCCGGACTATAACCCGTTATCCTGGCTATTTCCTCATAAGAGAGCCCTTCGAAGTCTCGAAGGACCACAACGGTCCTATGTTCCGGAGACAGGGTGTCAATCGCCCTTTGAATCTGGATGTCTCGCTCCTTTTGAGTCAGCTGAGCCAACGGCGAGGGTGCCGGATCCTCCAGATCGCAACACCTCTCTTGTCCCTCCGGGTCGCCTGGATCGATCCTCACCATTTTCTTCCGGTAACGGTATTCCTGAGATTGGATCCTGTTTCTGCAAGTGTTCGTCGCAATGGTGTACAGCCAGGTGGAGAAACTCGAAGCAAATCGAAAATCCTTCAAGGATCGGAAAACCTTAACGAAGGTTTCCTGAGCCGAGTCATTTGCCTCGTCATAATCTCCAAGCATGCGATAACAGAGATTGAAGACCCTCTCCTTGTAACACAGGACCAGCCTGTCAAATGCCTTCAAATCACCAGAGAGGAAAGCCCGAATCCATGAGGATTCCAGATCTTCCTTCTGGACCGTCTGTTTGACATCCTCATTCATATAGACTGCTTTTTGGACAATTTGTTCCACGTTCCGTGCGAAAGGGTTGGAGTCCTTGCAGGTCGTATTATACATCAGATTCTAACTCGAGGGCTCATTCGTCGGCACTGATACGGCAAACCGGCTGTGGACATTGACCACACTTCCAAGCATAATGGTGGGACCAGGGGGGATGAGAGTCTACGGTCTTGGGGTGTAATGATCAGAGAAAGAAGTATGGAACAGAGATGGGTTTGCATAGAAATCGGATGCCCTTCCGATGAGGCTGACGAACTGGCCGCAGAAGCTGCCATGACCTTTGGAGTGGGAGTCGAGGTTTTAGCTGGCGGCGTTCGCCTTTACTTGAAGGAAGAAGTCTTCTTCGGCGAGGGGAAACAGAAGCTGGAGGCAATGCTCACGGATCTTCAACCCGCAACCGTTGAGGAGCGCCACCCCAAATACTCGATTTCCACTTTGGAAGAGGAAGACTGGCTTGAGGGATGGAAGCTTCACTTCAAACCCCTTCGAGTGGGAAGGCATCTGATCGTGGCCCCCACATGGGAGGAGGTCCACCCAGGTCCCGCCGACAGGGTGATCCGGCTGGACCCCGGCCGGGCTTTTGGGACAGGACACCACGAAACGACCCGATTGTGCCTGGAATGGCTCGAAGAGTGGGCCGAGAGCCAGCAGGCTTCCCAGCCCAGGTCTCTTCTGGATGTGGGCACGGGGTCCGGCATTCTGGCCATCACCGCGGCATTGTTGGGATTTCATCCGATCACGGCCGTGGACAATGACCCGGAAGCCATTGAAGTGGCAAAGGAAAACATCCGTTTGAACGGAGTCGCTGACAGCATTACGCTTCGACCGGGTAGTGTTGGCGAACTCCACAGCCGATTCGACGTCGTAATGGCTAACATCCAGGCGTCGCCGTTGGTGGAGATGGCCGATCTCCTGGCAAGCTGCCTGAATGATTCGGCGAGACTGGTCCTGAGCGGGATTCTCCTGGACCAAGGGGAGCAGGTCCAGGTCGCCTATGAAGCAAAAGGCTTGAAGCTTCACTGTCGAGCTATTGCCGGGGAATGGTGTTTGCTGGTTTTTGAGTCACTGAAAGAGGGTCTGAAAGGATGCAGCAAGTGGCAACGGGAAGGTGGATCACCCTTGGAGAAAACCTCAGACTAAACGTTCCGCCCGATCCGAACATTGGATTCATCGAAGGAGACGGGGTCGGTCCGGACGTTTCGGCTGCCGCCCGACTGGTCCTCGATGCGGCTGTTGAGAAAGCCTATGGAAGCACGAGAAGCATTCACTGGCTCAAATTGCTCGCCGGAGAAGAGGCTTGGCGGACAACAGGCGAGTATCTCCCGGAGAACACCCTGCAATGGCTTCAGCAATGCCTGGTGGCAATCAAGGGTCCCTTGACCACTCCTGTCGGGGGAGGCATTAGAAGCCTTAATGTTGCTCTGCGACAACTTCTCGATCTCTATGCCTGTATTCGTCCCATTCGGCACTTTCCCGGCATCCCTTCGCCCGTGAAGCACCCTGAAAAGGTGAATATCGTCGTCTTCCGTGAGAACACCGAGGATGTTTACGCCGGCATTGAATGGGCGGCCGGATCGCAGAAAGCGGTACGTCTGACGGAAATCTTGAGAGAGCAGTTCGGGGTGAGGCTTGCCGATGAGTCCGGGATCGGCATCAAGACGATCAGCCGCTCTGGAACGGAGCGGCTGGTACGGCGCGCCATCCAATATGCCCTGGAAAGGAGACTGCAATCCGTCACGCTGGTTCACAAAGGCAACATCATGAAATTCACTGAAGGGGCCTTCATGCAATGGGGCTATCAGCTGGCTGCAAGCGCATTCCGCGAAGAGACGCTGACGGAGACCGAGCTCTTTGAGGAATATGGCGGGACTGTCCCCAACGGCCGGGTGGTCATCAAGGACCGGATTGCCGACAACATGTTTCAGCAAGCCCTGCTGCGCCCTCAGGAATATCACGTGCTCGCCACACCCAACCTGAACGGCGATTATCTCTCCGATGCTCTGGCTGCACAGGTCGGGGGGCTGGGGATGAGCCCCGGTGCGAACATCGGCGATTCCTGTGCCATCTTTGAGGCCACTCATGGTTCTGCACCCAAGTATGCGGGAATGGACAAGGTGAATCCCGGCTCCTTGATCCTTTCCGGGGTTATGATGCTGGAGCATATCGGATGGATGGAAGCGGCGGAACTCGTCAATCGGGCCCTGGAGCGAACGATCCTTGAAAAGATTGTGACCTACGATCTGGCTCGCCAAATGGATGGAGCCAGGGAAGTCCGGTGCTCACAGTTCGCTCAGGCTATCGTGGAACGCCTGGTCTGAGCAAAACCCCAGTGACATATGAGCCGGTCTGCGATGCATCAGGCCGGCACCTTTGCCGACACATTCGATAAGCGATCAAGGCGATGAATGAAACAGGGAACTTGAGATCAACGCTGGAGAGGTGGCGCCTGGAAGCCGAAACGAGGCTGAAAGCCGGGGCTCAAATCTGCCGCGAGGTCCTCTACGGCTTTACCGTCCATGGACTGTACGTTGAATTCAGGAAGGAAAAAGGGACCCTGGAGCACCTCTTTATGCTCGTCGTGTTCGGAGACCTCGTGGGCCTGCCTTTGCTGCCGCCGTATTATACCTTGAGGTTGCTCCCGTATGTGATCCCCTCGATCCACGTATGGAAGAGGAGTATTCTGAGGGAAAAGGACCTGACGGACCTTGCCTCAGTGGACCTTTGAAAAAGACTCGGCGAATGTGGACCTATCAAACGGAGATCGGTGTTTTATGGATTCGCTTCGATCCTCGGACGCGCACCCGGTTTCTTCTTGGAATCGACGATGAGCCCCTCGGGTGGTACTATTCACCTGAAGCAGCGGCCGACGACGTTTTTCTACAAAAGACCGGATGGTCTGAGTGGGATTCGCTGTCCTCGCCCGTTAAACCGAAGGACCTCACCGACTGGGTCAGAATGGATTGTCGGGCGTGAAGCAACAGCTGGCGGTTGCCCCCGGCGAAAAGGGTCACTGTATGATTATGATCCCGGCCAGTGTTCCCTTGGGGACCTCATCAGCTTTAGCCCCGCTTCCAATGGGATAGATCTCCCATCCCGCCTCGGCAACCATCCTGTAGACATCGATTCCAACGGCCTCCATGGATGGTCTGGAGAGCAATGAGAAGCGGCACCGGTCTCCTGCCAGGGCCTGACAGGACTTCTGTTCGCCGCAAAAGGTATGCCGGCATGATCCCGCCGCGAAGCCGAAGGCCAGGTAATGACCGTCATAAAACGCCATGGATTCGACTTCATTGACAATGCGGAATATGGATTGATAAGCGGCAACCCGCTCCTTGATGGTGGCTTTGTCTCGAACAATCACCTCCGAGGGAACATCTTTGGTAAAGAATACAGCCCACTGATAGTGTCTCAACAGGTCCCGAAGCTCAGACGGCTTCATGGCATGCGGTGGACAATGGGCACAGGCACCGTAGCCGAAGCAGCGAGGAATCCGGCATTTCAGCGTTACTCGATCGTCAACAGGGATGCTCTCCGCTTTCACGACCATGGCCCTGGAAGCTCCCAGTTCGAGGGCTTTCTCCCGATAGAGCTCCAGGTCCTCCGTCAGTCGGTCCTCATGCCTATCCACTCTGATCTTGTCTATCTGCCTGGCCATGATGCTTTCGTTCTCCTCGCTGGTTATGTTCAAAACAAAAAGGGGGAGTTTTTATGGACTTCGATGCCGAAGATTGGCTGAGGGGGGCAGCGTTCAATGATCCGGTGCAAAAGCCCACCCGGGAAGGCCGGGCGGCCTTTTCGGGTGGGCTTGCCGACAATGACGGCGACGAATCAGTACATATCGTCCATTCCACCCATGCCGCCCATACCACCACCGGGCATAGGCGGACCGGCTTCCTTCTTCTTGGGTTTCTCGGCGACCATGGCTTCCGTAGTGAGCAGGAGCGACGCCACGCTGGCGGCGTTTTGCAGCGCAAAGCGCACGACTTTGGTGGGATCAATCACACCCGCCTCCGTCAGGTCTTCGTAGACCTCGGAATCGGCATTAAAACCAAAAGCCCCGGTGCCGTTCTTCACCTTCTCGACAACCACCGAACCCTCAAAACCGGCGTTGTTGGCAATCTGGCGCACCGGTTCCTCCAACGCACGCTTCACGATATTGACGCCAAAAGCCTCTTCACCTTTGACAGCCACATTCCCCAGAGCAGACACGCAACGGAGCAACGCCACGCCGCCTCCCGGCACGATGCCTTCTTCAACTGCGGCACGGGTCGCATTCAGTGCATCCTCAACACGCGCCTTCTTTTCCTTCATTTCCGTTTCAGTGGCGGCACCGACCTTGATCACAGCGACCCCGCCCACCAGCTTGGCCAAACGCTCCTGGAGCTTCTCGCGGTCGTAGTCACTGGTGGTCTCTTCAATCTGGGCTCGAATCTGTTTCACTCGGCCCTCGATAGCTTCCCTCGCCCCGGCGCCGTCAACGATGGTCGTGTTGTCCTTATCGATGCGGACTGTCTTGGCGGAGCCAAGATCTTTGAGGCTGATGTTTTCGAGCTTGATTCCCAGGTCCTCTGAAATCACCTGGCCACCGGTCAGGATGGCAATGTCCTGGAGCATGGCCTTGCGCCGGTCGCCGAAACCCGGGGCCTTCACTGCACAGACTTTTAGGGTGCCTCGCAGTTTGTTGACCACCAGGGTCGCAAGCGCTTCGCCTTCAACATCCTCGCCGATGATCAGAAGCGGCTTGCCCATTTTGGCAATCTGCTCGAGAACCGGAAGCAGGTCCTTCATGTTGCTGATCTTCTTCTCGTTGATGAGCAGGTAGGGCTCTTCCAGCAGGACTTCCATCCGTTCCGGATCGGTGACGAAGTAGGGGGAAATGTAGCCGCGATCAAACTGCATGCCCTCTACGACTTCCAGGGTGGTCTCCATGCTCTTGGCTTCCTCGACGGTGATCACACCCTCTTTGCCCACCTGGTTCATTGATTCAGCAATGATGTTCCCGATCGTTCGGTCATTGTTGGCGCTGATGGTGCCGATCTGCGAGATTTCCTTCTGATCTTTGGTTGGTTTGCTGAGCTTCTTCAGCTGATCCACGGCAGCCGCAACGGCCTGTTCGATCCCTCGCTTGAGTGCCATGGGATTATGGCCGGCAGCAACCAGTTTGGAGCCTTCACGATAGATTGCCTGGGCTAGTATGGTAGCGGTAGTGGTGCCGTCACCGGCGACATCCGAGGTTTTGCTGGCGACTTCCTTGACCATCTGGGCCCCCATGTTCTCGAATTTGTCCGCCAGTTCAATCTCTTTGGCCACCGTCACACCATCTTTGGTGATCGTTGGCGAGCCCCAGGATTTATCGAGCACCACGTTGCGCCCTTTGGGCCCCAGGGTCACCTTGACCGCGTCTGCAAGAGTATTCACCCCGGTCATGATCTTGTCCCGGGCTTCGGCGTAATACTTAATTTCCTTTGCAGCCATGAATATTGTTCCTCCCTTTTGAAAATGACGTGTCAGCGATCCTATTCCAGGATCGCCAGGATATCATCCTCGCGCATGATCAGATGTTCTTCGCCCTCAATCTTGATGTCCGTGCCCGCATAGCGGCTGAACAGCACCCGGTCACCCTCCTTCACCACGAGCGGGACCACTTTTCCATCTTCCAGGATTTTGCCCTTTCCAACCGCTACGACCTTTGCCTGCTGAGGTTTTTCCTTGGCGGTATCGGGTATGATAATGCCCCCCGATGACTTCTCCTCCTCTTCCATACGTTTCACAACAATACGATCATGCAATGGTCTCAACTTCATACTTTCACGCTCCTTTTCCATGTGATCTTTGCGCACCGGAACGGTACACCGGCAGGGAGGGTCCCAAGGCCCTCCTTTGACTTGTGCTTTAAAAGGTTGTGTCAGCACTCGCCCTTCTTGAGTGCTAACGCGCGTAAAGATACTCATCACAACAGAAAAATCAAGAGCGAAAAGAAACATTTTTTTCATGGACCCCGGTGGAAAATCTTCTGCGAAAGGGTTCAAATAGTGGCATAAAGTTGTTTCTGCAGCTGCTCGGCATTTTGCGGACCCATTGGCTGGCGTGCCGATTTCAAAGATCGGCGGGAAGTGAATCGGGCAAAGATAGACTGTTCTGGCAAACCGTTTCGGTTCCAGAACGGGTGGCTGAAACCCACTCAGAAAGGAGGCGGGACCATGGAACTGCTCAGCCATGATGAAATTCGGATGCAAAAGAAACTGCCGTTGGTGGGACAAACCGTTCGCAGCAAGAAATATGGGACCCTCTGGCGCGTGATGGAGAAACGGGAGATCTGGCAGAATATCACGGACGATCCGGAAACCGGTGAACCCCGCCTGGCTCCGGCAGTCTACCTGGCCTACTGGAGAATCAAGCCCGGGGAGATGCCGGGAATCGGCAAGATGATGGGATATGCGTACACCCTCTATGACAACACCTTCGAAACAAACTGGGAAATCGTGGGAGGATAGTCAAAAGAACCAGCGGAATGAAGGCGCACGGATAGTCTGGTTTGGATGGATCCCCTGCAGTTTTGATTGACAGCGACCGCACATGCGGATAATGAATGAGTTGAAGTGAACGAGGAAAGAAACGATGGCACAATCTTTAGTCTTTAAGCCCTACGGATACCAGCTGGATGTATCGCCTTTTGGGTGCTTTAGCTGGTTTTTTATGTTTTTTCCGACCGGTCCGCCTGGGTACTAGCTAAAGGTAACATTGAAGCCCCCTGGGTGGATCTCAGATCCCCCGGGGCGGCGAAAGATTGAAGCCCCGAGGAGTTTTTCCTTGGGGTTTTTTGTTTTTGTGAACCCCGTATGTCAAGGAGTCAAAGGCAATGATACTGGTCTTGAAGAAAGGAAACTCACCGGAGGAAACGGAAGGTTTGAAAGAGCTGTTGCGCGCGGAAAACTACCTGATCAGAGAGATCAAGGGGGTGGAGGAAACCATCCTGGGAGTGGTAGGAACCATTCGCAGGGATATCCGGTATTTTGAGACCCTGCCTGGAGTAGCCAAGGTAGTCCCCATTTCGAAGCCCTACAAACTGGTCAGCAGGGAACTTCACCCGTCGCCTTCAATCATCACAGTCGGAGATGTGGCCATCGGCGGCGACCGCCTCGTCGTCATTGCAGGGCCCTGCGCCGTGGAAAACCGCAAGACAACCCTCGACATTGCACGACTGGTGCACCGGTACGGGGCCGTTCTTTTCCGGGGAGGTGCTTTTAAGCCGCGCACTTCTCCCTATTCTTTCCAGGGAATGGGTGAGGATGGCTTGAAGATACTGGCTGAGGTGCGGGAAGAAACAGGAATGCATGTGGTCACAGAGATGACTTCGCCCAGTCAGGCGGACTTGATGATGAAATATGTCGATGTGGTACAGATCGGTGCACGGAACATGCAAAATTTCGAGCTCCTGAAGTGCGTGGGGCGCATCGGCAAACCCGTTCTCCTGAAGCGTGGGTTGTCGGCAACCATCGAAGAATGGCTCATGTCCGCAGAATATATCCTGTCCGAGGGAAACGATCGGGTTGTTTTGTGCGAGCGAGGCATACGCACTTTCGAACGCTACACCCGAAACACGCTCGATCTGGCAGCCGTCCCGGTGATCAAGAAACTCACCCATCTTCCCATCATTATCGATCCCAGCCATGCCACGGGGCTAAGAGAAAAAGTCAGCCCGATGGCTCGAGCCGCAATCGCCGCAGGGGCTGACGGTCTGACAATAGAGGTCCACACGGACCCGGACAAGGCATTGTCCGATGGTCCACAGAGCCTTTTTCCGGAGCAGTTCAAACAACTGATGCGCGACCTCTACGTGATCGCCCCCGTAGTGGGGAAACAACTCGATTTCACCTATCTTGAAAAAGCGACGATCATGAACAGGCGGCCGCAATCAGGCAACCGACCGGCCAGGGTAGTCTACCCCGGGGTCCCCGGCTCGTTCAGCCACAAGGCATGCATGCAGTTCTTCGGCACCGAGATTCCACACAGCGGTTGCACCTCCTTTCGAGAGGTATTTGAAGCGGTTCACAGCGGTGAAGCACCTCTCGGAATCATTCCGGTCGAGAATTCTTTGAGCGGGAGCATCCACGAGAATTATGATCTCCTTCTCGAATATGATCTCTACATCGTAGGGGAAGTCGCCATACGGGTCATTCACAACCTCATCGGACACGAAAATGCGTCCATCGAGGAAATCAAGAGGGTCTATTCACACCCCCAGGTATTCCAGCAATGCCGTGCGTTTCTTGGAAACCATCCGGACTGGGACCTGGTCTCATGCCGGGATTCGGCGACCGCTGTCCTGAGAGTCAAAGAGAATGCTGATCCTTCAGAAGCGGCAATAGCCAGTAAAGAAGCCGCCGACCTCTTCCAGATGACACTCTTGAAAGAAGGGATTGAAACCAACCCACGCAATTTCACCCGCTTTGTGGTGATTTCTCGGGAGGATTTTCTTGACGCACCCAAGAACAAGTCCTCTCTGATCTATTCGGTGAGTGACAAACCGGGCAGTCTGTATCGCACGCTTCAGATCTTTGCCGAGAAGAACATCAACCTGGTCAAGCTGGAATCCAGGCCTATCCACAGCAAGCCTTGGGAGTATCTGTTCTACGCAGATGTCGAGATAGACATCAGCGACGACCAGTATCGGGAACTGCTGCAGGACCTCCGGGACAAAACCGAATACCTTAAGATATTGGGGAGCTATCACAAGGCATCCGATGCTCTTGGCTAGACGATCGGTGTAAAGATTCTTCACAGGTACAGGAGCTCGAACCATCAGCCCCGATTTGCGCATACGCGTCAATTGAAAAGAATTCGATTGTACTTTCGAATACATAGGGCTCCGGCTGCCAACACGCATCGTCACCCCGGCAGGCATTTGGCCGGGGTCCAGAAGACTCTCAAACACCTGGATTCCAGCTAGAAGCATGCCGGAATGACGTTTGGGAGACTTCCCTGTTTTGTAACCATTCGGTGCCACTCGGAGTCAAGATTTCTCACAGGCACGCGAGATCTAACCATCCGCCCCGATTTGCGCATACGCGTCAATTGAAAAGAATTCGATTGTACTTTCGAATACATAGGGCTCCGGCTGCCAACACGCATCGTCACCCCGGCAGGCATTTGGCCGGGGTCCAGAAGACTCTCAAACACCTGGATTCCAGCTAGAAGCATGCCGGAATGACGTTTGGGAGACTTCCCGGTTTTGTAATCATTCGGTGCCATACGGAAAATCCTTAAGTTGACGTGCATGCGCTTTGCGGGGATGAGGCTAGACACTCATCCCTCTCTGTGGTAGCTTGGCGCCCGCAGCCCGGACCGGTTGTACAAAAAAAACGTACGGAGGACCTGATGGTTACAATCAAGGCGACCAATATCACCTGGCACGACACTCGTGTTGACCGAAAAGAGCGAGAACAGCTTCTAAGACAGAAGGGCTGCACAATCTGGTTTACCGGGCTTCCTTCCTCAGGGAAGAGCACGACCGCTTTTGCCCTGGAACACGAACTGATCAGGCAGGGATATCTGGCCTATGTTCTTGACGGCGACAATATCCGCCACGGATTGAACAAGGACCTGGGTTTTTCACCGGAGGATCGAGAAGAAAACATCAGGCGTATTGGCGAAGTGGCAAAACTCTTCGCAGATGCCGGGGTGATAACCATGACCAGCTTCATTTCCCCATACCGCAGGGAGCGGGACTTTGCCCGAAAGCTCAATCAGGCCGAGGGATTACCCTTTGTGGAAGTATTCGTCGATACCCCGCTGGATGTCTGTGAAGAACGCGACCCCAAGGGTCTCTACCGGAAGGCCAGACTTGGTGAATTGAAAGGATTTACCGGCATTGACGACCCCTATGAACCTCCTCTCAATCCGGAAATAGTCGTGAAAACAGCCGAGCATTCCCTTCAGGTCATCCTGGCGCAGATGCTATCGTTTCTTGTAGAGAATGATATCCTGGTGGCAGACGAAAAGAGCAGCTGTCGGGAAAGGATCAGTCTCCTCGGTTCACAGTAAGCAGTCACCTGTGACTGATTCCATGAGCCTTTATTTGCCGGGCTTTGACGGTGAACCGGGCCGGACGTCGCGCACACCGATCAGTGCGTGACGTCGCGCATGGACTTCAAATAGTCGATGGTCAGCTCTGCGGTTCGTTTGTGATAAAGCATGGCCACATGGCTGACAGGCGCTGTTTCCTGGTGAATCCAACCGGCCATGGCGATCTGTAGCGAATGGTTGGGAAGCACCATGTTGTCCACGGGAGAGTGGAGTGCCACACAGGGAGTATCGGCCCTCGGAGCTCCCTGCTCCAGTTCCTTGATCAGAGGCCCGCGGTAGATGAGGCTCTTCGCCAGTTTCCCCACCCCGAGCGCCGCCAGTTTGCTCCCCTGGTGGGGTGTCCCCAAAGTGATCACGCCTGAAAGATGAGATGATTTCCCCGTGGACTGGACACAGGCCCTGGCCAGCAGCCCCCCAAGACTGTGGCCGATGAGAATCGGCGGCCTGTCGGGAAATCGTTCCTCTACCCGAGCAATCAGGTTCGCTAATTTCTTCACCAGATCAGGGAAGTTCTGATTCCAGCTGCTGTAGCCAAAAAGAAAAGTATTTGCAAAGCCTGCAGCGGTCAGCCGGCGCCGGTAGAGGGTCCAGGCACTTGGATTGTGGTAGAGGCCATGAACAAGAATTATGGGCGGCGAAACAGAGTCAGGGGCAATCCCGGGTTGCCGCAGCCTGCGAAAAAGGACCGACGGGTAAAGGGCTACGGTCAGCAGGAGACTGAAATACGAGGAGAGGATCCCTTTCATGAGCAACCTTCCCGGCCGTCCGTTCGATAGGTTTTCAAGATACTGTCGATGAGGGCTGTTTGCCGTTTCATACCAGAAAAAGGCAAAGGTCAGCAGCGATATTCCCAAAGGCAATGCGGCCAACAGCAGGATTGGAATCATAGCAGTCCTTTCGACGAAAAGAAGGTGGGGATTTCCTCCAGATGGGATACCGCCCAATCGGGGCGCGGCTTTTCACCTCTCAAGACTTGAGCCAGCAGGGTTTTCTCTCTTTCCGGACCATGGAGCACCCAGATGGCGTGCATGCCGACGGCAAGCGCAGGCTCGATATCGAGCTCATAGGAGTCGCCGACCATCCAGCACGAATCAGGCGACAGGCCCGTTTGAGCCACTGCCCGGCGAAAGAGCTCCCGGCTGGGCTTTTTGAGTCCAATACGGTAACTCAAGACAGAATAATCTACAAGTTCAGCCAGTTCCGGGCACATCGTGCAGAAACTCGAATAGAGCGGATGCCAGGTGTTGGAGAGCAACCCCAATTTGAAGCCCGATGTCTTGAGCGACCTCAATACCGATGCGGCGCCGCCAATCTCTTTCACACAGCGGCACTGCTCCGCCCAGACATCCTCCAATCCCTTCCGGAGATGCTGCTCCTCCCGATCGATAAGAATTGATTTCAGCTCACCCATCAGCAAGGAAGGTTCGACGGCCGGGTGGGTCATGATCAACCGTCCGACCTTCTTGACTTCCTTTTCAGAGAGATCGAACACCGAGCCCATGAGCCTTCGGGGCGACTGCTCCGCTCCCCTCGTCAGCGTCTGTCCCATATCAAAGAAGATTACCTGTGACGTCAATCTCCGCCTCCTTGCCGGCAGGTGATAAAACTGAGAGCAGGCCCCGGCCCCGCTTTTCCTTTCGGGATGGTCCCGCAACGACACCTCCGGCATGCATTCTCTCCGGGCAATATCTACGACAACCTACCTTATTTTTGTAGCCTTGACCATAGACGGCTTTTGGAATACAGAGGAGCTGAATATTAGTCCGGTGCTGGCGCGGATTAACCGCGACCCTACTACCCCGGGGCCATCCGTCGCGCAGGGGCGGGCTTTATGCCCGCCCGATCGGGCACTGAACAGGCAGCACTATGCAATTTTGAGACAGCCTCTAACGGTCAACCGGCGCCTGCCGACCATCGCAATAACTCAGGCTGCGAAATGTTTAATATCGCTTACTACATAACCCCCCATGGTCTTGGGCATGCCGTTCGCTCCCTCGAAGTGATACGGCGTCTGCTGGCCCTTGAAGCCGATCTTCAAATCACAGTGGTCTCTGACATTCCGGAGCGTTTCATAGCCCAGTGCGTTGGAAAGCCCCTGCCTTTCAGAAGAAGACAGCTGGATGTCGGTCTGGTTCAAGAAGACAGTGTCCGCTTTGACCTGGGCGCCACGAAGAGGGCTTTGAAAAGCCTTTTCCTCAATCATGATGGACTGATTCAAGAAGAGCTCGCTTTCTTTCGGGAAGAATCCATCCAGGCGATTGTCTCGGATATTGCCTTCCTGCCCTTCTATGCCGCTTCCCGCTATGCGATCCCGGGCATTGGCCTGAGCAACTTCACCTGGGACTGGATCTACACCGATTATGCCAGGTCCGATCCATCATGGGAGCCAATCATCGAGTGGATACGTGAAGGTTATAAACAATGCGCTTTGCTGCTCCAATTGCCCATGCATGGCGACTGTACATCGTGTCCCCATATTCGGGACGTCCCGTTGGTTGCCCGGAAAGCCGCAAGAACACGGACGGAGACGCTCGATATGCTCGGATGTGATCCCCATGAGAAGAGCTATCTCATCTCCTTTTCCCAGTTGAACCTCGACAACCGTGCTCTAAGGAAAATTGAACAAATCGACGGGGCCGTTTTCTTCTTTAAGCATCCATTGCGGCTCGACTTCGCCAACGGCCGTTCTCTCGACGCATTCGATCTATCCTATCCCGATGTTGTGGCGGCCATGGATGCGGTGATCACCAAACCGGGCTATGGGATTGTGTCCGACTGCCTCGCTCACGGCACTCCCATTGTTTATACGGACAGAGGTCCATTCCCTGAGTATGACATCCTGGTGGCGAAGATCGAACGCCATCTGACAAACGTCTATCTGCCGTCACAGGACCTCTATTCGGGTTCCTGGGAAGGCGCTCTTCAAGAGATCACCGGGAAGGCGCGCCGTTGTCCGACCATCCGAGACGACGGGGCTGTAGTCTGTGCCGAATATATCATCGATGCACTCAAAGACAGAACCTGCTCATGAAGACACAAGAAAGAAAAGCCGATGCGCTGGAATTGTTGATGAAGCTTGCTGAGGCCCATGGAGCGTCGGGCTATGAAGACAGCGTCCGGCGTATCTTTCGCGATGAACTGGGCACTCAGGCCTTTACCGACCGCATGGGAAACATTTTCTGCGAAAAGGGAGGAGCTGCTGAAGGCCCGAAAATCCTCCTTTCGGGTCATCTGGATGAAGTCGGACTTGTCGTTCAAAGCATAACAAGGAATGGCCTGATCAAGTTCCTTCCACTCGGCTCCTGGTGGTCCCAGGCTCTGCCGGCACAGCGGATGAGGATTCGCACTCAGGACGGAAATGAAGTCCTCGGAGTGATCGGCGCAAAACCCCCTCACCTCCTCAGTGAGAGCGACCGGGCAAAGCCCATGAAAATCGAGGATATGTTCATTGACGTTGGAGCAATGGATGCTCAAGACGTGCGGGAAAACTTCGGCATTCGCCCAGGCGACGGCATCGTTCCGTACAGCCCTTTTGCTCGCATGCATAATCCGGATTATCTCCTGTGCAAGGCCTTTGACAACCGGGTGGGCATTGCGATGACCATTCAAGTCCTCCAGTTGATCAAAGACGTCTCACATCCCAATACGGTCTGGGGTGTCGGCACCGTCCAGGAAGAGTTTGGAGTGCGAGGCGCTCAGTGTGCCGCCTTCACGGTGAATCCCGATGCCGCGATCGTCCTGGAGGGAGCTCCTGCCGACGACCTGCCAGGGAATCCCGAAGACGAGTGTCAAGGGGCGGTCGGACGGGGGGTGCAAATACGCCTGATGGACCCTTCCGCGATCATGAACCAGAGATTTGCTCAGTATGCGATTGCCCTTGCCGAATCACACGGAATTCCCCACCAGGTGGCTGTGCGCAAGAGCGGAAGCACGGATGCCCGAGCCATCCAGGTGCATCGCGAGGGTGTCCCGACGATTGTCTTGGGAGTTCCTGCGCGCTATATCCACACCCATAACAGCATGATTTGCCTCGATGACTATCTCAGCGCTCTCAAGCTGGTGTTGAGCCTGATTGAGACACTGGATGAGAACAGGGTCAGGGATTTTGCTCATTTCATCGATTAAAAGAATGCAGCGCCACAGAAGAATGCATTATTGACATCTTTCCCGGGCTGGCTGTAGACTTTTCCTGTAAACGCCGAATCCATAGATTCAGGAGCGGGGGATCCAATATATCGGGGCGTATTGCCAAAAGGCAAAGGGCAACCTCTTCGGCCCGAGCCCGTCAGCTAACCTCGCAGGTGTCGGAGGGGGAATCCCACCGGAGCTGTCCGGAGGCTTATCCTCCTTGATCACGATAAGAACTCCGGAGGTCTGAAATGCAGCGATGGATCCCGTCTGGGCCTTATACCGTCTCGCATTTTCTTCCTGCACATCATTTGACACGCGCCACCTTCCTCAGGGATCAACGAGAAATTCAGGGCACGTCCGTCAGGCTCATGTGCGAAAGCAGCGCAACCTTCCCGTTTCGAAACCGCTTCGAATTTCAGGAGGAGGGTTGTGGCTTTGATCCACAGCGTGTTCACCACTAGACGGAGATCTACCTCGAACAAGACGCTCCCCAGGAAGATCAACCTTTCGACGCTCATCCTCCTGAGCTATTTATCGCTGATTGGCATCGGCACACTTGCCTTATTGCTGCCCTTCTCGACCGGCCCATTCGGAATAACTCCCATCGACGCGCTCTTTACAGCAACATCGGCCGTCTGTGTAACGGGTCTTGTTGTGGTAGACACCGGCACCGTCTTCTCGCCAATGGGACAAATGACAGTCGCCTTGCTTATCCAGATCGGTGGACTTGGGGTGATGACTTTTTCTGTGCTTTTGTTCCTCTCACTCGGGAAGCGGGTTTCCTTCAGGCATCGTTTGATCATGCAGGAGGTCTTTGCTCATACCCCACGGGAAGACATCTTTAGGGTAGTCCGATCCATCTTTGTCTTCACCGCTACGGTAGAAGGGGCAGGTGCTCTGCTGCTCTCTCTCTTCTGGATGAATGAATACTCCCTTTTGCAGGCGGTCCACCTTGGGATATTCCACGCGGTCTCGGCCTTCTGTAACGCGGGGTTTTCGCTCTTCAGCACCAGTTTCATGGACTACAGGGCTTCGCCATTGATCAACCTGATCATCTGCAGCCTGATCGTCTCGGGGGGTATCGGATTTCCGGTCGTATACGAAATCCGCCAGCGGTTTGCATCGAGAGTCGTGAAGAGGCCAAGGCTTTCCATTCATACGAAGTCAGCCCTGATCTCCACCACCGTACTCATCGCCGGTGGCACGGCCGCCTTTTTCTGGACCGAACAGGGCAACATCCTTAACGGTGTTTCCTGGAGTGAAAGCATCTGGATATCGCTATTTCAGTCCATAACAGTGCGCACAGCCGGCTTCAACACAGTCGACATCGGTCAACTTGCGAACTCCACCCTGCTCATGATGATGGCGCTGATGTTCTGGGGGGCGTCACCAGGGTCGACCGGCGGCGGTGTGAAGACAACCACTTTTGCAGTTTTATGCGCCTTCACCTGGAGCCGGATTCGCAGAATGACCTACGTCAACATGTTCAAAAAGACGCTTCCCCAAGATACTCTGACCCGCAGCGTTGCTCTGGTCGTGCTCTCCATCGGCTTCATATCGGCGATCTTCTTCTTTTTGCTCCTGAGTCAGGGAGAGGGTTCCGCTAGCTCAGCGTCAAGGGGCGAATTTGTTGATTACCTCTTTGAAGTGATATCGGCCTTCGGCACGGTCGGGCTCTCCACGGGAGTGACCGCAAGGCTCAATGCTGTTGGGAAGATCCTCATCATCATAATGATGTTGATCGGACGAGTCGGAGTGCTGACCTTTGGCTATGTTCTGACCGGAACAGAGCCACGCGGCGGCGTCCGACATGCAGAACAAAACCTCATGATCGGTTGAAAGGGGATTTGATTGAAGCGATTTGCAGTGATCGGCTTAGGGAAGTTCGGGTTCCACATTGCCAAGGAGCTTTTTGAAGAAGACAATGAGGTCATTGCTATCGACAGGAATCCAACTATCGTGCAGGAGATCGATCCGTTTTGCACGGAGGCCATCGTGCTGGACGCCTCAGATAAGGAGAAGCTGCGGTCTCTAGGGCTGGACGAGATGGATGCCGTGATCGTAAGCATCGGGTCCGACGTCAGCAGGAGTGTGCTCCTGACGCTCCACCTTCAAGAGATCGGTGTCAAGAAGGTGCTGGTCAAAGCGATCGATGAAGATCACGGTAAGGTCCTGCGGAAAGTTGGCGCCACGGAAGTCATCCATCCCGAAATGGCGATGGCGGTCAAAGTCGCTCAAGGGCTTTCCCGACCCAACGTGTTGGATTTCATTCCCCTGACCAAAGACTTTCAGCTTCTCCAGGTCGCCCCGCCGCGTGCATTCATTGGAAAGTCGTTGAAGCAACTGAACCTTCGGGCCAGGCACAACATCCACGTCATTGCCGTCAAAGAGATCATACCGGACAACACGGTCCTCGTTCCTTCCGCCGATTTCGTGATTAAAGAGAGCGATATCCTGATTGTCCTGGGAAAGACTACCGACGTCAGGAGCGTAAAGGATCTCAGTGAGGAACGGTGAGAGCACGTGGCCAAAGAAAGTGCACGCTGTGTTTGAACGAAGCTGAGTGTGTCGAACAGGGACTAAGGCTTCATCCAGAAATAACATAGAGCAATAATATTTTCATGTGGTAGCCGT
>CAYTWB010000005.1:0-108340 GCA_964441945.1 uncultured Syntrophobacteraceae bacterium
CCTTCAGTTCAGGGGCTGGAATCTTTACCAGTATTACCCCAAAGGCAAAAGCTAGAGTTTATCTCACTCTTGGCAAAATTTTGCCAAGACTCCCTTCCAAAAGTAAAAAGGTCAGCCGATCATATCAGCTAACCCCTTGATGTTCCTCTGGAGCTGGCGATGGGATTTGAACCCGCAACCTGCTGATTACAAATCAGCTGCTCTGCCGTTGAGCTACGCCAGCTAAAGTGTTGCAAAGGCTTGTAGCATGCGGAGCTAAAGCAGGTCAAGTGCTTTGGATGGAAAGCGGTGAGGGCCAAAGGGGTAGATCTTCTCATCCATCACAAACTCAGATCATTTCTGCCTCCCATCGGAACCGGGACGCTTCCGCGTGTCTCTCTCGCTCTTTTCTTTCTTTGGCGGCTCCAACCGGCTCAGCTCTATCTATTGAGGAGTTGCCCCAACACCTTTTTCCTGATTCACTATCATTGCGGGTGAGGATGAGCGCTCATGCGTTTGATCAGGTCCAGGCTTTCATCGAGTGCTTTGCCCGCAAGCGAGCCCCTGAGCGCCATCTCAAGCATCTCAGGCGATATCGGGCCTCGTGCCGCCGCCAGCAGAGCAAGGGCTGCAAGTGCCCACTCAATTCTTTTGATTCCCAGTCCTTTGAAGTCTACTTCCATGACCTGTGCAGCGGTATAGGGGATCTCCAGACCCTTGTTCAAGATTATCCGTCCTGCCGGGGACATTGCCGCAAAGATCCCCCGCTTCCGCTCAACACCCTCCCGCGCAAGAGCGACAACGACATCAGGGCGCTCAACCCCGGTGTAGAGAATGGGTTCCGGCGATATGACCAGCTCACTTACCGATGGACCTCGCATGACGGTGATGTCGTAAGCGTTTTTCTGTGTTGCCCGCATACCGCCAAGAATAGCCGCTTGAGCCAGCAGTGATCCGGCGGAAATGATGCGATCCCCTGCCGCTCCGAGCAGGACGATTTCCCGGCGTTCTTTGATCGGAGGCTCGAAAACGGCATCGAGAATCAGCCGCTCCGATCCGCTACCCCCGGCTGGCCTGCATGCTTCGCGATAGGCACCGCCATATTCGGGGCGCCTGTTGGCCATGACAAGGCCTTCAAAGGCGGGCAGCTCACTCATTCTCCTCTCCATGTCTTGCCGCCCCAGAGGATTTCGCCTCATGTAATGACCGGTACAGGTTCCCCAGATGTCAACGACGGAAAACCCTTCGAAACCGATTGCATTGAGTAACAGTTGGGGCAGGTTTTTCTGATAAACGGAGCAGCGCGCGGCGAAAGGAGCCCCAGCAGCAGCCGCAACATGGCAGATGTCCATCGGGAGTTCGATCGTATTGAGGAAACCGGAAGCAACCGAAGCCTCGGCCGGGGTGGTACAAGAGAACTGCCCGCCCGTCATGCCGAAGTTGAAGTTGTTCAAAATAAGGAGCGTAAGATCCAGGTTCCGGCGGCAGGCTGCCAGAAAGTGGCTTCCCCCGATGCCGAGCCCACCGTCTCCCATGGTCACCACCACCTTGAGCTGAGGGCGGGCGAGCTTGATGCCTGCGGCATAGGTCAGGGCGCGGCCGTGGAGACCGTGGAGCGCATGGGTGGTAAAAAATGTGTCAAACAGGCCGGAACAGCCGATATCGCTCACCATGACAATTCCATCGGGGTTCAGGCCCATCTCCTGGAATGCGGCATCCAGGGCATGAAGGCTCCTTTCATGGGAGCAGCCGGGGCAAAAGGCGGGAGGCCGGTTTGGGTTGAGCAAACTAGGCATTCAGCACCTCCCGCATGATTTCTGCCGGAGTGATCAATCGGCCGTTCATCTTCCCGAAGAAATCGACCCGAGCCCCGCAAAGGACCCTCCGGACCTCATTCACGTATTGGCCAAGGTTCATTTCCACAACCAGTATGCGATCCATTCCTTCGGCGGCTTCCCTAAGCAGTTGTTCGGGCACGGGCCAGAGCGTCTTCAATGTCAGAACGGAAACCGCTTGACCGCTTTCCTTGAGCATGGTTGCGGCCGCGGTTCTTGCCGCCCTTGCTGTTGTGGAGTACGCCACGATCAGCGTGCCTGCCCCCTCCATCCGTTCATGCTCGAAGAAAGAGAATGAAGCCGAATGGAATTCGATCTTCCTCTTCAGCCGCTCGACCCCGGCCTGGATTTCGATTGGGTCGGTAGTGATGTATCCGTCTGCTCCGTGAGTGGACGAAGTCTGCCTCACGAAGACCGGGCCTCCAATAGGAAGGAAAGCGGGAACGTCCCGGCCGTCTTCGACCCCGAAAGGGAGAAAAGGGCCTGATGTGTGGAGGGTTCTATCGACTACGGCGGGCTTCTCGATCCGTTCCGGATCGATCGTCTCCCGGGTCATGCCGATCTCTTTATTCGACGCAATAAAAACCGGACAACGGAACTGCTCGGCCAGATTGAAAGCATGGACCGTCAGGGTGAAGCAGTCCGACACATCACTCGGTGCGAGTACAATGACCGGCAAGCCACCGCTGCACCCCCACCGCATGAACTGGATGTCCCCGTCGGCGGCAAGCGTGGCCGCACCCGTTGAAGGTCCCTGGCGCATCACGTTGACGATCACAAGGGGAATCTCCCCCGCAATAGCGAAGGAGATATTTTCACTGTAAAGGCTGATGCCCGGCCCCGAAGTTGCGGTCATGGCTTTCATGCCCGCCATGGAGGCCCCCAGGCAGTAGCCGATGGAGGCGATTTCGTCTTCCCCCTGCAGGACGATTCCACCGCTCTCCGGCAATCTGTCCAACATGGCGGAGAACAGAGTTGTTGCCGGGGTTATGGGATATGCGGCAAAAAACCGGCATCCGGCATGGAGTGCCCCCATTACCATGGCATGGTTGCCGTCGATGAAAAGCAGTCCCATGGTTTGTTTCCTGTCCCCCGTGATGGTCCTGTGATCAAGTCACTCTTTGCAGTATCTCACCAAGAATGTTGAGACAGACGTCGATCTCCTCAGCGTTGACGGTCAATGCCGGACAGAAACGGATGGTGTTGTGACCGCACCCGAGGAGCAGCAAGCCTTTTGAGAAGGCTTCCCTGACCACCTTGTCACGCCAGTCGCCGGCTCGCTCCTTCGTCTCGCGATCCTTGACCAGTTCGACTCCAACCATCAGTCCTTTGCCGCGCACATCGCCGATGCATTCGACGGTCTTCTGCATTTCCCGAAGCCCGGCCATCAACTGTTCACCGCGTCGAGCGGCATTGTCCATGAGGCCGTTTTCCAGCAGTGCTATGGTGGCCAGAGCGGCCTGGCAGGAAATCGGGTTGCCGCCGAAGGTCGATGCATGCGAACCCGCTTCCCAGTCCATGATGTCCGCCCAGGCCACCATGGCTCCGAGAGGCAGGCCCGAAGCGATTCCCTTCGCCAGTGCGACAATGTCGGGAGCAACCCCGAAATGCTCCATGGCAAACATCTTGCCGGTGCGTCCCATGCCTGATTGGACTTCATCCGCCACATAGAGGATGTTATAGGTTCGAGCCACTTGAATCAGCTTCTGATGGAATTCCGGTGGCGGAACGATGTATCCCCCTTCGCCCTGAATCGGTTCCACGAAGATGGCGGCCACTTCCTCGGGAGGGACCGTTGTGCGAAAGAGCGTGTCCTCGATCCAGTCCACACAGGCTGTTCCGCAGGTCGGATAGTTGAGCTGGTACGGGCAACGATAACAGTAAGGATACGGCACGTGGGTGATTCCCGGCACCAGGGGATTGTAGTGCTTCTTCTGAATGGTCTTGCTGGCCGTAAGCGAGAGGGCTCCCATCGTTCGGCCATGGAAGGCACCGAAAAACGCGAGATTCAGCTCGCGTCGGGTGTGCCAGCGAGCCAGCTTGAATGCCGCTTCGATCGCTTCGGCCCCGGAATTCCCGAAATAGACCTTTCTGTCGCCCGAACCCGGCATCATGCCCGCAAGTTTCTCCGCCAGAGTGATCTGAGGAGGGTAGTAGAAATCGGTTCCCGACATATGCAGAAGCCGCTCCGCCTGGTCCTTGATTGCCTTTACCACAAGCGGATGGCAGTGTCCGGTTGCGCAGACCGCAATTCCGGCCGTGAAGTCGAGAAAAAGATTGCCGTCGGGGTCCCTGATCCAGAGCCCTTCGGCCGATTCAGCCACCAGGGGGTAGATCCGGGTGTAGGACGGCGACACGAATCGGCGGTCTGCCTCAATGAGCGCTGCAGCCTTCGGGCCGGGAAGACTGGTCTTGATCTCAGGGTACTTCATTGCATCTCCTTGCCTGTCGATTCGCTTAAACAGTGTGGCAGCTTTCTGGAAGGTCTTCAGTTCGCGGAGTTCCATGGAGTTGGCGCCTATCGCAGCTTTCGATTGATCTGATCGAGAATAATCGTTTGACGGAGCACTGCCTCCCCAATATCCTCAGACTCACCCCGGGGTCAAGACATCGACGGTCGATCGAAGACTGAGTGTCGAAGCTAACATTGATGCATTGATTTGGCAAGACAGATGCTTTTCTGTCCTGTCCCACGAAGGGAGGACCCATGCAAACAGAACGCCTGGAAAAGAGCTTTGTAAACTTCAAAGACCTGATGAATGCCGATCGGATACTGGACCCCAGAACAGAGATTATGATCCAGCTGGGAGCAGCAATGGCTCTCGGTTGTTATCCCTGCATGAACAGCCTCACCAGGGTAGCAAAGGAAAGGAATGTGTCCGAGGAAGAAATCGAAACCGTTCACGGACTTGTGATGGCTGTAGGCGCAGGAAGGGTATTCTTTCAATATCGCGAGGCTTGCAGCGCAATGAAATAGGAATAGACAGAAGAGAGCGCAATCTTGTGCCAGGGAAATGACCCGTGCACTGCGGCACAAATACGGCGCCGGTTTTGGGTGGGCACAGCAAAACGTGTTCACCCTCCCACCTTGCTGTCCGATCATGAAGGTGATGGGGTGCGAATGGGGATGAGGTGGTTGAGCAGGTCGAGGTGGGTTGCCCGTGTGACGGGAAACTGCGGAGCTGCAATCTGCGAGGCTTCCTCATCCAGAAGCACCCGGGCGAGTTCTGGAGATACCGTCTTCGCCCCGGCATCGAGGATTCGCGCTGCAAGCCGCCGCAACGGGACCCGGCAGGAAGAAAGATAGAGCCAGACGAGCGGATCTTGTTCGGGGTCGGAAAGCGGCAGTGCGGCTAGCTGGACAATATTCCCGAGAATCTCGAGATGCTCGAAAAGCTGGATGGCGTTTGCCTCCTTCTCAGCGCTTATTGCTATAAAATCAAGCACTTCCAGGTCAACAAGCAGCTTCCCCGCTTCTGTCAGCTTGAAGGTTTGATCCAGGGCTTTGCCCATCAATGCCCTGTCAGAAACATTCAGCATACCCTTTAACACAATCCAGGGATCATCGATTCTCCAGGCGAGTTGGGTGAGTAGATTGAAGAGTGGTTCGACAACAGCTCCCGTCCGCTTACCAAGCAGGGAAACCAGCCGATCCAGTTGACTTGGATCGGGGAAAATCGGCGCTGTCAGCAAAAGCTCGGCCAGTTCGGAAGAGAGCTCTTTTGCCCGGTCAACACTGACCGTGGCTGCTTCGAATTCAGCAGTGGTCCGGGCAATCAGCAGGTCGACAAGCTTCTCCGGATGTTCTTCGACACCATGTGATGGTCCCCGAGTATCTATCGTATTGCTCATTGGGCCGTCTTTCTATTCAGTCAAGATCCAGGCGTTCACCAGCAGAGTTTTCCAACCACGGTCTCCACCTCCTTCAGCAGGGTCCCATTCTTCATGAGATCCACCATCGTATGGATGTCGTTTGACAGGATGCGGTCCTGCTCGAGATGGGAAATAGCGTTGCGGATAGTTCGATAAGCAGCGAAAGTCCCTGTTCCCGGCTTGAGGTTTGTGAAGAGGTCCAGGGCCTGGGCGCTGCAAAGGAGTTCAATGGCAATCACATATTGAGCGTTTTCCAAAACCTGCCTGCACTTTCGGGCAGAGATGGGACTCATGGGCACATGGTCTTCCTTGTTTGCCGAAGTGGGAATGGAATCCACACTGGCAGGGTGGGAAAGCACTTTATTCTCCGAGACGAGGGATGCGGCGGTGTACTGTGCGATCATGAATCCGGAATTGAGCCCGCCTTCACTGACGAGAAAAGCCGGAAGCCCGCTCAACTGAGGGTTGACCAGCCGTTCGATGCGTCTTTCGGATATATTGGCCAGTTCAGCAACGGCCATACAGAGAAAGTCGAGAACCAGTCCAACCGGCTGAGCGTGAAAGTTCCCTCCGAGCAACAGTTCTTCAGAATCCGAAAAGATGAGCGGATTGTTCGTTGATGAATTCATCTCGGTTTCCAGCACTCTCCTCGCATAGGCTATGGCATCCTTGCTGGCACCATGGACTTGAGGCGAACATCTCAGGGTATACGCATCCTGAATTCGCCCGCAGTCCTTATGCGAAGAGATGATCTCACTTTCATGGACAATCCGGCGCATGTTGTCTGCAGCCGCAGCCTGGCCCGGATGGGGCCTCACCTGATGAATCCTTGGATCGAATTCAGTCCTGCTTCCCATCAGGACTTCGAGGCTCATTGCCGCGGCAATGTCGGCTATCTTGGAGAGTCCCACAGCATCGTGGACGGCAAGCCCACCGATGGCCGTTGTCATCTGAGTGCCGTTCAATAGGGCAAGCCCTTCCGCAGCTTCCAGTTGAAGCGGCTCCAGGCCGCATTTCTTGAGGACCTCCGCCCCAGACATTCTTGTTCCCTCAAGGAAAGCTTCCCCGAGGCCAATCAGAACCAGGGACATATGGGCTTGTGGAGCAAGATCTCCACTCGCCCCGACAGATCCTTTTTCGGGAATGACGGGCAGGACCCCATGGTTGAGCAGATCAACAAGCCTGTAGACCGTTGCCAGCCGTATGCCCGAATGCCCCCTTGCCAGATCTTTGACCCGGAGGGCCATCATCGCCCGCACGGCTTCCCCGCTCAGCATATCACCCACCCCTGCGGCATGGCTCATGAGAACATTTTGCTGCAAAAGCCTCGTGTCTTCCGCAGCAATGGTGACATTGCTCAGCGCTCCAAACCCGGTAGTCACGCCGTAGATGATCTTCCCTTGCCGAAGCCATCTCTCGACCAGGTTTCGTGACTCGGTGATTCGCTTTTCCGATTCATCAGAGAGACGGACCCCGGCACCCTCTCTGGCAATTGCGACCAGATCTTCCAGCGTCATTCCGTCAATGCCAAGCACGATTTCTTTCATGGCCCGATCATTCTCATGTACACGACCATCTTCATACAGCGCCCCAAACGGAAAGCATCGTGTCATCCTGGGATGAAATATACTATAGTTGCAAACCTGTTGCAGAACTAATCCGGTAAGGACCCACAGAGAAGATCGGGCATCATGAGCAAAACGAGACCATCGGCTGCAGTTGTTTCATGGATACTCTACGATTTCGGCATGGCCTGGTTCTCGATGGTCATCATTACCGCCTATTTCATCCTGTATTTCAAAGAGGTGGTGGTTGGCGGGGACAAAGGATACGGAGACTTTCTGTGGGGAATCGCGGTATCGTCCGCCATGCTGCTTTCAGTAGTGCTTTCACCACTTCTGGGAGCTGTGGCCGATATGCGCCGAAGTAAGAAGCGCTTCCTGATTGTTTCCGCCGGATTGTCAATCATCAGCACCATGCTGCTCTATTTTACCGGTCCCAATCAGGCACTCTCAGCAATGCTGCTCGTGGTCACCGGGTATGCAGGCTACACGATCGCAATGACCTTTTACAATGCGTTCCTCCCCCAGATTGCCGGAGCAGGATCCGTGGAAAAAATCTCGGGTATCGGCTGGGGAACGGGCTACATCGGTGGACTTGCGGCACTTCTCTGCATGGCTCTTATGGTCCCGAGCGTTGCCGCAGGGAAGTCGATTGTCCTTCTCGCGGGCGCCATGTACGCACTCTTTGCCCTGCCGTCATTCTTCCTGCTCAAGGATAGTACAAACGGGGATAGCATGGTGCCCGCATCCGTGAAAGACGGTCTTCTCCGCATCCGTGAGACACTCAGGGAGATTCGCAAGTTCAGGACCGTCTTTCTCTTTCTGTTGGGATATTTTTTCGTCAGCGACTCGATTTCGACGGTGATCGTTTTCTTCTCATCCTACACCGTTGATACACTCCATTTCACGGTCCGCCAGAACGTAGCGCTCCTCATGATCATTCAGCTCACCGCCGCCGCCGGTTCCGTCGCCTCCGGTTTGATCGCAAGACGCATCGGTGCCTTGCGTACAGTTATTCTCAACGTAATAGGATGGATCGGATCACTCCTGGGCATCATTGCCTTTTCGAGCCCCTCAGCTTTCTATGTGCTGTCGGGGTGTGCAGGGCTGGTTCTAGGCGGGACTCAGGCAACCGCGCGAAGCTTCATTGCGCGCGAATCACCTGTGGAAAAACAGAGTGAATTCTTTGGTTTCATGACCTTTGGCTCGAAAGTCGCGGCTATCTTCGGTCCATTCCTTTACGGTCTCATTTCGCAGCAGACGAACAACCCCAGAATTGCCATTCTGTCGCTTGAATTCTTCTTTGTAGTGGGACTCATTATCCTGATCAGAATACCTCGCAACGATCACTAATGTAACCCATTCGCCCGGACCAGCGGCCACGAAGCCCGAATCCTGGTTCCCCCTCCCCTGGTGGACTCGATGATAAACCTACCTCCCAAGGATTCCGTTCGCTGTCTCATACTGGCAAGCCCCATTCCTCTCAGGGAATCCTTTCCTGTGAACACCTTTTGTAAATCGAAACCAAGCCCGTTGTCTTCAATCACAAACTGCATTTCACTCCTTCTTGCACCCAGATGAAGGAATACGGACTTTGCTTCGCTGTACTTGACTACGTTCCGCAGGGCCTCCTCCATAATCCTGAAGATGGTTATTCTCAGGGTTTCCGGAACCTCGTGCTCTTCGATCTGGATCCACTTCTCGATGCTGATACCGGGGTTAGCGATCTGGAATTCCCGGCAAAACCAATCGATGGTAGCCAATATGCCCAGATCATCGATCGTAAAGGGGCGCAAGTCCGTGTAGATTTTTCGGATGTCCTCGATCGCGTCCTGAATCATGGGGATGATGGCAACCAGGAGATCGTCGATCTTCTCCGGCTTGCCTCGATGCATCAGGGAGAGAATGTGCGCCAACCTGAACTTGACGACAACCAGGAATTGCCCAATCCTGTCGTGAAGCTCTTGAGCGACCCGCTGTCTTTCTCTTTCCTGGGCAATGAGAAGTTGTGACGATAGGACCTTGAGCTCCTTCTCCGATTTCCTGAGTTGCTTCTCAGCACGCTTTCGCTCCAGGATTTGCTGCTGAAGCAGAGTGTTTTGGGCCTCAAGCTGCTTCTGCATGCTGTGCAAGGCCAGGTGGGTCTTTATGCGCGCCAGAAGCTCTTCAACCTGAAAGGGCTTGGTGACATAGTCCACTCCCCCCGCATCAAACCCCTTCACCTTGGCCCCACTGTCAGTTTGGCCCGTCATAAAAACCACGGGGATCGCCTTCGTCCGTTCATCGGCCTTCAGAAGGCGGCATGTTTCGATGCCGTCCAGACCAGGCATGAGAATGTCGAGGAGGATCAAGTCGGGAATTTTGGCCGCTATTGAGCGCAATGCCAGACGGGCACAGGACGCTGGACGCACCTTATAACCATGATCAGCAAGGACATCCGTAAGCAGCTTCAATACCGCCGGTTCGTCATCCACAACCAGGACCTCGGCCCGAAGCGTTTTTCGTTTTTGATAACCGATCACAGCACGGTCCCCGGACCTGGAAGGCTCACATCCATCGAAACGACTCGCCATTTGAGGGATCATACGACTAGAAGAGTCCTTTGGGCTAATGGTCAACTGGAGATTATGCCCTGCGCCGAAAAATGGAAAGATTCCTCACCGTAGACTGAAAATCCTCACCCGTGTGTCTGCATTTGGACAGGTTGATCAGCATCCATTCCAGAATCGTCTTCGGGTGGTGATGACCGAGAAAGGGTAAATGAGCCATATAATACGGATTCTTACAAAGATTTGCTCCCGCAGCGACAATGGGATGGGTTGCCAACACATACAGAAGGAGCGCGGAACTCCAGAGCCGGCGATCGTACTGGCAGAAGAGCAGACATTTGCTCTCCGGGAGAGACTCATTCAATTTGGCTTCATAGTCAATGAGATGATGGGAACCCGGAAACCCTCTTGATGCCCAACCCATCTCGCCCATAACGCGCAATCCGGAGTATCCTGCGCGCAAAGCCCGCTTGGCGTGACCAACCAGCAGGGTGATCATCCTTGAGGGGTCAAAAACCCCTCTCTCCATGAACGTCTCTTCATCCGTAAGAATGCTCAGCTGTCCGGTTTGCATACACCGTTGAACGACCGCTCTGTCCTTCCGAAACCATTCCTGGACAGCCATAGGCGCATTGCCGTCTGCGATGTACAGTATCTTTTCTCTCCGCTCCAGACCACAGTGCAAGAGAGTCTCGACCAATGCCTGGCGCTCTTCATCCGTCTGATACAGGCAGGCCACATGATCGCCGGGCTCCAGGTCTTCCACTCTGATCAAAGAACTGAACTGCCTCATGCTTTGCTCCCCCTCCACGGGAAAAAGTACGCGACATCATCCATGGCAATGAACCGTTCCTTCATTTCCGACGCCAACATCTCCCGAGACTTGCCAGTCTTGCTTTTGAGCCAGGTTCTCCGACAAAGGACGCCTCCCTCTAAGGGCATAGAGCAATGGTCGACCGGTTTTGTCCGTGTCACCGGCAATCGGGTCTTTGGTCGAACCGAGCAGGTCATTGAGAGGATAGTCGGCATTTGTATCGTCCAGACGGCGATCAGCCTGCGCCTGGATGGCAGAAAGAGACTTGTTGAAGTCATGGGCCATTGCTTTCGCAAAGGCATCAAGAAGCTCTATCCATGGGCCATGGACCATTCGCGATTCCAGGTCTTTCAGCTCGGCGACCTCAAAGACGGGATTGTACGGGAGGAGCGCTTCTCCCCCTTCTATACGGCGAGTGACGTCCTGAAAAACTTCTATCGCACACACAACCTTTCCCTGAGAATCCCTGATGGCGGATGCGGCGAAATGGAGCCACTTGCCGCGGTCACCCAATTCCGGGAAGAAATCCAGCAACTCGTATGCCTCATTCAGCAACCTGGATTGTCGTGACTTGACGGGGTACAAAAGAAACGTGGCCTCCGGGATTTCATCCACAAGCAAGTCCGCAATTGACGGTCGCGCTTCGCTACAGAACGCCATCGATTGCAGCTGAGTACCGATCATCTCCTCGGCCCCAAGGTCGCTGAATTGCTCCAGTGCCCTGTTCCAGCATACCAGTCGATGATCTTTCCCCATGACATATGCGGGCATCGGCAAACATTGCACAATAGCCCTGGACATCCTTGCAAACCGCAATGCTACAGCACCGGCCCAATCTGGCATGTTGACAAATCCTCTCCTTACTGGACGGTCCTCAGTCGGGTTCGTCCTTCCTCCATCGTCCCTGAGGGCGATTTCCACCCGGGAAGGTCCTCAGCTCATGGGTTTTGAAGAGGCCCACGAAACCTCGTGTCCTCATCCTATCCCCATTCAGAGTCCAGAGGATGCTCTCCGGATGGAAACCAGGTTGGGATAGATGAGCCAATGATGAAACGGAGCTTACCCACTCCTTTCCCGTTTATCTGTCAGTCCGGGCTGATTCTTTTTGTAAGGAATTCCTGACTCTCTGTAGGTTTTGTCCTACATAGATGTTTTTTTCTGTGGAGGATACTGCTCGGCATGGTAATGAGTAAGACTCAAGCCGTCATGGAGAAGCAAGAGGGAGCACCTTCAATGATCAAGATACTTATCGTTGATGATCACCCCATTGTTCGGCGGGGTCTAAAGCAGGTTATAGTCGAAGAACACGACATGGAGGTGGTAGCCGAGGCGGAAAATGCACAAGAGGCGTTTGCGTTTGTTCGCAAGAGCAATTGTGATGTCGTCATTCTTGATATTTCTATGCCCGGCATGAGCGGACTTGATGTGCTGAGACAGTTGAGGTACGAATACCCGAAACTGCCTGTACTCATCCTGAGTGTCCATTCAGAGGAGCAGTACGCCCTGCGTGTTATCAAAGCTGGAGCTTCAGGCTATCTGACAAAGGACAGTGCCCCGGATGCCCTGGTGAAAGCTATCAGAAAGGTTGCCTCCGGCGGCAAATATGTCAGCCCTTATCTGGCCGAGAGACTGGTATGTGATCTCGAAGCTTCTGAGAAACCACTCCATGAGAAACTCACAGTTCGTGAATTCCAGATCCTTTGCATGATTGCCTCGGGCAAGCCGGTCAAAGAAATCGCAGGGGAATTGTGCCTGAGCGCAAAGACGGTCAGCACCTATCGAATACGGACACTGCAGAAGATGCAGATGAAAAGCAATGCGGAATTGGTTGGCTATGCCGTAAAGAACAAACTGATTGAGTAGCAGGTGAGCCCAGGGTTCCAGTCGTCGATAAATGGACCCGTTCACGTTTTCCATCGAGTTCAATAACTCTGATTGACTGAAGAACAAGCAGTCGGTTCAGAGTCTTGGGAGGAGGTTGTTGCGGATGAGAGTTGCAGAGCCATTCAGGGTCACGAGGACCTATATTCAGAAGTTACAGGCCGGCCCAGAGGAGGTTTTCCCACTCTTGTGCCCGGTGCGAGAAGCAGAATGGGTGGATGGCTGGGACCCACTGGTCGTATATTCCCGGTCCGGCCTGGCGGAGCCGGACTGTGTTTTTGTCACCGGGAACAAAGAACCGGATTCTGCCTGGATAGTCACAAAACGAGACACAGAGAGTTTTGACCTCGAAATCATCAAGGTCACTCCCTGGACCACGATTGCCAGAATCAACATCTCTCTGAGACCAAACGAGCAATCGGGGACCGATGCAGAAGTGACCTACAGCTACACAGCGCTGAGTGAAGCGGGGGAAGCGTTCGTGAACAACTACACGGAAGAATACTATGCCGCATTCATGGGCTATTGGGAAACTGCGCTGAACGATTACCTCTTATCCAGGAGACAGCCATCTTAAAGGTCCCGGCAGTTGAATCTGCAAACAGCAAAAAAGCCCCCCTTTGCCGGAAGGGGACAGCAAAGGGGGACTCGGAGGGGTTAGGAGAAGCCGGTCTTATACCTGCTTCGCCGATAACCTAACCATGCAAGGCGCAGAAATCAAGTCCCGGTACGGCCGGTGATCAATCGAACGACTGCCGCAATCAGTCGGATCAGGATTTCACATTGTAGACCCATCCAAACTTGTCCGGGCGTTCCCCATACTGGATACCCACGATCTCATCATAGAACCGGTGTGACCATTCCCCAACACCACCATCCTGAACTGAAAAGGATTGCTCTTTGAAGGAAATCGCGCCAACCGGAGAAACGACAGCTGCCGTGCCGGTCCCGAAGATCTCTTTCATGGCGCCCGACTTCACTGCATCGATCACCTCATGGATATCGATTTGGCGTTCCTGAACAGAGATTCCCCAGTGTCTGGCCAACTGGATGACCGAATCCCTTGTGACACCGGAGAGGATAGAACCGCTCAGAGCAGGGGTTATCAAGTCATCATGGATTCTGAAGAAAATATTCATGGTGCCAACTTCTTCCACAAAGCGCTTTTCTATCGCATCCAGCCAAAGCACCTGGGTAAACCCCTTCTTCTTGGCAAGTTCCGCCGCAAGAAGGCTTGATGCGTAATTCGCCATGGTTTTCGCTTCCCCCACTCCTCCACGGACAGTCCTCACAAATTCGTCGGAGACGTAAATCTTCACCGGGTTGAATCCCTCGGCATAGTACGCTGCGACCGGACCCGTAATAATATAATAGAGGTATTCGCTCGCCGGGCGGACACCCAGATGCCCCTCAGTGGCTATCATAGTGGGCCGGACGTAAAGGGAGGACCCCACACTGTGAGGCACCCAGTCCTGATCGATTCGCAGGAGGCCCTCAACGAACTTGAACTGCAGCGCAATATCGATCTCCGGCATGCACATGCGCCGTGCGGAACGATTGAACCGTTCCCAGTTCTTCTCCGGCCGGAACAGGTGAACCGTCCCATCGTGCCACCGATAGGCTTTGAGTCCCTCGAAGATCCCCTGCCCATAGTGAAGGACCATTGCCGCAGGATTGAGTTGAAGATCTTGATAAGGCACGATGCGTGCGTCCTGCCAGCCCTTACCCGTACGCCAATCGAGCATAAACATATGATCGCTGAACGTTCTTCCAAAAACCAGCTTGGTCTCGTCTTCCGGTTTGGAGTGCCGCCTGGCGGGATCGATAAGTCGAATTGTGATTTCCATCTAGACTCCTCCGTCAAGTTAAGATCGTTATCCGTTATCACTGGATCAAGAGCCTCTGCTGCGCAAAAATCTACGGGATCACTACTGCAGCACAAAGTGGGGAGACCGCAAAAAGCGGCTGATCTGCCTGCTGTAATGCTGGATCAGGAGCCTGTTGCCTGCATCCCAGTAAAATTCCTGCTCTCTCTCTTTGCCCTTTTCATCCTCTGATCTTTTCTCAATCACACCCTTCTCGAGGTAATACTTAATAGCGTTGAGAAACATAATGTTCGAAATCGCTTCAGGACGTTCAATCAATTCCAGTTTCAGCGCTTTCTGACCAAGTCCGGAAACCTTCTTGATGAAATGGCTTTCGGCATAGGGCTTCTTTTGAAGATAGCGACAAGCCCTCAAGACCAGCCAATAACCCTCGAAGTAGTCCTGCAGCAAACCGTGAAAATAGTGAGCAGCCCTTTGCCCCTGATGAGCCAATACATAGGGCTCATCATCTTTGCTCATCCGATGCAGCCAACCCAGGTCCTCGAAGGACCCGAGGACCCTGTCCATCAATTCGTCGTTTTCGATTTCGTTGTCGTAAACAAACTCAAACTTGAAGAAGTCCTTCAGGAAGGCAACATCCTCCAACAATTGAGCACGACTAAAACTGAAGGTCCGTTGCGCAAGTATTGAAGAAGACACAAACGCTGCTGAAAGGAGAAAGTGAATCAGGTTGTTCTTGTAGTATTCCAGGGCCAGGCGCTTGCTATCCTCAATGGTGAAAACCTGTTCCTCCAGATCATCGTCCTCATCCTTGAGCTTCCCTATCAGTTTGCTGCGTTCGAAGTCTCTGAGAGTCTCTTCAATCAACGCATCGTAGTTGCGCAAATTATTCGACAGCTGAGCCTCAGTCTCCATCAGATAATCGTGGAAAATCCCGCAAATCTCCTGGAACTCGGCCAGCGAGACCCCCCGGCGGGAGGAGGCCAGAAGGGCGGAAGCGGCCAGCGCATGAGGTGTCACCCGCGAAGCCTGGTTGATGCTGTTGATGATTCGATAGGCAAAATCCCGATACAGAGCATGTCGATCCTTGGATCGCAGTTTCGAAAAGTCGCCCCCATATCTTTGCAGGTACTGCTGCAGAGACAAAGGCTCGGCAAACTGCACATAGACCCGCCCATATCGCTTCTTCAGGAAACGCCTGGCACGAACCAGCTGGCCGATATTCTCCTGGACCTTGATTCCACCGGAGACTTCCGTCAGATACGATTCCTCTTCAGGGATACGGTCGTAACAAATCGAAGTGGGGACAAAAACCAGATCTTCACAGAAACCCTCTTCCACTGCCTGGATCAATATGGCAAGCAGGCCGAGCTTCGGCAGCACCATCTTGCCTGTGCGACTGCGTCCGCCTTCAATGAAAAACTCGATGTTATGGCCTAACTGTACCAGGGTCTTGACATAAAGAGAAAACACCTCGGCATAGAACTTTAAGCCCTTGAAACTGCGACGAATAAAAAACGCTCCACCGCGCCTGAAAAATGGGCCGAGCGGCCAGAACGCAAGGTTCTTGCCTGCGGCAATAAAAGGCAGTGACAATTTGCTCTGAAACAGAATGGAGGAAAGAATCATGTAGTCGGTGTGGCTTTTGTGGCATGGGACATAGACCAGAGTACTGTGGCGGGCAGCCTGCTTCACCTTCTGAAGGCTTTCGTTGTCGACCTCGATACCGCTGAAAAGATTGTTCCAGGTCCAATCGAGGACCTTCTCCGTCAATTGGATGAGCGTGTAATTGTAATTGGCGGCGATTTCTTCCAGATATTTGTCCGCTTCCATGCGGACTTTCCAGATTTCCTGGTTCCTTGACCGTGCCCTCCGCTGCATAAAGGCTTCGAGTCTGGGATGATGCAGGATGATTTCCTTGAGCTCGAGCTTGCTCTTCAGAGTGGGGCCTATAATCGCTCTTTTGATTTTATCAACTGAATCAATCAGTTCCCGACGAAGTTCAAAAATCTGTTTGCGTCGCTGACCGAAGATTTCCGAGAGCTCGGGAAGGACACACTGCAAATCCAGAGGCTCCCCAACCTCCAACACGGCATCCGAATAGCCTCGAAACAGGGACAAGGTCTTGCGCAGAAGGCCGGGCTGCTCCTTGTGCCCGAGGAAAATATCGAGAAGACCACGCCGCTCCCGAACTGGATGCCGACTGTAGAGCAGCACCAAAGGAACCACAAAGATAGGTTCCTCCCATTTTTCCTGGATCTTGAGCAAATGTTCCAGAGGATCATTGCCCACGAAAACCGTGCGTCGGTAGTATCCTTTCTTGCCGAGCAGGAAGAACAGGCCGCATTGTTTGCTGCGGATCTTCGCTTCAAAATATCCATTATCGTAAGGGTTTGGGAGCGCGCCTTGACGGATGAAATGATAGAGATGATAACCAAGGATTTTGAGAGCATACCACCTGGGTTGCCACAGGTAAGGATGGAGCTCAAAAAGAAACGACGGCGAAGGCAACTTCAATTGATGAAGGCAAAGGCTCAAACTGACGAAATCCAACTGAGAGCGGTACTTTATGGCATAAACGATGGTACCGCGTCTGGCTAGATTTGCGAGAAGATGCTGCTGATCTTCGGACACGAAGGTCCTCGAAATCAACCGATCAACCCAGTTCCGGCATAAGCAGCGAGGCTTGTCCGCTACAGCATAACCGTAAGGATCTAGATGAATGGATAAGTCCGTTTTGTGTTTCCTCCCGGGCCACCTCATTGTTTCTCAACCTGCGGATGGAGAAGTTGATCGCGAGGATCAAAGCATAAGATTCCAGCTTAGCAGAAATGTTATCAGAAACCAATTTTTTTTACGCTCAGCTTCCAGTATGATCGGGTGGGTTTCAGATGACTGCAATCCGGCTGCGAGCGGTGGCAACCGACCCGAACCGTCGATTGAGCTGCCGTATGGTCGCCGGATTCAGCCGCCTGATTTCAAACTCGCAAGCCAATCGGGGAGGCATCGTGACGTGCTGCAGGAACTGCTGATAACCAACTTTGCGATCATCAGAAACCTGGAGGTTCGTTTTCAGAAGGGGTTAAACATTATCTCTGGGGAAACCGGGGCCGGGAAGTCCATCCTCGTCGGAGCGGTAAACCTGATCCTGGGCGGCCGTGCTTCTCAAGAGATGATTCGCACCGGGGCAAACGAGGCCACGGTCGAGGCGGACTTCTCTCTTCCCGACATGGCCGGTCTCGGCGCCCGGCTGTCTGAGCTGGAATTGGAGCCCGGCTCCGGAATCACGATTCGGAGAGGTATCAGCCGCAGTGGTCGCAACAGAGTGTTTATCAATGACCAGCAGGTCTCATTGCAGCAGCTGCAACAACTGACGCGAGGTCTGATATCGATTTCCGGGCAGCATGAACACCAGTTGTTGATGGATTCCGAAACCCATCTGACAACCCTGGATAGTTACGGAAATCTTGCACCCGCCCGCCAGGAAGTGGCACTCATCTATCAACAATGGTCGAAGATTCGGGACAGACTGATAGAACTTGAACAGATGAAACGAGATCATGCCACCCAACAGGAATGGTTGCATTTTCAGCTTCGTGAGCTCGAAACTGCAAGGCTCAAGGCCGACGAGGACGTGCAGCTTGAGCAGGAGCGGAAAATCCTCAAGCATGCAGGGACCCTGATTGAAGCCGCACAGAATGCCCACCAGACCCTTTATGGTGGGCGAGGATCGATCCTGGAACAGATTGCAGGAGTTGCCAGGCATCTCACAACCTTGAGCAAGATAGATCCCTCACAGGAATCGTTGCAGAGTCAGCTTGAACAGGCTCGAATTCATCTCGAGGAACTGGCTCACTCCATGCAAACCTATGTCCAGGGGGTATCGTTTGAACCGGATAGACTTATTGCGGTGGAAGACCGGCTGGCACTGCTCCAGCGCCTGGCAAAGAAATACGGCCCTACAGTGGCATCCATGCTACAGCGGGAGGAAGAGCTCCGCAAGCAGTTGTCGCAGCTGGAAGAGATGGATTACCACGAAGCCCGGTTGGAGAAGGAATTGGAGGAACTGCGCAAGCTCTACCGGCTGAAAGCCGGCTCACTTTCCCATAAGCGGCATGAAACCGCCCGGCAACTGGCTGAGGACGTTGGTCAAACCCTCGCGCACCTGGATATGCCAAGGGCTCGCTTTGCCGCAAGGTTCGAAGTGAATGAGCCCGGCGATGCCGCTCAAGATCCACCATTCACGGCAGTGGGAATGGATCGCGTGGAATTTGTCTTGTCGGCAAACCCCGGCGAAGAACTCAAGCCATTGGCCCGGATCGCATCCGGCGGAGAGTTGTCCCGCATACTCCTGGCCCTGAAAGGTATTCTCAGCCGACAGGGGGATTCCGAGACCATGATATTTGACGAGGTGGATGCAGGAATAGGCGGTCGAACCGCTGAACTGGTTGGATTGCAGCTCAAGCGTCTGGCAAACAGGCAGCAGGTCATCTGCATCACTCACCTCCCTCAGATCGCCTGTTACGGCGACTGCCATTTCAAGGTCACGAAGCAGGCTGGAACCGAAGAGACTCAGACCAGGATCGGGCTGTTGACCTCCACCGAGCGAGTGGAGGAGCTCTCGCGCATGCTTGGCGGTATCTCTATCTCCGAAAAGACGCGAGCCCACGCCCTGGAAATGCTGCAAGGAGCACAAAGACGTTCATAAAAGGCCATCCTTTTCCAGGTCACGGAGAATGCAGTAGATGTCCAGGTTCCGTTGCCGGAAACCCTGAAGGCCAAAGACCATGTTTGCCTCGATGACGTAATAGCGACCATTGGTCCGGCAGATATCCAGACCGACCTCATCGAACTCACAGCGCCTGGCAACATCGATCGCAAAATGAAGCGCCTCGCCTGGAATGTGATCAAAGGAAATCCGTCCGCCCTGTGAGACGTTATTCCTGAATTCTCCCGATCGATGAATACGCCAGTAGGCGTGAACCACTCTCCCTTTGATCAGGACCACTCGCAGGTCCCGGTCGATGGAAAGATATTCCTGGATGTAGGCGGGATGGTGGCCGTTCAGATAGGCACCCAGATCAGCTTCGCATTGGATCAGAAACACCCCCTGCCCCATAGATGACCCAAGCGGGGTTTTGGCGATGAAGGGATAAGGGAAATCTTTGCTGATCCTGATAAGGCGATTGCGGCCGTAGTACAGGCGAGTTCTCGGGTGCGGAATTCCCAGCAACTGGAAAAGGCAGGTCTGACGAATCTTGTTTCCCAGGAAGTCGTAGTAGTTTCGAGGAAAAGTATTCTTGCCGAGAGCCTGGAACATCGTTTCAAACAGGGAGCTGGGATAGAACACCTCATGAGCCTCTGCAATGGCTTCCTTCACCCGGCAGGGATAGTCATCCCAGTTGGGCAGGACCCCATGGCAGTCAAATGAAGAGCTGGCCCGCATCCGCTTCCCGAGAGACACTCTCACTGAGACATCTTCTTGCAGCAAACCATTTAAAAAACCTTTCTCCTTTCCCTCTAACAAGGTATCCAGACTGCTGAGTGCTGGTTGTCCTCGGTGGAAACACCTTGCCTCCGAGCAGCCATTGCCGACCACCCGCACAGGGAATCGCATTGCAGGCAACCGGCATCTCTGCCACCCCCCAATCACCCGTGAGGTGGGAAAGCACTTTGAGGCATTAAATGGTACGCTGCCAGGTCAGTCAATAGGGAAATCGTCACCGGGGGAGAGGGCAAGGTCCTTGCCGGGGCCCCTTCCAGACCCTGAAGGATTAGGACAATTTCGGGGGTATTGAGCAAAGAGAGGGCTGAATAGAGCACAGGCAACTCACAGGAAAAATACATGGCATGAATGATCAGGGCGAGCACAAAAGAAAATCGGGCCGCGGCTGGCCCGATCTTCGAAAAGCTGGACAGAAAGCAAAGCTGACGATGCCTATATTTCATATGTTTTTTAATATGTCAAGACCGACATAATATTTTTCCTCGTCATCAAGAAGTGGCCGGGCTTGACTTCGTCACTTTCTATCCGAACACCAGGGCTCTTTTCCCTGCTTCGGATCGACTGGAAAAGCATTTTCGAAAAGAAGATCTGCTTCTTTTTCAACCAGATCGTGGAGTTGGCGAAAGCGGTCCATCAGGTTGTTAGCGAAAGGGGTCAGTTCTGATCCCCCACGCCGAGTTCCGTCCGGCTTTCTCCTGACAAGGGCCTGCCCGAGGCAATCCTCCGTAGCCTTGATTTTCCCCCAAACAGCCCGATAGCTCATCTTCAGTTCCTTGGCCGCCGCATGGATTGATCCGCATTGGGCGATCAATTCCAGAATGCGCAACCGACCGGTCCCAAAAACCATCCTACCGCTTTCATCCTCAATCCAGGTCTTCGACTTGATTGTGAGCTTAGCCGCATTGGCGCCCTTTGATGCCATAGGAGTAGACTCCCTTGAACGAGTAAGATTGCGCAGAGCAGATCAAGACACAGGATATACACCGTCGGTGTCAGCCTACCGTTTATGCGGAATGTTTTCAAGCCGTTGATCATCAAATCGACGGCATATCTGCTAAAAGGCATCCGGTTTGAGAAGGATCAGATCCCGGGCAACAGGCATTGACGATGAGCATGACATGTGTTAGGCATGAGCCTTGGGCAAGCATTTCACCACACCCAAATGGGATGTGTCCCTATATGAATGAATTCAAAGATTCAATATCTATTTATTACACAGACAATAATCAATTGAATGTATTATTAAACAATCTTGTATCTGTGGTAAAGGATTTTACTGAAAATCAACTTGAACAAATCAGAAGATTAAATAAGATAGGTATAGCATTATCAGCTGAAAGGGATTTAGATAGGCTATTGGAGATGATTGTCGATGAAGCACGAGGATTTACAAATGCGGATGGTGGAACATTATATATTATCTCCGATGATCTAACGGAACTTCACTTTGCTATTGTCCAAAATACATCCTTAAATTTGCGAATGGGAGGATACAGCGAAAAGATTCGATGGCCATCAGTAAAACTTAGGAACACAGATGGCAGCCCAAATTATTCCAACGTGTCTGCATATGCTGCTATAACAGGACAAGTTGTAAACATATCTGATGTTTATTATGCAGAAGGATTCAATTTCGAAGGCACAAGACAATTCGATGCTGAAACGGGCTATCGATCTAAATCAATGCTTGTTGTTCCCATGCGTGACCATAGTGGTGACATTATTGGAGTACTTCAATTATTGAACGCTCAAATGGAGGCAACGAAAGAGGTCATTCCATTCTCCAATGAGAATCAGACAATGACGGAGTCTTTGGCATCCCAGGCCGCGGTTGCCCTTTCCAATAGTCGGCTGATACATGATCTCGAGAATCTCCTGGAGTCTTTCATAAAGTCGATTGTGACAGCAATTGATGAAAAATCTCCCTATACAGGCGGTCATGTTCGGAGAGTCTCCGAGTTGACAATGAGTATTGCGGAGAAAATGAACGAAGTCAAAGAAGGCCCACTTGCCGAATTCTGCTTGGATGAAGACCAATTGAGAGAACTCCGCATGTCGGCGTGGCTTCATGATGTAGGGAAGATCACCACGCCTGAACATATTATTGATAAGGCGAAGAAGCTCGAGACGGTTTGTGACAGGATCGAGATTCTCAAAGCTCGTTTTGAGATTCTCAAGAGGGACTTCATCATTGAAGCCTTAAGAAGAGATAGTATAAACAATGATAGAACATGTCGTAATGATGTAATAAATGGATATGACAGCTACCTGGAAGAGCTCGATAAAGAGTATGAATTTCTTGTCGATATCAATTCCGGAGATAGATGTCTCGACGATATGATGAAAGATAAGCTCAATGGAATATCTACAAGGCAATGGAATGCCGACGGTGAATGGCGAAATCTGGTGAGCTCCGATGAACTGCACAACCTCAGTGTTCCACTCGGCACACTCACCGATGAAGAGAAAGAGATTGTCAGAGGCCATGTTTCGGTTACCCACAAGATGCTCTCTCAGCTTCCCTTTCCCAGGAAGCTGAGCCGTGTCTCATTCTATGCATCGGCGCATCACGAGAAGATCAACGGTACTGGATACCCACTGGGTCTAAAGGGCAACCAGGTCCCTCTTCAAGCTCGTATTATTGCGTTGGCTGATGTCTTTGATGCATTGACGGCGAAGGACAGGCCGTACAAGAAAGAAAGGACCCTATCGGAGGCTGTCGGCATAATGTGGTCTATGGTCCAGGCGGACCATATCGATGCAAATTTATTCGCATTGTTTCTTAAGGAACGGATTCATCTCGACTTTGCAAAACGTGAACTGGCACCACACCAGGTTGACATGGTCTGATACGAAGGGGTGTGGTTTCTTTTGGGGGATAGAACGGCAGAACCATGGGGAGACCAGTTGAAACATGAAACAATATGTCATCGATCAGTTGCGTGAAACCGACTATCATCAGATAAGGGAATTTCTGGACAAAAATGCCGAAGCGACTGCTCTGGAGGGGGTCTACTGGGTAGACCTCCCGCCTGATCTCTACAGCACGATTCAGCGTGAGCATACGAAATGCCACCCGCATTACTTTGCCGTCAACCTTACCTGGAACGACGTTGCTTTCGAACTGCTCATAAGGAGCCGCCAGATCATCCGCTGCAATTGTATTGCCTATGCGACAAAGCAGCAACAGGACTACATCATCCGGTTTGCCGACCGCATGCTCGCTGATTTGAAAATCAAGTTGTAGGATCAAGGATTAACCGGTGCTGTTGGGGAAAGGGTACAGGATGAAGTCGGCAAGCACCAGGAGAACCATCGCCTCACATACCGGCACGATGCGCGGAATGGCTGAGACGTCATGACGCCCCTTGATCTGGATGCTCACTGACCGGCCATCAGATGTGACCGTAGGTTGAGCTTTCGAGATGGACGGGATGGGTTTGACCGCCACACGCATGATGATCTCCATCCCCGTCGAGAGGCCGCCGAGAATACCCCCGGCGTGATTGCTGGCATAGCCGTTGGGAGTTGCCGGGTCGTTGTTTTCGCTTCCCAGCAGGTTGGCTGCGTTGAAGCCTTCCCCGATTTCCACTCCCTTGACCGCTCCGATGGACATCAGGGCAGCAGCCAGCCTGGCATCCAGCTTGTCGAAAACCGGCTCACCCAATCCGGCCGGACAGCCGCGAACAGAGATTCCCACAATACCCCCGACGGAATCACCCCCTTCTTTTGCCTGGCGCAAGCGGGCTTCCATGGCCGCCGCGGTTTCCGAATCGGGACAAAACAGGGCATTCCGGTCAATCTCAGCCAGGTCAATCTGTTCGCAGCGCACTCCACCCAGGGCCAGGGTGTAGGCTTTGACCATAACATGATACCGGTCGAGCACCTTTCTAGCGACGGCAGCAGCAGCTACCCTTGCAGCCGTTTCTCGAGCGGAGCTCCGACCGCCGCCTCGCCAATCCCTTATCCCATATTTTTGATCATAGGTTCGGTCGGCATGCCCGGGCCGGTAGACCGTTGCCAGCTCGTCATAATCACCGCTGCGCATATCACGATTGTAGATGACCAGGCTGATTGGAGTCCCGGTGGTAACCCCTTGAAAGACCCCGGAAAGGATTTCCACCCGGTCCGGTTCACGGCGGGGGGAAGTGAGGGATTTGCCGGGTTTCCGGCGTTCCAGGTCCCTCTGGATATCTTCCGGGGCAAGCGGTATCCCCGGGGGGCAGCCGTCTATCACCGCTCCTAAAGCCGGTCCATGTGATTCCCCCCAGGTTGTGATGCGAAACAGACTGCCAAAAGTATTGCCCGGCATGTGCGCCCCCTTGCGGTTTGAAGTGATCATGGCCCGGCGTGCCCACCTTGACACTCAGGTTGAAAAAGTTATTGTTCATTAATGAAAAAACTTCAAGGGGCAGATATAGGAATCAGTAATCCCAGGGACGTTGTGTTAGAGTGATCGAAAGGTGGAGAACGTTTCAGGTATCGAATACTGATGAAGCATTCAACTGCTTCAGGAGGTTGGAGGAAAGGGGATGAGCGAAAATCAACCGGGTTTTCGGGAGGATGTGGAAAGCGACGTCGAAGAGGATCTGGAAGAACCTCCTATGTATAAGGTGCTGCTCCACAATGATGACTATACCACGATGGAGTTTGTTGTAGAGATTCTCCAGATGGTCTTCCATAAACCACCCACCGAAGCCGCAAGGATCATGTTGCTGGTACACAAGAGCGGTGTCGGCTTGTGCGGCGTATTTCCCGCTGAGATTGCCGAAACAAAGGTGGAACTCGTTCATCATCTGGCAAAGAAACACGGATTCCCTTTACAGTGCAGCATGGAAAAGGAATAGATGATCAATCGAGAGCTTGAACTGACACTAACGGGTGCAATCAAAGAAGCCAGGGCGCGACGCCATGAGTACTTCACCCTTGAGCATGTTCTTTACGCCATGATCCACGACTCGACCGGGCGGCGCATCCTCTATCATTGCGGTGCCGATCTTGAAAAACTGACAGCGCGCCTTAAAAGGTTTCTTACTGAACGAGTAGAAAAGCTTCCCGAAGGGGTTGAGCAGGACCCCATTCAGACCCTGGCCGTCCAACGGGCTATCCAGCGGGCCATCATGCATGTTCGGAGTGCAGAAAAAAAAGAAGTGGATGGAGGGGATATTCTCGCGGCAATGTTCTACGAAGAGAACTCTTATGCGGTCTACTTCCTTAAGGCCGAAGGAGTGAGCCGACTGGATGTGCTCAGCTACATTTCTCACGGTGTTTCAAAGGTGGCTGACCCCGAGGAAGAAGTGTTCGATGGCCTCCCCATGCAGCCCCCCTCCCAGGAAGACAAACCGGGACCCAGGAAAGCCTCCGCTCTCGACAGCTTCACCGTCAACCTGATCCGGAAGGCTGCCGATGGAATGATCGATCCCCTCATCGGCCGTGACGATGTGATTCTCAGGACCCTGCAGATACTCGGTCGGCGAACCAAGAACAACCCGATATTTGTAGGGGACCCCGGTGTTGGGAAGACGGCCATAGCCGAAGGGCTGGCCCTGAAGATCCATCGCAAGGAAGTGCCCGAAACCTTCAAGGACGTCGAGGTTTTCGCCCTGGACATGGGGTCCCTGCTTGCAGGAACCAAATTCCGGGGAGACTTCGAGGCGCGTCTCAAGAACGTCATCCAGGAGCTCAAGAAGAAACCGGGGACCATCCTCTTTATTGATGAGATTCACACCGTAGTGGGGGCAGGGGCGACCAGCGGGAGCTCCATGGATGCATCGAACATCCTCAAGCCTGCCTTGGTCGCCGGTGGTCTCCGCTGCATCGGTTCCACAACCTACGAGGAGTACAAGAATCATTTTGAAAAGGATCGGGCCCTCAGCCGGCGTTTCCAGAAGGTCGAGATACAGGAGCCCACCGTGGAGGAAACCTACCGGATTCTTCAAGGACTGCGGCCGTACTACGAGCAATACCACGAGGTCCGTTACACCGATGCAGCTCTCAGGACTGCTGCGGAACTGTCAGCACGGCACATCAATGACCGCTATCTTCCCGACAAGGCGATTGATGTGGTCGACGAAACCGGGGCGAGCTTGCGGTTGAAGAAGGATCGCCGTCAGCGCCGTGTGGCCGGCCCGAAAGACATCGAGCAGGTAGTGGCCCGCATTGCCAGAATTCCGCCGCGCTCGGTCTCTGCTTCCGACCAGGAAAGACTCCTGGGCCTGGACTGCGAGTTGAAGAATCAGGTCTTTGGCCAGGACACCGCCATCGAAGCCCTTGCGAAGGCAATCAAACGGTCGCGGGCAGGATTGCGGATTCCTGAGAAACCCATCGGCTCCTTTCTGCTCATGGGGCCGACGGGTGTTGGCAAGACAGAGGCGGCAAAACAGCTTGCTCGGGTCCTCGGCATCCATTTCCTGCGCTTTGATATGAGCGAATATATGGAAAAGCACACGGTTTCCCGCTTGATTGGTGCGCCTCCCGGCTATGTCGGTTTTGACCAGGGAGGACTGCTGACCGACGCGATCCGCAAGCAACCCCATACGGTCCTCCTGCTCGATGAAATTGAAAAGGCGCATCCGGATCTTTTCAGTATATTGCTCCAGATTATGGATCATGCGACCTTGACCGACAACAACGGCAAGAAGGCCGATTTTCGCAATGTTATTCTGCTCATGACTTCCAATGCCGGCGCCCGGGAGATGAGCAGCCCGTCCATAGGGTTTGGCCGGAAGGAAGATGATCATCGCGCGACAAAGGGGATGAGAGCGATTGAAAGCCTCTTCAGTCCGGAATTCCGAAATCGTCTCGACGGCACCATCGTCTTTAACGGCCTCTCCATTGAGATTATGGAGAGGATCGTGGACAAGTTCATCTCCGAAATAGAAGCTCAGCTTGCTGAAAAACGCATCCGCCTGGAGCTCAGCCCGGCGGCACGTCTCTGGTTGGCGAAAGAAGGATATGATCCGGTGTTTGGTGCCCGCCCTCTTTCCCGGCTGATTCAGGCCGAAATCAAGGATGTCCTTGCCGACGAAATCCTTTTTGGCCGTCTGAGGCAGGGCGGGCTGGTGCGTATTCAGCGGCTTGACGAATGCCCGGACACGACGGACCAGCCCTCGAAAACTGAAAACCTCTGCTTCCTTTTTCCGGAGGTCTCCCATTCCAGGGCGCAATCCGGAATGACCACGGAGATTACTTCACATCTTTGATCATCCATAATGCCGGTCTTTCGTCTGACACAGGAACTTGCGTTTCCTCCTCCTCACTATGCGGACCCCGATGGGTTGCTTGCCGTCGGCGGAGATCTTTCTACCGACCGGCTGCTGCTCGCCTATCAGCAAGGGATCTTTCCGTGGTACTCATCGGAAACGCCTCCGCTGTGGTGGTCCCCGGACCCACGTCTTGTCCTTTTTCCGACTGAACTGAGAGTGTCGAAGAGCCTGCAACGGGTACTGAAGAAGAATGCCTTCAGAGTGACCTTCGATCGCGCTTTTCTCGACGTTATTCAGCACTGTGCAGTGGTGAAGCGGGGTTATGGAGAGGGCACATGGATCCTGCCGGAGATGGTCGATGCCTATCATCTCCTGCATCAGCTCGGGTATGCCCATTCCGTGGAAAGCTGGCAGGCAGGGGAACTCGTTGGCGGGCTATACGGGGTGGCCATCGGGCGCGTTTTCTTTGGGGAATCCATGTTTGCTCAAAAGACCGACGCGTCCAAGGTTGCGCTTGTCCGCCTTGTGCAGTTGTTGAGGCATTGGGATTTCGACCTGATCGACTGCCAGGTCACAACAGCTCACCTCCAGCGCCTTGGGGCCCGTGAAATTTCCAGAAAAGAGTTTCTCAGGCATCTGGCTGCCGCCACCCAGAACACAACTCACCACGGTCTCTGGTCCGATTCACCGAGACTCCTCCCGGAATCCTTCTAGCGTTTCTTCCCCAGGCAGCAGGTCTTTGAATATTGCCCTGCTCTGACAAGAAGGTCGTCTCGGCGTTCAGGAAAGGCCGAGACAGCGTTATGAAAAGGGTTCTGCCAAGCACAAGGTTATACATCCCCAGCTATTTTCGATCGGCTATTTTCGACTTGCCTCGATTGCAATCGTGGAATAAAGAAGGGTGTGCAAGTTTTGGTTGGGTTTTATTGTGAGGGCTATGAATTCACGGGTTTATAGAGCCTGGTTCTCAGGATATGAGGTAGACGTCGCAGGTGCCGACTCGGCGTTACCCCTACTTTGATGACGATCTAGCACCAGGAGCAGTTATGGCTGATACACTTACCTATATGAGAAATTTCATCAGGGACAAGAACGTCGCATCGATTACTCCTACCTCTCCATTTGGAGTGAAAAGGGTATGCAGGAATATCGATTTTCACTGTGGAAATCTGATAGTTGAATACGGGCCGGGTACCGGAGTCTTCACGAACTATCTCCTGAAGAAGATGAAGGATGACTCACGCCTGATTCTGATTGAACGAAATCAGAACTTCGATATGATCCTCAAACAGACCATTCAGGACCCACGGGTAGTGATCTTCAATGACAGTGCTGAAAACGTGCTGGAGACCCTGCGCTCCTGTCAGGAATCCCACGCAGACTACATCATCTCCGGCATTCCATTCCTCCTGCTCAACTGCCAGTTAAAGGAGAAGATTCTCTACAATACTCACAGAGCGCTGAAAAAGGGAGGCAAGTTCCTGGTCTATCAAACGTGCTTTCAGGCCGACCATCACCTGAAGGTGCATCTCGAACGTTTCTTCCCCATAGTTCACACCAAGTTCGAGGTCAGAAATATTCCGCCTCTTCGCATCTACGAAGCAATAAAATAGTCTACTGGACCATTCCTCTCCGGACCTGGCGGGATTTTGGATTGCAGATGGGAGTCGTTTCGATCTGCATTCCAAAATCCCCTATCCATATTTCGTCATGCCAGATGAGAAATCAAACCGTTTGATCCAAGGCTTCATCCGCCGGAACGAACCCGGGAAATGAAAGAGGCCCTCTGGCGATCTCCTCTTCGATGGGCTCACCGAGGGACTGTGTGAGGTCACCCAGGACCTGGAGGCAGATTTTGCGGCGGCTGTCGGAATTGCTGTAGAATCCTTTTGCGGCCTTCGGGTCCTTCTTGTTCACCCTCGCAATGTTCCGACTATTGCCTGGTTATTTCGTGGAATCTTTTCGTTACCTTTTCTCCCGGGCATCATTCTTCTTCCAGCCGACAGAGGGCCTGCCTGGCGAGCAATTCCTTTTTCCGTCTTGGCGGATACAACTGATAAACCCGGTTGTTGGCCGGATCAAAACAATTCAGATAACCGCGAGGCAGCGTTTTTCCATAAAGATGGAATGTGACGATACCGTCTCCGGAGGCATTTCCCGTCCGATGAATCCCCTTGCTGAACGGCAGGGTATAAGCCGTTTCGCCCGGTTGCAGTCGCAGCCTCTCCACCTCCTCCAGTCGTGCATACCCACTGCGGCTTTCGTCATCCAAACGCCGATAGTTGATGACTTCATAGCCCTCGGATACGGTACCGATAACTCCCCAGGAATTGTGGTCGTGAGGATCAGTGTACTCTCCGGGCCCCCAGAGGTACATGCGCAAGGAGCAACGCCCCTGTGGATCGAGGTAGAGAGGCACTTCATTGTCGAACAGGGTCATTCGACGGATATCGGGATAACCTCCACCCTGGATGATGTTGGTTAGAAGCCCGACACACAACTCCTTGTTGAGGAGCAGGCGGGGCAATTCCGTCCGGACAAGATCGATACAGCTTCGATAATCAGACAGGCCGTCCAGACTGCTGGAAGTCTGCTCACAGAAGGCAATAACCTCGGTTTGTACAAGCTCTGATGAGATCGCCATGGTATTCAAAACTCCCTGAAGGTTTTGGCCGGTTTGTTTTCCAGCTGCACATACTGTTGAATGAACACATCACAGAGCCATCCACGGACCCGGATCGCCCCCCAGCAGCTCAAAGAAGAGCCCGTCTGACTGCTTCAGTTCCCCTTTTGTCCCTTCGCCATGAAGATGCAGGACGATGCGGGTCCCGCCCGGGACAGCCGAATCTTATCGGTACAAAGGCTTCAGAATTCTTCCCAATCCAGGCGAATGGGTGTCCGGTGTTTCAGTCATTTTGTAAGCCAGAAGACCGGGCCGGGCAACCGAAAAAACAAGGCTTCCAGTATCGGTTTTCGAGAGAATCAAATTCTCTTGACAAACATAATAAGCCCAGCTTATAGAATTTCGCGATCCGATAAGTATTTCTAACAGGTCGTTGCCGTTGTGGGTGTAAGGGAAAGCACCAAACTGCTCTCTTTGCTACACGCGCGGTTGGAATGCATGGTCCAGGCCAGCTCATTCGTTCACTCGTGCGGTAGTCAATATTGACCTGAAAGCGATCAACTACACGTGAAAGGGAGTAACGAAACATGAACTTGAGCAGGCCCAATTCCAATGATGCAACAATGACTTTCAATCGTTCCAAGAATGTGGTGCCCATGAGTGGACTCTGTTCCCGTTGTATCGACGGCTGCAGGGGGAATTGCGAGGTCTTCCGGGCGACCTTCCGAGGTCGTGAGGTGCTCTATCCGGGCCCGTTCGGCCAGATCACCGGGGGGGCGGACAAGGATTATCCCGTAGACTATTCTCACCTCAACATCCAGGGGTATGCCCTGGGCGCCGAGGGTCTTCCTTCCGGCGTAGAAGCCGGTCCCGATACGGCGATTTTCCCTGTCGTCAATACGGAAACCGAATATGGTTGTGACACCAGGGTGAAAATGCGACTGCCGGTGTTTACCGGTGCGTTGGGGTCCACTGAAATCGCCCGGCATAACTGGGAACACTTCGCTGTGGGAGCGGCGCTGAGCGGTATTACGCTGGTATGCGGCGAAAATGTCTGCGGTATTGACCCGGACCTTGAGTTGAACAGCGATAAGAAGATCGTCAACTCCCCGGAAATGGATCGCCGGATTTCTGTATACAAGCGGTATCATCAAGGTTTCGGTGAAATGCTGGTACAGATGAATGTCGAAGATACCCGGCTGGGCGTGGCCGAGTACATCATCGACAAACACGGCTTCGACAGCATCGAGCTCAAGTGGGGTCAGGGAGCCAAGTGTATCGGTGGTGAAATCAAGGTTCGCAAACTGGACCGAGCTCTTGAGCTGCAGAAAAGAGGCTACATTGTCACTCCCGATCCGTCGAGTCCGGTTGTCCAGACAGCCTACAAGTTTCGGGCTATCAAGGAGTTTGAACGGCATAGCCGCATGGGATTCGTCAGCGAGGAAGGTTTTTTTACCGAGATTGAGCGCCTTCGGAAGCTGGGATTCAAGCGGATCACCCTGAAGACCGGTGCCTATAGTCTGCGTGAGCTGGCTATGGCCATCAAGTGGAGCTCGAAAGCCAGGGTCGACCTGCTGACGATCGACGGAGCGCCTGGTGGAACCGGTATGAGTCCGTGGCGGATGATGACTGAATGGGGTGTGCCAAGCATCTACCTGCATTCAGCAGCCTATGACCTCTGCCGGAAATTGAGCGCCAGGGGTGAGCGAGTCCCGGACATTGCCTTTGCCGGCGGCTTCTCCAGTGAGGATGGAGTGTTCAAAGGCCTGGCACTCGGTGCACCATTTGTAAAGGCGATCTGCATGGGCCGTGCCCTCATGATTCCGGGTATGGTGGGGAAAAACATCTGTGAATGGCTCGAAAAAAGCGATCTTCCCAAGACGGTAAGCCAGTACGGAAACATGAAAGAAGAAATCTTCCTGAACTACGAAACGGTAAAAGATATTGTGGGAAGCAGCGAGATTGAGAACATTCCGCTGGGAGCAATAGGTCTTTACAGCTTCAGTGACAAGCTCAGAGTCGGTCTGCAGCAGTTGATGGCAGGCACCAGGAAATGGAACGTGGCCTCCATCAGCCGCAAGGACCTGATGTCGCTAACGGAAGAATGTGCCAAGGTGACCGGTATCCCTTACGTCATGGATGCCTACAGAGAAGAGGCGGAAGCCATCATCAACAGCTGAGGCTCCCCGGAAGCACATCCATTCCTTCCTCCCCCCGCACACCTTCTCTCCTTTTTAAGATGGCGGGGGGAGTTTGAATCCCATTGCCAGGCCCTCTCATCATCCCCCAAGCCATAAGAAAAGCCTCCCGACATGGGGATCGAGTCGCTCCGGCCCCTGAGTTCGAATCCTGACCGCCGTCTGCTATTTGATTTTGATCCAGAGCAACTTGGCCGGGCTCGGGCCAGGGTTCTTCCATTCGGTGGGCATTTCGGAGGTGAGGTAGATGACATCCCCTGAGCGCAGAGTGTAAGCGGCCTTTTCCACTTTGATGTGGAGCTTCCCTGAAAGGAGATAGCCAATCTCTTCGCCCTTGTGGATAAAAAAATGGGAGGATATGCTTTTGCCTGGTGGTATTTCAATAAGATAGGGTTCCGCTTTCGGGTCGAAATCGACCGGTGTCAGCAGTTTTGCCAGGATGCTTCCCTCCGGCAACTCGGAGAATCGGATTTCCGTCGCCTCGGCACCGGGAAAGACCAGCCGCTTCTTAACCTCGCTCGTCTCCTGGAAAAAAGAACTCACATCGATAGAGAGCACTTCCGCCATTTTCAGAAGAGCGGGCAGAGACGGATAGATCAGATTGCTTTCCACCTGGGAAATGGTACTGGGCGTGACTCCAACCAGTTTTGCGAGTTCCGTCTGAGAGAGCCCTCTCTTGGTACGAAGCTCCTTCAAACGCAATCCTAGGTCGACGCCTCCCGTGGTTCGTTTCTCTTCGTCAAAGGTTATGGTGAGGTCCTTTACCCAGTAGTTGTGAGACTTGTGCAGGTTCTCAAGATTGCGCTTTTCGGCTTTGATGCAGGTCAGCGTGGTGGTGCCTCGCTTGATATCCAGGCTGATGACCACCTGTGCCACCTGGCTGATGTGTGCCCGGAGCCGCGGGGAGTGAGCCCGCTTCTCCATGACCCAGTAGGCAATGGTGTTGAGTTCATACAAACGCGGGCAGGAATGGGAATAGAAATTGAGCAGGTAGTCCTCTCCGCCCCAGACCTCCTGCATCCCGGTCACACTCTCAAACACCAGCCGGACGTCTCCTTTCATGGTCGCGTGAGCGGTGTAAAGCACGTCCATGACCCGCTCCATGCGGCGCGGCTCGTCCACCTTGATGATATCACAGGGCCACTCGGCATCGGGCTCTTCGTAAAACTTTGTGAAGATTGGAGAACCGGCGCCCTTGCCGCAGGTGAAACAGTCCAGGATGGTCAGTGATGAATTCTCTGAGAGGGGTCCGAGCTTCTCAAGAAGGTTTCTGGGAGAGCGGTCAAATGTGATGTAGAGGATCGGCTTGTTTTGGAGCTGTGATGCCTGGATAAAATTCAGGCAAAAAACCGATGCCAGACTACCCGAATCGTCGAGCCAGATGACATTGTCGCCGATAAACAGTCCGCCGAGAATCCGGTCCAACTGACTGACACCCGAGGTTACGCGTAGTCTCTCTGACATATCCACCGTCCTTGAACTGATTGCCTCATCCCTGCTGCTGCCTCAAATCGAGGGCAGATTACCAGGAAGGGCTTCCATGAGCAAGTGCTGCCTCGTGTATCTTAGCCCACTCATTCATTATTTCTTGCCAATATGTCGAACAAGGATGACGAGCATTTACTCGAACCGCCGAGTCAGATAGAATTATCCGTGTTGTTTCGGTGCCAGCGTCTCTTGCGGCTATGGATTCTCTCCATTGTTTCAGAGGTGGAAATGAACGAAAAACGATGGCTCGGATCTGTAATCTTGATCAGCCTGTTGTTCTGGCTGGAAGGCTGTGCGCATGTCATTTCCTCCGAGGTCAGAGCAAAGGAGCGAAAAGACCTTTCTTTTGCTTCCGTGCTTGCCGTGCCCGAAGCCTATCAGGGAGCGACCGTCATTTGGGGCGGAAAAGTCATCGATACCTTGAACGAAGAAGGCCTTACCCTGATCAAAATCCTGCAGATACCCCTCGACTTTTCCGGAATGCCCGAGGACGAAGAAACGAGTCAGGGGAGATTCATGGCGGAAATCCAGGGATATGCCGACCCGGAAGTCTATCGCAAGGGAAAGATGATCACGCTGGCAGGCGAGATCATCGGCCGGAGGGTCGAACCTCTCGGTGACATCGAGTACGTTTACCCTCTGGTCCGGGTCAAAGAACTCCATCTCTGGAAACAGTATCCCGTCCCGTATGGTCCCTACTCTCCTCCCTACTGGCGCTTCTGGTTTGGCTACCCCTATCCGTATGGTTGGCCTTATTACGGTCCGTTTTTTGTGTTCTGATGAACCATTTTACTGCCCCGCACTATGTCGACCGCACCCAAAACCTTTGCCCAGCTCACAAAAGACACACGCGTCGGGCATCTTTTCGGTAACCAGGAGCTGAGCTTCGCACTTTCCGCAGAGATATTCCTTTCCGCGTTCCATCGGTCCATCGCAAGGCGATATGGTCATCGGACAGAGCATGATGCAGGAGCCGCAGCGCTTGCAGAATTCGGGGCGCACCCCAAATGGAAAATCCACCCGTCTGTCCTTACCTCTCCCAACAAAGCCAATGGCATCCGCCTGCCACATCTGGGAACAGATGCGAACGCACCGGCCGCACAAAACACAATTTTCGTTTCTGAAGGGATATCGGACTTCCTTGACTCCACAGCGTACAGCGAGGTCCTGAATGGCCCTTGAGTTGGGCGCCTGAGCAACAAGCAATTCTGCGATATTTCGTCTCAATTTCCTTATCTTCTCACTGTTGCTCCGAATCACCATTCCTTCTTCCACATGAAGGGTGCACGAGGTGGTGATTGTTGAACGACCATTCTTGACGTGTTCGACAATACACAACCGACAGGCGCCAATGTCGGCGAGGCACGCGACATGGCACAGATGGGGAATACAGATTCCATATTCTATGGCTGCATCCAGAACGCTCGTTCCCCGGGGAGTGCGTACGGAGGCACCATCGATGATCACGGTAACATACTCGACCATGGGTCACCTCTTTATTGGACTGAGATTGCGTCAAATTTGCACTCGCTCGCACAGATACCGCATTTATTGCAAAGCAGAGTATCGATACGGTGCGGCTGCTTCTTCGTTCCCAGAATCGCTCCACTGGGGCAATTCCGCTTGCAGAGTCCACACCCGTTGCATTTTTCTGCGTCGATGGAATAGGTGATCAAAGCCTGGCAAACCCCGGCCGGACAGCGTTTGTGGATGATATGGGCATCGTATTCCTCGCCAAAATAGCGAAGGGTTGACAGCACCGGATTCGGCGCCGTCTTGCCCAAGCCGCAGAGCGATGTTTCCGCAACCGTCTCGGCCAGTTCTTTCAGAAGACCGAGTTGCGCCATTGTGCCACGCCCCTCGGTGATATCGGTGACGATTTCGAGCATCCTGTCGATCCCCAGGCGACAAGGCACGCACTTGCCGCACGATTCATCCTGGAGGAACGTCAGGAAGTACCTGGCGACATCGACCATACAGGTCTTGTTGTCCATCACTACTACGCCGCCCGAACCAATCATCGAGCCGGCTTCGGCAAAGAGATCAAAATCGACCGGCAGGTCGAACTTGCTGACCGGCAGGCATCCTCCTGAAGGGCCGCCGGTTTGCACGGCCTTGATCATCCTTCCGTTGGGCGCCCCTCCACCGATGTCAAAAACGATGGTTTGCAGGGGTGTGCCCATCGCGACCTCCACCAGACCGGTGTTCTTCACATGGCCGGTGAGCGCCAGGATCTTCGTGCCTTTGCTCCGGTCCGTCCCTTTGGCTGCAAACCAGGCGGAACCATTGAGCATAATGGAGGGAATGTTTGCCCAGGTTTCCACGTTGTTAAGCGTAGTGGGCATGCGCCAGAGCCCTTCCACCACCGTGTGAACGTCTTTGGGACGAGGTTCCCCCACCCGGCCCTCAACGGACGCCATGAGGGCGGTCGATTCGCCGCAAACGAAGGCCCCGCCACCGCGGGCGACTTCCACATCAAAGGAAAAGGAGGTCCCGAGAATGTTCTCTCCGAGGACCCCATATTGGTAGGCCTGCTCCACGGCAATCCGTGCATGCTTTACGGCCAGCGGGTACTCGTTGCGGACATAGATGTATCCTTTCTGAGCACCAATGGCAAAGGCCCCAATCATCATCCCCTCGATCACGAGATGGGGGTTCCCTTCCAGAACACACCGATCCATGTAAGCGCCGGGGTCACCCTCGTCCGCATTGCAGATCACGTATTTTTCATCCCCCGCCGCCGAGCGGCATTCCTCCCACTTGCGACCCGTTGGGAATCCGCCGCCTCCGCGGCCACGCAGACCCGATGCCATGATTTCTTTGATGATCTTATCGGGCTCCACTTTGCCGATCGTTTGAGCCAGGGCAGAATACCCGCCGATGGCAATGTAATCCTCGATAGAACAGGGATCGACCCGTCGGTTCATGGCAAGGAGCCGGCGGTCCTGGGCACGGTAAAACGGGACATCCGCTTCACTGGAGACCTTCTTGCCCGAGACCGGATCAGTGTAGAGCAGACGATCGATGATCTCTCCCCGGGCAACTGTTTTGGAGATGATCTCCGGGACATCCTGAGGGGTGATTCGGCAATAGAATATGCTGCCCGGATCAATCACCATGATCGGCCCCTGCTCACAAAAACCGTGACAGCCGGTGGGGCGAATGTGCGTTGTTTGAGCCTGTCCGTTCTGGTTAAGCTCCGACTTGAGTGCATCCATCACGGCCAGCGAGCGGGATGCCTGACAACCGGTGCCTGCACAGATCGTAATAGTCGTCCGAACCTTGCTTCGTTCGTTCTGAAGCTGCTGGTGCAGCAAGTGAAGGTCGCTGGTGCTGGCGATCCTAGGCATTGGAGCTTGCCTCCTTTCCGCCGTTGCCGGCTTTTTCTATGAGCCCCCGGAGCTTGCCCGGGTTCATATGGTGATGGTAAGCCCCGTTGAAGACAACAACCGGTCCCAGAGCGCAAGCGCCCAGGCAATTGACGTGCTCCACGGAGAATTGGCCGTCTTCCGTGACACCGCCCGATTCCACCTTGAGCTGGGTGCAGGCCTGGTTGAGGAGAAGCTTTGCCTGCCGCACGTGACACGCAGTGCCCTGGCAGATAGTGATGAGATTCTTCCCCCGAGGGGTGAGCGAAAAGGCCTTGTAGAACGATGCGACCCGATAGACTTCGATGAGAGGGACTCCGAGTTCTCTCGAAACCCGGGTCATCGCGTCTTCCGAAATGTAGCCAAAGTTCTCCTGCAAATCCTGAAGCACCTCAATGAGGAGATGAGGCTGGCTTCGACGTCCTTCCAGGATTCCATCAAGCGTCGGCAGGGACATGTGATCCTCCTTGCAATGAATTTGCTGTTGACGCGCGAGAATTTATTCGGCAGGGTGTTGGGTGTAAATACGATAAGAATACACCATAATACCTATATCTTATAGGTATTAATACTGCTCATTTGTTGCCTATTTATTCCCACTGTAAAATGCGGACTAGAGGCTCATCCCAATGAAGACAGATCACTCTCTGCCCCTTCGGGAGACCGAAAAGCCTGAAAGACTCCCTGTGGAAATCCCTTTCCTCTGGCGCATTCCGCCCAATTATGAAACAGAACCCGAAAAGGTGGTCATCGCCCTCCGGGAAAGGATCAAAGAGCTCAACTGCCTGTATGGAATCTCCCAGGTAGCTGAACGCCATCCGGATTCTCTCGACCATTTTTTTCAGGACCTGGTGAACCTGCTCCCTCCTTCCTGGCAGTATCCGGAGACCACCTGTGCCCGGATCATCTTTCAGGGTCGAACCTTCAAGACCAGCGGGTTCAAGATCACCAGGTGGCGACAGTCCTCGCAGATCGTTGTGTATGATGAGCGGATCGGGGAGGTCACCGTATTCTACCTGGAGGAACGGCCGGCTGCCGATGAAGGTCCCTTTCTTAAGGAAGAGCGGGTTTTGCTGGATGCGGTGGCGGAGCGGATCGGCCACATCGCGATGCGTTTTTTTTCAGAGCGTGAACTGCAGGAGAGCAACCGGCAGCTGACTGTGGAGCGCAAGGCCCTGCAGGAGGCAAACGCCGCCCTGCGCACAGTGCTGGCGCGGATCGAGGAAGAAAAGCAGGAAATCTACAGGAATGTGCACGCGAATGTCGAAAAAGTACTGATGCCGATCCTAAATGCCTTGATGGCCGAATTGCCGAAAGCTCATCGAAAATACGTGGAAATGCTGACGATTCAGCTGGAGGAGATGACCTCCCCTTTCACCCGTCAGCTCTCTTTTCAATTCCATTCCTTGACGCCCAGTGAGATTGAAATCAGCAATATGATCCGAAATGGCCTGCGGACCAAGGAGATCGCTGAGATTCGAAAAATCTCGATCGCCACGGTGAATCGCCATAGGGAACATATCCGCAGAAAGCTGAATATCGCCAACAGCGACATCAACCTGGCAACATACCTCCAATCGAGCATGTGGAGGCAGGAACGGTGAACGTCGGACTTCATTAAAGACAAACACGGTGGGCATGGAAAGGGCCACACCGTCAAGGGACCGGTCCGAAGTCTCCTCTGAGAGCGTCGTACAGGGCTTGAAGCATTTCATGCATTCGGTATGGCTTGGAGATAAAGCACTTTGCACCGGGAATCATTTCCACCCCTTCAGCGTCCGGGGGTGAATAACCGCTTGCAACAATCACCCGGACCTGAGGGTTTATTTTCAAGAGCTCTTCAAGACACTTCTTGCCTCCCATTCCCGGCATAATCATGTCGAGTATGATCAGGTCAATCTGATCTTTTTTCTGACGGTAGAGTTCAAGGGCGGTCTCTGCATCGGCAACAGCGTACACCGAATAACCGCATTGTGTGAGCAATTCTTCCCCATACTCCCTGACCAGGTCCTCGTCGTCCACGAGAAGGATCACTTCGCCATTGCCCATCCCCATGGTCTGCACTCCGCCGCTCGGGACCTCTTCAATCCCGGGCGCCGGCTTCAAGGCTATCTCGAACCGGGTCCCTCGTCCAATTTCACTGGTGCAGGCAATCGATCCACCATGACTCTTCACGATCCCGTAGACCATGGCAAGCCCGAGCCCCGTCCCCTTTCCAGTCTCCTTGGTCGTAAAGAAAGGTTCATAGATGTGCTCCAGTGTTTCCTGATCCATACCGTGGCCCGTATCGGTAATCGCAAGGAGGACATGACTGCCGGGATTGGTCAACCGATGCTGTTTGCCGCACTTCTCCTCCGGGTGAACATTCGCTGTTTCAATGATCAGCTTTCCCCCTTCAGGCATAGCGTCCCTGGCGTTGATCGCCAGGTTCATAATGATCTGTTCCAGTTGGTTTGGATCTGCATGGACCATTACCAGCTCATCAGCCAGCCGTAATTCGATGTCAACCATCTTCGGGATGGTCCTCTGCAGGAGGGTGTAGGTCTCTTCCACCTGCCGATTCAAATCGACCGATCGCAGTTCACCCTTCAATTTCCGGCTGAAAACGAGGAGTTGCCTGGTGAGCTCGCTGGCTCTCTCTGAGGATTGCTTGATTGCTTTCAGCTTCCTTTGAACCGCCTCCGTCGTGCCTGGGTCCATCAACAAGAGCTCGGTATATCCGTATATCGCCTGATTTAAATTGTTGAAGTCATGAGCAATTCCACCGGCCAGCGTCCCTATGGCCTCCATTTTCTGGGCGTGCAGGAGCTGCGCCTGGAGCTGTTCCTTTTCCTGTTCCATCAGATAAAACTCGGTAATATCCCTGATACATTCAATGGCTCCCAACACATTGCCCTGATCGTCATACAAAGCGGAAGCTGTGGCCGAAAGCAATCGGTTTTGGCCCCTGACCACAGGACACCATGCAATCCCGCTAATCCTGTTCCCCTGGCGTCTCAGCCCCGTGTATCTGGCCAGATCGTTGGATGGGTCTTGAGGCTGCACCGCAGAATCGAATGCAATGTTGATGAGAACGGGTTGCTTCTCTCCGTAGAACGGCAGCGCATATTCCAGGCCTCCTTTCCCAACCATTTGTTCGCGTGGACAACCGGTCATCTCTTCAATCGCCTGGTTCCAGAACAATACTCTCTTATCCCGGTCAATGATGAGGGTTGCCTCGGGGAAAAAATCGATGATTGCCTCGAGCTCCCGGGTGTTGTTCTGCAAGTCCTTGATTTGTTTTTCCAAACGCTGTCGCAACGCTTCAAATGCAGCAGCCAGGGTCCGGGTTTCTCCCCGCCCTTCCATCCGGATTGCCTTTGACAGGTCCCCATCAAGCATTTCCTGGGTAGCTTTCGTAAGGTGATTCAAGGGTTTGATGATATTACCAAGCGCAAAATAGATTATGGCCAGTGCTACAAAGAGAGAGACTCCACTCAACAGGAGATTAAGAATGAGAACATAGCGGGAGTGCGCCGTCAAATGCTGCACGGGAATCTGATATTGGTATACGATCGCTCCAAGCGGTCTATTCCTGATCTCACTATATACGGGAAGCGTGTCTTCCACAAAAGAACCATCCAACGCCTCACGAACAAGCTCACGCAAAGGCAGGTCTTTGCCGAGGCCGCTTTCTTGAAAGCCGGCAAGATACCGGGCCGTTTCAGAGTGATCGTGCACTGCGAAGATCTTCCCATCCTCGATTCTGAGAAGTTCCTCACCTTGAAGGGAGACTACGGAGAGGGTGTGGCCAAAAGGGGGTTGGAGGTTCTTCAGGTAATTGGTGAGGTACTGTTGGACATCTTCCTCCACAAAAGCTGCCTCCTCCTTGAGCCCCAGCTTGAGGTTCATGAGATAAATCCGCAGTGAAGGGAGATTCGTTAGAAAAACGAGGTCCATCCTTCTCTGGACGATATGGTCCTCTATTCGCTTTTGATCATTATCTTTTGCCATCAGATAGTTGCATGCCACCGCAACGAAACTCGACAGGATAAAGATCGGAACAACACAGGCCAGAATGATGGGTTTAAGCCCCCAACTATCGAGCGCTTTTCGGACAGGACTCATCGATAATGATCTCCTTCAAATTCAAAAGATAGCCGCTTGCAGAAAACGAACTGCCTGCTATTCTCTTGTGGACTGCCAGGATTGTCGGACTGATGTAAACGGGCATCATATAGTATTGCTCATAGAGATAGCTTTCCAACTCCAGCAGGGTCTTCTCCGCTTCTCTCAGGTCCGGCTGTCTCATGGCACGGAAGAACAGGGAGTCAACCTTTGGATCGACCAGGATCCACCGGTATCCGCCCTCAGACACAAAAGACTCCCCAAAGTGAGTTGCCACAGAGTTGGTGTATAGGCCGATATTGACAATATTGAGGTCCCAGGTTTCCCTCTCCATAGGATTATTCGGCATGTGACCATATGTCATCACATGCTGGTACAATTCGAATCTCGTTGCATATTTCTGAAACAGCACCTTGACATGGCCTTCTTCAAGCATCGCTGCGATCGCATTGGCCAGTTTCTCTTCGCTGGCGAAGTACCCGATGGTGACGACGAGTGGGCTTTCAGCCGTGTATCCGGCTGCTTCCAGCAAAGCCCTGGCCTCGTCAGGCAGGAAGGGATAGGGCTCCAGTGTCCTCCTTTCGACAGAGAGCGGAAAGATAAATGCGGTCATCAGCGCCCGGCCTTGAGCGAGATACTTGAAGAGAGTTCGGCGGTCAATGAGCAGGTTGAGGGCTTTGCGAACCCGCACATCACAAAGGGGACTCCCTGGCTTCCTCATGTTAAAGAGCGTTGTCAGGCTGCTCAGAGGACGTTTCACGAGCAGTGATATCGAGTCTGATTTCGCCATCAGGGGGAACATGGACGGCGTGACGGCGTCGAACAGGTCCGCCTGACCTTGCTTCATGATGCGGTGAGCTGTCAGGCTGTCGACCTTCTTTGCGCCATGGATGGTGATCTTCTCAACACGAGGATATCCTTTTTGCCAATAGAGAGGGTTCTTGTGGAGCATGGCTGTTTCACCGTCATCCAATACCTCTTTCAGAATGTAGGGACCCGTTCCCCATGGACCGGGTTCCAAGATATTGGCCTGGTTCCCCGGTGGGTAGATTCCCTTTGAGTGTCGAAAGTAAGACGGTGAGTACAAATAAAAGGACCGCAAATAGACAGGCATGAGCCCTATGAGGCCGTCTTCTTTGAACCATATCTTGATCTTGTGGGAGGAGAGCGCCTCCACACTACGGACACCCATGCGTAGATCGATGGTAAAGTAAGGATTGGCGGTCTCCTGGTAGGCCTTCCAATTCATCAGGACACTGGAAGCATCGAATGCCGTTCCGTCCTGAAAAAGGACCCCTTCCCTCAGGGTGACAACCATGTGGTCACTATAGATTTCCCAGGAATGCGCCAGACACGGAACAAAGCTGTTGTCATTGTCTACGTAGATAAGCGCTTCCACCAATTGATTACCAACCACCCATGGCATGGCCGTGTGGCAGATGACCTTCAATTCGTCGGGTCCTTGTGAAACAGCCGGCGAACCGAGCGAGAGGAGCACGGACCAAACAACCACTACAATCCGAGCAAACTGTGACTTCAAGACCTTGGAGACCAAGGTCCTATCGGGAGTCAGTTTCTGAATTTCGAAACGGGAAGGCCCCAGCTTCATTCTTCCCCTCCTCCATCACCGTTCCATTATGGGGCCGCAGCCTCGAGGTCCGGCACGCGATGCCGGGGAGTCACATGAGAGTCCACGGAGAAAAGACCTTTTCACTTCATCTCTGGTTTCTTGGAAAAGCAGCCCGCACCATTCCTTCGTCCCGAGAGAAGCCGGAAATCCGGCTCTGCTGCTGCAAGGGCCCAAGACCCTGGCCTCGGAATGGCAGGAAGCTTATTCCACAGTGATCCGCAACAGGCGACATTCATCAAACGACAGAGAGATTATTCCAGGAGTCTGAACCCTTACAAAAGGCAATCTATCCCATTTCCCCAGCCTTTGCAACGATTCGACCCCAAAGGGGTGCAATCAAAAGTGGGAGTAATTGGCAAGGAGATCCCTCTTGCCTGGAATTCCGCCAATATCGTCATTCCGGCAGGTTAAGCCGGAATCCAGCCGTACAGTTGTATTGCACACGCAGCTCTCTTATGAAACTTCATATGTCCAAATGAAGTTTCAAGGCTGCGTTTAAACCGCATCCAGAGAGGCGGCGGCCCCGCTGGATTCCGGCTAGAAGCATGCCGGAATGACGGATTGTGTCTGTACAGGCAATAGGTTTGTTCCGTCGTGGGGTGGCGTTACTCTCACTTTTGATTGCACCCACCCCAAAGATATGGGGCATAGTCAACATCGAAGGACTATGGACCCGAATGGAGGAGTGATCTATTGCGGGCAATAGTTCCGGATATTGTCTGTTTCAACACGATGCTTGCCGCAGAATGGGACCAAACGCTTCATTCATACAGGAAAACCCTGTGAACCCCGACCGGAGTTGCTGCGGATGGTTCACAGGATTGGAGGCTGTTTTTCACACTAACGGATCAGGCAACCGATCACACACTGTCCAGGGGAATCAAAACGCCCGGATTTCTCCCAAATTGCATACAGGACGATATCGAGGGAAGAAGGAGGTCGACACTCTTGCGACGATGGTTGGGCATGTTATCCTGGTACGCAACTTCATGGACTTTGCCCTTGACCCATAATTGAAACTGATCGCCATAATGGTGTTGCCTGGCGATATCCTTGCTGAGTGCAATGACCTTCCCGCAATGCTGAGGCGTTATCCTCAGAGAGGAGGAGGTTATACCGCGAGTGGATCCCGTGCATTTGGGATGGTTTGCATAGGCCGAAACCATCACGTAGTAAACGGGAGCATTGGGCCGAAGAAGGTCCGGCGGGATGCTCAAAACTGTTTGCTCACACATCGTGGCGGCCAAGAAATAGAGGCTCATCATCTTGACAATTTTTAACATGCCTGTTTCTCCTGCTGTGGTTTTCCGCTCATTTGGGGAATGAACGAAAAGAACTGACGGACTCTCACCCTCGGAGTGTCACTCTGTTAAAAATCGATCAACGGTGATCCCTTTTGTTTTCAAAGGTCGCACTGGCTACTGAGGCCATGTTGATCAATGACAAAATAGCTTCCAGCTTATTTTCTGATAGTCTACCTCCCTTTAAAAAAAAACAGCCTGCGCTCCCGAAAGCAAAGGACGGAAACGTAGGCCGAAATGGTTCCTCGATTCAAGCAAGGACTTTTGACGTATTCCGGGTCTTCCGGCATTCCCGATTGAAAGCCATCCACTGACAACACCCTTGAAGACCCAGGATTTCCATAAAACCTCTAACTTGCTGTATTTAAATGATAAACACCGCAGGTCGCGGCAGGCGCTCCAGCCCCCACATACCGGGTGACATAGTAGAATTAGAAAAAATCAAAGTCAATAGTCTTCTGTCAGAAAGACCGGACTCATGGATTGACGATCAGGAATCACCCGGCAACGTGCAGAAGAGCTTGCCCCAAAAGGTCCAGCTCTTGTCGCAGGGCTTCAAAGGCTTTTGCGAATTCGCCGACCCGTCCCTCCCGCCCCAGGACCTCCAGCTGACCGGCAAGCTCGAATGTGCGCTTCGCTGCGAAATTGCCCGCAGTTCCCTTTATGGCATGCGCTGCTTTTCGCACAGCCCCGGCATCCTCTCTTTCTATGCCTTCTCGAATCGCCTGCATGTGAAAGGATGACTCTTCAAGAAACAGCTCAACGAGTTTTTGGAAAAGCTCTCGATCTCCATCCATGTTCTTGAGGGCCTCCTCCATATCGAAGCGTTCTCCTTGGGCACAGTCAAATCGATCCGTTTGCTCTGACATTTCTTTTCCCCTCATTCCAAGAGATTCCTCAATACCTTGTTTTTGCGTGAAAAATATGGTTCATAAATTGTACCATGCGTTACCCATCACCACCTGTGGACCCTGCCAAGGGGAGGAAAGCGCGAATGGAGCGACTTATGCACGAGGAGGCCGGATGACTGAACAGTTTGCACCTGAAGCAAGTCTGGAGGCTCAAGGGGAATATCTTCGCGCCGTCCTGGCCAGTGTAGTAGAAGGCATCATCACGATCAATCAAGATTGTATTGTTGAGATGTTCACCCCTGCGGCAGAGCGCATTCTAGGCTATTTGGCCCGGGAAGTCATCGGCAGGAATATAAAGATGCTCATGCCTGACCCACACCGTTCTCATCATGACGATTATGTTCGCAACTACATACTGACAGGGCAAAAAAAGGTAATCGGCATCGGGCGTGAGGTGATAGGACGCAGGAAAGATGGATCGGCTGTGCCCTTACATCTTGCCGTCAGTGAAGTGCATATCGGCAAAGAGCGCAAGTTCATCGGCATTCTGCGCGATATTAGCGAGATTCGGAAGGTCGAGGCCGTTCTCTCTGAGAGCGAAGATCGTTTTCGCAGGATGGCGGACCATGCTCCGGTGCTGATCTGGATGTCGGACGTCGACGGTTCCTGTAATTACGTCAACAAATTCTGGCTGGACTTTACCGGACGCGGCCTTGAACAGCACCTGGGGCATGGTTGGATCCAGGGGGTGCATCCAGACGACTTGAAAGGTTTGAGGGACACCTTTCGTACGGCCTTGAACCAGCAAAGCCCTTTTGAGATCGAATGCAGGCTCAAACACTTCTCCGGCGACTACCGGTGGTTTCTGTGCAAGGCCGATTCCCGGTTTGACAAAGAGGGGTCTTTTGTCGGCTACCTCGGCTCCTGTGTTGATATCCACGGTCATCGCATGACCGAGCTGGCCTTGCGTGAAATGACAATCATGCAGCAGGCGATCCTGAACGGTGCCAACTATTCCATCATTTCCACCACACCCGAGGGAATCATCACCACATTCAACGCGGCGGCGGAACGCTGGTTGGGGTACGGGGCCGATGAAATGGTGGGGAAGATGACCCCTCTGATCCTGCACGATCCCGAAGAGCTTGCCGAGTACGCGACAATACTTTCCCGGGAGCTCGGAAGGCCTGTATCCCCCGGTTTTGAAGTGTTCGTAGCCAGGACAGGGCTTGGCGCTCCCGACGAGAGGGAATGGTCCTATGTTCGAAAGGATGGGGTCCGCTTTCCTGTTCTGCTCTCCGTGACGACACTGCGCGATGAGAACGGGATCATCACCGGGTTCTTGGGCGTAGCCAGTGATATCACAGAGCGCAAGCGGGCTGAAGAGGCCGTGTCTCGGCTGGCATCCATCATTGAATCGTCAGAGGATGCGATCGTCGGCAAGGGCCTGGACGGCACGATTCTCAGCTGGAACCGAGGAGCCGAAATCATATACGGCTATTCAGCCTCCGAAGTGATTGGCCGCCCCGTTCAGATATTGACACCATCGGAGTATATCGACGAGACGATGGGCATCATGGAGAAAATTAAGAAAGGGGAACGGGTTGACCATTTTGAGACGGTTCGGGTCAGGAAAGATGGCAGGCTGATCAAGGTTTCGCTGACCATATCACCCATCAAGGGTCCTACCGGTGAAATAACGGGTTTTTCTACGATTGCCCGCGACATCACGGCTCGCAAGGCCGCGGAAGATCAGCTCCGAAAGCTTTCGCAGGCCGTTGAACAAAGCCCGACAAGTGTGGTCATTACCGACACGAAGGGCACAATCGAGTATGTGAACCCGAAGTTCACGCAAATAACCGGCTTCACGCCCGAGGAGGCCATCGGGCTTAACCCGCGCATCTTGAAGTCCGGAGAAAAATCTCCCGAGGAATACAAAGAACTCTGGAATACGATCACATCGGGCAAGGAGTGGCGGGGGATATTTCACAATAAGAAGAAAAACGGCGAGCTCTACTGGGAATCCGCGTCCATCTCGCCCATCAAAGGTCCGGACGGGGAGATCACTCATTTCATTGCGGTCAAGGAAGACATCACAGCCCTGAGAGAAGCACAGGAAGAGCTGGCCAAGCTTTCCCTGGTTGCCAGCAAGACGGACAACGCCGTCATCATAACGGACAGGGATGGTTTGGTTGAGTGGGTCAACGAGGGGTTTTTCCGGCTTACGGGCTATTCTCTGCACGAAGTGGTCGGCAAGAAACCGGGGCATCTGCTGCAGGGGCCACAGACCGATCCGGCGACCGTCAGGAGAATAAGTAAGCTTATCAGATCTCAGAAAGCCTTCACCGATGAAATCTTGAACTATAACAAGAATGGTCGCCCCTACTGGGTCTCCATGAACATTACACCGATCTTCGACCGCGAGGGAGAGCTCATTCGATTCATCTCCATCGAAAGTGACATCACCGAACGGAAGAAGTTTGAGAAGGCACTCCAGCAGGCCAAAGAAGCTGCGGACAGCGCCAACCAGGCGAAAAGCGAGTTCCTGGCCACCATGAGCCATGAGATCAGGACCCCCATGAATGCCATTGTCGGTATGGCCGAACTGCTCTGGGAAACCCCTTTGACTCCTGAACAGCGACGATATGTTCACGTTTTTAGGTCTGCCGGGGAAACGCTCCTCAATCTCATCAATGATATTCTCGATCTGTCCAAGGTCGAGTCAGGCCAGGTCCTGATCGAGTCCGTTCCGTTTGATCTTGCCCAACTGATCGACAAGATATGCGAGATTATGGCCATGCGGGCCCATGAAAAGGGAATCGAGCTGGCCTGTCACATCACACAGGCGGTGCCGGTCTACCTGTTGGGTGATCCGGTGCGCCTGCGTCAGATACTTGTCAACCTGGTCGGGAATGCCATCAAGTTCACTGAGAAAGGTGAAGTGCTTCTGGATGTCCGTTCGGAAGACCCGGGACCACAAGCCCGGTCCGCCTCCGATTCTGAAACCATCACACTGCATATCAGGGTTCGGGACACGGGTATCGGTATCCCACCCGACAAGCTCCATATTATTTTTGACAAGTTCTCCCAGGCCGATGCGTCAATCACCCGCAGATACGGCGGCACGGGTCTGGGACTGGCAATTTCGAGGCGGCTGGTGGAGCTGATGGGAGGCCGTATCCGGGTGGATAGCACTGTTGGCCGGGGAAGCACCTTTTCCTTCACAGCCCCGTTCGGTGTTCAGTCCAGGCCTCTGTTACGGGAAGGGCCCCTTGAAGCGGACCTGAAGGGCATGAGAGTGCTGGTCGTGGATGATAACTCGACAAATCGCATGATCCTCAAGGAGACGATATGGCAGTGGGGTGGCCTAGTCGGTGAAGCGGAAAACGGAGAACACGCGATTGAGGAACTCAGGCGAGCGAGGGAATCCGGGGAACCTTACCAGCTGGTTTTGCTTGATCGTCGCATGCCCGGCATGGATGGTTTTGACGTGGCGGAACATATTCAGAACGATCCGGGACTTTCCAATATGACCATAATGATGCTCACCTCGGATGCGCGAAGTGATGATATCGCCAGGTCAAAACAGCTGGGAATAGCAAGCTGCCTGATCAAGCCGATCAAGAGAGTCGAATTGCGAGAGGCGATCAATCAGGCTGTGGGCAAAGAGAGAGGTGATGTGAAGGGAGAATCGGAACCGCTTCCTCCTGCCCCGGTGGATCGGCGCCCCATGAAAGTCCTGCTTGCGGAGGACTCCGCTACCAATCGCTTTCTCATTGAAGCCTATCTCAAGAACACTCCCTATCAACTGGTGAGTGCGGAAAACGGGGAATCTGCCGTCCAGAAATTCGTCTCTGGAGAGTATGATCTTATCCTGATGGATATGCAGATGCCGGTGATGGACGGGTACACCGCCACCCGCACGATCCGGCAATTGGAACTGGAAAAGGGGCTGGAGCCCACTCCAATCATTGCATTGACGGCTCACGCCCTGGCCGAAGACGCTCAAAAGAGCATGGAGGCAGGCTGCAACGTTCATCTGACAAAACCGGTAAAAAAGGCCGAACTTCTTGAGGTGATGGACGGGTTTTCCAGAAATCGAAAGCCGGGGACATCTCAAAGCCGGGCAGGAGCGGTCCTGACGGACGGAAAAAGAACCTGATCTTTTCACGGGAGGTAGCAATCCTATGGCAGATAGTGAAAGGGAACTCCTTCTTGAAGAAATTGAAAGAACACTCGATCAAATCATTGGAAGTCAGGTCCCGGAAGAGAACATTCTGGAACAATGGGAGGTTTTCCGGAAAGGTCTGCCCTTCATAAAACTGCTCAGACCCTGCACGATCGGCGACGGCATTCGAGTCTTGGGAGACGGGGACTCCGATCGCCTCCTGAAGCTTCATCAGGAAGCCTCCAGTGAAGGCAAGACTATGAAGTTTGTGCCGGCTTCCGGGGCGGCGACCCGGATGTTCAAGGACCTCGTCGCGGCAATGGAAGAGGAATCCAACGTTTCCCTGGAGGAACTGAAGAAGCGCGCAGAAACCGAGACGCCCGCTGCGTCTGTGGTCGAGTTTATTTCATGCCTGGATCGATTCGCCTTCATCGAAGCATTGGAACTCGTCATGCTGCGCAATGGCGTTACCCCGGCGTCCCTTCTGGGGAAGGGAGCGTGGAGGCAAATCCTTCGATGGGTCCTTCAACCGGAGGGTTTGAACTATCGCCGTCTGCCCAAAGGGCTCATCCTTTTTCACCGTTACCCTGAAGGTCCCAGGACGCCTATCCATGAGCATCTTGTGGAGGCCGGCGAATATGTCCTCAACAAGGACCGAACCGCCGTGATCCATTTTACTGTTTCGGAAGAACATCTTGATGCAGTTCGAAAGCATATCGAAGCAATAACCGCCGGGTTTGGACGGGACATCAAGTTTGATATCGGGATATCGGTTCAAAAGCGATCAACCAACACCATTGCGGTTACCCTTGAGAACGAGCCTTTCCGTGATGCCCAGGGAAAGCTCGTCTTTCGCCCGGGAGGCCATGGGGCCCTTCTCGAAAACTTGAACGATCTGCACGGCGACCTCGTCTTTATCAAGAATGTGGACAACGTGATTCCCGACCGTCTGAAGCCTGCAACCGTCTTTCACAAGAAGCTCCTCTGTGGGCTGTTGATTGAGGTCCAGAAGACGATCTTCGGCTATTTGAAGCAACTCGATCACCGCCCGGCCGATGAAAGCCTGCTCGATGAAATAGCGGAATTTGCAAGAGATTATCTCTCGATCGTGCCGCCCGATGGGTTCGACACGATGCCCCTCAAACAGCGATCCGACTACTTCTTTTCGCGTCTCAATCGGCCGTTGCGGGTCTGCGGCATGGTGAGGAACGAAGGCGAACCCGGTGGTGGACCCTTCTGGACGGTACAGGAAGACGGTGAGGTGTCCATCCAGATTGTCGAAAGTGCCCAGGTTGATGCAAACGATCCGGAACAGAAGAAGGTCCTTTCCTCGTCAACACACTTCAACCCGGTCGATCTGGTCTGCGGCGTGCGGGACTTCGAGGGAAAGCGTTTCAATCTGTTGGAGTTCTCGGACAAGAACATGGGATTCATCACCATCAAATCCAAAGACGGCAGACAGCTCAAAGCCATGGAGCTCCCCGGGTTGTGGAATGGGGCTATGGCGTTCTGGAACACGCTCTTTGTGGAGGTCCCTTCCATCACGTTCAATCCGGTCAAATCAGTGAATGATCTGCTGAGGCAGGAACACACCTGATCACCTATGTTTCAAACCCCTTTCATCCGGCAGTCGGGGTTACGATCTCCCGCGACGGTCTGCCTGAGATGAGTCTCTGGCGGATCCATTTTTCGAAGCCGATCACCAGGTAAACGATAATACCGGCCATCAGGATATACCCCCAAGCCTCAATGGGGATTGGGGCCCCGTGGAACATCCAGTTCATGGCGGGCAAATAGGTATAGAGGACCTGGAGGAGGGCCATGAGCGTGACACCGACAAAGAGCCACGGATTGGAAAAGAGGCCCAGTTGAAACATGGATTTGGTCAGGGATCGGCAGTTGAGCAGGTAGAAAAGCTCGCCGAATACAAAGACGTTCACCGCCACGGTGCGGGCTTCAGGCTCGCTCGCCCCCCGCTTCAGCTCCCACTCGAAGAGGCCGAATGCGGCGGCACAGAGCATTCCGCCCACCAGGATGATGCGCCAGATGAGATAGCCTGTCAGGATGGGTGTCTTCGGGTCGCGAGGAGGCCGCAACATGATGCCGGGCTCCTTGGGCTCAAAAGCGAGGGTCAATCCCAGCAGGACCGCGGTTACCATGTTGATCCAAAGGATTTGGACGGGGAGTATCGGCAGGGTCGTCCCGGCGACTATGGCCAGAAGGATCACGAGGCCCTCGCCGAGGTTGGTGGGAAGTGTCCAGACAATGAACTTAGTGAGGTTGTCGAAGACGCCCCGGCCTTCCTCCACCGCGGCTTCGATGGTGGCGAAATTATCGTCGGTCAGGATCATATCGGCGGCCTCCTTGGCCACTTCGGTGCCGGTGATCCCCATGGCGATGCCGATATTGGCCCGCTTGAGCGCCGGTGCGTCGTTTACCCCGTCACCCGTCATGGCCACAATGTGCCCCCGCGCTTGAAGCGCCTCCACCAGGCGCAGCTTCTGCTCGGGATCCACCCTGGCGAAAACCGACGTCCTTTCGACTGTCTCGATGAGCTCCTGGTCCGGAATCGAGGCCAGGGTCTTGCCGTTTATCGCGGCTTCTTTTGATCCGCAACAACCGCCTGCATCGAACAGACCGATGCGCTCGGCGATGGCTGAAGCCGTGACGGCGTGGTCTCCGGTGATCATCTTGACACAGATACCGGCGGTATGACACGCTTTCACGGCCGTTATCGCCTCCGCCCGCGGCGGGTCGATCATCCCCTGCAACCCCAGGAAACAAAGACCGGAAGCCACATCTTCATGGTCAAACGGAGCCGATTCGGGTGCGATCTCCTTCTTTGCAAACGCCAGCACGCGCAGGCCGCTGGAAGCCATCCTCTCGACCTCGCTCATCACCCACCCGCTGTTCAACTCAGTGCGTGCGCCTTTGGCGTCGAGGGCTTCCGTGCACCGATCGAGGATGATCTCCACCGCCCCTTTGACGTAGGCGACCTGGGGTTCGGCCTGCCCCTCTCCATGCAAAGTCGCCATGTACTGCCGCTCGGATTCAAAGGGTATCACATCCAGCCGTGGGAATTGCTCTGCCACGTCCTGGGACGACAGACCAGCCCTGGCAGCGGAAACCAGCAGTGCCCCCTCAGTGGGGTCCCCCTGAACCTCCCAGCGACCTTCTTTCTCTAAAAGGATGCTGTCGTTGCAGAGCAGCCCGGCTCGCAAGCATTCGATCAGCACGGGGGATTGGCCGGATGTGAAAGGCTTGCCCTGCTTTAAAATCGCTCCGGAAGGATCGTAGCCGGTTCCCGATACTTCGAAAACTTCGCCTCCGACACTGATTTCCTGGACCGTCATCTGGTTTTCCGTCAGGGTGCCCGTCTTGTCCGAGCAGATAACAGTGGTGCTGCCCAGCGTCTCCACTGCCGGAAGCCGGCGGATGACCGCCCGCCGCTTCGCCATGCGCGCCACTCCGATGGCGAGCGTGATGCTCAGCGCGGCCGGCAACCCTTCGGGAATCGCGCCCACCGCCAGCGCAACCGCCGCCATGAACATATCGAGAGGGGGCTGACCACGCAAGATACCGACCAGCACCGTGGCTGCCGCCAGGGCCAGGATGGCATAGAGCAGAATATGGCTGAAATGACCGATCTTTTTTGTGAGCGGAGTTTGCAGGTCCGGCGCCGCCGCAATGAGTTCGGAAATCCGCCCGACTTCAGTGGCATTGCCGGTCGCGACCACCACCCCTGTCGCCTGACCATAGGTGACCAGGGTCGAGGCGTAGGCCATATTGCGGCGATCCGCCAGCACCGTATCATGAGCAAGAACGCCTCGCTTCTTCTTGACCGGCACCGATTCGCCGGTAAGAGTGGATTCGTCGATCTGTAGGTCCCGCAGATCCACCAGGCGCATATCGGCAGGCACCTTGTCGCCGGACTGCAGGAGGACGAGGTCGCCCGGCACCACCTCTGTAGAGGAGATGCGGCGTTTGAGCCCGGCCCGAAGCACCGTAGCTTCGGCCACCATAGTCTGAGCAAGAACGGCAATGGCCTCGAGGGCCTTGGACTCCTGAAGAAACCCGATGGCGGCATTGACGAGCACCACCCCGAAAATCACGCCGGAATCGACCCATTCTTGAAGAGCGGCCGTCACCACCCCGGCCGCCAGCAGAATGTAGATGAGCGGTTGATGGAACTGCAGGAGCAGACGCATGAGGGGGCCTTTGCCTCCCTTGCCGGTGATGACGTTGGGTCCGAAATGGTCCTGGCGGCGTTTGACTTGGAATTCATCGAGCCCTCCGTCCGGGTTGCTCTGCAGGAGATCGACCACTTCACTGCCCGGCAGGTGGTGCCAGTGTTTTGCCATCAGTTGTTCCATGAACAGACCCCTTTCAGCTTGTTGCTGTGCAAACCGGCGAACCGGTGAGTTGGCGAATGGGGATACCGGGGGAGCCATACAAATACAGTCACGATCACGGCCGACAACCGCGAAGATCTTCTAGCGATTCCCGCGGCCGGGAAAGGTCCCGGCTTCTTTCAGGTATCGGTAATAGTCACTATCGGTGGTCAGGATCATGACCGAGTTGCTGTTTTGGCCCTCCTTGTAGGCTTCCAGGGTGCGCGAGAAGGCGTAGAATTCCGGGTCGGCCCCGTAGGCGTCACCATAGACACGCGTGGCCTCGGCGTCGCCTTTTCCGCGAATCTCCTGGACTTGGCGATAGGCGTTGGAGCGGATCTGGCGCAATTCCTTTTCCATCGTTCCGAGGATCTCGGCGCTCCGGCCTTCCCCCTCGGAGCGGAACTGGGCGGCAATCCGCATTCGCTCCGAAATCATGCGGGCATACACCTTCTGCTGAACACTATCCACATAATTCAGCCGCTTGATGCGCACATCCACCAGTTCGATCCCGTACTGGGGGATGATCCTGCGGGCTTCCGCCAGGATGGTTCGAGTGATCTCCTCGCGACCGCGAGCGATTTTCTTCTTCAGCTCCTCCTGCACTTCGGCAGGGGCCTCTTCCAGGACCTCCCCCGGCGGGACCTCCCACGAGGCGCTCCGCACCAGCTCCACCAGTTCACTGGAAGAGACCTGGTCCCTGACCACGGAATCAATGATATCGTTCAGACGCGACTGGGCCCCGGCCTCGGTGGCGACGCTTTCCAGGAACTTCCTGGCATCGGCAATCCGCCACCGTGCGGTCGTGTCCACCCAGATGAACTCCCGCCCCTTGGTGGGGATCTGATTGGGCTCCCCATCCCAAATGAGGAGGCGCTTCTCAAAGCGGCGCACCTCCTGGATGAAGGGGACCTTCAGGTGAAGGCCCGGGTCGATGACCGTCTCTCCCACCGGCCGACCAAATTGAAGAACGATGGCCTGCTCACCCTCTTCTACGGTGTAGAAGGCGCCTGAAAGGACAAAAGCGAACGCCAGGGCAACGATCCCGATTCCGAATTTCAGGTTTTGATTCATGGCTTCCTCCCTTCCGCCTCAGGCGTCTTTCCCGACTCCATGGAAAGCCAGGGCACCATGGCTTTCTGGTCGCTGTCCACGATGTACAAAGACTTCGCCCCGGGCAGAATGGCACCGACGGCCTCCAGATAGAGCCGGCGACGGGTGACATCCGGGGCCTTCTTGTATTGATCCAGAATGGCACGGAACCGCGTGGCCTCACCGGTGGCCCGGTTCACCCGCTCGAGGGCGTAGCCTTCAGCCTCACTGATAGCACGGGACGCCTCCCCCCGCGCCTTGGGGATCTCGCGGTTGGCCTGCTCCTGAGCCTGGTTGATAGACCGTTCCCGGTCCTGACGTGCTTCGTTCACCTCGTTGAAGGCGGGCTTGACCGGGTCCGGTGGAGTAACATCCTGAAGTTCCACGGTAACCAGGCGAACACCGGCCTGGTATTCCGAAAGGATCTTTTGCATCTCCTCTCTCACCTCGGTGGAAACGGCCACGCGAGCGACCGTGAGGACATCGCTCCCCAGACGGTTGCCGACCACCCGGCGCATAACCGACTCGGAGATGTCCCGGATGGTCTGCTGCGTGTTGCGAACCCAGAAGAGGAAGTGGATCGGGTCTTCAATCCGGTATTGAACGATCCATTTCACATCGATCACATTGAGGTCCCCCGTAAGCATGAGAGAGACTTCCTTGTTGCCTCTGTCATCCAGCTGCGTGCGCTGCCCACCGGAGACGGCTGTTCGAAAGCCGAATTCCTCCTTGAGAACACGGGCTGTGGGAACCATGCGGACCGTCTCGATGCCGTCTGGAAATTTAAAGTGCAAGCCAGGCCCCACCGTTCGGTGCACGGCCCCGAAGCGCTGGATGATTCCCGTCTCCTCCGGTTGCACCGTAAACCAGGTTGACCAGAGAAAAATCAAGACGAACGCTCCTACAAGACCGGCAACCATCCGCCAGCCCTTGAATCCATGGAAGCGGTTCCGCAAATCCCTGAAGACTTTCTCGAACTGTTGCTCGAACTGCTGCTCGGGATCATAGCGTCGCTGCATGGTCCCTCTCCTTTCTGCAAGGGTTTTCCTTGCTCAGACCTTCTCCCTCTCTAACGTTCCACCTGATTGATGCCCGAAAGCTGCCATTTCGGTGAGCCAGGATCGCGGCAGAAGGTCCAGAGCTCCTCGAACTTAACCGGCGTGAGTTTGTCTCCTTCCACTACCTCGCGGGTTGATGCATCCACCAGATAGTCGAGCAGGTTGGCAGTAATAAGAACACTGATGCAATCCTTGCCCGCTTCCTGCCAGGCTTCGGCAAGCTCTACTTTACGGATCGCGATGTTCTCCAGGCGATTGATCAGGCCCTTTCGCTCCATAGACTCAAATTCCCGTCGAAAAGATGCGGCCATCTCCCGGGTAAGGATGCCTTCAATGCCATCAAGGCTCCGGTTCGTCCATCCCGCCTGAATGCGGAAGAACAGGTCCTGGACAGTCTCTTTGAACCGGTCCTCTCGAAAAGCCGGATCGTGCCCCTTGATACGATCGAGTCCCTGCCCGAGTTGCGCCTGGCCGGGTATGACGGGAAGAACCGCGGTAGAATCGTCCTTAACCCCCGTTTGAGGCTGGCCCGAAAAGGCAGCCTGCCTGAATGATCCCTCCTCCTGAGGGTATCCCGAGAAGTCGGTTTTCTGCGACCGGCGCTTCCGGAAGAACCGGTATGCCAGGTACAGCAGCAGCAAGATAAGGATGATTTCGAAGAAGCCCACGGGGCCTCCCGCAAGACCATCCGGAGACGCGTGACCGGAACCGCCGAAAAGCAGGCTTCCAATCATTCCCCCGGCCAGTCCTCCGGCAATGCCCTGCATAAAGGGGCTGCGGCCGGGAAACCCGCCCGATGCCTGAGTCGCGCTGCCCGTTTCAGGACTTCGGCCGGGTCTGCTCGAACCCAATGAGCCACTGGAGGGGCTCGACGGCGGCTCCGGTGAAGAGAAGCCCTTGCTCCCACGACTCCCGGCGGGGCCCCCGCCGCCTGCTCTCGCCCAGGCAGCCGACTCGATCATTGAAGCCGTTCCAAAGAAGAAGAAGGTTGAGAATACAAGGAACAAGCGCAGCCTTTTGCTCATCGGTCGGTTCCTTTCATTGCTCTTCTTCATGACTCGCGCCCTCTGAGCAGGTCGCCTGCCTTGTTTTCAACGGACAGGTCTTGGGGAGATCATCTCTTCTCATGCACCATGAACATACTTCTCAGGGGCCCTACCGTTCTTCCAACCGGTCCGGCCCTCATCGTCCTTTCTTCGAGGGATTCCGGTCCACTCGAGTTGTACTCGGCTATGATCCTGTATACCGTCCCTTCCGAAAGCCCGGTATGCTTTGCTATCTCAGAAACCGGCCTCGGATCGACCAGGGCATTGTAGATCACCAGCCACTTCTGTACCCGAAAGGACCCTCCGGTCATCTGCAACCGCGTTATTATTTCGTCTGGGGACAGATGATCATCTACGCTTAAGGCTTCTCTCATCCTTTTCCCTCCCTTGAAGGGTAGCGCCTCTGGTGATTGCTCCGCCGACTTCGAGGAGCGAGCACAAGACAGGTGACAGGCCGACGGAACCGGGTGGCCCCCCTGTCGCAAGGATAGGTTGCAACCAGGATGCCAGGGAGGACCGTTCAACAATCGGTGACGATGTCCTCCCTGTCACAGACCTGCCATCAGTATGGGTTTGTTCGTTTCGATGCCCGGTCGAATATTTCCGTCTGAAATGCTGCCGGCAGGTTTGCCCGGAGCGGGCATACCCGTGGGAATGGGGTAGTGGAATAGAATGTTCAATCCCATGGATCATTTTGTTCAATGAGTGGTCATTTTGTTCAATACGATGTAGCTCTTGAAGTCGAAACAGGGCACTTCCGGATGAGAACGAGCCAGGGCACCTTTCATCGGGGTGCCGGTCTTGTCGCCCGCCCAGGTGAGAGCAGGGATTAATCCTCCAGTTCCACGAGCAGGCTGTATTCGCTGATCTTTCGACGAAGGGTCGGGCGGCTGATGCCGAGGACCCTGCAAGCCTCCCCGTAATTGCCTCGAGTGCGTTTCAGGACTTTCATGATGTGCACCCTTTCGATTTCAGCGAGGCTTTGCAGCTCTTCCTCTTCGTCGAGCCTCAAGGCTTTCTCCGGCATCCCCCGCAGCAGGTCCTCCTTGTGCATCCAGCTCTCATTCAGATCGAGAAGCTCGCCTTTGGAGAGAATCATCCCACGGCGTAGCACATTCTGAAGCTCCCGCACATTGCCGGGCCAGTCGTAGGACCTCAATGCCTCGAGATGAGCATGGGGAATGCGGGAGACTTTCTTGCCCATCTCCCGGTTCAAGAGATGAATGAAGTATTCGGTGAGCGGAACGATATCCTCGGTACGATCCCGCAAAGGAGGAATGGGGATCACAAAAACCTTGAGGCGAAAGTAGAGGTCTTCCCTGAAGGCCCCCTCCTTGATCATGGCTTCGAGGTTGCGGTTGGTGGCGGCGATGATGCGGGCATGCATGGGGACGTTTTTCAGGCCTCCAACGCGCTGGAATTCACGCTCCTGGAGGACCCTCAGAAGCTTGGCCTGAAGCTCCAGGGGAAACTCTCCGATCTCGTCCAGGAAGACCGTTCCTTCGCCTGCGATTTCGAGCTTGCCGATCTTTCGGTGGGTCGCCCCGGTAAAGGCCCCTCTTTCATGGCCAAAGAGCTCGCTCTCCAGAAGATTTTCCACGATCGCCGCACAGTTCAGCGCCACGAAAGGGTCTTCGGACGCCGACTCCTGATGGATGGCCTGGGCAACGAGCTCCTTTCCCGTTCCTGTCTCGCCCTCCAGAAGCACGCTGGCCGGCGTTTGAGCCACCTGGGCAATCGCTTTGATGACTTCCAGCATGGCCTTGCTGCGGCCGATGATCTGGTTGGGCTTGTGAGACGGGGAGACAACGTGGCTGAGTCTTACCTGCCTTTCGCGTTCGGCCTTTTGCAGGAGGAGCTTTCCGAGCAGAAGATCGAGCGCATCGAGATCAATGGGTTTGTAGAGGTAATCGGCAGCCCCCAGCCGGATGGCCTTCAGCGTTGCTTCGGTATCATGAAACGCCGTGATCATGACGACCTCACCTGCGAGCGCTTCTCTCTTGGCCTTTTCCAGCACCTCGGGGCCCTCCATGTCCGGCAGCTGCACGTCCAGCAGAATCAAATCGGGGTCTTCCTCCCGCCAGTGCTCAAAAGCCGCCCGCCCCGTTCTGAATACGGATACGTCGTAGTTTTTGCCCTGGAAATAGAGCTCGAGGGTCCTGGAGAGAGAGGTGTCGTCATCGACGATCATGATCCGCTTCATTCGACACCCCGCACACTGGGAAACGTCAGGCGCACCGTGGTCCCCTCACCTTCTTCGCTCTCAATGACAATGCTTCCACGATGGGCATCCATGATCTTCTTGACGATGGGCAGTCCGAGCCCGGTTCCCCCTTTTTTCGTCGTGAAAAAGGGGTTGAAGATGAGTCTGAGGTTCCGCTGGGAGATGCCGTCACCGCTATCGGCCACCGTGATGGTGATCACGGTGGCGGAAGAGCTCTCTTCCGCCTGTGCCTGGACCCGGATCTGTCCGTCTTCCCTTGAAGCCTCCAGGCCGTTCTTGACAACATTGATCAACACCTGCGCGATCTTGTCCGGATCGCCGATGATCGGCGGCAGGTCCGGCGGGATACGGCATTCGACCTTGATATTTCTGGTTGACAACTCCCCCTCAAGCACCTTGATGCACTGATCGATCAGGGTCTCAACGGCGATGTCCTTCTTCTGGACTTCCAACGGCTTGCTGTAGTTGAGCAAATCCGAGAGCATCCGTTCCATTTGCACCACCTGATCGAAGGCGATTTCATAATGCTCACGATATACCGTCTCCTTGCCCAGGGACCGCCCGATGATCTGGAGGTTCAGCCTGATCGAAGAGAGGGGCCTTCTCATCTCATGGGCTACGGTAGCCACCAGCTCACCAACGGCTGCCATCCGTTCCGAGCGCAGGAGCTGTTCCTGGGCTGCGATCAGCTCGTTGTAGGCCCTCTCAAGGGATTCCTCCTTCTGGCGCAGGGAAGAGATGGAGCGGGCGAGTTGGTGCGCCATGACATTGAAGCTCACGGCGAGCCTTCCCACTTCATCTTTACTGGAAAAGGGAATCTGCTGTTCGAGGTCTCCTTTCGCCATCCTCTCTGCGGCATCCGCCACCTGGCCGATCGGCCTCGAAATCCGTCTGCTCACCAGGAACGCCATCAAGAGGCATATGAAACCCACAAGGACTGAAGTGCAGACCCCGATCGTCTTGATCCACACCAGCGGCCACAGGATTTCATCGGTTTCCATCTCGGCCAGAAGGCCCCACTCATAGCGAGGCAACCAGATATAGGCACCCAACACCTCCCTGCCCATGTAATTCTTGTAGATGGCCGTCCCCTTCTCTTCCTCCAGCACCGACCGGATTCCAGGGGTATCAAAGTCCTGATCGACGGTTTCAGAATAGTTCAGGAATCGTGACCCGGAGATGATCCGACGAGCTTTGTTCACCAGGTAGGTTTCCCCGGTGTCGCCAAGTCCGATCCGTTCGACCATGATGGGATCCACGGTCTTCGAAAGATCCAGAACGGCCACCACAAAGCCGAGCGTCCGGTCTTCCGGGCCCTTGATCTTTGCCGCAAGCTGAACGTTCCATCCCTTCTTTCCGGGATACTGGTATACGGGACCCAGCACGGGCTCATCAAGTGAGCGCAACCGCTCCATCAGCCCTTGCTCGTAAAAGCCCCGAGTATGGGCAAGATCGGGATGGGTCGAAGAGAGAACTCTCCCGTCCGGAAGCAGGATGTAAATATTCTCATAGGAGGGAGAGGTCCCTTCGATAAGGTCCAGGGAGTTATCGAGCATGTTCATGGATATCTCGGAGGGGGCATCCGTCTTTTCAGAATAACTCCGGCACGCCTCCCGGATGACGGATAGCCCCGCAAGGATTCCGACATCGTCCAACCGTTCCTCGAGCCATGAGCCAAAATGGTTGGCCTTGTTTTCGGCAATGGTGGTCATATGCTGATAAGCAAAAGTCGTGAGCGTCCTTCTTGCCAGGACATAGCTCTCATAACTGATGATTCCGATTGGAATCACCACGATCAACATGATGGCCAGAAAGAAACGATGGGAGATCTTTTCCCTGAATTGAAACATCCCAAGTTCCCGGGAAGGAGTGAATTTGCCTCACCAGCATCGTGGCTGACCAGCAGGATGCCGATGTCGCCATAGAGATCGCTATCCGGATGGGTTGAGCTCACTTGCTCACCCACAAAACGGCCTTATCCAATTCCTCTACCAGCTTCATGCTCGTAGACCCCACAAGCCACTGCTTGATGGCGCTTTTGTGCACCCCCACGCGACCTACCGCCAGTATGGCATAGGACTTCTTTTCCACTTCACTCAGGATGCTCGGGACTACCCGGTTTGACCGTACAACGGAGGTATCTATGCGTTCTTCCCCGATTCCATTCGCGACGAGCGTTGCACGTGCTTGCTCCAGCATGGAGTCTATCGATCCACCATTTCCGGTGTCTACGTGCATGATCGTTATGGAATGATTGGTTTCCTCCTTCAGCATGAAGCCCACATGATCTGCGATGCGAAGGCTCGGCTCCGAGCCGTCCACCGAAAGAAGCACGTTCCGTCGCTGTTCCTCGGGCATCCTGCAGACCCATATGGGGAAATCGACCTGACTGCCCAGGATCCCCTTGCTGACCGATTGGGAGACAAAGTCTTCCAGTAGCGTAAAACCGCGCCGGCCCACAACAACTGCGTCGTAGAGGCCTTTCTTTCCCTCATTGATGATGTCTTTCACCGTTCCATGCTGTTTGTGCATGAATTTGCATTCAATAAGCTCCGGAGAGTAGCCTCCCGCGGTAAGGATCTCCCTGGCCGCATCCATGGCTTGCTGTCCCCTCTTGCGATAGCCTTCGGCGGTTTTCCTGTCCACCCGACTGTGGTCCGTGCTGTTCCGTACCGCCGGGTCGATGATGGGGGAGACGTATAAAAGAGAGATTTTCATCGCCGATTTGGATTTGAAGAATGACCTGATGAAACGAACACCATAAAGAGAGCTCAGGTCATCACTTACGGTTACTAATACCTGCTTTTGCATTCTGTTCTCCTTCTCATTCCCCAAAGTCGAGTAATCTATTCAGGGGATTCTCAACATGACGATATCGGATGTGAGGGTGTTGGGCAGCATCAAATTCCTAAGCTGAAGGTCCTTCGATAGTCAGAGTTGTTTTTATTTTGCGCCCGGATGAAAGTATACGAAGGGTTTTCGGTTGCGCTGCAAATAGAGCATCGATTCCAGGATAACTGCGTTGGTATTGAGATTGAGTGATCGGTTGACGCGGCCCTTTGGAGTTTCATACACCCCGCCGTAGTATCCGTAGTTCGGGTCCGCCAGGTCCAACACACTGCGGCGGAGCTCCTTGCTGTAATCGTCCGAATAGATAGCTGACCAGCACATCGCCGCCTTGGTCGAAAGGTTTTTGAATTCGTCATAGGGCTTGCCGTTATGAGCCAGGCAAGTCCAGGGTTTGCCGTCGTAGACGATGCAATTGTAAACAAACCAGGGGGGTGAGTTGATGGAATCCTCCGTGACGGCTGTGAGGATCCCGGTCCTTTGACGACGCTTCTTTTGGATTCCATAGATGTCGTCGATGATGCTGTTGAACCGGTCATCCAACCCTCCCAGCTCCATTCTGGCCATAAAGAACGGTTCACTGGTGAGATAAGGGTAGCATCGGCTGTCAATCGGGACCCTTATGCCCTCCAGTTCCACCCACTTCGCATGTTCATAATCAAAAGCCTTGCCCACCTCCCTGCTCCAGAGCGCAAACCCGCTTGCAGCGTACTGTTCATAGCCCAGGCGCCCTTCCTGTCTGAGATGTTCCCGGGAGCCTTCAAGCAAAACTCCGTTCAGTTCGGAATGGAGGCAAACCCTTTCGAATTTCCAGCGGTTGACGACGGCGGCGGCCGTGCCTGCCAGTTCCGGATACCAGCTTTCCGTGATTTTCAGCCAGACAAGCAATCGACCCAGATCAAGCGCCGACCACCCGCTACCCCGCAGAGAGGGTTTCCCGCGGAGATCCAAAATCCCGGCGGTGCGCCAGTCATACTCGCGATTGGGGAGCTCGTCGTTATACATCCCCATGGAAAGGAGGGTCTTCAATAAACGGCCGGCTCGCTCCACGAAGTCCCCTCGGCCGATCAGCCCCAGTTTCTCCGCTGATACATAGGCTGCCAGCGCACTCCCCGCGTCCCACAGGGTCCCGCTTGAATAGTTGTGGACCGGATTGGTCATACCGGTCTCAGGCAGGTAGTTCGCAGCAAAATACTTCCAGGCCCGGCGGGCAATCTCGATTTGCCGGCTCGAGGACTCGGATTCATCCGGTTCGCCTCCTGACTGTCGGGAAGGCCCGGGAGATGCCTTTATTTCGCGTTTGTCAGAGAGGTTTTTGCGTTTGACGGCCGGCACGGCTGGGGCCTCTTGATGTGTGGGTCCTTCAGGCAAAATCGTCCGAAAAATGGTCGGTGTTTGTGGCTGATGCTCCGGTTCACCCCCTCCTTCTACAGCGAAAGGGCGCGGGAAGTAGGTCCTTGGGGCGGCAGCGGAATCGGACTCCGCCTGGTCCGCAGCACCCGCCCGCGTGCAAGCCCCCCCTATCCATCCTGAAAAAAGCAGAACCATTGCGAGAAGCACGTTAAAGTATCGGAGTTTTTGCATTCCTCTTACCGGGTCGTCCGTTCTTGCGGAAAGCAGTGTCCTTGCCCCTTGAAAGGGTCCTGTGCAATAAGGGAGTAAAAACCGGGCTTTTCCGTGCACTTCAAGAGCCTTCCCTTGACCCGGTAGAGCAGCGCTTCCAGGACGGCTGAATTGGTTGCACCGGTGAGCACATACAGATAGCCGCCGGTCTTTTCCAGGCGGCCTTCGTACCAGCCTCTTTCCGGGTTATACACTGAGGAGACGGCTTGAATCAGCTCCGATGTATAGGGGGTTTTCCAGAGCGCCCACATGCCGAACGCAGCCTTTGTCGCCACACTGGCTGAATCCTTCAGATACTGTCCGCTGTCCGAAATGACATTCCATGGATATCCCCCTGCGAGAATCGAATCATAGACGAAATAGGGAGGTTCGGGAAGCTGGTGGTCGGTCCTGGCTGTGAGAATGTGTTCGTTTTGATATCGTGCCTCCTGGACCCTATAGATATCCTCGGCAACCTTCGCCATCCACTGATCGCTGTGGTGCCTGTCCGAATTGCTCAAATCATCCACTCGATCCCAGTTGAATTCCATACCGTCCAGCAGAAAGCCCATGCTCAGCACGGGAGAATAAGTCCCGCTTTCCTTTGGATTCCTGATGTCGTAGGGAATCTCAATCCCGTACAGGGAATAGGTATTATCGTAGAGCCCCGGTCTGGCCACCTTGATGGTATCGAAGCCCCAAAGCTGGAACCCCTTGGCGGCATACTCTTCGTATCCCAGCCGGTCTTCACGAAAGAGCTGGATCTTGTCCCCCGCCTTGATCCCGCTTTGAATGTTTCCCGATACGCTGATCACATCGCAAAAGACCCATCTCACCACGACCTTGTCAATGTATTCGCGGTATGTGGGATACCGGCACTTGGTAATAGCCAGCCAGGTCAGCAACCGACCGATATCCAGGCAAGACCAACCGATCTCGCCCGGCTGGTTCTCATAGTTGACCATGGCCCCGGTCCGGGTATTGTAGGCCTTGTTTGGCAACCGTTCCTGGAACAGTTGCATAGTATTGAGAAAGTGAAGCAGCTGGCTGAGACGCTGGTCGAATTCATCCCGCCCGATCAACTCCAGTTCGTGAGCGGATACAAGCGCTGCCAGGTAGTCGGCTATATGCCAGACGGTGGTGGAGGGGTAACCCTCCACGGCATTGACCGTGCCTGTATTGGGCTCCGTATTGTTCTTGAAATAGCTCCAGGCCAGCTTTGCCCAGTTTTTTTCTTCATCCGTCAAGCTGCCGTGTCTTCCCTGGTGGAAGAGCTCCGAATTCCTGAAAGCATTGAAACCCTCGACCGCACTCCGCACCACGACGCCGCAACCCGCTGTGCACAAGGCCATTGACAGCAACACACACATCACCGACCGCTGATTCATATCCCCTCTCGATTATTTGGAATTCCCATCGGACTTCCGGGCGTCGGCAGGCAGGACCTTGCCCGGTCCCATCACCGTCTGCCCGGGAGTGCGTTCCCGGAGGCCGGGCCTGTTGCCGAATTGCAGCAGCTTCCCCTGCACCTTGTAGAGCAATGTCTCCAGGATAATGCCGTTGCTGTTCGCCGTAAAAGCCTTAATGAGTCCCCCGTCTCTTTCATAACGCCCCTCATAAAAGCCCCTTTCGGGATCGTACAGGGAGGAAGCAACCTGAAACAGGGAATCTGTATAGGGGGTCTCCCACAAGACCCAGAGACCGAAAGCAGCCTTGGTGCTTAAGGCCGCGAATTGAGGCACATATTTCCCGTCTTCAGTGATGGTATTCCACGGGCATCCGTCCGTGTAGATCGTATCGTAGACAAAGTACGGCGGGCCGTCCAGCTGATGCTCGGTGCGCGCTGTGAGGGTCCCGATCCGCCGTGATCTTTCCTCCTGAACCCGGTAGATGCGGTCTGCAAAATCCGCCTTCGTCGCATCACCGTGTGCTTTGTCGTCGCTTTTCGGGTCCCAGTCCAGCTCAATCGCGTCAAGAACATAGCTTTCACTGACGACATAATTGTGGGCACCCCATTCTCGTGGATCGCGGGTATCATAAGGGACCTCGATGCCATAGATCTTCACGAACCCGTATGGTTCCAGCATCGAGGCCTGCGAGGTGTCAAATCCCCACAGCCGAAAGCCCCTGGCGGCATACTCCTCATAACCCATACGACCTTCCTGAAGGTAGCGGGTCCGGCCGCTGCCGTCCAATACAGCCCCGTACATCGAACCGTTTCGGTCCAAAACGTTGCGAAAATCCCAGCGCAGGACAAAACGGTCAATAGCATCGGAATATTCCGGGTACCTTTCCTTGATGATTTTGAGCCATATCAAGAGACGCCCCAGATCGAGAGCTGAGAAGCCGATCTCGCCCGGCTGATTGTTATAATTGACCTTCTCCGCCGTTCGGGAGTTGTAGGCCTTATTCGGGAGTTCGTCCCGGAAGAAGGCGAGATGGTTAAGCGTACTCAGAAGCATGGTCAGCCGTTGGTGAAACTGATCTCTGACGATGATGTTTAACTCCAGGGCTGCAACGAGCCCCCCAAGATAGCTGGCCGTGTCCCACATGGTCGTCGAGGGGTATTGGTCCCCGGCGTTGGCCAGCCCGGTGTTGGGCTGGGTGTTGTTCTCGAAGTACTTCCAGGCTGTGCGTGCCAGCTCCATCTCTTTTTCGGTCAGCATCCCGTTTCGTCCCATATGCTGTGTCTCCGGCCGCCCATCAGGCTGTGAAAGCGGGCTTTTTACCGTCGATGGCGGACTGCAGGCGACCAGCATAAGGAAACCCGTTAAAATGCAGGCTTGCAGCGTCTTCAGCTCATTCAGCTTCCGGCGGCCTTTCATATGCCTCACCCCTCAAACAATGGAAACGATAAAGACCCGTTGCGTATTCAATGCTCCGAACAATGCATACCCTATTTGATCCGCAACATGCTACCGAATCTCTTGTAGCAGAGGGATTCCAGGATGATCGCATTGGTATTGCAGGTGATTGCCTTGTTGGGTTGACCGCTCGCTTCATATTCCCCGGAATACCAGCCTTTCTCAGGGTCGAACAGGCTGCTCACATGCTCCAGAAGTTGCTCTGTGTAGGGAGTCTGATACAGGGCGTACCAACCGAGCACCGCTTTTGTACTGATACTCTTGAAACGGGAGGCATCCTCCCCTTTTTCGGTGATGCAATTCCAGATCTTGCCGTTGGTAAACACGGTATTGTAAACAAAGTAGGGCGGCTGATCGATGTGGTCTTCACTCACCGCGGTCAAGATATTCGTATGCCTGTACCGTTCTTCCTGCGCAGCATAGACAAGATAGGCCAGCACTCTGGAGACCTCATCCCATCCGAATTCCATCCCATCCAGCATGTAAGGCTCACTCACGACGTAATTGTGGGCATGATATATCTCCGGATCGCGCCGGTCATAAGGCACCTGCAGGCCATACACATCCACCCACTCCAGAAAATCCTCCACCTTGAGGGCCCCGCTCACATCCCATCCCATCAAACCGAGTGATTTGGCGGCATATTCCTCGTAGCCGATTCTCCCCTCCTGCAGCAACACCGTTTCTTGTTTCTCGTTGATCGCCGCTCCAAAGAGGAGACCGTCTCGAACCATTCTTTCGAGCCGCCATCGTCTGAGAACAGCCTGGACCTCCCGGGTGTGTTCCGGATAGTTCCAGACCACGATATTGAAAGGCACGAGGAGTCTGCCGATATCAATGGCAGACCAGCCGATACCGCCTTGTGTCGGCTGATTGTTGTAGTCCGTCATGTTTCCACTCACCGTGTCGTAGGACTTATTGGGCAGGCTTTCTTCAAAAAGCGGGATGCCGGCCAGCGTCCTAAGGATGGCCGAGAGCCGTGCATCGAAGTCCTCCAGACTGATGATTGCGAGCCGTTCGACGGCGATGAGGGCCATCAGATAGGATGCGGTGTCCCACATGGTGGACGATGGGTACCCATCCACCGAATTCACCATCCCGGTTGTCGGTTGAACATTGCCCTCAAAGTATTTCCATGCAATCCGTGCCCAGCCCATTTCCCGCTCGGAGAGTGATCGTGGGGGCGCAGCGGGAATACCCATCTCCTTTGCGATCCACTTCTCCTGGAGTGCCTCAAGCACTCTGATCGGCCCCTCCTGTTGAGAAGCCGGCAGATCAGGGACCCTGGAAAGCCCTTCAATGTCCCATCTCTCCAGGGCAATCACTGCTGCGAAAGCTGCCAGCAGACCCAGAAGGAAAATGATATGGCTCCTGGCCTTGATCAGGTTCTCCTTGAAGGTCATGCATCACCCCCTTCCGGCCGCCAAAATGCTGCACGCACTATGTTGCTCATGAAGAGAATATTCAAGCCGCCCCAGAATACGTTGGTGAGCAATCCTCCCAACTGGCGGGTTTCGCCCAGGGACACCCGGATGCCGCAGTAAACGAGCCCCAGGGCCGTGGCGGCGATTACGATAATCTGGGGAATGACGAGACGAACGAAACTCCCCTCCTGCCGGATTTTAGGGGTAACGGGGAAGCTGATCGGTTTTCCCCGAAGAACCGTCCAGATCGCTTTGAAATTGATCGGGAAAAAATTCAGGTAAAAGACCTGGCCGCCCCATGAGCCTATGCCCCAGGTGCCCACCATGAATGCAAGCTGGTTCATGAAGAAAAAGGGGATGGCGTGTTTGAAGAAGTCGAAGGAATAAGACGCCACCGGAGGAATCCCGGTGAAAAGATAGACCACCGGGGCCGCCAGGAAGACAACGTTCCAGAGACATCCCAGGTAGCTCCAGAATGTGGCGGCATACATGAGCCTCTGAGGAAAGCTCATCCCACTTCGAAAAAGGGGATTATCGTGTAAGGCAATGTCCAGGGTACCTCCGGCGTACTTGAACCGCTGGGTAATCCAGCTCAACAAGTCCTGTGGCGAGAGCATCTTCGATTCCACCGTGGGATGAAGCACCGATTTCCAGTTTCGCTCAGGATCGGAATGAAGCACGATGGAAGTGTAAATGTCTTCTGAAACGTGGAACTTGTATGGGGTTAGCTCGGCTTCCAGTGCGAGTTCGCGTTGCATGGCTTCCGCCAGGTCCTGTTTGATCTGTTCATCCTTCACATCGGCGGTGACTTTTTGGATGAGTCGATCTATGGAGCTGCCATAGGTCTTCAGCGCCACCTGCATGACCGCTTCCCGCCTATGAATCGAGCCCGCACCGCAGCAGAAGGAAGCATTGGCCCAGTTTCGCCTGCGCTGAATCACATCATAGAACATCTTGGGATCATTGAAGAATGGGTCTTCTCCCACCCGCCAGGGGCCGGTGATTTTCTCAATCCCGGCGCCGATCCAGGTGCCGACTCGCCCGAGATACCTCTGCAACAATCGACTCAGAGGCGTTCCCTCGGGGATATCGTAGAACCATTGAGGCGTCTGGACCCATGCCACATCGGGATCTCTGAAATAACCCAGGGTATGTTCGAGAATAGTGGGGAAAACGCGCGTGTCCGCATCACAGATGACTAAGAAATCCCCGCTCGTCAGCTCCATCCCGTTCTTCAGGTTGCCGGCCTTGAACCCCACGTTGTTGGATCGAGTGAAGTACCGCACCCCTTCCTCTTTCGCCACGATCTTCATGGTCTCCCGGCGCCCGTCGTCCAGGACATAGATATTGACTTCAATGGAATGAGGATAAGTGATCCTCTTTGCATCGCGCAGGCTCAACCGGACCAGCTCAGGGTCTTCGTTATAGGTTGGGATGAACAGGTCCACCGATATTCGTCGCGAAGGGGTGATCTCCGACTCCGCAATACAATCATTAATGAACTCCGGGGGCGAACGCTTTTCATAATCGCGAACAGCCCAGAGGTTGATGGTGAACAGAAGCAGCCCCATGAAGGCCAGTGTTTCCGCCAAAGCGAGCGGGATCGCAAACCAGAGGGCGTCGAGGTTGAGCGAGCAGGACCAGCGCCATCCGATATACCAGCAGCCCATGACCAGGTTCACAGTGGCCAGGAACTGCCACAAGAGCTCCACAGGCATCGAATAGGAAACCGGTGGAGGGGGCTTTCGATCCTCGAATTGATCAAAGTAGAACGGCATGGCTGCGTTCCTTAGTGACTCTCCCAGAACTCGCTCACACCGTCACCCCGGCAGGTTTTCAGCCGGGGTCCAGAAGACTCTCAACAACCTGGATTCCGGCTAGAAGCATGCCGGAATGACGTTCGGCGGCCTTTGTGCCATTTTGAGACAACCTCTTAGCGACTCTCCCTGCTCTTGTTCGGAAGCAGCTTGCTCATGGTGAGGACATTCCGCCGCTCCGTCTTCCGGTACTCCACACTGTCCATGGTGCTCCTTATGATGTGCAACCCCATTCCCCCTTCGGGGAGTTTCTCCATCCGGTTCGGATCGAAATCAATCGTTGATGTGGGGATCCGCTCCGAATCCATACTGCGCCCGACATCGCAGACTTCGAAAACGATCCGATCTTCAAAAAGGCTGATCAAGACCTCCACATCATGCCCTGCCTGGTTCTTGTACGCATGCTTGACGGCGTTGTTGACCGCCTCCACAACGCTCACTTCAACCTGGTATGCGGTCACTTCATCAAACGGGAGATACGAGCAGATTCCTCGAACACACAACCCTATCAGAAAGACGTACTCCAGGCTGCTGTCTATGGCAAGCCTGATCGTTTGAGTCCCCGGTTTTTCCGCCATGGGGATGCCTTTACACTGCCAGGGCGGCAACGGCTTCGTCCTGGTTCGAAAAGATCCGAAAGACACGGTCCATTCTCGTCAGCTTGAACATGCTCATAACCGTCTGATGCACCCCACTGACAACCAGATCGCCTTTTCTGCCGAGCATCTTCAAGCTGGAGACCATTGCCCCCAAACCGCTGCTGTCCATGAAGCTCACGGCGGAGAGGTCCAGGACGATGAGATCGTTCCCGGCGTTGATGAGACCGGCCATCTTCTCCTTGAAATCGACTGCGACCGTGGCGTCCATACGCTTTTCCAGGGGTTTCACCACAAGAACATTTCCGATCTTTTCATCCTGCAATTGCATCGTCTTGTCTCCTTCTTCGTCATGCCATTTCGCATCGCACGCCATAGGACTGAATAGGCCCTTCTCCGCCCCCTGCGGATGAAATCCGACGAAGGCCACGGTGGCCTGTTCACTCATGGGATTTCTTGAACTCAACCCCCAAAAGGCTGACATCATCCTGAAAACTCAATCCTCCTGCAAAGGCCCTCAATGAATCCAGCACTCCATCCAGAATCTGATCGACGGAATGGTCTCTGAGCTCCTGCAACAGCGAGTGGAACCGGCTTTCACCGTAAAAGTCCCCCTGCTCATTCTGACATTCCAGGACACCGTCTGTATACAGGATCAGCTTGTCTCCGGCGGCAAGCCGTATTTCTTCTTCCTCGAAGGGAACCACTCCTCCCAACCCGATAATGGTCCCGGCTTTGTCAAGCAGTTCAAGGCCCCCGCCGGTTCGAAGCAGGACCGGTGGAGGGTGGGCTGCGCTGCAATACCTCAGGAGCTCCCGGTGAGTATCGAGAACCATATAGACAATGGTAAAGAACTTGTCGAAGCGTTCGAGAGGGTATTCCCGGTCCAGCGCGACCAGGACCTCTGCAGGGGAGACGATCTCAACGCCGGAGGAATCGGAGCGGATTCTCTTGAGGTATCCACTTTCCGGGTGCAGCATCTGTGAGACCGATACGGTAACCAGTGACGCCGGTACACCGTGCCCGCTCACATCGATCATATAGATCCCCATACTGTCCTGATCGAGCCGGCATACATTGAAGATGTCACCTCCTATCAGGTCACAGGGCTGAAACCTCCACACTACGGATACATTCTGAATGGAAGGGACCTTTGCGGGCAAGAGACTTTTCTGAATCCCCGCGGCCGCTTTCAAATCCTCTTCAAGCCGCCTTTGCTTTTCCAGCAATTCTTTGTTGTTTTGGATGATTCGTTGGTTGAGGCTTCGAATCTTGAGCTGGCTCCTCACGCGTGCGAGGACTTCCCCCTTGTCAAATGGTTTCGTGACGTAATCCGCCCCTCCCATTTCGAGCCCTTTGATCTTGTCTGCCGTTTCAGACTTCGCCGAAAGGAAGATGATCGGAATATCTTCGGTCCGGCCATCCTTTTTGAGGATGGCGCAGACCTCATAGCCATCCATTCCCGGCATCATAATGTCGAGCAGGATGAGGTCCGGAGGGGCATCAAAGGCTCGTTCCAGGGCTTGCTGTCCATCGACGGCCTCTGTGATGTCATACCCCGATTTTTTAAGGATTGAGCCAAGAAGCAGGCGATTGGCCCCGCTGTCGTCAACGATGAGGACCTTTTCCGTCATCTCCCCCCCGAGTAGCGATGGATGTTGTTTATAAGGCCTTGTTTGAGCCCTTCTCCAAAGTCGACTGAACTACCATGCCCAGGAATAGGAGATTGAGAAGCTTCCATCTTCAAAACCTCCCGTGTTGGGACTGCGACTGCGCCATGGGTAACGGGTCCCGGAATAGTTGTTGTATTGAATGGAGATGGTGCCGGGATGCCAGTCAAAGTATCCGAATCCGTATGAGAAATCCGGGTCCCAGGGCTGCTGCTGTGATGGGTCCGGATAGAAGTAAAAAACGGCATTGATATAAAACCACTTATAGATGGTGTACTTCACGGCAAGACTCAGGGACTGTTTCCATCCTCTTGTGCCGTTGGATAATTGATCATAATAGGACGGGGTCGCATTGTAGTAGAACCCCAGGCCAACACTTCCCGAAGGATGCACAATGAACCACTGCTCCAGAAAACGGGGAAGAACATATTTCCAGCCAAGCGAAAAAGTCCCCTGCTCAAAGCGTGTATAGACTTCCCCATCTTGCCGGTTCGGGAAGAAATGGTTCCCCATATAGTTTGAATAGACCAGGCTGAAGGTATAGGGATGCCAGTCATCGTATCCGAAGGCATAGGTAAAATCCGGATTCCAGTGGGCCCGGTCTCCTGGGTTGGGATAGACATAGAAGTTGCTCTGGAAAAACCAGTAACTGAAGGGGTTGTACCTCAGTGTGGCCCGCAGGTCCATGATATTCCCCGTGGCACCACTGGAACCGCTTCCAGAGCGCACATCCGCAGGCTTTTGCTGTACCGGAAGATCAAATGCGAAGGAGCCGCTCAGCCCATGAAAGAGATTCCGCCATTCCGACGGGTGCTCCTTCTTGAACAAATCCCTTAATGGAACGGAGAAAGAGCTCATCACCCCGCGCATGATCTCTTTGCTCTCATCTTCGCCGAAACAAGAAGCGGGGCGGCTCAAAAAGAGCAAAAAAAACAGGAGAAATGTCCATTGAAATACTCGGCCCATGAGCAGTTAGATGGTCTCCAGTTCCCATATTTCGCGAGCATATTCCATGATTGTCCGGTCGCTCGAAAACTTCCCCATTCGAGCCACATTCAGAATGGCCTTGCGAGCCCAGATTCCCGAGTCCGTATATTCGGTTGCCGCTTTTTCGTGGGCTGTGATGTAGGAAAGCAGGTCGGCCAGGTGAAAATACTCATCCCCCTCATCGAGAATTCTCAAGTACAACCATTTGAACAGCCCGGGCTCCCTGGGGCAGAAGGTGTCGTTGCGCAAAGCATCCATCACCCTGCAAATCTGCGGATATTGCCAGTAGTATTCCCGTGGACTGTAAGCGCCTTCCCTCCGGAGTCGATTGATCTCTTCGGCCCTCAAACCGAAAATATAGATGTTTTTCTCACCCACTTCCTCCAAAATCTCAATGTTGGCACCGTCCATCGTGCCGATCGTCAGGGCACCATTGAGTGCAAATTTCATGTTCCCTGTTCCCGAGGCTTCTTTTCCTGCTGTTGAAATCTGTTCACTCAGGTCGGCTGCCGGAATGATCTTTTCCGCCAAGGATACGCGATAGTCCGGGACAAAGGCCACCTTGATCATGTCTTTAACACGGCGGTCACCGTTGATGACTTCTCCGAGGTTGTTGATCAGCTTGATGATCTGTTTGGCTATCCAATAGCCTGGGGCAGCCTTGCCGGCGAAGATGTAGGTCTTGGGGACAGCGGGCTCCTTGCCGTCTTCAACCATGCAAAGGTAGTCATGGATGATATGCAATATGTTCAGCAGCTGTCTCTTGTACTCGTGGATTCTCTTGGCATGAATGTCAAAAAGAGTATCAGGATTGACCTGAATACGGGTGGTTTGAAGAATAATCTTACTGAGCGCCTCTTTGTTCAGTCGTTTGATTCTCAGGAAGTCTTCCTGAAAACTCCTGTCTTCGGCAAAAGGTTCGATCTCTCTGAGCCGGTCGAGATCGGTAATCCACGAATCGCCTATGCTTTTAGTGATCAGGTCAGCGAGCAAATGGTTGGCCTTCAACAGCCAGCGTCGCTGCGTCACGCCATTGGTCTTGTTATTGAAGCGCTCCGGCCATAATTGATAGAAATCCCGCGCCAGATGGTCCTTCAGGAGCTGAGTATGCAGCGCTGCCACCCCATTGACGGAATGGGAGCCCACCATGGCCAGATTAGCCATCCTTACCTGCTTTGGGTCCCCTTCCTCGATGAGAGACAACCGCTTGATTCGTTCGACATCATTCGGCCAGATTGAAACAACCTCCTGGAGAAATCGGTGGTTGATTTCGTATATGATTTGAAGATGTCTGGGAAGAATGACCTCCATGAGGTTGATGGGCCACTTTTCCAGCGCTTCAGGGAGGAGTGTATGATTGGTGTAGGCTACCGTCTTCCTGGTCACGTCCCAGGCCCTTTCCCAGGGGAAGTCCTCTTCATCCACGAGGATACGCATCAGTTCGGCTACGGCCAGGGACGGGTGGGTATCGTTCAGCTGGATGGCAGCCTTTTCCGGCAGAGATTCGAGAGAGCCATGGTTCTTCCCGTGCCTGCCGACGATATCCCGCAGCGCACAAGCCACAAGGAAGTACTCCTGGATGAGCCGAAGTTCCTTTCCTGCCTCAAAGGTATCGGAAGGATAGAGCACCTTGGATATGGTTTCGGAGGAGATTTTCTGTTCTACGGCTTTGAAATAGTCGCCTTCATTGAATATCTGCATATCGAATTCCGTGGAAGGGCGAGCGGCATAAAGCCGCAAGGTGTTGACGGTGTCGCAGCCGTAACCCGGGATCGGCATGTCATACGGCACTCCAATAATCAGCTTCCAGTCGAGCCACATGGGGTTGTAGTTTCCGAAGCGGTCTTGCTCGTGTTCTATCCTGCCATAGACCGGGATCATGCACTGCTCATCGGACCGCTCGATTTGCCATGGGGTTCGCTCCGAAAGCCAGTTGTCCGGTTTTTCCCTTTGATAGCCGTTGTCGATTTCCTGCTTGAAGAGCCCGTATTCATAATTGATCCCGTAACCATAGCCGGGCAGGCCAAGCGTTGCCAGCGAGTCAAGAAAGCATGCCGCCAGTCGACCCAGCCCGCCGTTGCCCAACGCCGCATCACACTCCTGTTCGCGAATCTCCTCAAGATCAACACCCAGTTCGATCAGGGCGTCTCTGCAAATATCGTAAATCCCAAGGTTATGCAGATTATTGCCCAACAATCTGCCCATCAGGAATTCCATCGAGAGGTAGTAGAGACGCTTTGCACCCTTCCGGCGGAATCCCTCTTCGGTTTCCAGCATCCGCTCGACCAACCTGTCCCTGACGGCAAGGGAAAGAGCCAGGAACAGGTCTCTCTCATCGGAAGGGCTCCCATGTTTGGCCAGAGAATATCGGAAATGTTGGAATATGGACTTCTGTATGGCAGGACCCGTGTTTTCAAGCTTTGCCTGGGAATCTGAACTCATCGACTTGCCCTCCTATGGCGGGACCCTGGGCAATGAACAAGCGCTTCGCCGGCCGCCCTGTGGAAATTACAATGTTTTTATTGGCCGATAATACGTTTCGGTACAATGCTTTGTCAACTTGAGAGGCAAATGGAGAGAGCCGCTGCCGGAACTAATGAAACAGACCGGAATTCTTCACAACCTTGAGCCAGTGGGTCATCGCCTGAACGAGGATCTTTTCGGCCCGAGAGGTGTCCAATCGATACTTCTCCGGGATGAAGGAAAGGTCCACGACATGAATGCCCTTCAGTGTAGTCAGGAACGGGCATTCATTGATCTCGGAAGGCTTCAGATATGCCAGAATGGAATACACCTGATTGAGGATGGTCTTGCATCCCTTTATCTTGACTCCCTGGACGGCGTAGTTGTTTGCGAAGATGTCCATCCCTGAGAAAGAAGGGGTGCGAGGGAAATCGTTGAACCGTATGCCATCCCGCTTGATGAGAAAATAGGGGCCGATTAGAGCAAGGCGGACGGGAGAGAGCGATTCTCTGCGAGCTGAAGAAAGAATCCTTCGACCCGTGTGGAGGAGGGTCTGCTTTTTCGGATCAAAGTCGATAAGGTGCAGAGCCTCTTGACGTTCTCCCAGTCGATCCAGGATCGCGTTCCTGATATCGGAAGGAATGAGCAGGTTCAAGCTGTAGGGCGGTTTCTGTGAGGCGATATCGAGCAAACCGAGATCCAGTTCCTCCGGCGTCTTCATCTGGACCATTTGCAGCACGGGTGAGCGCTGAAGGGCTTCCCTGTCAATCAGGCGGGCCACTTCCCGGGCATGGGACTCAAAACAGACCTCCAGGGCATCGATTTCCGAATCATCGATGAAGGCAACCGCAGCGGCCTGAACGATACTCTCCACGGCCACGACCTCAAGGATGTGCCGGGCATAATCGAAGGGCGGGTGTGTGCCGCTCCATTCTTCGAAGGTGAGCACGTGGAGCTCTTCCTTGAGCGCTTCCGGCAACCGCTCGATCCCCCCTTCACCGAAAAGGTTCTCTTTGGGAATGATCAGGGTCCGGCAACCGGCGTTGAAGGCTGTTTCAATCTTGAGGGAAAGCCCCCCCACCATCGTGGTGCGGCCCCTCGTATCGATCTCCGCCGTCATGGCTACGTCTCGGCGGACCTTGCGCCCCGAAAGCAGCGACGCCAGGGCCAGGGCAATGGATCCCCCCGCCGATGGGCCGTCCTTTCGCGTCGAACCGCCCATGAAGTGAAGGTGAATGGGTTCGTTCTCGATCCTGGACTTGATCCCAAGATCTTCCGCGCAGTTGAAAATCCCGGTCGTGGCAACCTTGCGGCTTTCGTCCATAATCCGTTCAATGTTTCCCGTGGCATGAACAACGCTCAGGAACCCCCGATGCGTGCCTTCGCCCGTCGCACTCGCTCCCATCAGTGCGGCCTGGATGGGAATAATGGACCCGATGCCCCGTTCCACATTAACACCCAGTGCCAGCATCTCCCCTACCCCATCCTGCGGGTTGATCTGCCTCGGGCGGGCCGGCTCCCGGATGTATTCCTTGATCCTCTCACGAGTAATCCGGACTGTCTTCCTGCCTTCGCCCAGGACCTCCTTGCGCTGGATGCGAAGAAAGAGTGTCCGGATGATGCGCTCCAGTTCCCGGACCCCCGCTTCATACGTATAAGTCCGGATGAGATACCGGAGCAGCTCGGTTTCCTCTTCCGGATCAAAACTGATTGCTTCCTCGGTGATCCCGTATTTGCTTCTCAGACGTTTGATCAGGTGTTCCCGAGCGATGGCTACCTTTTCTTCAATACTATACTGATCGAGAAAGACCACTTCACAGCGATTGACCACTACCTGGGGAACACCGTCGAGCGTATTGGCTGTGAGGAAAAAATGGCAATTGGAGAGGTCGATATCGACGGTCGTTTCCGTGTATTTATCGTGGAAGAGGTGGTTCTGTTCCGGATCGAGGACCTCGAGCAGGGTGGCAATCGCAAATTTCTCGGTTTTATCGGCTTCGTCCAGGATGAACATACCGTTCATGGCCTGCATTCTGATCAGTCCCTGAACGATTGCACCCGGTTTGGACCCTTCATAAGTGAAACTGTGACCGCGCATGTCCGATTCGTCCCGCATGCCCCCAAGAGAGACCTTGTGATAGGGGATTCCCAGGTTCTGTGCTATCGAGATGGCAAGGGACGTCTTACCGACCCCGGGAGGACCGACCAGCAGGAAGGCGCTCCCCGTCTTCTGCCAGGAAATGGTCTGGTCGTCGGCAAAACGCCGGCAGCGCCACATGAGGTTCGAAAAGAAGTCGCAAAGGGTCTCCTTGGGCGTTTGGATGCCATAGTGGGAACGGTTCAGCCCCTCTTCAAAAGCGGCCGAGGAAACACAGATCTCACGGAACTTTCCCCATGGAATGGCGAGCAGGGTTTCGATCAGCTCTCCAAACTTGGATCCGCTGTGGCCCACCGCGTTCAGCTTGTTCTTATCGATCACCTCCATAACCTGCCGCGGGACGGCGGGATTGTTGCGCGCCTCCTCAATGCGCTCCGTCAGGCTTTTCGTCTGTACGGTCCCACCGCTCAATTGCTCTGCCGCCATCACAGATGGAATAGAGATGAACCGATTCGCCGATGGTTCCTCGAGATGAGCATACAGGGCAGTGGCGAAGCGGTTGAGCAACTCCTCCCGCGTCTCCGCATCGACGGTGGCTTCCGGAAGATCCAGTTCTTTCAAAAGATCCACCAGACCCCATCGGTCCATGAAAGATCGGAACACCTCCGAGGCTTCCTGTTCGCTCTTCCTCATGAGCAGGGCGAAGAGCCTGAGGACCATCATGAGAGCGTGCGTGCGTTGCAGCAGGGCGTAGGTCGTGTCACGACTCCTGCGGTAGATTTCACCCATCACTCTGCTTTTGATCTCTGTGTCGAGGTTCGGGAAAAGGTCCTGAAGAAAGCCCTCGGGAGATTCATCGAGAAGCATTACCAGGGTATTGAGAACAGTCCCGATGAGGGAATCGAGCGGCAACCCTCTTTCGGCCTCATCCAGCATGGCCAGGTACTGACCGCCCTTGAGGCCGTTCATGTCGTCGGAGAGGGCATAGCGCAGCATGCGGTAAAAAGTGGGATCCTTGAGGCGGCAGTCCTGGGCAAAGTCGATATCGGCTTGAATGACTTCCCGCTCCTTGCGTTCGGGATAGAGCATGTGTTCGATCTCGTGCCGGAGGAAGAACTCGGCCAAGGCGAGCACCTTCTTCTCCTCCCGGGTGCCGTTTTCGAGTCTCGATTCCAGGTCGCCCGACAAGACAAAGGAAAAGAAGTCGAGGAGGCGTTCGTGAATCCTTATGGTCCACGCATCGTCAGCACGAGTCATGGTGCTGACGATCCTGATCCGGTTGGTCTTATCCTCCATGCGGACGAGAGTGAGATGTTCGTCTACATGGTCGATTCTCGAGGAATCCGTTCCCCTCCTGTTCCTGAAAAAGGGGAGGATTCGGCGGGTTACAAGGGCCCGCAACAGCTGCATGATGCCCTTCTTCCGCTCGTCACCGGGGAGTGGCAGGGTGGCGAGTACTCGATAGTCAAATTCCATAGGAAACATGGCCTGCTCCAAACCTGAGGCTAACAAGGACCATTGAAACGGATCATGAGCATTGTGATGTCGTCCGACTGGGGAGTGTCTCCGCAAAACAGGCGGAGCCTCTGCATCACGGCGGCAATCGTTTCGGCCGGTGAAAGGCGGGGAAAAGAAGAAACATCCCCAAGGAGGCTTTCCGCGGAATAAAAATCGTCCTTTCCGTTGACCGCTTCGGTGACCCCGTCGGTATAGAGGAACAAGCTGTCCCCGGGTTCAAGAAAGATCCTTTCGGTACTATACCGTGCTTCTTCATAAACCCCCAGCATCAATGTCTTTTCGGGTTGCAGGAAGGATACCGCCTGACCATTCCTGATCAAGAGAGGGGGATTGTGGCCTGCATTGCTGAAGAGAAGCTCCCCCGTACCGGTGTTTAACAGACCGCAGAAGAATGTCACAAACATGCATGCCTCATTGCCCTGTCCGAGCTCGCTGTTCATGATCGTGAGGATCTCATGCGGGGCTCGATGCTTGTGAGCGATGCCTTTCACAATTGTTTCCGTCTTGGCCATAAAGAGCGCCGCGGGGACCCCTTTCCCGGAGACATCTCCAACTGCAAAGAACAGGCTCCTGTTATCCACAAGGAACAGGTCGTAGAGGTCTCCTCCAACCTCACGGGCGGGTTGAATCATGGCGTAGACACTGAACTCGGTCCCATGAGGCGGCTGCGGAAACTCTCTGGGCAGGAAGCTCATCTGGATCTCTCGGGCAATTCTCAGCTCACTCTCAATCCGTTCCCTTGACGCTGCGGCTTCAGTAAGATCTTGAATATATTGCTTTAAATCCCTCTTCATGGCCGCTACGGCCTTCGTGAGATCACCGACCTCATCCTTTGAGGTGACGGAAGGGATTGGAGCATCGAGGTTGCCCCCGGCGATCGTTTCGGCGGCCTTCGCCAATGCCCGAAGAGGGTTCGCAATGGAGCGAGATGCCAGGTAGGAAAACAAGACCACCACAAGAATGGAAAAGACCGCAATGGCGCCGAAGAACGCCAGTTCGCGGTATTCCTGATTGAAGATATAAGCGTCTATCTCCCGGGCCTTGGCGAGTATGTTTTCCATCGGGACAACAAAAACCAGGGCTGTGTCGCCTTCGTCCACCAGCCCGTAGGCCCACAACGAGTCTCGGCCGTTAAAGGGCATTCGGACAACGCCGGAATGACCCTCTTGGATCTCTCGGACAATCCGCCGGTATTGCTCTTGATCCTCCGATTCGAGCCACATCTCCTGTAGCGGTGTCATCCAGTCCTTGATTTCCTTGTGATAGTCCTTGATGCCCGCCATGCGCAGCCCCTTCTCATTCGTATCCGGGCGAAAGTCCACATACGCGAGGAAAACCTGAAGATTGGCAGCCCATTGGGCATTCGGCAGGCTTTTCGGAAGCTCCTGGATATTCGAAACATCAACCGCCGTGACGCCGGCAAAAGACCCATCCGGCCAGCGTATGGGCTTCCCGACGCCGGCCAGAATTCCCATGCCCGTTTCGTCGACGGAGGGGGGGTTCCACACCAGCGCATCCACATCCTTTGTGATGGTATACCAGGAAGCCTCACGGTGATCATATTCCTCCGGATACCCCCCCATGCCTGGATAGGATGAGATGACGCCGCTTTCCAAACCGGTATAGAGTGAGATCAGGATGTTGGAATGCTTTGCGAAGAGAGTCTCGTAGACCGGGGTCATGGCGGCAAGGCGGGCAATGTCCTCCTCAACCGTTTTGCGATCCACGCCGGGGGCCAGCTTGAAATCCACATGGCTCAGAGAAATGCGGCCCGGGATGATGGTGCCGTTCTCGTCCACCGTGTCGTACCTGGGCGATGCCGGCACCATATCCGGAACCATACCCTGTTCATAGTCTTCCGAAAAATACACGTTTGCCGGTGCAGGCGGCGCCTGCGCAAGAAGCCGTTCCATTTCACCGGCCTGTATTTCAACGATCAGCTCCATCGTTGCAGCCTGCTCCCTCACCAGCCTGGCATAGGTCTCCACGGCCTGCTCCAGCATCCCGGTGGCTTCCCTGGTGACGATGAAGCTCGAGTGGGAAGAGATCTCCTGGCTGAGACGTTTTGTGGCTATCCACTCATAGAGAGTCACAATCAAGAGGGGGATAAGGGCAATGCCGGTAAGGAAGAGCAATAGCTTTGGAAAGAACCGCATGAACACACTCCCATTTGGAATGGGCGGGATCAAATCAGGACAATGGGTCTGCAAAGCCTCAAGAAGCCGGTAAAACCATAGACGAAATCGCCGCTCTTGCCAAGACGGACCTTAGCATCACAAGGAGCTTGTCCGAGAACTCCTTCTCACCCTGAAGCCGACCATGCTACACACACGGTCCCGTGGGCATGGGAACTGAGTGCTGTTTGGCAAGAATGAGTGTCCGGATGGCCATTCGTCATACCGGCAGGTCTTGGCCGGTATCCAGGAAGCATTTCTGGATTCCGGCCAGAAGCGTGCCGGAATGACGGCCGGGGATATGGTCACTTTATTCAGCGGCATGTTAACCGACTGTTTTCACCTGACTTAAGACTCACACCGAAACTGGCAAGGGCACACATCCCGTTCTCCCCTTTTGAAGTGGATTTCTTGTATGGGGCTGATTCTCTTGTAAAGGGGGGATGAGAGAAAATCAGGCCCAGCTCTCGAAACTTCGAGACTTGACATTCTTCGCAACGCTTGTCATTTACTGGACCGGTTGGGATACGGTGCAGCGATCTCGACCGGGCAGCCCCTCTGCCTGTTCGGTCTCGGAGCTCAATTGGATCACGATGAGTGAGTGAGGAAAGACTGGAGAATCAATATGCAGCCACCAGGACGCCTGCTGGAAGAAGTAAAGCTTGAGAATGGACTGTCCATATTCTTTTACGATTGTTCGCGACCGGTGATCGGGGATCGCTACTATGTTGAGCTCCTGGTTTCTGTCCCCCTGGAAGTCAGGGCGGACTATTTCAAAGACCTCGATGATCCCGTCAAGGCCCATGAGGCCTTTTCTGCGGCACACGGTCGTATCGTTGCCTTCGACCAGAAGAAAATACGCAACTTTGTCGCCAAAGACGAAGTTCCCGCCCTTTTGCGGCACTTGCAGAACGAGTTCCTGCTGTCCAGCGGGGCCTATCTGCTAAAAGAAGATTTCCCCGCAAAATTCATCAGGAAACAATTCAGGGAGTGGAACGAAAGGCAGCAACTTCAAGCCCGGATGGAGGCCGCCTTTGAGGCTGAGCCCCCCGATCAGGACCTCTGATCGCGTGGTCCGACATTGATTGTCCAGGCAGACAGCTGACCCGTGCGACCCCTGCCATTCTGTTCCATTCCCCCAGCCGAACATGCTTTACAAGAACTGCTTGATGAAGTCTTTCACTTCCCGCTTGCCGCGATAGACCCCGTAATGGCCCTCACAGAGGATATCTGCCTCCAGAGACAGGAGCAGCTCAAGGGATAGCCGATAGTCCTTGCGGTTGGAAAGAAGGCTCGAATCGAGGGGTCCATGAACGTCCTGGCCAAACAGGACTTTCAGCCCCTGCGATTCTGTCAGATAGACCACCGATCCGGGGGAGTGTCCCGGGACATGAATTGCCTCGATCCCTTTTTTCCCCAGTTGGATGGTTTCTCGATGACCCGCTATCTTCCAGTCGACAGGGAACGGCTTTATGGTCGACCCGTACCAGTCGGCGGCCGTAACCACGTTGTCTCCCGCCTCGAGGAACCCGGCATCCAGTCGATGGGCTACGGTCCGGCAGTGCAGGAGCTCCCTCAGTGATGCAGCGCCTCCGGTGTGATCAAAGTGGCAGTGGGTGATGAGGAGCAGTTCCACCTGTTCAGGTTTGACGCCGCAGGTTCGAATATTGGTCAGCAGCCGGTCATTGGCAATGCCGCATCCCGCATCAACCAGCGCCGCATGACCGTCAAAATTGATGAGATAAATGGCCGCATCTTCAGGTTCGGTCATTGATCCTCCACCGACCTGGAAAATTTCATCCGTGACGGCTAATCTGTTCATGCCTTGATGCCTCCTCCAGATTACAACCCCCGGCATTCTCCGGAAATCAAGCGAGCACCGTTGAAGCTTCCCTCATGAGCCTGCCGATGGGAACACCCTGGGGGCATCTTTTCTCGGCCTCGGAGAAGTCCAAACGAAAAAGGTCCTTGCGCGCCGGCTCGGGCAGTCCGGCAAAGAGGCTTCTTGCCCGCTCCTTTTCTCCATAAGCATGGAAGTACATGAGACAGCGAAGGACATCGCGGATGGGGGGCGCCGCGGCAAGGGCTGATTCGCAGAGGGTCGCGCAGCCCGCACAATAGGTCGATGACGTCTCGCACGCGAACTGATCGAGAAGCTCCAGGTCATCTGCAGAAAGCCTGGTCTGGTTCAGAGCGGCCGCGATGTTGGACATGAGGACTGTCAAGTTGGGCATTTGGGAACAGATACTGGCAATATGGGGATTCTCCCATACCGCTTTGAGTCGGGCCTGTTTGTCGTTAAACCCCTGCTTCAGGAATCGACCCGCCAACTGCAACTCCGTCTCGCTTTCCATACTCACCGAACCGCCCCCCTGGCTCTTCATGGCGGTCAACCCGATTCCGGCCCGGGCACACGCATCCACGGCCGATTTCATCTTGTCGCTGTGCATCAGCCGAAAATTGTAGGTCATCATGATGCCGTCGATCCACCCCAGCTTGGCCGCACCGAGCATGCAGTCCTCCATATTGCTGTGGGTGCTGAATCCGAACAGTTTGATCTTTCCCTCGGACTTTGTCTTCTCGACCCAGGTTTTGGTCTCCTTGTTCAGCTCATCGATGCCCTTCACTCCGTGAATGAAGTAGAGGTCTATGGTGTCGGTCTTCATTCTCTCCAGGGAGCGGTTGAGCAGCTTCGTCATACCGGAAGGGTCCCTGGCGTCCGATTTGGTCACGAGGAACAATTGCTTCCGGGCTTCGGGGTATTTGTTGAGGAACTGCCCGATTCCGAGTTCACTGTTGCCGCCCTCGTAACAGTCTGCCGTATCCCAGTAGGTGACCCCCCATTTCAGGGCCTGCTTGAGCAGGAGCTGGTTGGATGGGATGTCGAACATGCCGCCAAGGGAGAGGACCGAAACGGCTGTTCCGGTTTTTCCGAATGGTCGCACCCCGACCGATGAGCTCTCAGCGTCTTGCCCCGGACCCGCCGGCTTGCCGGCACCCTGTGCATAGACCCCCGAGGCGCCGAGCAGTGACCCGGTGCCTAGCATCCCTGCGCTGCGCAGGAAATCACGACGTGACAGGTTTTTTCCTTCAGGCATCCGACCGTCCTTTCTTTTTTCACGTTCCCTGGTTCTGAGTAATCCCACAAAAACAACGCCGGGTCCTGTCTCAAGCAAGAGTGAGCAGGCGCGGAGCACTGCAACGGGCCATTCTATAAAAGCAGCGAATGGTTTCTGCTTCTCGATTCGTTTTCCGCCGTAACCCGGATTGCCCTCAGGCCGCTCACGGGGCATTCGTGTTCACAGATACCGCAACCGATGCAGAGCTTCACGTCCACCTGAGGGCGCTGCAGTCGGACCTGAAGCTCAATCCGGTCACCGGGTGCCGGGACCGGTGAGAATGGTTGATCCGCTCTGACCGCCACCGTACCGGCTGTATTGGCAACAATGAGTCGGCGCTCTCTTTCCCCGGATTCGATTCTTCGCAGATAATAGTCTCCCGTAGCCAGACGATCGGGGGGCAAACCGGCATGGCGAAATTCAACGGTGAACGCATCGGCTTTCCTGACCTCAAGGACCCCATCCCTGATTGTGCTGAAGAACTCTCTCACGAAGATCGCCTTCGGGCTTACCGGGCAGGTCTCCTGGCAGACGATGCACGGTCTGTCCATCGCCCAGGGCAGGCAGCGCCCGGTATCAACAAAGGCGGTGCCGATCCGGACGGGACCCCTTGTTGAGAAATGATTGCGCCCCCTCTTCTCATCCAGGCTGAGGGGCCGGATTGCAGCCGTCGGACAGACCAGGCTGCAGGCCACACAGTTGAGCTGACAGCCGCTGGTGCCGATCCGAAAATCCAGGACGGGGGTCCAAAGCGCTTCTGCACCGGCCTCCAATCCTGCCGGCTGGATGATATTGGAGGGACAGATGCGCATGCACTGCCCGCATTTCAGACAGCGACGGAGAAAGTCCGCTTCGGCCAGGGAGCCGGGGGGACGAATCATCTTGGGATCGTAGTTTCGGGCAAACTTGCCGCTGAGGTTTAACATCGGTACCAGGGCCACGCCGGAAAGAAGGGAGGTCATGACTTCCCTGCGAGACAGCTCCGGTGAGGGGACCTCTCCGGAGGCGGATGGCTGGGTGCCGAAGGAGATCAGATCGTGCTTGCATTCCTGGAAACAATTCATACAGAGCACGCATTCACTGGTACGGATTGCCGCAGCGGGCTCACAGCCCCCCTCGCAGTTGGCTTCGCAGAGTCTGCAATGGCGGCAGTCGCCGCTCTTCTTGGTGATCTTCCAGAGAGCAAAACGCCCGAGCAAACCCAGAAGGGCACCAAGCGGGCAAAGAAAGCGGCAGTAGAACCTTGGGCGCTTCAGATTCAGCAAAACCGCTGTGAGAAAAACGGCCCCGATCACCCACGCCTCTTCGTAATAGCGCTGGCTGCTGGAGAGTACCCCGGGATTTGAATCGGCGACTGAAAGCAACACCAGATTTACCGAACGCTGCATCAGAGGAATCGGGTCAAGCAGTCCGGTCTGAAGGGTGGCGCTGAGCATCCCTCCCGCCCCAGCGAAAAATCCCAGGACGGCCCACAGGGATACCAGGGCCAACACAATGGAAGCGGTTCGCTTACGCTCCGGGAAAGACCTGACGGCGGCAACAGCGGCTGAGCAGACAATGACTGCAATGAGAATCCAGTGAACAGCGGAACCAGCCAGGGCAAGGCGTATTGCTTCGGCTATGATTGTCCCTGCTGCGGCAGCCAGGAGGAACAGCAGGATGTTGTACTTTATTGAATGGAGCCGATGGTATTGATTGATCGCCACCCTGTGGGAGACGTTCTTCCCCCATTTGCCCAGAGAACCCACCAGATGATGCAATGCTCCAAAGGGACAGACCCAGCCGCAAAAGAACCTGCCGAGGATAATCGTCAGAACAATGGTGACCAGCGCCCACAGCAGCCCTGCGTAGAGTGTTCCGGTAGTGAGGACGGTCCCGAGAGCAACCAGGGGGTCGAGCTGCAGGAACCAGTTGACCGGCCAGCCACGCAATTGCCACCATTCCATGCCGAATGAGCTGACCACGCAGAACCACAGAAAGAGCAGCAGGAAGAAGGTCTGGCTTATCCGTCTTGCCGTGACGATTCTCATATTATACGTCTCACGCGATCGCTACCCGCTTTGCACCCGGATGGGATGGAGCGATTCATAATCCACGGTCCCAACGCCCGCCGCTTCCGCTTTCAGAAGGTAGGGCAGGTCCCGTGCCGTCTTGTCCAGAAGCGTCGCCCCAAAGGCATCAGCCGCCACCTGATCGGTGCTGACGATCATGGTGTGGGTGGCTTTCAAATCCGAGAGCGACCCGCCGGTCGGCCCGTTGGTCATCATGGTCATGGTGCCGTCGAGGACAACGAGGGTCGGCCGGACCATCATGCCCAGCTCTTTGATGAAATCATGGATATTCTGGTGAAAAATGTTCCGCCTGCCGCCAATCAGCCCATACCAGTTCTTTAGGCTCATAGTGGCCCCGCTTCGCTGGTGGCTCTTCACGGGAGCGATGCCGATCAGCTTGTTGATGCCTTCAAAAGGGGTGTAGAGCACCGGCCAGTTCTTGATGAAGGTTGCGCCCGGAACTGTAGCGGGCTTGAAAAAGTCGTCTCTGGGCAGCACCACTCGGGCACCCATGGATCGGGCGGCTTCTCCCAGCCCCGTTAAAGCGAAGCAGCTCTCCGGGCTGTTGATGGGGTTATCGGTTACGATTACCGACGAAGCTCCCGCCTTGAAACACAGACGGACGACTTCGGCAAGCAGTTCGGGATGCGTCGTGGCACAAAGGAAGGCAGGGGATGCGATGACCGCATTCACCTTGATCAGCACCCGGTCGCCCTGCTTGACGAACGCTTCAATGCCTCCCAGTGCCTTGAACGCCAGGTTGATCGATGCAAGCCGGTCTGCACCGCTGACTATGGCCATCCTTTCTTTGTTGTCTGCCGGAGAAAAGCTCGGCAGTTGCACGCCCCCCGGAGTGCCGTCCTCGAAACCGGCCGGCCCTTTCGGGTCGTAAAGGGCATAACCGAGACCGCCGGTTGCGGCAATAGCGACTCCCGCTTTCAACATGCGGATCAGGAATTGCCTGCGGTCCACTACATAATTCCCTTCCGGATGATTCACTATTCTGCCCTCGCCAATGCGTTCTTCAGATCCAAAGCGAGTTGTTCGGCAAGATCTTTGTCTTCCGCTTCGTGCACTCCGGCCAGAAAGTCCCGATGAACGAAGACCAGCTCAAAGGTGTCGAAGATCTTCACGAGCCAGGCTTCCGGGATCGCGGCACTCATTGCCGAATCAACCCCTCCGTTTTCGGCCAGGAACTGATGGTAGGCCCCGGCCAGGTCCCTTGCCTCCTGCGCTGTCTGCCGATGCGAAAGGAATGCCGTCAACCGGCTTCCCGAAAGAGTGTAGTGGGCTATGAAGGTGTTGTTGAGACTGCTGAAGCCAAAGACGTTCTCCGCAAACAGCGTGACACTTCCCGACACCAGGGACGCACCGGGGAAAAGTGCGACTTCGCCAATCGCATCCGTGGTATCCGGATGCTCCCGGACGAAATTTTCCCCAATGGCAAGCATCCCTTCCGTCATCTGTTCGGAGGCTGCGATCACCTCAACGTAATACCGGCCCTGGAGGAAAAACAGGGCAGTGGGTGTCAGGTAGGCGTACCGGGTGAATTCGACGTCCCGGGCATCCATCCGCCGCTGGGTGCTGAACACGGAAAAAGCGCTCCGCTTGCTGTCCATCTCGTAGACAAAGACTTCCATCCAGAGATTGGGATTGGCTGCATCCGAAAAGCGCTGACACCGCAGGATCACGAAACCGGCCGAAAGATAGAGCTCCGCTTTTCCATTGATCTTTTCTGAAAGAGTCTCCGGGCCGAAGCTCTCGGCGGGAGTCAGGACCTTCATCCCGGGCGGGAGATAGCTTTGCAGGTCCAAGGTTGATCCGGCGGCACCGGGAGTCTGGGCAGGGGAATCGTCTTTGGAGAGGGGAACCGTAAAGACTCCGGTGTCGAAGCGGGATTGCTTGTAATAAACGCCCGCTGCGATAACGGATAGAACCAGCAGGATCAGAAGGCTCAGATACGATTCAACCTTTCCAGGTTTCACCGGGAGTGTCTCCTGTTTGGCGCTCTATCAATGTCCTGAAGCCCTGGTGCGCTCCCCGGAGCGCATCGAAAAGAATCTTAGCAGGCTATGAGAAGAATAGGCAAGGGGGAGAGGAATTTTGGATTCTCGGACAAGCTCCTAAAGAGGCACCTCGGTTTCCGAAGACTCTTCGGGCTCTTCCGGTGTCAGTGGCAGAAAGCTTTGATGCAGCAGGGTTTCGACATGGTTTTCCATTTCCAGGATGAGGGGCGCCAGGGTCCGGGATGAGAGGGCCGAAACACCGATCCCTCCATAACGCTTCGTCTGGATATCGAGGTACTCCGGGTCCACCCGGTCACATTTATTGAAAACCAGGATCGTCTCTTTGTCGCGAAGGTCAAGTTCGCTTAGAATCTTCTCCACCGCCTGCATCTGTTCAACGAACTGCGAATTGCTGATATCCACTACGTGGAGAAGAAGGTCCGCATCGTCCAGCTCTTCCAGGGTGGCGGCAAAGGCGTCCAGCAGGTCTTTGGGCAGATCTCGAATAAAGCCGACCGTGTCCGTGATGATCACCTCAAAATCGCGGGGAAATCGGAGGCGCCTGCTGGTGGGATCAAGGGTTGCAAAGAGTTTGTTCTCTACAAAGACGAGACTCTTGGTCAGGGTGTTGAGGAGAGTCGATTTCCCGGCGTTTGTATATCCCACGATCGAGACGATGGGCATCCGCTTGCGCATGCGCTTCGATCGGCGTTGGGCGCGGCCCTTTCGAACGAGCTTCAGTTCATTGTCCAGGTGACCGATGCGCTCCTTGATCCGCCTCCGGTTGATCTCCAGAGTGGTTTCGCCCGGCCCTCTGGCCCCAATTCCCCCGGTGAGGCGGGACAGGGCGTCATCTTTCATCCCCAGTCGAGGAAGCAGGTACTTGAGCTGCGCCATCTCCACCTGGATTTTCCCTTCCCGGCTGTGGGCGCGCTGGGCAAAGATGTCCAAAATGAGCTGAGTTCGATCGATGACCCGCAATTCGGTTGTGTCGGTAATGGATCGTACCTGGGAAGGATTGAGCTCCTGATCGAAAATGAGCAGGTCCACACCGCACTGCAGCGCTCGAAGCACGATTTCACTCAGCTTCCCTTTTCCGATCAGGTACTTGGAATTGATCTGGCGTTGCCTCTGAATGATGGTGTCTGCCACCGATATGCCGCTCGTATGCGTGAGCTGCGTCAGCTCATCCATTGACTGCACAGCCGCTTCCCTGTCGGTGCTGGTGACACTGACCAGGATTGCCCGGTCTTCCTCTTTGGCAGCGGTGATAGCCGGGCGGTTGCGCTCAAGTTCTTCTTCCAGGGCCTGCACAAGGTCCTGAAAATCCACGTAGGGATCATGGCAGGGGATTGGCGGCAAGATCGCCCATCCATGACGATCCTGGGCCATCTGAGGAGAGATGTGGGCCACTTCCAGTTGCGTGGCGCCGCCGTGGGGGTCTACACGAATGGCCGCAACACAATCCAGACGCAGGAAGACAAGGTCCATGAGATCGTCCTGCGTGAGGGCTTCTCCCTGCAAATGGGTATGAACCAATCGCAGGCCTCTCAGACGCCATCGCCCCCCGCGGCTTTTGGGAAGATCGGGAATAAACAGGGAGTGGGGACCGCCGACCAGAATGGTTTCTACAGTCCCATCGCGGGCCAGCAAAAGCCCGATTTGCCGGCCGCATTCAAAAGAAAGCCTCGCCAGGTCGCGAGCCAGATCGGGTGAAATGATCTGACGGTGGAAGACTTTGCGTCGGTGAAGCTTTTCAATTCGCCGGCGGGTGCTGCTTTTTAGTCCGGCAACATTGCCGTAGACTTTCTTGATAGGCAACCCTCTTGTTATTGCATGCTATTGATTACGACGGTCGATCAACCTAGTGGCTTTGCCCTCGCTTCGCGGCAGCGTGTTGGGCTCAACCAGTTCCACGCGCGGAGTGACTTGCAGCTCCCCCCGGAGGTCCCGTGCGATCTTCTGCTGGATGCGTTGCAGCCGGCGCATGTCCTCGGTGAATATCCTCTCGTTGACCTCTACCTGCACGACCATCTCGTCGATGTTTTGCTGCCGTTCCAGAATGATGAGGTAGCAGTTTCCCACCTCCGGGATATTCATCAGCACCTGTTCCACCTGGATGGGGAAAATGTTCACGCCTTTGATGATGAACATGTCGTCCGAGCGCCCATGAATCCGGTCCAATCGTTTGTGAACTCGCCCACACGGACATGCTCCCGGGACGATCCTCGTTATGTCCCGAGTCCGATACCTGATGATGGGCATCCCCTCTCGCTTGAGGGTCGTCAACACCAGCTCCCCGGACACACCGTCGGCGACGGGTTCAAGCGTCTCCGGGTCGATAATCTCGACCAGGTAGCAATCCTCCCAGAGATGCATGCCCGATTGATACGGACATTCGAACGCCACCCCGGGTCCATTCATTTCCGACAGCCCATAGCTGTTGAAGACCCGAATGCCGTAGAACTCCTCGACACGCCGTCTCACTTCCTCGGAATAAGGCTCGGCACCCAGATAGCCCAGCCGGAGCTGCAGGTCCCTCCTGGGATCAACTCCGAGCTCCACCATGACATCCATCAGCCGCAGGGCATAGCTGGGGATGATGTGGAGAATGCTTGTTGAAAAGTCCCGCATAATCTGGATTTGCCGTTTGCTGTTCCCCGAACCGGACGGGATGGATAAAAGACCCAGGCGTTCGGCCCCGTACTGAAACCCCAGTCCCCCCGTGAAAAGGCCATAGCCGGAGAGGTTCTGAAAGGTATCGCCGGGACGAGCCCCGGTCATACGCATGCTGCGCGCCAGCAAATCCGCCCAGGTTTCCAAATCGGCCCTTGTGTATAGGACCGCAATGGCCTGCCCGGTTGTACCCGATGAGACATGGAGACGCACGAGCCGGTCCTTCGGCGCACAAAGCAACCCATAGGGGTAATGGTCCCGCAGGTCCTGCTTTTCCGTGAACGGCAGCTTCTGGATATCCTGAAGACACGTTATCGCGCCGGGAGAGATCCCGGCTTCTGTATACTTCTTCCGATACAATGCCGAAGCAGAGACTTGCTGCAGAGTATTTCGCAGGCGCTCCAGCTGCAGTACCTCCAGCTGAGATCGGGAGAGCGTCTCGACATATTCATCCCAATACGGATCAGAGTTCTTCATATTGCCAACTATGCTCCAGCAGCGAGGTTTTCAAAACGTGTATAGGAATCGATATATCGCAGCTTGACACTGCCGGTCGGGCCGTTTCGATGCTTGCTGACATGGATTTCAGCAATGCCTTTATCCGGGCTGTCCTTGTTGTAAACCTCATCCCTGTAGATGAAAGCAATCACATCGGCATCCTGTTCAATGGCGCCGGATTCACGCAAGTCGCTCAGCAACGGACGCTTGTCGTGACGTTCTTCAACTTTTCGATTGAGCTGAGAGAGGGCGATCACCGGGACATTGAGCTCTTTTGCCAGGGCCTTTAGAGAGCGGGAAATCTCGGAAATCTCCTGCTCCCTGCGTTCCGCTCCTTCTCTTCCTCTCATGAGTTGCAGGTAATCGACAATGATCAGGTCGAGCCCCCGGTCAGACTTCATCCTCCGCGCCTTGGCCCTCAATTCGAGTGATGAAATGGCGGGGGTATCGTCAATGCACATGGGAGTCTCCATAAAGAGACCCGCTGCGTTGAGCATCTTGACGCACTCCGGCTGACTGAGAAAACCCGTGCGGATCTTGTGGGAATCCACACGGGCTTCGGCACAAAGCAGGCGCATGGCGAGCTGTTCTTTGCTCATTTCCAGAGAGAAAACCCCGACGGAGGTCCCTGCACGCATGGCGGCATTCCTGGCGATGCACAATGCAAGGGCCGTTTTCCCCATGCTTGGACGGGCCGCAATGATGATCAGATCGGAGGGCTGGAATCCGGCGGTGATCTTGTCGAGGTCCGTGTAAAAGCTTGGTACCCCTGTAACCGCCTCCCGGTATTCCTGATACTTCTCGATGGATTCGACGCTTTTCCTGACAATATCCTTGAGGTAAGAATAACTGGTTTGCAGGCGGTTCTCGGTAATCGAAAAGATGGCAGCTTCAGCATGATCGAGGATTTCTTCGACGCTCTTGCCGCCCCCGTAACACCAGGACATGATTTCACTGGAGGCCTGGATCAGCCGCCTGAGGAGCGCTTTCTCGTTTATGATTTTTGCATAGGCGGCCACATTCGCTGCCGAAGGGACCATCTCCGTCAGGGATGCCAGGTAAGTGGCCCCCCCGACGCTTTCGAGCTGGTTTTTCCCGGTCAGATGATCAACCGTGGTGATCAGATCGATGGGTTCGTTTCGGTCAAACAGTTCCTGAAACGCTCGGAAGATGGTCCGGTGAGTATCGCGGTAGAACTCATCACCCTTCAACACTTCCAGGGCGGCAGGCAACCCCTCGCTCTCGACCAGTATCCCGCCGAGAAGCGACTGTTCCGCCTCGATTTGCTGAGGAGGGACCTTCTTGAGCTCTTGTTCAAGACTCTCCACGAGCCTATTCTTCCTTTTCTATGATGAGCTTGACCTGAGCTGTGATTTGCGCGTCAATACGGACGGAAACCGAGTATTCACCGAGAATCTTGATCGGAGAATCCAGCTGCACACTCTTGCGTGCCAGCTCAAATCCCTTCTCTTCCAATGCGCTGAGGATGTCCGCTGATGCCACGGAACCATACAGCTTGTCCTCCTCGATCACCTTACGCCGAAAGACAATCGTCACCTCGTTGAGCTTCTGGGCCAGGGAAAGCATCGACTGCTGAACGCGTTCCCGCTTTTGGGCCAGTATTCTTTTCCTGTGCTCCAGTTCGCGGACATTCTTTTCTGCGGCTTCCAGGGCCAGACCCTGAGGGAAGAGGTAATTGCGCGCATATCCCGGGGCCACGTTGACAATCTGCCCGATTTGTCCCAAAGCTGCTATGTTCTCTGTCAGAATCACTTTCATAATCGCACCCTCGGTAAAGTCCAGTAAAGTTTATCGGAACTCAAAGTTATCTCTGATGCTTACATCAGAAGAACGGTAAAACGCCAATCAAGGAATCCTTATCGAATGATACCGATACTCCTGTTCACGACATATCTGCAAATGACTTGTCCGCTCAATGATCCGCTGTGGTCGCTCGGGACAAGCGTCGAAAATCAACCCAAATGTCAAACAGCCCCATCAGCATCGCTCCAAGAGTGAAGAACTGCTGAACGAGGATCACGACGTAAAGAACCATGCGGACAAGCCGCGGCAGCTTCCAGCGTTCAAAATAGAAGCCGATGATGGCCAAGCCCTGGAGCAGGTAGATGACCCCGGTGACCATCAGGACGTTCAAACCTGCGATCTTCAAAGACCCGAAAGGCAGCAGCAGCGCCACACCCCCAGCGATGACCGTCCAAACAAGGAAGTCCGGGGCTTTCCACTGAGCCCACTCCGGCCAGTCCGGCATGGGCAGTTGACGAAGGCGAAAATAGCGCTTTGCCACTACGAGGTTCAGCCAGCAGGCCATGAGCGTCGATGAGAGTGCGGCGCCGGGAAGGAGCTTCGCCAGCAACGGCAGTATCTTCTCGAAAGCTTCCTCTACCATTTGTTTGTCCGGGGATGCGGTCCCATACTGCTGAAGAATCAGGGCAAGGGTTTCTCGCAAATCACGTTCCACCTGCGCCCCGGGGCTTCCACTTGGATCCCCGATAACCAACCAGTAGACCAGTGCACCAACCGCAAAGACAATCGAGCCGGCAGCGCAAACGGTACGCTCCAGGGACCAGTTGCGCCGCATGCCCACCCCCAGGAGGGACCCGAGCAGCAGCATCTCCAGCAGGTAGGGCAGGCTCTGCAACAGGTTGAGGTAAACCAGCAGCATGCTCCCGAGAACTGCCGCTCCTCCGGGGACCCAGAACGCCCAGGGGCCCCCCCAGCGACAGTAGACCAGAAGTGTGGGCAACGGCGTGAAGATCCCAACGAGGATACCGAACACGGGGATCGTCACAATAGACAGGAAAAAGATCAGGGTTGCGGCAACTCCAACGATGAGCTCTTTGGCTGCCAGTGGGTCCCGCCATGATAATGGAGATTCATTGTTTGGGCCCATAGATCTTCATTGGAAAAGGATCTCAGACACGTTCAACCCACTAGACCGCGTGGATCGCCGTGTAAGGCAGAAGAGCAATCTGACGAGCTCTTTTGATCGCTGTTGTCAACACGCGCTGATGCTTTGCGCAGTTGCCGGAAATCCGCCGAGGAACAATCTTCCCTCTTTCAGTGACAAAATATCGAAGGGTCTTTGAATCCTTGTAATCAATCTTCAGCTCACTATCCACACAAAAGCGGCATACCTTGCGCCGCTGAAACGTCCGTCTCTTGCGTCTTACTACCATGTCGTCACTCCCTCGGTACCAAACACACCAGGTATTGTGTCCTGTTCCGGTTCCCAATTTCCGGGCGGAAACCGGCCGACCCCCTGCCTCCCAGGATTAGTCTTCCTCGCGGCCTTCGGCCGACAGTTCAGCATCAGCCTCTGTCTCGTATTCCTCAAGCCCTTCCTTCTCCGTGTCTGCCGTTTCTTCTTCAAAGGCAACAGGAGCAGCACTCTCGCGTTCTTCTTCCTTCGCGGGGTCAAAACGGTCCAGCAGCTTCACGGTAATGAACTTGAGGACCCTTTCATCCAGGCGCATGTTGCGTTCAAGCTCCGCCACCAGTTCCGGTCCCCCGCCATATTCCATCAAGATGTAGAGACCTTGTGTACGCTTCTTGACCGGGTAGGCCAGCTTTTTCTTGCCCCAGGGGACATACGTGAGGACTGTTCCCCCGTTGGCATGGACGATACCCTTTAGCTTTTCGCCGGCGAGATTGTAGGCTTCTTCGGTGAGATCAGGGTCAATGATGAAAAAAGTTTCGTACTTCCGCATCCGTTTTCCTCCTTCCGGTTTATACAGCCCCTCTCCATCAAGCGGAGAGGAGCAAGGAGCAGCCATGCTGCAAAAGAAATTTAGCTAACACATCCATTCAAAGAGCGTCAAGCGCTTTTTCGGGGTCGGAATCTGATGATCGGCGATTTCTCAAACGACTGTCGTCAGTTGAGATTGAGTCGCATCGTTTCTTTTCTGTGTTGATCGGAAAAGGCCTCGATTTCTTCAGGCAGCAGCAACTGCGCAAACGACGTCCAAAAAGAGTTGTGAAACGACTTACATGCGTCTTATATTCGGAGAACGGACAAACGGGTTGTCAACACAATCGGATACTACCGCCAAAGAAGAGTTGAACGTGGATAATCGATTCTTCGAAAAGCCAATCCTTAATTCTCCCTACGAATACCCGATGAAGCATTGGGAGCTTGACGATCAGGGTCAGCCGACTCAACGGATTGTTGAAAAGCGCCGCCAGGCAAAATTCATCACGCCGATTCCGAAGCCCCAAAAACGTAAGGCTTCGGTCGGGCAACAGCTGCAGATGGTTTTTGATGAGGGCAAAGGGCTTTCAACTCAGGAGCAGCGGTATGATCCTACCTCGATTATCAACAAGCTTCGTCCTCTTGTGGACCAGTGGCGAAGCCTGCCCAGTCCAAACTCCTGGCAGGTCACGCCCGAGACCGCCCGTCTGCTTCAGCATTGGCGCCATCACAAGTTCAACAACATCCGGCCGTTCTTCTGCCAGGTCGAGGCGGTTGAGACCGTGATCTGGCTTTCTGAAGTAGCTCCGCAAGCCGGCAAGATCGGCAAGAGCTTCCTCGAACACCTGGCGAATGCCAACAACGAGGCCAACCCGGGACTCATGCGTCTGGCTTTGAAACTGGCCACCGGCGCCGGCAAGACCACCGTCATGGCCATGTTGATCGCATGGCAGACCATCAATGCGGTACGCAGGCCGAGCAGCAAGCGATTCACACGCGGCTTTCTAGTCGTCACGCCCGGCCTGACCATCCGGGATCGGCTGCGCGTCCTCCAGCCCAATGATCCGGACAGCTACTACGCTAGCCGTGAACTGGTGCCAAACGACATGCTCGCCGATCTGCACCGGGCAAAAATCGTCATCACCAATTACCACGCTTTCAGCTCCGGGAGCGCATGGAGCTTTCAAAAGGCGGCCGCTCTCTTCTCCAGGGTCGTGGAGAAGCTCTGAACACGCTGGAAACCGAAGGGCAGATGCTCCAGCGTGTGATGCCCGACTTGATGGGCATGAAAAACATCATGACACTCAACGACGAGGCGCACCATTGCTATCGGGAGAAGCCGGGAGATGACGATGAGGGCGATCTGAAGGGCGATGACAGGGAAGAGGCGGAAAAGAACAACGAGGCGGCACGTTTGTGGATATCGGGTTTGGAAGCCGTCAACCGTAAGCTCGGCATCACGCGCGTCATCGATCTGTCGGCAACACCCTTTTTTCTCCGAGGCTCGGGATATGCCGAGGGCACCCTGTTCCCCTGGACGATGAGTGATTTCTCTCTGATGGATGCAATCGAATGCGGAATTGTCAAACTGCCGCCGTGTGCCCGTGGCCGACAATATCCCCGGTGGAGATATGCCCAAGTTCCGAAACCTCTGGGAACACATCCGCAAGAGGATGCCAAAGAGGGGCCGAGGCCAATCAAAAACCCTAGACCCCCTGAGCCTGCCCGTCGAGCTGCAGACTGCTCTGGAAGCCCTCTACGGACACTATGAAAAAACTTTCAACCTTTGGAAGACAAATGGTGTCCACGTTCCTCCGTGCTTCATTGTGGTCTGCAACAACACGTCCACATCCAAACTGGTTTACGACTATATCTCGGGCTTTTATCGGGAAAATGAACATGGCTCGCCAACCCTTGAGAACGGTCGTCTGAAGCTCTTCCAGAATTTTGACGAGCACGGGAAGCCTTTGCCCCGACCACACACCCTGTTGATCGACAGCGAACAGCTCGAATCCGGTGATGCGCTCGACAAAAACTTTCGCAACATGGCCGCCGATGAAATCGTGCGCTTCCGTCGCGAGATCATCGAGCGCACGGGTGATCTTCGTCAGGCTGAGAACATCAGCGATCAGGATCTGCTCCGGGAGGTCATGAATACCGTCGGGAAGGAAGGCCGCCTCGGCGGGTCGATCCGCTGTGTCGTGTCGGTTTCCATGCTGACCGAAGGCTGGGATGCCAACACCGTCGCGCATGTTCTGGGTGTGCGTGCCTTCGGCACGCAGCTCCTTTGCGAGCAGGTCATAGGACGGGCGCTTCGCCGTCAGTCCTACGACCTCAATGAAGAAGGATTGTTTAACGTCGAATATGCGGACGTTTTGGGGATCCCGTTCGATTTCACCGCCAGGCCGGTTATCGCGCCACCGCAACCGCCCCGCGAGACCATCCAGGTCAAGGCCGTTCGCCCCGACCGCGACCATCTCGAAATCCGCTTCCCGCGCGTCGCCGGCTACCGGGTCGAACTGCCCAAAGAACGGCTCACCGCGGAATTCAACGATGACTCCATACTGGAGTTGACCCCGGACCTCGTCGGGCCGTCCATCACCAAGAATCAGGGCATCATTGGAGAAGATGTCGACCTTAACCTCAAACATCTTGAAGACTTGCGGCACTCCACATTGCTCTATCACGTCACCAGGCGACTGCTCTACACCAAGTGGCGCGATCCAGGCGAAGATCCCAAACTCTACCTTTTCGAGCAGCTCAAGCGGATCAGCAGGCAGTGGCTCGACAACTACCTGGTCTGCAAGGGCGGCACCTACCCGGCGCAGCTCATGTACCAGGAACTGGCCGATATGGCCTGCGAGCGCATCACCGCCGGCATCACCCGGGCTCTGGTGGGCGAACACCCCATCAAGGCCGTGCTCGACCCCTACAATCCCACCGGTTCCACCATTCACGTGAACTTTACCACGTCAAAGAAGGAACGATGGAAAACGGACGCGAGGCGATGTCACATCAACTGGGTCATCCTCGACAGCGGCTGGGAAGCCGAGTTCTGCCGTGTGGCAGAATCCCACCCTCGGGTCAAGGCCTACGTCAAGAACCACAACCTCGGCCTGGAAGTCCCTTACCGTTACGGCTCCGAGACACGCACCTATTTGCCGGATTTCATCGTCCTGGTCGACGACGGCCGTGATGATCCGCTGCATCTGGTTGTCGAAATCAAGGGCTATCGTCGCGAGGATGCTAAAGTTAAGAAGGCCGCCATGGAAACCTACTGGGTGCCCGGGGTAAATAACAACCGCCAATATGGGCGCTGGGCCTTCGCAGAACTTATCGAATTCCACCGGATACAGACTGATTTCGAAGCAATGGTCGAAGCGGCGTTCAACAAGATGATCGAAGGAAGAGTGAAGGGTGATGGGTGAAATGAATCTGCCTCGACCAAAAATTTTCATCAGCAGTGTGCAAAAGGAACTTGCCGATGAACGCCGCGCGATAAAGTCTTTCGTCGAGGCTGATCCGCTCCTGAGTCGCTTCTTCACGGTCTTTCTGTTTGAGGACCTGCCTGCCGGGGATCGCCGGGCCGATGCCGTCTATCTCTCCGAGGTGGACCAGTGCGCGGTTTATGTCGGTATCTTCGGTGATGAATACGGTTTTGAGGATGATGATGGGGTTTCGCCTACCGAACGGGAGTTCGAGCGGGCGACGATTGCCCGCAAACCCCGACTGATCTTTGTGAAAGGCACGGATAGCAGGAACTGCCGCCCAAAGATGCGGAAACTCATCGACAAGGCGGGTCAACAGCTCATCCGATGGCGGTTTTCGCTCGTTCCCAAGCTTTGTCTACGCTGGTTCGCTGGTTCCCAAGCTCCGGCTTGGGAACCCTGCCTCAAGCTCTAGCTTTCATCAACTACAGGAATGACACATGCCTCGCAGTCGTTACAGAGTGATGCACGGCCAATACCCACATTTTCTAACAGCGACCATCAATAACTGGCTCCCGATATTCACCCGTCCTGAAACCATGGATATCGTACTGGATTCCTGGCGATTTCTTCAGCAAGATAGCCATTTCGAGATCTTCGGTTATGTGATTCTGGAAAACCACCTCCATCTGGTTGCCCGCTCACGCGACCTGGGCAGAGATGTTCAGCGGTTCAAATCCTATACGGCTCGAGAACTTCTGTCATATCTCCAGGCCCAAGGAGCGACTCGATTATTGCAGATGCTTAAGTTTTTCAAACGTCCGCACAAGACAGAATCGACTTACCAGGTTTGGGAAGAAGGGAGTCATCCGCAAATCATTGAAAGCGAAACGGTATTGAGACAGAAGCTGGATTACATCCACCAAAACCCGGTAAAGCGTGGCTACGTCGATTTGGCTGAGCATTGGCGATATTCCAGTGCACGAAATTATGCGGGAAAAGAGGGGTTAATAGAAGTTTGCATGGTATGGTAGCAAGAGAAAGAGATTGGAAGCTGGAGCTTCGAGGACGGGTTCCCAAGCCAGAGCTTGGGAACCAGCGATCTGTGAGGTGCTCTTCCTCGTTCGCTATATTGAAAAATATGGGACCGGTACTCTCATGATGATCAGGGAGAGCCTTGCCCACTCCCTTCCCGAGCCCGATTTTGCCCAGCGGGGTGGCGAATTCACCACCACCGTCTGGCGGGACTGGCTCACGGATGAAGTGTTGGCGGGATACCACCTGAACGAACGGCAACTGCGTGCAGTTGCTTACCTGAAGACCCACGGGTCCATCACGAATTCCACGTATCAATCGGAGTTTACTGCCTCCAAGCGAACAGCTTCCAGAGATCTGGATGAAATGATGGCAAAGGGGATTGTTGAGAAGGTAGGGACAACGGGAAAAGGTGTCCACTTTCGGATTGGCAAAGGGGCCACAAAGGGGCCAAAGGGACCATGAAGATGCTTGTCAATGCTCGCCCTCCGAGGCTGGATATCAAAGGGGCCATAAACGGGCCAAACGGGCCATCAACCCGTCAGAAACCCTTCAAACCCATCAGAAAGACGGGTGAAGAGCAAAGGGCCGAAGTCTTAAGGCACTTATATAAGAACAATCAGACAAGGAGGATGTGAAGCCTGATGGATGAATTGTTTCGTCGCTATCCTGCCGTTCATTCGTCTCTCTTCACGATTTACAGAGCATGGCAAAGAATCCAGGCAAGCTGACCGTTGAGACAATCACACACGACGATGCGTCACGCAGGAACATCCCCACCGCCGAATACCAGTCGGTAATGCTCAAGGAAGAGCAGGCCCTTATTCGGATCGCCTTCCAGCGCCGCAACCGCGATCTCGATCCGCAGCTCGTCTGGCGAGGCAAGGATGAGCAGGATTGGTCGGATCTGGTGGTCCAGGCCCCGCCGCTTTACATCCAGGAAAAGGTCCATCCCAAGGTGCTGATCGACGATCTGATTCGGCAAACGAGGGATCGGAAAGAAGTCGGTCAGCCGCGACAGCTCAACCTGTTCGCCGACTTCAACGGGCTTCCGAGCGAAAGCGCCAGAACAGAGTTCTATCAGCACGACGCTAACTGGTCCAACCGCATGATCCTGGGCGACAGTCTGCAGGTGATGGCGTCTCTAGCAGAACGCGAAGGTCTCCGCGGCAAGGTTCAGTGCATCTACATCGACCCGCCGTACGGCATCAAGTTCAACTCCAACTTCCAGTGGTCCACGACCAGCCGCGATGTGAAGGACGGCAACACGGAGCACATCACTCGCGAGCCGGAACAGGTGAAGGCGTTTCGGGATACCTGGCGGGATGGAATTCATTCGTATATTACATATTTGCGTGATCGACTGACTGTCGTAAGAGATGTTCTCACGCTGAGCGGATCTGTTTTTGTTCAGATTGGTGAAGAAAATGTCCATCGCATCCGGATGTTGATGGACGAGGTGTTTGGTGAAGAGAACTTGGTAGCGCAGATATCGTTTCGGAAGAAACTCATGCCGTTGGGGGCCAAAACTCTCGAAGGAATGGCGGACTACCTGATCTGGTATGCCCGCAGTCTACCAGAGATCAAATACCGTCAGCTATACGTATCAACAGAACCCGATCCTGCTGGCCGATGGACGGGTCTTGAAGATTCATCTGCACACCTACGGCGTTTAACCAAGGACGAGAACAGGGACTTCTCGATGATTCCACCAATAGCAAGAATTTTCGGGACGGTGTCTCAGTGGGCACCTTCCTTCTCCCAGAAAAGCGTATATCCATTTACATTTGAAGGAAGGAGTTATGTCCCAACGGCTGGAAGATGTTGGGTGACGACCGATGATAAAATGGGACGTTTGGATCGGGCACGGCGTCTGTTTGTTGAAGGGAAGTTTCCTCGTTTCATCAGTTTTCACGATGATTTCCCCTACAAAAAGCTTACACATCCATGGCGCGATACTGCACCCGCCCAGAGCAAGGACTATGTAGTTGAGACCAGTCCGGGTGTTGTTGAACGATGCATCCTGATGACCACTGACCCTGGCGACTTAGTCCTCGATCCAACCTGCGGCTCCGGAACAACCGCCTACGTCGCTGAACAGTGGGGCCGGCGCTGGATCACCATCGACACCTCCCGGGTGGCGCTGGCACTGGCCCGCGCTCGCATCATGGGAGCCCGCTATCCCTACCACCTGCTGGCGGACAGCCGGGACGGCCAGATCAAGGAAGCCGAGATCACCCGCAAGGCCCCCTCCGAAGTGCCGACCCGCGGCAACATCAGGCAGGGATTCGTTTACGAGCGCGTGCCGCATATCACCCTCAAATCCATCGCCAACAACGCCGAGATCGACGTGATCTGGGAAAAGTTTCAGGAAACGCTGGAACCCCTGCGCGAGCAACTGAATAAGGCTCTTGGCAAAACCTGGCAGGAATGGGAAATCCCTCGCGATGCAGACGCCGGATGGTCGAGTCAAGCAAGGGAGCTCCATGGAGAATGGTGGAAACAGCGCATCACCCGGCAGAAGGAAATCGACGCCTCGATCGCCGCCAAAGCCGAATACGAATACCTCTATGACAAACCCTATGAGGACAAGAGGATGGTTCGCGTCTCCGGGCCGTTCACGGTGGAAAGCCTTTCTCCACACCGCATACTGGCTGTCGATGAGAACGATGAACTGATCGATGGAGGGTCAGATTCAAAGGCCGGCCGCGGAGAGGAACAAGACCTCGCCCAAATGATCACGGAGAACCTCAAAACGGCCGGTGTTCAACAGGCTCATAAGGAAGACAAGATCCGGTTCACGTCCATCACCCCCTGGCCGGATCGCTATATCTGCGCGGAGGGGCGATACGTCGAAGGAGACGAGGAGTCGGGCACCGAAAAGCGTGCCGGGATTTTGATCGGCCCGGAATTCGGCACAGTCTCCCATCAGGACCTTGTGGCGGCCGCCCGCGAGGCGGGTGACGCCGACTTCGATGCGCTCATCGCCTGTGCTTTCAACTACGATGCCCACTCGGCCGACTTCGACAAGCTCGGCCGCATCCCGGTGCTCAAGGCGCGCATGAACGCCGACCTTCACATGGCCGACGACCTCAAGAACACCGGCAAGGGCAATCTCTTTGTTATCTTCGGGGAACCGGACATTGACATCCTCGACGCTGAAGACGGGAAGATTAAGGTCAAGATCAACGGGGTTGACGTGTTCCATCCCAATACCGGCGAGATCAGAAGCGACGGGGCGGAGGGCATTGCCTGCTGGTTCATCGACACCGACTACAACGAGGAGAGCTTTTTTGTCCGGCATGCCTATTTCCTGGGTGCGAGCGATCCCTATAAGTCACTCAAAACAACCCTCAAGGCTGAGATCAACGAAGAGGCCTGGGAATCGCTCAATAGCGATACCTCACGCCCGTTTGACAAACCCGGTTCCGGCCGCATCGCGGTCAAGGTGATCAATCACCTCGGCGATGAAGTGATGAAGGTATTCCGGGTGGATTAGGTGATCGAATTCCGCATTGCCGATACCTTTTCGGTCAAAGCTCATATCAGAGTTTCAGGAGAGTAATTGCCGCAAGAGCTGGACAACAATCCGATTTGCTCACAAGCCCGGCCATTGATCCGGTCATCCGGTTTGCAAAATCATTGGAGATAAGGTATGTGCAATGGAAGGTGAAGCCGCAAAGGACAAAGGTGTATAAACAAACACGGTCAACAGTTGCATGAGGGAGGGATTCGATTATGAGCAATGAGAACCTGGAAGGTAAGCGATGGTGGATTGCTGCAGCGGCGATCGTCATACAGCTGTGTCTGGGTACTGTCTATGCCTGGTCTGTTTTCAAGAAGCCCTTCATGGCCGCCCACAACTGGGGAGAGACCGAGACGCAGGTGACGTTCATGATCTGTATTGGTATGATCGGTCTTGCCGCCGCCTTTGGCGGGACCCTGGTCGATAAGAAAGGGCCGAAATTCGTTGCCACCATCGGCGGTATACTCTTCGGCGTAGGAACGCTTCTCGCCGGTCTTGCCGACTCCTTGGGAAGCATCTGGCTCCTCTATCTCGGCTTTGGCTTCATTGCCGGCCTCGGGAACGGATTCGGGTACATTACGCCCATCGCCACGCTGATCCGCTGGTTTCCCGACAAGCGAGGCCTTGTGACGGGTTTGGCCGTTATGGGATTCGGCGCCGGGGCATTTTTCATGGGCATGATTGCACCCCCCATGGTCATTTCCATGGGACTGTCCAATACATTCTATATTTGGGGTGTGATCTTTATCATTGCTGTACCCCTCTCAGCACAGTTGTTTACCAATCCGCCCAAGGGCTGGCTGCCCGCAGGGTTTACGCCGAAGGCGACAGGAGTGTCCGCGGCTCAATCGTTCACCTTTGACGATGCCGTTAAGACCCCCCAGTGGTGGATGCTCTGGGGCATGCTCTTCCTGAACGTATCGGCTGGGCTCGGGCTGTTGTCTCAGCTTTCCCCGATGGCCCAGGATGTGATCAAGAAGGCCGCCACCACGGAAATAACCCCTAAAGACCTGGCTGTGGCCGGTGGCGCCATCTTGGCGATCGCCTCGATCTTCAACGGTCTCGGACGCCTCTTCTGGGCATGGCTGTCCGATATGATCGGAAGAAGGAATGTCTTTCTGACCATGTTCATCTCCCAGGCAATCCTCTATGTTCTTTTGCCTCAAATCGGTGACAAGACACTCTTCACGGTCATTGCCTGCTATCTCCTGGCCTGCTACGGGGGCGGATTTGCCACCATGCCGGCATTTGCTGCGGATTCCTTCGGACCCGGATACATCGGCAAGGTTTACGGCATCATGCTGACGGCCTGGGGTTGCGCGGGTATCGTCGGTCCACTCGTGTTCGCACAGATCAAGGGGATCGCCGTCTACGTCGCTGCCGGACTCCTGGTACTCGGTTTTCTTCTTGCCTTGGGCTACAAGAGGCCGGCACCTAAATCGGCTTAAGGAGCCTGTCTGAGAACTCCCTCTCCCTCACTCCGCCCTTCGACAAATGGGTGGGGGTGGGGGATTTTGTTAATATACTGAATTTGCTACTCAATACTTCTAAATCTGCAAAAAAGAGGTGACAGCATGATCGAGAAAAACGTAATGACTGATTTCAGTGCAAAGGTATCGGAACCGGTTATCGACCCATCCACCTATGTTCACCCGCTGGCGGCGGTTATCGGCAATGTCATCCTGGGGAAGAACATCATGGTGTCTCCCATGGCCTCCATTCGAGGCGATGAGGGACAGCCACTGCATGTCGGTGACAATTCGAATGTTCAGGACGGCGTTGTCATCCACGCCCTGGAGACGGAACTGGACGGGAAGGCGGTCGAGAAGAACCTCTATGAAGTGAACGGCAGGAAATACGCCGTTTATGTAGGAAGCCGTGTCTCACTGGCCCATCAGGTTCAGATACACGGACCGGCGGTGGTCATGGACGAGACTTTTGTCGGTATGCAATCGCTGGTCTTCAGGTCCTTTGTGGGAAGGCAGTGTGTCGTTGAACCGGGCAGCATTATCATGGGCGTATCGGTAGCCGACGGTCGCTATGTTCCTGCCGGTTCCGTCGTCAAAACTCAGGAGCAGGCCGATGCTCTCCCTGCGATCACCGATGACTATCCAATGAAGGACCTCAACAAGGGAGTCGTGCACGTCAATACGGCCCTCGCCAGGGGATATCTGGCTCAAAAGAAGTAAGAGAACTGTTTTGTCGGGAGGTTCCGTATAATTCGGTTGACTCGATAGACTATTCTGCTAAACTGCGCTCCGCAAATCTGGGAAAGTACCGCAATTCAGCATCCCGGAACACGGTGCAAGTCCGTGGCGGTCCCGCCGCTGTAATCGGGGATGGAGGTTTGATCAGGGTTCACACCCGGCCACTTTCAAGGTTTACCTTGGGGGGAAGGCTTCAGATCTCCAGTTGATCCGAGAGCCAGAAGACCTGCTGAAGAGTTTCGATAGGGTACTGATGGTAAAAGGAACCCGGAGGAGCTATGCCGAAAGGCTGGCTGCTCCGGGTTTTTTTGTGGGGGACGGCTCCGCTGTTCGTTCTTAAATTTCCGGTTCGTCGTTCGAACTGGGAACGGACAGCGAAGAACAAAAGCAAACAGAAAAAGGAGAACACCATGAAAAAGAAAGAGCGAATTGTTTCCTATCGTCGTCGATGCCGCAATCTGGGAAATGGGACTGGACTTGCGCACTACATCCTTCTCTCGCCCAATCTGGAAAAGAAGGCATAAGGAATTCCGATGAAAACTGCACGGGACCTGCAAGACTCTTCAAAGTACGCCAATACTGGCTACGGCCCCACCTTTTCGGTGCTGGATATCGGCCTCAAGGAGAGAGTGGCGGTTATTGAACCCGACAGCGGCTTTTGGGCGCTTGCGGCAAGCGATGCGCTGGATGACGCCCTTTCCGGTGAGTTCCTTGACGGCTTCCTGGAGAAAGCGGCTTCGTTTCGCGAGGAGATGGAGATCCTGCGATTCGGGTTAAAGCCCTCGGCGGTTTACTTCAACCCGACGGAACGGTGCAACCTCAACTGCTCGTACTGCTACCTTCCGGAGAAAATGCGTCGGAACGGGAAGACGATGACGGCAGAGGAGCTGGAGAAGACCCTCACAAAACTCCTGGCCTATCTGAGGGGCGTTCAGCCGGCTGGGGTGCGTCCTCAGCTGATTTTCCACGGGAGTGAGCCGCTCCTGGCCAGGGACGCAGTTTTTTCCGGCATTGAACGGTTCAGCGAGGATTTTGTCTTCGGAATCCAGACCAATGCCACCCTCCTGGACGACGAAAGCATCGAGTTTCTCACGAGGCATCAGGTCGGTATCGGGATTTCCCTCGACGGGCCGGATGCGGGGATGGCCGATCTGACACGGAAAAACTGGAGTGGAACGGGGTGCTACGGGCAGATAACCAAAGTGCTTGAAAAGCTTGTTTCCTACCCTGCCTTCAATGTGATCACCACAGTCACCTCGGCAAATGTCCATACGCTTCCGGCCATGGTGGATTTCCTTCATGAGCGTGGAGTCCGGGTTGGAATGTTCAATCCGGTTCGATGCACCCAGGAAGGCGGCCTGAGGCTGAAACCCGCAAACGATGTGCTGGCGGAGTTCTTTCTGCGGGCGCTTGACCGCACTTATGAACAATTCGAACGTACGGGCCGGAAGCTGATTCTCGCTAATTTCGCAAACATCCTTGCGGGGATTGCCGGCCCGACCATGCGGCGGCTCATGTGCGATATTTCACCCTGTGGTGGGGGCCGGTGTTTCTTTGCCGTATCGGCTACGGGGGATGTTTTCCCGTGCAGTGAGTTCATCGGATTCCCTGAATTCAATGGAGGCAATTTGAACCGGGAGGATTTGTCTCGGATTATTGAGAGCAAGCCATTTCGAGACGTAACCGGTCGAAAAGTTGAGGCCTTTCTCCCCTGTGCGGGTTGCGCCATCCGCCATTTCTGCGGTGCGCCGTGTCCGGCGGAGGTGAAGGTCGTCTCGGGAACACTGAATGCGCCGAGTCCCTACTGCCGGTTCTATGAGGAAGTCGTGCGCTACGCCTTCCGCGTTATCGCTTCGGAGCGGGAGGATGCGTATCTGTGGGACGGCTGGCAAGAGGAATCGGAAGAATCATTCTCTTGGGTCTAGTGAAACGTGGAATCCCCCACCCTTTGGGTGGGGGTTTTTTTCGAATATACCCGTTCGGGTCCGCAAGCAAAGGCGGGCGGTCAGGTTGATACTGCGAGCGCGGGAAAAGGCTGCAAGGAGGGAGAGATATGAACACAGAAAATTGCCCGGTAGATAATGGACACTCAGCGCTCTCGTGCCGCTACCAACAGTCCAAGGGCCAGCCAGAAAGCCTCCCTTATGCGTCGCATGATGGAAAAAGCGGCACCCATGGTCGCCCCGAGATTAAAACCCAGGGAGAGCAGAATAGTCCCCACATCCTGTATCCCGGCTGATACGGGAATCATGAAGCCAAGCGCGGAGACCAGCACGGTCAGGGCATCCAGGCACAAGGCCAGACTCCAGTCAAGGGGATGGCCGACGAGCCAAAAGAAAAGATAGACCTCCACTCCATGTACCAGCCAGCTCACAAAGGCCAGGAGAAAGGCCAGCAGCGCGCGCATCGGGTGTTCACGATAAAACCCCGACAGCCAGGCATCCAGAACGGCGCACTCAGCTTCCTTCGCCTTGAGGCGGGTCGGACAGAGGCGGATTTTCTCCAGAAGCCGGATTCCCGAGACGCAGGGGCTCCGGCGCTGAACGATCAGAAAAGCCAGGACGAGACCGGCTAACACGAGCGCTCCGACGGTGAGGATACCCAGGTGGTCGGTGGCAACAGGCAGCAGTAGGGGTGTCAGCGCCAGTCCCAGGAGAATGTAGAGTACCAGACTGAACGCCGTAATACCCTTCTGAATGACCACGGAGGCTGCAGCCTCCTCCCACGCCGTTCCACAGGCATGCAGGCGAATGACCTTAAATGGCTCCCCGCCCATGGAAGCTGTCGGCGTCAGTTGATTGAGAGACTCCCCGGCCAGGCGCAACCAGAACAGGCGGCTCACGGACGGACGCTTTTCTTCAGCCAATAGAAGATAATCCCAGGAAACGGCGCCAAGATAGTTCATCAGGCCATAAGGTATCAGCAGCACGGGCCAGGAGAAACCGATTTGGAGGATTTGCCGACCGATATTGGTCCAGCCGATTTCATCGAGCATCCACAAGAAGAAGCCCATGGCGATGATCAGAAGGATCAAATTCAGGCGACGCATCCAGTTGGGGTAAAGAACTCCTGTTTCCGTCATCGACCCATGCCTACAACCTAACCCTTCGATATCGATCCAGTCCCCCACTCCTTTTGCGCTGACCTTCCCGATTCGCATTCGCTCTTCTTCTCCCGGAACGACGTGCGACAAATTGGGACCAGTAGTTTCAAGTTTCGAAACGAGAACCGCATCCCGACTGATCTTCTAGCAGGCGGGGGCACACCATGTCAATTGGACCACAATCGATCAATCGATTGACAAAACTCCCTCCCTCTGTTATCAAAGCACCGGTCTCCTACCAGCAAAGACTTCGGTCTCCCATACAGAGTGAGGGCGACTAGCTCAGTGGATAGAGCGTTGGTCTCCGGAACCAAAGGTCCCGGGTTCAATTCCCGGGTCGCCCTCCA
>CAYTWB010000006.1:0-103988 GCA_964441945.1 uncultured Syntrophobacteraceae bacterium
GATACTGCACTTTCACGCTGCCCCTTTTGGTGCAGTTCACGGTCGCCGGTGAGAATATCGAGTTTCGATGTCATTGCGCGCCTGCTGACCAATCCTCCGTGTAAGTCGTGTTTAGTGGAGTGTTGAATCATCTGAGTTTCGATGTCATTGCGCGCCTGCTGACCAATCCTCCCGGGCAGGAAGTGCACAGGCATCTTTCCCGGAAGCTCGTTTCGATGTCATTGCGCGCCTGCTGACCAATCCTCCGTGCCTACGTTCATGAGTGAAGTCCAGAAGAATTTGTTTCGATGTCATTGCGCGCCTGCTGACCAATCCTCCCTGCACAGTGGCCAGATGAAAATCGGAGTTTATAGGTTTCGATGTCATTGCGCGCCTGCTGACCAATCCTCCTCGGACAAAAAATCCGGTCCCAAGAGTTTCCAGGTGTTTCGATGTCATTGCGCGCCTGCTGACCAATCCTCCGAGATTCCCGGTTGATGAATAAGGATCCAGTTGTCCAGTTTCGATGTCATTGCGCGCCTGCTGACCAATCCTCCAGACTTTGAAGGACATCAACGGTCTTGTTGATGATGTTTCGATGTCATTGCGCGCCTGCTGACCAATCCTCCAGGGCAAACCAGATTCTAACAGGCTATGGCCTGAAAGTGTTTCGATGTCATTGCGCGCCTGCTGACCAATCCTCCTCACACCTAGAGTGGTGGTGATTGAGGCGGAAGAAAGTTTCGATGTCATTGCGCGCCTGCTGACCAATCCTCCTAGAGGTGCATTGCCAGTACGGTTGGACGGACGGTGGAGTTTCGATGTCATTGCGCGCCTGCTGACCAATCCTCCGTGGCAACAGTAGAAATTAAGAGCCACCTTCTCGAAGTGTTTCGATGTCATTGCGCGCCTGCTGACCAATCCTCCTTGTTTTGAACAGACGACCGGAGCCGTGTTCCAGTGTTTCGATGTCATTGCGCGCCTGCTGACCAATCCTCCCGGAAAAGAAGTGGAAATCAAAGGGATTTATCCGAAGTATGTTTCGATGTCATTGCGCGCCTGCTGACCAATCCTCCAAGAAATGGGAGAGGAGACGGAGAGAAATATATCGTGTTTCGATGTCATTGCGCGCCTGCTGACCAATCCTCCAGGGAAGCTGGAGTTTTTGCCCGAGTGTCGGAAGACACGTTTCGATGTCATTGCGCGCCTGCTGACCAATCCTCCAAGTAATTGAGGAAGACTCTTGGCCGGAGCATGCTCGTTTCGATGTCATTGCGCGCCTGCTGACCAATCCTCCGTGACTGTGGTGTTTTTGTCTCAACTCACAGAGGCAAGTTTCGATGTCATTGCGCGCCTGCTGACCAATCCTCCAAGGGAAAAGTCGGTTTTGGCCAGGCCGGCTAAACGAGGTTTCGATGTCATTGCGCGCCTGCTGACCAATCCTCCACGGACAAGCGTCTTATCGGCAGTTTAACCTTAGAAGGGTTTCGATGTCATTGCGCGCCTGCTGACCAATCCTCCACGAAGTCCGAGATGCGGCGAAAGCTATCGTTGAGGAGTTTCGATGTCATTGCGCGCCTGCTGACCAATCCTCCAGGAGAAGATCATGGGAACGAAGGTAATCAATGGCGTGTTTCGATGTCATTGCGCGCCTGCTGACCAATCCTCCATGGCAAAGGAAATCTCTTTCGGATTTCCTCAAACCGTTTCGATGTCATTGCGCGCCTGCTGACCAATCCTCCTGGATAGTCGAGGACAAGAAAGTTCAGGAGGAAAAAAGTTTCGATGTCATTGCGCGCCTGCTGACCAATCCTCCATAGTAAAGGATATCAAACCCAACACCACCGACTGGCGTTTCGATGTCATTGCGCGCCTGCTGACCAATCCTCCTCGAAACAGTGTTGGGACGAAATTGAACGGAAGGAGGTTTCGATGTCATTGCGCGCCTGCTGACCAATCCTCCATTTGCAGAAACAAATTGGAAAGAGCACCTTCCTTCGTTTCGATGTCATTGCGCGCCTGCTGACCAATCCTCCAAGAACATATTATGTTGAGGGAGCGGGGCAATTGTGCGTGTTTCGATGTCATTGCGCGCCTGCTGACCAATCCTCCGCAAGAATTCAAAGCAATGAAGCTCGTGGATTTCTACGAGTTTCGATGTCATTGCGCGCCTGCTGACCAATCCTCCACCCGAAATTGCTTCTAACCAAACCATTCAACCCGACCAGTTTCGATGTCATTGCGCGCCTGCTGACCAATCCTCCGGAGGACTGGGTGATGCGGTCAGTATCCACTGGGATAATGTTTCGATGTCATTGCGCGCCTGCTGACCAATCCTCCTGGCAGTGGCTCCGACTCCGGCAGCAGCTCCGGTAACGTTTCGATGTCATTGCGCGCCTGCTGACCAATCCTCCAGGTCAATGTTGATCTGGGGCCGCCGTATGGTCCATATCGTTTCGATGTCATTGCGCGCCTGCTGACCAATCCTCCTTTATGTGTTCTCACCCAAACGGATCAGCTCTTTATGTTTCGATGTCATTGCGCGCCTGCTGACCAATCCTCCAGATTTGATGGTTGTTTCTTGCAACCACGCCGCTTCCCATGTTTCGATGTCATTGCGCGCCTGCTGACCAATCCTCCTACAATGCCGCGGGAGAGTTCAATATCGTAGTCGAGTTTCGATGTCATTGCGCGCCTGCTGACCAATCCTCCTCGAGAAGCAGTCCGGTGGTGTGCTGGTGGTTGTCCGAGTTTCGATGTCATTGCGCGCCTGCTGACCAATCCTCCAGCTGTTGCCATGCGCTTCTTTCGGTTCTGTTGCCAGGACCGCTGGAGCCGAGAGCTTCATAAGCTCTTGAATTTGGTGAAGAAGCAGAAATCCTTGCATTTAGTTTGAAGATCTTCGGTTTGCAGGGTACGACTTTGCAACAAATTGGAGCTTTGTTTTCCTTAACATATGGTTTCTTCAGTATATTTTGGAGAATATAAAGTTTGAAGATCATACAAATCTTACTCACAAAGCGTCATCTTCAAAGAATTTCTTCGATCCACGTTTTGCTCTCCTGCAACCATCTGAAAATACAGCCTAAAATGTGCCGTTTCCGTCTGCCCCCTTGGTCTTTTTGAAGATTGACTGTTCAGGTGTTGCCCAGACGGGATATTCAGACTTTTCTCTGGTTCCCGTGGGTGGCACGCATCTCATTATAATACATCATAATCATTGCGTTTATTGGTCTCTTGCACCCTTCTGGAGTTTCTTTGAATATCTCGCACGGCTTTACGAAGGCGAATACCTTCAAGCAAAATGCTCAGGATTCCAGAAGGGGGGAGGGTAGCGTATTCCGTCCACCAGTATGGCGAAAGCCCCCATACCTCGTGAAGTATACTTGCCCATGTGGGTGAATACCCCCCATCGGAGCGCAGAAACAAGTGCCCTGGGGACTTGGCCGTAACGAAGTACACCTTGCAGTCCGCTCAGGCTCTGTTTCTCCTTCTTTCGACCGGAATAGCAGTCGTAGTTGGTCCAAGTGACCATATCCATCTGCAATCGGATTTCTCCATCGAGCTCCTCCAGGTAATCCTTGGTCCGGAGAAAAGAACCGCCGGAAGTGCTGGGAGGCGTATGAAACCCAGACAACAGGTCCTCCAGGTGATTCACGAGTTGATTGAAAAAAACATCAAAAGGTGGTGCATAATCAATAATCTCTCGTTCTTGCTCAAGCCTGGTCGGGGTGAGGAATTCGACTTCCACGTCACAGAACAGGCTGCCGGAGCCGTTGAATCTCATTGCCCAAAGGCAATCATTGGGTGAATCGACAAGCCTGTCATCAGTGTACAACTGCTGAATCACTTCCCCTGAGGGAGCAAGGGCTTGGATTTGTTTCAGGGCGAGGCGCCCTCGTGAGCCGGAAAGCCCGGAGGCGCCAAGATGTTGGAAAGCCCTGACCCACTTCGCAAAATCCTCCCATAGCACCGATTCGGTGAAGAGCGTCAGGCTGAAACCCAGCGGATCACCCGGTTCAATGCGTAGGGGTGTCAACAATGGTGCGGCATGGATTACCATAAGACTGGGACACGGTCTCTTGCCTTTTGGTGGAGCAGGCCGTTGCACATAGAGCAGAGCATAGGGGCACCTATGCCTGGCAAGGCATGCTGAACAATCAGTCTCCTCGTACCGCTCACAAAACGCAGCCCGAAGGGGCCGCCCCAAAGCTCCACGCCAGGTGACGCCTGGGAAAACCGGCAGGCTAAGCGGTTCCATAGCCGTGTAAGTGACGGCGAGTGTAACGCAAGACATCTCAGTCATACCAGCACCCCCACACTCAGGACCCGCTTCCGATGATCATTGATTGCATTCACCATCACTATCTCACAGTGTCCGATACAAGTACAATGATCTGCAAGGCCGTTGACTCCGTCAACAAAGAATAGCCCCTTCCGTCAAAAGAGGCAGTGTTCCATCTGCTCTAGGTTCCTTTTAGCCTGAGTAGCCAGAGCCTTACGCCAATCAGGCTCAGCACCTGTTTCCATAAAAACAACAGACCAAAAGGAATCATTTTTTGTGATCTTATCGATGATCTTTTTAACAAATCCTTTCCCCTTATGGATAAACTGGTTTCTCTCGTCGCGGAGGCCACCGGTGGTATCGATAACGCACTTGATCGCATGCAGTAGTTCGCCTTGTGCCTCAGAGAATGCGTTTTCTTTCTCCTGACACCAGGCCTCGATCGACCGCTCAATAATGTGGAAATTCCAATGATTACGTTCAGTGGATAAACCAAGTTCACGACCCAAGAATTTCTCGTTTAGCTCCGACAATCTGGAATAGTTGTAATCACTATCCGAACCTTCTTGAAACAAACTCCCATCGAGTTTCTTGAGCAGGCGGATAGCAAGCATTTCGGATAGCGACACAAGCACCACCCCGGCGTATACATATTGGCGTCGCCCAATGAGGTCACGATATCTGATCAGGCATTTAGAGATGATATTGGAGTTGGTGTCTCGCATGCGATCGAGCAGCCCAGGCATCTCCGTGCCTCCGAGCCTTCCGCATTTACACATCAGATCGCTTATGATGTTATCGACCTTCTCGTAATCCTGGTCCATCCATTTACAGGCAAGATCGATCAATTTGAATCCTTTGACTCCGGTTTTCTTCTGTGCATCCGTGAACGCAGTCGTCAAGCTCAAGGCACCATGGAAATCCAACCTTTCCGTACGTGCGATAAGCTCTTTCTTTCGGGTATTGAATTGACGCAATTCATGGATTCGCGACGGTTGAACCACCCCCGTTGACTGGTCTTGGATAAGAACGATGGTTTGTTCGGGGAAATAAGCAAAAAACACCTCTTCGCAGTACCTGGATATCTCCGACATGCCGCCGGCGATGGCCAGGATGAATCTATGGTTGGGGTCTATCCTGCGGCGAACAAAGCAGTCTCGCACCCATCTGTCGCACCATTCAAAAGCAAGCTCCTTCGTAAGGTTGTAGTGAGAATGCTCCATCCCCTCGAAGAAATTGATAAGATGCAGGTTTGCAGCAAATTCATATTGCTTCTTCACCGAATCATACTGGTCCTCAATGATCTTTGCCGTATAAAACGCTTCTCTGTTAACAAAGTCTTTAATCTTTTTATCCGGACCGCTGTAATCGGAACGGTCCGTATAGACCAGCCAGATATCATCCAGTTCTCCCAGATCCTCTCGTCCTGACAGGGTTTTTTCGATCAACGGGAAGGTCACATTGATCACATTGATACCCTCTTTCTTATAGATATGGTCTGTATAAGCCGTGCATTCCGGTTGCTTCATCTGGTTATGCTTACCTGAGTCAAAAGGCATCCAATTCACAACGATTTCTTTGTTCCTCACCTTTTCCTGGAGATCATGAGCAACCGTGTCCTTTGTGTTGAGCGAGAAGGCGGTACTCCCGTCTTCCGACAAGACCTGCATATCCTGTTGGCCAAGAGTGAAAATAATCGTTCTTTTGATCATTCATGCCCTCCTCTTTTCGAAGTCATCGTTGCGGAGCTTGGTATGCCAACCAGGGATTGAGGCTTCGTCACCTTTTCTTGAGTATTCGGGATAGTTACGATCATCCGCCTTCAGAACAAGAAGAGGCGCCATCTCCTTTAGCCGTGCGACGGCGGCATTGGAGTCTGCAAACGATTTGATCAGGCCGATATGATCCGGCGTTTTTTCCTCGAATGAACTACTAGCAGGATCGAATTGGAAGTACTTGAGCGAGTCTATGGAAATCTGGACAGCTCCCATGCCGTAGTTCTTCCCGTAGCCAACCTGGTGGCAGAGGATTTGCTGCTCCTGCATTGCCCGGGTAAAATCCTTTTCGTTTTCGCGGTCACCTACGAGATGATTGGTTGGTCCAAGAGTGAGGGTGAAGAGTAGAAGTTGCAGCTCTCTTTTCGTCAGGTTTTCGAAATGAACAGAGAATTTGAAAGAGGGGAATGAGATGCTGCTGTCTTTTTCCTTCTTCGGCATCAGCAAGTCATGTGCCCGGACAAGATAATCATCGGTTTCATTATCTTTTTCCATGGCATGATGTTCTCTCGCCAGCCGGTCTTTGTAGTACATTTTCCGACCCGAAAGCTTGTGCTGACAAACGAAATCAGCACGAACAGGATCTCCATACGTATTGAGCGGCAGAGAATAAGATGGGTCTTGTTGAACATAGAACTCGTAAGCTGTTGACCTTGGCGAGCCGGGTCGAGGAAGGATCATATACTTGCGGGCTAGTCCGCCTTTTTCATACATGGCGAAGTTGAATCGAACCTTTCCGGATTTCGCGGACCAGATCTTGTGCAGCCCATCTTGCTTGAGACGCTGATATGCCTCGCCATAGAGCGGCCTTTTAGGGTCATCAGCAACGGCATATCCAAACAGTTCTCTCACCAGGCTGAGATCAGGCCGCTCGATACTGCTGACCCCTGACGCCTTTTCGAATTCGTTCTGCACCCAGCCGACGTCCGGGGAGTCCCCTACGGTCCGCCGGTAGGCCCAGCGGTAACGGAAATGCTTGCCAAAGGTGAGGATTTCCGTCGCGCCCTGCTTGTACTCAAAGAAAATGATATCGTTTACCTTTAAGGGCCAGGCTTTCTTCATATTTGTCTTAATGGTATCAGAAATGAAAGCACTTGATTGGGGATGTTCGTTCAATGCCTCGTCAGCAATGAGTGCTTCGAGTGTTTTTTCATACAATTCAATCGTTGCGGTGTTGATCGTAAATACCGGGGGGGGCACTTTTGACACTTTTGGATGGTTTGCCGCCCGGATGACGAAGTAGTTATGCTGGGCCGCCGATCTTCCTTGGTTGGGAAATGTCTTGGCGAAAGTGCCCCGGCCATCAAGGCCATCCTGGTAGGGGAAAAAGCAGAGGTCAGCCTTATCTTTTCTGTCTGATGGATGCAGTCTCTTTAACATCCCAAACTGTATGCCGTCATGAGTGTAACATTGCGGTTTTGGACTGGTCAGGGTTGATTCGCTAACGGTTCCCTTTCCCGCAGAACAGAAACCATAATCCCCGGTGAGTTGGGCAACCTTTACGGATAGAAGTCGTCCATCCCTGTTCCTGGTCACACTCTCGATGATCCCATACCCCCATTGTATCGTTCCTCCCTGTCTCGGCGAGATATTGGGTCTGAAGGTGAATCGCCGGTCGTTGACCCTGGTCATGGGAATGCCCAGAAACGCAGCCATGAAGGAGCCAATGCAGCCTTTCAGGGTATGCCTGGAAACGATAGGTTTCTCACCCACCTTCAGGGGGTAGATATAAGTCCGTTGCTTGCCCTGGCTGTTCGGGTCCGTTTTCTGAGTGTTCCCGGGGAGCAAAGGGGACAATGCCCGCAGTGTACATTCGATTCGGCCGGTGAGGACTTCGCCCTGCGGATCATGAAAGGGCTGGGCGGGTACGAGCTCGGCATCGACGCCCTTCACGGGAATAAACCCATACGGCCTTGTCTGCAGCGCGTCTGCGATAAACTTATTCATGACTGCATCCTCCATGTCGCATCGTCTTCCTGAACGACAAGCTTTTCCATAGCGGGGAGGTTTGTGAGAACTCCGAGTCGCTTTGCGAAGGCAAAGCGCTTTTCTTCCAGCTTGATCGTTTTATATGCTTTTTCGGAACCCCCTCCTGTGTTTTCATAGACTGCGTATCGTTCCTGCTCGTCATCGAAGACGCAGGACAACTGCCAGGCATTGGCAAAGAATATCAGGCGGCCGGCGTCCGACAGATCAACCTGATCGTTGTAGTCCATTCTGAAGAAACCGGCTGCGCCGGCCTTCGACGCCTCCGGAGATTCGGCATCAAGACTTGCATGGACACGCCTTGCACGATCTGCAGACCATCTGCGCTCCCCCATGACCGTAACCTTGGTTTTTTCCGAGACAATCTGTTTGATTTCATCCAGTGTCTTGTAGAGGTACGGCATCCTCAATCCTCCCTGTTGTTGGTAGTCTCCGTAATGGAAAAGGCAGGGTAGCTTCCCCCGGCCCCGAGGCTGATCAGTCGATGCTGAAATCCCTGTTTCAATAGGCCCCTGACGGCCGTCCATTCGCCTTCCTTTTTGACCGGTATGCGCACTCGCCCTTTGAACCTGCCGGCAAAGAGCCTTTCTTCGTTGAATTTCCCGCCTCCCCAGACGGCGCGTGTCAGTTCGTCCTCGGCGTGGCGCTCCACCGGCAATAGAAACTCACGGGGGTCGCCGTCAAGGCGCAGATCTTCGATAAGAAGAGAGCCTGCGCTCTCCGAGCCCTTGTCTGTCTTGCCGAAGAAGTCCAGCAGGTCCTTGCGATAGCGGCGAATAAAGGCCTTGAAAGCACCCTTCACGGAAGAACCGGGGATAAAGAGACACCGACCGTCGTGGATGAACGCCATGTCCACCTCATTGCCTTTCAGCAGGCTGAAGGCATGCTGTCCGCCCTTGATGAGGAGAGCCTCAATTCCCCAATCCTTGGGTATCTCTACCAGGAGGTCATAAACCAGATAGCGCCTTACCTGGTCATTCGGCTCTTCCTTCGGCATCACACTCTTCCAATGCGACTCCAGATCAGGCAGCTTGTTGATGGGTGTGTCAAGATAAACCTCATGATTCTCCCTGGTTATCTCGAATCGCTTCAGACCGTTTTCAGTCAACCGGCACCATCCCAGACCGGCGGCGGAAAAGGCCCCCAGCGCTACCCCCTCCGTTTTCCAAGACCAGGCGACGGCATCAATCCAATGCCTGATCTTTCCAAGGTCATCAATGCCAAGCCCTCGATCTTCGACCCCGATCACGACCTTGATCTTAAGCTCATGGGGGGCGATTTCCCATTGGGCAAATTTCGCCTCATCCGCGGCCGCACGAGTCGCCGGCTCAATGCGCAGGCGATCGCGGAGATTCTTTATTGCTTTGTCGCTGTACCAGCTGCGAAACCAGAGCAGGGAAGCCGGCTTTTTCTCTTTGCCGTCATCTCCCGTAATCCTGTAGAATAGAGGATCTTTTTCAATGTCGGCCACCACATCCCTCAGAGTGGCAATGAATACCCCTGCAAGGGAGGAGCCGGGAACGCCCGGCTGATTCAAGCCATTCTCGAAGATGCCGTTGGCGCCGAAAAACATATCAAAATCGCCGCTCCCGATGTGCAGGGATGACGCCGGCTCCAGTTCCAAGACGTCAATTTCTTTCATGGTTATCCCTCCGTGCGGATGGAACGCAGCGCCAGGATCAACTCCTGCCGGAAGTCCTTGTCGTTGTTTTGAATCTCGATATCATGTTCCTGTAATATGCTGTAGAAAGCCTCCATCTGTTTCCTGGACGACGTATTTTCCCGGAGATCCTCAATCTTCGAGCGAAATTCCAAAAGATCCATATTGCTTTCCAGGATCGAAATGAAGCGCCCCAGCTGGCTTTTGCTCAACCCTTCGGACTTTGCGTTGAACTTCTTCACCAGTTCATGGTGGTTTGCAATCCACCTTGCATTTTTCTCAGCCCTGGCTTGGACACGTTCCTGGATAATAGGGGCAAATTGAACCTCTTGAGGCGTCTCGTCCTTCTTGGCAGATCTAAAGGCATGGATCGGATGATTGACGGCGATCCTTCCGAAGCCTTCATTTCTTCTGCGACCAAGCCCATCCAGACACCATTTACTCAACAAAGCATAGAGTTTGTCCTTGTCCGCTGGCGAGATTGTGTCGGAGACTCTAAAAGCAAAGCAGCTTCCCTTGGCGATTGCCTGGTCGGAGAAGCGCCTGATTCCGGATAGCCCGCTGAAGGACTGAATTACAATACACGAAGAGAGAGTGTTCAAGCTTTCGATCGAACCGGGGGGAATGTCTGCCTTGGCGGCAATGAATTCGGAAGTGATGGCCGTCATGGGACGCAGTTTCTCATCCATACAGATTACATCGCTCACACACGTGATGGTAAAAAAACCTTTGTCTCCATCATCATTGAAGGAAGAATTGTTGGAGTATGGCAAAACCCCGACTACCCTGGCCGGCTTCCCCCCCCTGCCCACGCGAAATGGAATGCGACCGCTAAGCCAGGGAGAATAATCCTTGATGAAAGCGTCGCATAATGGCTGCGAGGCAAACCGGATTCCGCCTACTAGCCTGGTGCCTTTGGGAATTACCTGCTCCAGAAAAAGCGAGTCATCATCCGTGGTCTGTTTCTCTTCGTCAATCTGGTTGCGAAGGATGATCTGCTTTCCGACCTTATAGTAAATCGACTCACCGAGGTTATGCCTGTCCACCAATACATAGCCTTCACCAAAGCTCTTGTCGTTGAATTCCTGCGCCGCCGTTTCCCCTTCCGGCAACAGGATGTCACGAGTCGCGAGATCGGCGATGGCATTGCCGCCGCCCCGGGAAAACGCCCAGGGAGGTATTCCCTCTAATTCCTCAGCATCCGGAAATTGAGTCGAGGTTTTTCGTCTTCTCAATGAGAGGGGAACGGGCATAATATCCGGCCAATTGTCTATCGATGAGCTCGGTAAAGGATAGAAATTGGATGTCGTGCATTGAGTATCATCCAGATATTTCTTATTCCAATTCCTTCGTTGAATCAGGGAAGCGCGCATCATACCCAAAGCCATGCTTCCGGGGAGATAATCAAGGGTTCGTAACTGGTTCCCCGTCTGACCTGATTCGGAAATAGTCGTGTCTGCATCCAGTTCCAGGATCAGGCCGAGGCCTTGCACATTCTTCACTGCATCACTTGTAGCTTCTTCTCTAGATTCTTCCAGCGGGATGATCTCTGATCTTTTGATTGTGCACTGCACTAACCCGCTTCCCCTCCGCCTGCCCTTACCGATGGCTTTCAGATTTCGCACTGACAAGGAGAGGAACCGCTTGATTGCCTCAGCTCTTTCTTTATCGACATTCATTACATAAAACAGGTCCACCTCAAAGCGAACTCCGCTGGCCCCGAATTCGAGGGTCCGCAGGGTCTTGTCTTTGGCCCTTCTATTCGCGTGATCGATGGCGGTGAAGGCATGCAACAGTATGGGTTGGTCGTTATCAGTTCCGGCAACGACTCGAAGGTCGATGGCATTCATCTGACCGTAATCATAAACCAGGTCGAAGATCTCATCGAATTCTCCCTGGTAAATCCGACGCAGTTTTCGGCCCGACTGTTTCAAGAGTCCTTTGAGAGTTTCCGGACGCAAAACGGGAATGCCGTCATTGTCCTTCAGCTGACCGTCATCATAGAGGCCAATGCTTCCAAGGCCGTCTCCAATATGAAAATCCTCGAGCGTCTCAATTGTGAAACGAATATGCAGTTGATCCATGCCTTGTTCTCCTTCAGCCAACCGTCCGATATAGTTCGCTCAGTTCGATGACATCGAGAGCCGGAGTAAGAAAGACGGTTCGATCGCCGATCTTTTTGGATTTGAACTCCAAAGACGGATCAGAATCGGTAATGCCCAGTTGTCGCATCTGATAGTCGGCCATGGGCGCGCCCTGACGCAAGATGGTTCGCAGCGCCTTGTATTTATTCATTCCCTGTTCCTCCTGAGCGACTTTTTCCAGAATGCCTTTGGCCTTTTCAATCAGTACGCCGGCTTTTTTTGAGGTGCAGGGGCGGCAACTGAGGATATCGATGCAGTTTTGGGTTCCCGATTGATAAGCGAGCATATAATCCCGCCGGCGGATCTCTTCGATTTCCGTCGTTTTGGAATCATATAGGATATGCCAATCCAAGGCCGATTTACCCGTTCTGTAAGCCTCGTTTTTTGCGGAAGACAAACAGGATTCTGCCAGCTCATGGGCCTGGGCAAGCGGATAGCTGTCCTTCACAATGGCAATCCCTGCCGAGACGGTGTGTACCGAATCCAGTTTCCCCAGTTCTTCCATGATACCAAGGACCAGTTCCAGCGCCAGTTCCGGTATGGTAAGGAGCATCACATCATCACCACCAAGAAAGATCGGCCAGACTGGAAATCTCGCATATCCGGGCTCGCGGTTCTCCAGCCTCTTCAACACGGTCTTCATGGCGACACGCACCTTATTGCGGGATTGCCACCAGAAGTTTTCAATTTCCTCAAGAGCTCGGCGGACCAAGACGGCTTCAGGAAACCTGTCGATCATTTCTTTGAAACGAATACCCATCTTATTGCCGTCCAGAACGATCATGGCGATTTGGTTCTTGTTGCGGGTGTGCGACAGGTCGGCCAATCGCTCCGTATCGAAATCCGATGTATCATCGGTCGGCCAGTATTGAATACCTGTGCTTTTCAGAAACCTGCAAAGAAAGTCCTTTGTTTTATATTTGAAGAACTTCCGTTTCTGGTTGTTCATGCGTTCGATCAGATCACTGCGCCCACTGCTGTTCACGGGATTAAACCCGTCATCAGAGGAGATTTGAAGGTCAGGCAAACCATAGAATAGTTCCTGAAAAGCCGATGTATCCAACGGTTGGAAGGGACTTCCTGCAAAGTCCGAATAGGTCGAGGTGTCAGCGAATGCCTTTAGGGTCATGCTAAACTGCATGCCCGGAAGATCCCGGGTGATCATCTCAGCTGCCTGTCGACAGAAGCCAAGGGCGTCTCGCTTCGTTTCAAACAACCCCTCATAGTGCCCTCCGGCAGAACAGATCGTGCCCGATTGCATATTCTCTTGTGGATTATCGAATTCAATCCCGGCGGTAGCACCGGCAAAATCAAGAGCACAGCCTGACTTGCCGAAGGTCTTTCTCAGCTTGGGCAGATCGTAAGCGAAAAGCTCCCCCAGACGACTATTCGCACCGACTATAAAGCCCCATTTCGGGAACCGGAAAAGATAACTCTGAACCTTCCTGACCTGAAATCGTACATGATAGTATTGTTTCATTCCCCCTCCTTTCCCTGAACATCCCTCTCATCGATTTCACCACACCCGGCTGACAGTCATCGAGTCGCCCACAAGTCTGACTGTTTGTCAGGGGCGTCGCCATGCCGGGGAACTTTCGTCAATATGATCGAGACAATTCGTTGCTGACCATACAAAGCAAATCACAAGGTTCTCAAAGCCTTTTTGCTGTTTCCAAGGCGTTGCTCGCAATGCTTGCCCCAATTGTGCCCAATTGTCTCCGGCTTTCGAACGCCATCGGAAGAACAAGAATAGTCAGGCGTAAAGTCCATTCTCAAACGAAACGGAGAATCCGGTACCCCTCCGCGAAGGGAGGTCTATTCCTTTTTCTCCACAGACTTGTAGGCCAGGAAGTACAGAAGGTAGTAGAGAACGAGCACACCGGCGGATACCTCCAATGCTTCTACACAAGTCCACAGAAGACCCCGACCGTCACTAAAATCAAGGACATTCATCCCCAGGATGCTTGAGGTCAACAAAAAGGGAAAGAGTACCAGGTTGAGAAAGGTGAGGGAGTTCGACAGTTTCCGGGATCGTTTGTCTTCTTTGTAGTTTGCCCGCCGCTCCAGCAGCTCGTCCAGTTCATCCACTTCGCTCTTGATCTCCTGGAGAAGCGTATCCAAACCAAGGACACGCCTCCAGTTCTCGTAGACCCTGTTGTACATGGTCACATTGCTCACCTGGCCGAACCGCCACTTCAAAACAAAGTCGAAAACACTTTCGCGCAGACTGCGGACCTGGGCGGAATCATCGGTTTTGAGCTCGGCCATGCCGATAGCGAAATGAATGAGGGCAAACCGCTGATGCAGTGCCAGCAGGAACGGCAGAAAGTAGCTGAACCTGGCTTTGTCGGCAAATCCACGGAAAAAAGGCAGATCGATGTCCTCGACCAGTGTCACGCCCCCTTCTTGCGATTGACCAAAGAAGATGTTCTGGAAGGTGGATATCACTTCTGGGTTGTTGATCAAGAGCAAATCCGTTTTGGATGCCTGATAGGTCTCCTTATAGTTCCTTCTCAGGAAGAACAGATCCAGGGCCTTGGTTTCAAGATCGGGGTAGGGTTTGGTCCTCAAGAAATGGGAACCGATCAGATACTTGTTGATCAGGCACTTGCTGCGCAACCACTCCTCACCATCGATCCCTTGTTCGGCTATAAGGGGATTCAGCAAAAAGAGAATGAGCTCACCAAGGGAGAACGACGGGAAATCGTAAGAGTTCTCTTCATTGTTCTCTCTCCGTTGGTGAATGCGGCTCAGGAATGGGTGAGGGAATGCCCGGTTCAATTTATCGGGGGGAATGTTCACCCCGCTTCGATCTTCGGACGGACGTCTGAAGAGGAGCGCCTGGTTATGCTTGTCCTTGTGGCGATTGTAGTGCGATTCCGCCGCGCCAACCAAAGGGCCGTCGGCAGCCTCGTATGAGCGAAGATCGCGCAGCTGCCACGCCAGTTCCGCGAGCTCCTGAGTGGAAACACGCTTCCCGCCGTTCTGAACTTCCAGGACAAGAAACCCAACGCCCGTGCAGAAGAAGAATAGATGGGCCGCTGTAAACCTGACGGTTAGAGGGAGCCTCTGGCCCTTTGCCCAGAGCTCAAGGGGTCGATTGGGAAGGACTTTCTGAAAAAGGTCCGGAGACAGGGTACACATCAAACAGGTTGGACTTTCCCCTGCCTGAGAAAAAAACCGCTGAAAGAATGGAAACATGAATTCCAGATACTTGGATTCAGACACAGGGTCCGCATATTGCCATATCTTCCCTGAACGGATTGGATCGTCATCGGTTGCATCGCGACCCATGAGTCCGGTAACAGGTTTGAGGTCTACCGGTGCAGATCGACCCGAAGCAAATGAAAACGGCAGGATGAATCTCAGGAAATGCTCCAGTACGTCCATTTCTGTTTACCTCCGATAGATTGTTTGTTCGTTTAGATGCTCAAGCTTCTCGTAGAACCCCTTGGGCGGTATGCCCAGAACCAGGTAGTTTCCCTGCTCGTCGATGTGGATCTCAATGTCCCTTCCCCGCTCGTTCATAACCCCCTGCAGGTCCGAATATCTGTCCGTCACGAAATGTATGGTCTGGTTCTCAGAGCCTCGCCATCTTTGAGAATAGTCCAACTCTTCGACGTATGGGCCGTCCACAAGAATATCGATTCTGGATAGAAGGTCGGCAATATCGGCATCCTGCATCTCGATCAAAGATTCCAGCCTGTAGCCGGTGTAAAGCATGCTGCTCAAGCCGTAGTCTTCATGCACCGCTTTTAGGAGGCTCGTCATGGCCTGAGCCTGGAGCATGGGCTCTCCACCGACTACCGTGATCCCTTCTATCCCCTCTATGCTCCCTATGAGACGGGCGAGAAACGGGATGTCCACCCATGTCCTGTCAACAAGGGGTTGCATGTGCAGGGCAACGCATTTGGGGCAGCGCATGAGGCATCCCTGGACCCAAAGGATGCATCGCTTTCCCGGACCCAGGCATGAGGCTGACGGGTGAAAGCCCGCCAGGTTCAGTTCCCCCTGCCGTGCATAGCGGTGCACCATGAGCTTTCTACTCCCACTATAGCAGCGCAAAGAACTGCATTCTGCTCGCTTGAGAGGTCACCAGAAGTTGAGTCTCCATGATGCCGTCCTCAGCTGCCATGCTGCACAGGAAGAGACTCCTCATCTGACCTCCCGCCTCGTATTTCCTGCCGCCACTGGAAAAAGCGGCGGATACATCGATCAATTCGGCTTCTCCAGCCGTCGAGGGGAGAAAATAAAGCCGGTTGTCGGCGCTCAAGGCAACAAAGAAGGAATTGAGTTGCCGGACCCAGACGAATGATATCGGCCTGTTGACGGTCTGAAAGACAACAGCGTTGTCCGGCCTGTATATCCTGGCTCCAAGATCGGACCTGCAAATGAGCGCTTCTTTCTCCCGTGGCTTCCATGCCAAGATGTAGTAGTCGTTCGCTCCCGCCCTGAAAATGTCGCATATCTTTCCGGGAACGCTGTCGAGAATGTCCCTTCCAATAGTGAAAGGCGCCGGAAACCCGGGTTCATTCAACCACAAATGCCTTGAGAGCTGCAGATTTCTTTCCGAGAGGAACCGCATGCGAAGCCAGCGGTTCCCGGTATCCCTATACTGATGAAGACTGTCAGTCCGGAGCACCGGTTCGAACGTCTTTAGTTCAATGCCCGCATTGTTCGAATGATGTTCGATAAAAAGCCTGTCATCTGTCTCCACTGCGCTCCGAATAAGGTCCGTTTTGAAAAGCTCCTCCTTGGAAGCAATGTCTCGCAAGAGAACAATCTGCACCGGCTCGAAATTCAGGCTAGCCGCGAACACCCCCCGGACTGACACCGCTTTGATCGAGGAATGGTCGTAATACTTGATGAGCAGTCTGCCTTCCTTCATGTTGCACGAAATGACACCTAAGTCCCCCGAAAAGTGATAGTCGTTTGAAAAGGGCATGGGAGTGACCCGAACGGAATGAAAAGGCGTCTCGATTTCGTCGTATCTCGGGCCGTGATGCAGAAAGTCCTCCAGGGCCTTCTGGACCTCTTCCCCCGCACTGTTTCTTGCCGATTCCATCAATTCGCTCAGCGAGCCGATAGCTCCGGTATCCTGGTTGATCACTGCCAGGACATGAAGATACCGACCGGGGGGGATGGCTTGAAAATCGTTCCGTTCAAGCCCCCTGACGGCATGATCCGAATAGTTGGTGAAGCAGACTGGCCGGCTGCCTCTGATTTCCGGCATAATTCCACTTAGAAAAGATGCAATGCGCTCACCAGGCGGGAGACGAACAGGCCTCACAGGGCTCAGCTTCCACATGCTGACGTCAAGAACTCGAACTTTGATGATCTCGGTCATAAGAGAATGTCTCAACGAGCTGTATCAGAATTCCACTCTTCAAAGCCGAGTTCTCCCCAGTCTGGAGCACTCAACTGCTTGAATAGACAGTAGTCGGAATAGACGGTCAACAGCTGCTTCATCTCCATGCTGATCGTCCGGTTGCGCTTCGAGCCACCCAGCAGAAGGTTCTTGAGGATGGTCTCGGTGAAGAACCTCGAACGCGCCGCCTGCCTGATCGAAGGCGCGAAGAGCCTCATCAAGACCGGGTCTAAAGAGTCCACGAGCATAAAGTCCGAGGCGTGGATTTCGGGTTTGCCAAAATATCCATGATTTGGGGCACGGTCCGTGTCGATCGCCATGATGACGCTGAAAGCAGCATCGGGGTCTTCTCTGGAAACGATAGGCCATTCAATCCGGCATTCTGTGGCGTCGCAGGTCCAAAAAACCCATGGCCAGAGCGCCCTCAGAACAAAAGAATCACATTTCTTGTGGAATTCCCTTCGACCCAGGCCGGTCTTGCGCTGGAAGAAGACTCTCCTGGCATGATCATCGAGCCAGGGGTAGGTCACATCGGTGAGCCCGATATTGCCCTGGGTATCCAAAATGAAGAAGCCGTCGGCCAGCCCTCTATCGAGTAGAAGCCCTACCGGCTCTTTCGTTTGAGCGTTGATCGTCTCCAGCATTCGCAGGGCATCGTATTTCAAGGGTGAGTCGGTATGCTGCAGGGCAAGTCGTTTCCAGTTGCACCAGTCATCATCCTGCAGGGGGGCAGGGATGCGGTCCCTGTTGCATACGGCAAAACAGCCTGCCCTGTCGTCGTCCAGGGACAAGTGCTTTTGGTAGTTCTCCATACCCGCTACCGCCTTGATCATTTGCTCAGAAACACGCCATGCGTCATCTTCCTGGAAGTTGGCCGAAATCCAATAGCTGAACGGGTCAGGAACAACCGGGTCCTCTTCCTGGATCCTGCTCCTGCGAGCCCATTCTGCGATGGCGCTACTGTGTTCCGTCAGGAGAGGTTCTGAGGCAAGGATGGCTGTTTGAATGAGCTCCTTCGGGTCCCCGGGGTCGTTGAATGTGACTTCCAGCATTTGGGGGTTATGGGTCCAGGTCGGTTCCGGCGATTCGATATTTGATGTGAGATTGAGCTCCTCATCGATATTCCGAAGGTGGTTGGGAAGGCCCGGCAGTCTTTTGCGCACGCGTTGCAGTATTTTGAAGGACTCGGTCATGCTGTTGCGATAGCACGCCAGCGATGCTGTTAGAAACTGGTAAAGGTTAAGCAGCCTGAGTCCCTGGAGCAGCAACCCGATGGAGCTCGTCACCAGTCGCGAACGGGAAAACAGAGGGGCGGGAACCCAGAGGGGCAATCTGAAGATGAGCCGGCGTGATCCCCAGAGCTCCGGCAGGAAGCCCACCAGAAAAGGGCGCAGGAAGTCTGCCCAACACGTGTCGTAAGCCGACATAAAGAGCTCGGGCGAACGTCTGAGGAGATCGTTGTCGCTCTTGATCGCCTCCTCCTCGCTCTGCACCAGCAGAGTCAAGGCATTCAGCATCTCTGAGAGCCTGGCTTCCAGGTTCTGTCTTTGAGATCTCCTGGCGCGCCTTTCCCGCATACGGCCCAACTCGCGCAACCCCTCGGAGATGGCGGCAATCTGGCTGACGATGTTTCTAAGATCCGGATTCGACGTCCACACGGGTGTGGCCGGGAGCGCCGGCGCCCCGTCGTCCGGTCCCGACTCCGGGTCCAAGACCGGATCGGGGATCTCTTCGCTTCCGGTGCCCGGGAAATCATAGCAGCGAGGCATGGTCCATTCGACACGGCCAAGGATTGTCTCCAATTGAGTGAAGGGCCTGAGGGCGCGTTGAAAGAGATAGAAAAGCTCCGCATACCGGGTCGCATCCTGAGAGCGCAAAGCTTCGTATGCCGCGTCAGGGCGCAGGGCTTCGATCAAGCTCCGAAGGCGCCCCCGGCGGCCCTCGGTATCCGTTGGCTTTGCATAGCCGAATCGCGCGGTGAAACGGTGCGGCTCAACTGAAAAGGACATCTCGGCAAATTGACGGCTCAACTGGTCGGCGCAAGTACTGTAGGCATCATCAAATGCCTTCTTCATATTGTCGCGCCATGCGATGATGTCCGACGGGACCTGGTCCTGCGGAGCCCCGTTCTCGATGCTGCGGCATCTTTGCAACAATTCTCGAGCGATCTCACTCGAATACCTCAGGCGGATGCTCTCAGCCGATAACCAGAGCACTTTTGCCGACAGCCGATAAATCCCCGGATCCAATGGTCCGCCATCGAGTAAGTTCTTGATGAAGAGAACGGTCTGTTGCCGATCTCGCTCCACGTCTCCCGTCTGGACCAACAGGCAAAGGGCATGCCTGCCGCCGTTCCATGCGCCGGCGAAGAAAGAGAGGAGCTCGTAGATGCACACCCAGTCCGCACGGGTGCAGGCGGATGGGGGTACGATGCAGCAGACGGTACTCCACTGAGACTCCCGATCTTGTTTTGAATGGAAAAACTCGCACCACCGCTCGCTGATCCGGGATGTGGTACAATCCACCCACAGTATGTCGGACCTCTCCCGGCCACCATGATCCATCAGGCTCCGCCAAAGGAAAGAGGATTCAGAACCGACAAGGTTTTTCATGTTTAGCTTTCGGTCAGGACCGCCGGCCAGTCGCGTTCCGATTGACCTCGTAGCCGCAGAGCGTCTCGTGCCTCAAGACACTTTGTCAGGAATTTCTCGTAGAAAACCGGAGATTCCATAAGCGTATCGAGCACCCATTGCCTGCTGAGTCCTGTCTTGATTGAAAGCCTTGACATCGGTTTGAGGAAGAACCGGCGCAGGGGCTCTCGCAGGCCTGCCTCATTCAAGTGCCTGCATTCCAGGAATACCTTGAGAGGTCCTGGTGACGCCTCGAACCGGATGAGACACCCTTCCGGCAATCGCGTCTTTTCTGCGAGCTTATGAAGGAGCCTAGTCATTCCCTTCACACTATCAGGTGGTACTGCGGTACTCAGATAATCGTCCATGGGTGTCTGCCCAAGGAGGTTGTAGGCCAAAGTGATCTGTTCAAACATGAATCGTCTGATGGTCGTGTTTGTGCCGATAAGGTCTTTCACCTCGCCGATATCCCGGAAAACCTCTTCGTAGCGATCATAGTAGAGGTCGAGAATGAATTCATCATGGATCATGCTCAGAATGGGGATCGTTTCTTGCTCGTAGAGAAAGATGGGGTAACCGTTCGGACTTTTGCTCACGGTGACTGCCCATTCCAGCAGACTGGCAACATCGGACTTCGTGAGCGGTGCCGGCCGCACCAGGTTGATATATGGCTCTTTCATTTCCAAACTCACGCGGAACTTGTGCAGCGGCCTTTCGGTCCTGCTCATCGTATAATCGTAAGCGTCCTTCCAGTCTTCGATCTCATCGATCGCATAGAGAGGCAGCCCAAAGCGGAACTGAAGAAGAGTGAGACTGTATGGGGAAACAGAAGTGTTGCCGTTAAGCTTGCGGTTGTCACCTTGAAGCGATTGATATTGCCTCATCCACACATCCTGTTCAACAGGCGAAGATGGAAGAATCAGGAAGCTCACCCGACACTCTCTGAACCTCTCACCCACCTCATATTCCAGATATGGAGAAGAATGGCAGATAAGTTCCTTCATGGTTTTGCTATAGGCATCCACTTTTGCCTTGACTTTCCCGCGGGGATCACCTTCCCCTTCGTCAGCGCTCACGCCTCCATCGGAGGAGAAAGCGGTTGAACCCAGAGGTGGAAAAAGCCCTGACTCGGTGAAAGATTTCCGCCACATTTCCTCCCCCAGTTTCTCCACTTCAATCCTGGCAAGCCTCATCAGGGATTCGGCCACCTGCTGGGGAAAGCCTGGAAACTCACTCACTTCGAGTACTCTCGTTGCACCTCCCTTCAGCATGATCTCAAGCCCCTTCTCCTTAATCCCCAATGCAATGTCCTCGGGTCTTGAGCGAACAGGATATTGAAAGTCGCGGATGAAAGCTGACAGCAAATCGTCGTCCACGGCGTTCGTAACGAGGGTTGACGAACTGTAAGCCCCTGTCTGTTGGTCGATAATGCTTATGATGTTTCGGAACCGCGGCCGGTCTTCCCTCAGACGCAGGATTTCTTCTTCCAGCGCTCGCTCAACTTTCTCAAGAAAGGGAATAGCCGATGCCGCCAGGTGAAAATCGGTGCACCTCCCGACTTCGGTCTTCAATTTTCGGAAAATTTTGGAGAAACTGTTGATTCGTTTTTCTCCGGGGAAGAATCTTCCCCCCGGTCGATCGCTGACAATCCTCTCCATGTGCCCCAGTAACCCTTGTATCTGCTCCAAGGCACCTCCGGAGCTTACTTCCACAAACCTCTCTCTTTTTGTCTGTATTATCTGCATGATCCTGCGCAGCAAGTCTGTACCGACATCAGGACCGCTGCGGGCTACGATTTCACCTTTGAGCTTGCTGAGGTTCTTGCTGAATTCATTCATGAAACCAGAGTCATCCCTGGGTTTTACCGTTAAGACCTTCGTCTCAGTTTCATGCCGAATTCTTTCATAAGCCTCATCCAGGTTCCTGACGCCTATCCTCTTAATGTACTCCTCCACCGTCTCTTTGAGGGGGGTCTGCGTCTGCTGCAGGAAGTCGGGGGATTCAGGCTGGAATTTCCTTCTCAACTGATCATCGGTCAGATTCAGATCTCTCAGGGCACGGTCGCCCATGAGAAAGTAATTCTTCGATTTCTCTGCTTCGATGCTGACTTTGCTTTGCTCTTCAGCCGTCTGGTCGTCCGGAAGGAGCAGGATGTCGTTCATTACTTCCCGGGCATAATCGATCGCAAGGTTTTCTTTCAACACTTCATAGGGGATGCGGGAAGTCGCCAGCCCGAAGGTCGAATAGGCACAGATGCGTCTTTCAGTGAAAGCGTCCTTTCCTTCAGGAGCGAATTGATTACATCTTTCGTTGGGCGTATCCGTGAGTCGTCCATTGATGTCTTCGCCAAGGGTCGTGGCACTGAAATGGAAGAGCAATTCTCCCGCCATTTGGACGACTTGGTCCGGGGAGAGTCTTGTTCGATACTCGTTGCGGTCATTCACAAGGAAGACCTTATTGAAAAGCATATCCTTCGTTGTATTGGATACGATGAGCTTTTTGGTATCCATCTCCAGAGTATAGGGATTCCCGGACAGGAAGTGATCCAGTTCTTTGAGACAACTGTAAGCGTTTGCCCGGAGCTTCATTTTGCCGGCATCGTCGGCGTTCTCTATGATGTCGGGCAACAGAAAAATGCCGTAGATAGCTGTATTGGGGATCTCGAGCTCGGCAAGAAGCGATCGGAGCATGGCTGCCAGATGGATATGGGTCCCACTCCCCGTGCCTCCGAATAGACCGGCAACAATGAAGATCTGGTTGTATTTCTTCCAGTCATTCGTTTTGATTCCTGTTTTGGACTCCTGTTTCCAATACATGAGCCTCGCTCTGAGGCCTTCTTTTATGCTGTTCCAGGATGCCAGGAAGTTCATTGCCCCGAGAGGGGGGCAAGTGGAATTTCCCAGAGAGGAGCTCGGGAGTGCAGTGAGCATGCCTTTGTAATCCCGAAACTCCGGCATTTGCCTCAGGATCTTTACCACGCCGCTGCCACTGGCTGGAAAGTCGGGATTGTCGATGACTCGCTCAATGCGATCGAAGGCAATAGAGAGTGTCTCGATTCCATGGTCAGTACCGGAGCTTTCCAGAGGTTGGGGGCCCGAGTCAACCACAAGAAACTGCAGGGGGTCAAAGTCTCTCAAAGCATCGGGGTTCCCGCGAAAGATTTCCTGTTGAACGAGATCACGACAACGGACTACGGCTTCAGTTCCTTTCCCTCCGCACCCAATGATCACGGAAGGGGTCACCTTAATTTCTGAACGATTGATGAACATGGCTCTCTCCTTTGGCCTCTGCCTAAAACCCCATCCATTGAAAGATGCTGTAAGGCTTGAGGTATAAGAAGGAAGATACTGCTAGGAAGAAGAAGGCGGGAACGATGTAGGCATATTGAAGACCGCCGCTGCCCAGCGCGCTGTCCTGAACCTCATAGGAATAACCCCAGTCACCGCCGCCGGGGGTTGACAACATGCAGATCGAAAAGCGTCTTCCGCTGCCTTCCATGTAAATGATGTCTCCGTCAGCAGGCTGGTAGGATCCTTCGGGAAGCGGAAGAGGAATCACTTCATCTCTCCGTTCGTAGAAACAACCCCCACTGAAGGTCAAATCCTGTCTCTCCTCATCATAGTTGAACGTTCCAATGGTTCGTCCCTGGAAGACTATCCTTTGAATGCGGTCGTCTCCGTCATAGGTGTAACCTGTAAAGAGGTGCCGATGTCTGAAAATGCGGTAGAAACCCATTCCAAGAAGGCCTGCGAGTACCAGGAACGCGGCCGCGCCGCAATAGATCACCCAGAGCGGTATGAAACGCAGGTGCGTGATGAGCCTGGCAGTCTTGGAACGATGGCGGTTTCCAACGATGGTGAGAGTGTTCTCAAACGATTTTCCGTCAAGAGTCTCGTCCGTAACGACCACATTCGCCTCGATCTTTCCCGGGCTCTTATCGTTCTTTCCGGGAATAGGAAACTCCCGGCTTTCGATCTGATATCGAACCGTTTCGTCTCGAGCTGCCCCTCCCTCCTTGAGAGGGCTCGGACTCGCCGCCTCGATCTCAAAGTACCCTTTGGCCTGCACTCCGGGTATGGAGGTGCTCCAAATGGGAATGTCAAACCGATGAGGGATGGCTCCAGGGTAGTAGATGGTCTTCTCGACGGTCATGGGTTTCTCTTGTTCCTCGCCGATGTAGGGCGTATTCACCTCCGTCCGGTCGTGTATGAATCGAGGGATGGATATGGAGATGAACAGGGGCCGGGCATCCAGGGAGACCGTGCCGTTGCTGAGGTGGAGGGATGACTCGTAGACACCGTCGGCGATCCTGGGCGGTACGACGTCCGGCAACTGGACGGCAAGTTTGACCGGGATGAAATGGTCTGTCATGATGCTTTGCAGTTGAATCGGGCTCACTTTGACCCATTTGTCGCTCAAACTGCTGCCCGTTTCGCTGTGCCGGAAGGGGTCAAGCGAGACCGAGAGACTGCATCGATGATAGTCTTGATTGGTTTCGATTTCCACCCCTTCGAACTCACTGATGAAGTTCTCACCAAGGGGAGGCAGCGTAAAACGCAGTTCGGGGTTGCGCTGAGCAGCAGCGCGGTGGGTACCCCTGGCGCCGAACCATGCGTCCACGGGCACGGCGGGAAGCACATCGAGAACACGTTCGAACCCGATGGAAAGCTCTCGGGTCTGAGGCACTGTGTTGAAGGAGACCAACCCTCTGAGCTTATAGGACCCCGCCTTGTCAAATTCATGCTTTGCAACAATGACAGACTGTTCGTGATCGAAGTCCCTGAGCTTCTGTGCAGGCGTTGGAGGCATGAGGAAAGCATCCACTCGAGTCAAGGGAAGCGGATACGGCTCACTCCCTCTCCTGCCCAGCAACTTGAATCGGAAGGCCAGGGGGGTTTGGGCCCTCAGATTGTTCGGTGCCCCCGTGTCTATTTCCAATTCCACCTGAGATCTGATATCTACCAGAAAATCGGTATCCGGAAGGTGTTCGGTCTTTCCTGCGCTGGCGTCGGTGAGCTTCACCCTCCACCTTCCGGGCGCTGCGTTCGGATGGAGGAACTTGAAGCTCTGGTAGGCTGTCGAGCCGTCACGCCTGGGTGCAGAGCTGAGTACCACCCCGCTATTCTGGCTGCCTTCACTGTCTGCGACTTTGTTCCCTTCCCTAAACAGCTCAACACGTACTCGCTGACTTTTTCGGGCAACAGGGTAAGAAAAGAAAAATCTGCTTTGAGCCGCTATATCGGGGACGACCAGCTCGTATTCCCTGGAGCCTACCCGCTCTTCGTCACGTACAAACCGCGTATCCCCTTTGAAAGAATAGATCTGAATGTGCCCTGGGATTGACGGAAGAAACTCCATGAGTTTCCCGATGAGCGTTGAGGAATCGGCAACAATGACCTCCCGATCTCCTGTCGTTGCCTCCTTGATCTTGCGCAGGTAATCGACCAGCACCAGGGAACCTGGCTTCTGACCGGCGGCACCGGGCGCCGCCCCTTCTTCCAAAAATGCCACGGGATAGATAGATATCTTGTCTTTTGCGTAAGACTGGACCACGGTATTGAGGATGTGCTCGGCAAAGATCGTGTTCAGGCTGTCGATGTCACTTTGGAGGTACCGCTGTCGAATCCTTCGGATAAGATCTCGGCCTGCGACAGGTTCGAGATCGTCAAGCCGCTTCCCGTCCCTGAAATGAACGTAGGGAAATCCATCGCTGATCAGGACTACCATTTTGGTACGACCGGGCCGATCCGCCTTGAGAATCTCGGCCGAAAGCGACAGGGCCATTCCCAATTCGGTATCGTCGGCCTCTCTCATCTGAGTCCGTAGAAGATCCTGGAACTCCTTGGGTTTTTCAGGGTTGCTCTCCCTGAAGGTAAAAGGAACGCTCGCAAGGCTTGCGGTGAGCATTTCCATTAGTCCGAACAGATTGGTGGTGAGCGCTTCTTTGGGACGCGCTTCTTTCTGACCCAGGATACATGCGGAATTGTTGAAAGGGACAATGGCCGCACGGTTATTGTCATTAGACAGCGCCAGCTGTTCGAGGATGAACGAGGCCGCAGGAACGCTCAGTCCCTGGCGATCTGTAGTGATCATCGAACCGGACCTGTCCAGAACAATGACAAGGTCGACCAGGTCACTCTCGCTCTTTTGCGCTTCCACCCTCATGGGCTGCATTACCAATAGGAGCAACAGTAGAATAGTCAGGCCCCAAGGACCCCTTTTTCGGAAATTCATGGATGATACCCCCCTCTGCCCGGTTTTGCCTCCAGGGCTCCCTCCATATGAGGCTGCCGCGTCACGCGCTTTCGAAGCCTGGTGTAACCTCATCTCCAGCCTGCCTTGTTTGCAACAGGTTAATCTTTTTTCTCAACTCGGCTGCTTGGGTTACTGCGCCAATCAAAGCCCTCACAAAGCCAGTAAAGTCATCCCCCCTGGCCTGAATCCTGTTTGGATCAGGAGACCTTCTACCGCTTTCAGCTGATTCCCGGTAGAATGCGTGCAGTTCTTCAAGTCGATTCCGGGCTTCCTGTACAGGAGCAGTCCACGGCAAACGGCCTGCATTGGCATCGCAGGCACCGGTGAATTCCTGACTGAGACGCTCATACTCCTCATCTATTCTCTTTTTGATTTCGTTATGCAGCCGATTGCCGTCCTCCTCCGCCTTCCGCGCATCGTCAGTTTTAGCCAGCTCTACGTTCAAGGCCTTTTCACCCCATTCAACTGCACGATTGCCGAGCACCTCATCGCAGCGCTTCAATTCCTGTAGTTCTTCCTCGAGGAGCGCTGCCCGAGGGAGTGGATCAATAGACTCCGCTGAATGGCCCGAGCATTCTTTGTCAAGTTCTTCAACCTTTTTTGCGAATGAATCAGCTGCATTCTCCCAATTCTGGTCGCTGTACCGGATGGGGTCATCTGGATATGGCCGACATATTTCGTAAAGCCCAGATATTCTGTCGAGCACCTTTCCGCTCGCAAGCGGTGCTCTCTCCCCTCTAATCGACACTTGACGATTTGGATCTTTCATAAGTTCTTGCCAGGTGCTTTGCTGCTTCCCAAGCTCATCTTTCAGCCCATTTCTGCACACGTCGTTGCTCTGCAACAGGCTGATCAGCCTCCCATATATGTTCAAGATTACGAGGAGACTCTTGATACTATCGAGCTTTGTCCGGCACGATTCCTGGATACTGCGGATCTCCCGGCAGGTCCCCTTGAACTGCCGGAGTTTCTTGTCGATGTCATCCTGCTTTTCTCTTTTCGCCTTCTGTAGTTCGTTGAACTCCTCCCATCGTTTCTCCCAATCGTCAAAATCCCTGATGCAGTGGGCCTCGGATGAGGACTTTGGAGGCACCTGGGCGGCTCCCCATTCTGCTTCTCCAACAAAGACGACTCTTTTTCCTGTTTCAAGTCGGTAAGGGAAATTCAGGTTGACGGCTTTCCTCTCTCTTAACCAGCCCCGGATTCGATCGAGGGAAGGTTGAAGGTCCGCCTGGCAGGCCCTGCCGGCTTCGTCGGTGTCCTCGGTTGCCTCGACAAGAATGTGTGCCTGGACCCGATGGGGTTCCTTGTCAAACGGCAGGACCTGGAGATCTTCGTCCTTATCCTCCAACGATTCGAGTATCCAGGCAATACGGTTGTGAAGCTCCGGACCGACGACAATAGCGTCTGTAGAGACATCTTCCCATATCCTCATCCAACCGATGGTTGCCAGACATTCTCTTGCCCGGGTGGATGGACCTCGCAACACCACTTTATCGCCAAGGAACAATCCTTTCTCTTTCAAGTACTCCGGAGGGAAAACGAGGATGTCTGTACCGCCCAGAGCGGCATCCTCTTGGAGCTGTCGATAGAACGATGCCATTTCATTAACTCACATAGGTTCTCAGGCGAGCGATTTCTTCCTCGAGAGGAGTGTTGCTTCGCAATTCCTTGCACCGCGTCACGAGTTTGTCGAGGTCATCCGTGCCATAGCTGTAGTGATCGTCGGGGGTAGTGATAAAACTCATGTCGTTGCATGCTCTGATTGCGAGCAGGGTTTGGAACTGATACATGCTTAGATTGACATTGCTCTTGAAGCTGCGAAAGGTTGTTTCCAGGGATGAAAGATTGAGGGTATCAGATCCCCCTCCCGGGGCCTGTTGCTTCATATTCTGGTAGGCATATCGAATAACGGTCTCCACGGATCTTCCGCTGTGTTCTGCCAGGTATCGGTAGTTGTCTTCATTGTCCAGGAATTTCTTTACCAGCCAAGGTTCCCCACTCACTTCAAGCTGATGCAAGATGCTCGTGATCACCGAGTGCCATTCCTCTCGGGAGCCGGGGAGAAGAACAGGAATGATCCTGTCGAAACGACTGATAAGGGCGTCATCCAGAAGATCGGCCCGGTTGGTGGCGGCAATCCAGATCACCTTGCCCCGGTTTTCGTTGTTCCCCATGAACTCGAGAATCTGCTGGAAGATCCTCCCACTCACGCCGCTGTCTCCCGCCGTGGTTGAGCGTGCGCCAAGCGCTTGATCGATTTCGTCCACGAAGACAATCACCGGCGCCATCATGCTCAACAGGTTCAGCACCATGCTCAGGTTCTTCTCCGATTCCCCAACCCACATGCTTCGTATATTCCCCATGCGAACGAGGTTCAAACCGGTTTCCTTGGCAAGTGCCCTGGCCAGCACTGTTTTTCCCGTTCCGGGCGGCCCCACCAGAAGAACGCCCTTCGGTATGGTCTTTCTGATGCCCGCGTCACTGGTCTGGATTGCTCCGGCAATCCTCCTGAAGTATTCCTGTGCACCTTCAAGGCCGCCAATGTCATTAAAACTGAGGCTGGCTTGCATCGGTTCAAGGAGACCGGAGCTGACAGATCGGATGACATGATTCTTTTGATCGGCAAGGTGATTGATGATGCGGGTCCTGGGATCGTCGCCGGCCAGAAAGTATTTTCTGACAGGTTCTGTGCCGCTGGATATTGTCTCGATCATCCGGCAGTCCACGAGGCGAAATCCCTGGGTGAGTTGCGCAAGCTCAGCCGAAGTGTTTCCATCGCTCGAAAGATACTCTTCCAGCGGCGGTCTGGTGCCGGCCTCCGCTGGTTGATGCTCTGCGTGCGCTGATTTCAGGTAGTCGAAGTATTCCCTGCGGGACTCAAAATCGGGGAGCGGAATAGTGATACTGCAGGTGCCGCTTTCCTTGCTCCAGATGTCACGCGCCACATATTCCCGATTGTCTGCAAGCAGTACGGCAACGTGCCCGAGATCGGCGATTTCCATGCTGGTCCCCCAGTTCCGAATCATTTCAATGCAGAATCGTGTTTCGGGGTCACCATACTGGTTCCCACCGCCAATATCAGGCGTGATTCTCTGAATATTGTCGATGATAACGGCAACCCTATCGGGCGAAGGTCGGTCTTTTGCTCGCCATTCTGTTTTCAGTGCCCGATCGAGCACATACAGGTCGGATCGAGGCTGGGAAGAGGGTATCTGTCCAATTTGTCTCACCCTTCTCTCAAAGTCGTCCTGAGAATCGATTTCCTCCACCCGATTGAGGAAAGGAAGCCAGCCGCTTTCGTCCGTCAGCTCCAGAAAGAAGAGAAGACCGGTGCTGGCGGAATAGTACACGATCCTGTTGACTTTTAGAGCCCTTCTCAATGTTTCCAGCAGTATCCGCCTCACAGGCAACAGCTGCGCCCCTTCCTGCTGCTCAAGAGGCATGAAATCAATATCGCTCGTGTTTCCATCAATCAAGAACTGATGATAATTGCCCGCCGTAAAGTGAAAGAAGATGTCTCTTGCCCAGGATGGTGCTTGTTTGCTCATCGTCTCAGTTCCCCTCACGTATTCTCTCCGGTTCAGGAGCTCCCTTTGTCAGCATCCGCTTGTAGTCCTCGATCACTCTGCTGGGGTTGGTATCGGGCGGCCACTGGATTACCGTGCCGTCGATGCATACCTCGATGTCCGAAATCAAGCTAATCTGCCCCACGGGCGTCCCTTGCTGTTTCAGTTCATGCTGAAGCCTGGAAAGGGCTGCCTCTGTCAAACGGTTGTCTGCGTGGGTAATCTCCAGTTCGAATCCCAGGCACTCCAGCTCATGAAAAACTGCCCGGCCTTCCTTTTCACGCTCTGCAGGACTGAGGTAGCCGGTCGGTTCGATATCCATGCGAAATACAGGGCCAGATTCATCTGGGACCGTATGACGCAGGCAGCGGAAAGAGACAGCTTTGGTCCCGTCCGCACTCTTTCTCCCCGTGATCTTCCAATAGATGCCTTCCTCCTCTTCAGTAATCCGATCATAGCCCTTTGCGTTCAATGCCTGCTTCAACAGGTTGATGTGCTCGTCAAACCGCATTTTCTCAACCGCCCGGTTTCCCAGTTCAATCTGCTCCTCCAAGATCGCCTTGAGCTCTTCTACATCCCTCTCACCGGCATGGCCCGTCTCAGCCATCGATCTCTTCCTCTCATAGCAGGAACGGAACCGCTCTCGTTCTTGCTCGGGCAACATTTGAAAGGCAAAAGATGCCTTCCAGCGAATATACAGCTTGGCCAGAGAGTTCAGCATGCCTGCATTTTCCCGGAGTCTCTCTTCAATTTTGTGAAGTCGAGTGATCCTCTTTTTGAAAACCGCCTCGTTTTCCCTTACCCCTTCCAGATTCCCGAGTTCAGCAGCCGCTTCAGGGTATACGGTCTGGATTGTTCTGCAGAGCGCCTCAATTTCTTGCCGATATTTGTCAAAGTCGGGGGTCCCGGCGGAACGCTTTTTTCGCTTTTCAGCCGACTTTTTCCGGATTTCCTCAATCTTTTGCTCCATGTACTCGCTCGAGTTGTGTCGGAGCACTCTTTCGACCTCTTTATTTTTCCTCCGCTCTTTCACATCTTCAAGGGTTTTCAGGAATTCGGCTTGGGGCGCCCCACGGACCCCGGCAATTGGGTCCTCCTCTTTCACGATTTCTTCGTACAACTGCTCTCTTTCTTCTGGACGAGCCCGGGTGAGCCGCTCAATCTGCTCCTGGTGCTTGCGTATCTCCTCTTCAGCCAGTTTCTCAATCTCATCGTCTATCTTCCCATACACCTCTCGCCCAAGCCTCACGACACCCTTCGCAACAACGCCCAGGGCGAGCAGACCGGTACCGGCCAAAAGCGCGGCACCGGCAACGGCAGTCGCCATCATCACGACAGGCACCGCAGGTGCTACGGCAACTGGGGCCACTTTTGCTCCACTCATGAAATTATCCTCCTTCCAATATCGATCTGTGCCTCAATTACCGTGAGAATCGGTCCAAGAGATACGACTCCAGGTCTTCGCCCAGCTCTCCAAGCGGGCCTCCGTCATACGGAGCCGCCCACTCGAGGACCTCACCGTTTGTGGTGCAGATCGCAAAATGCCCGTCGCCCAGGTCTTCAACGGCAACCGCATTGTTCGGAAAGCCCTGTTCATTTCTCAGCTGCAGGGTCCTTTTGACGGCACTGAGATGTGAACGGGCAGGGACCCCTACCCCGAAAATCTCAAAATGCTTGAATGAAAGAGCGCCGTAATTTCTCCAGAGGTCTCTCAACTGCCTTGGTATCGATAGGGAGAGCTGCTGCTCTGCTTCTCGTATGGACTCCTCCCCGACCGGTCCGATCAAATGGAATCTATCCCTGTTCCTTTCTATGAACCTCTCAATTCTTTCCATGTTGGTTCCTCGCTATCTCATCCGCCCGCTGTTTCCAATGTTCAGCCCTTTCCGATTCAAAGGCTGATCGGTCAATGTGGCTCTCCTGATGGACATGCAGCTTGGTGAAATTCTCGGCCCCTCTGTGTTCCTCGAATCTCAGTTCAGCAAGCGGGGAATCCTGCTCCTGACCGATGTGGTGCAGCTCGTAAGTGTCCCCGTTTTTGTCCAGCGGTGCAAGACCCTCCTTCATCCGTTCGATGTTGGTTCTACCGAAATCGTCCACTATGTCCGGTTCGATATCATCCCGAGTGAGGGCGGGCCGGCTGTTCACCGTTGTTTCTTTTAGCCCGATCTCCCGGTATATCCTTGCTTCTTCCGGGTTCCTTATGCGTGATTCGATGGCCTCGCCGAACCGGACTGCATCGCTGGTCTTTCCAGGGAATGCGGTAAACTCATGAGAATCGAAGACGTGGGTCTTCATGAAGTCATATTTCTCGGGACTGGTCCTTTTGAGGCTTTCCGGTTCGAATCGGTAGGCCCGGTAGCTCTCTGCGAAATCGCGATCGGCGCTTGCCTGCGCCAGATCACTCACGCATCGCTCCCTTGGCCTGTTCCCGCTGAGCGTTTCCCAGTCTCGCCGGGCTTCACCGGAAAGATTGACATCATAAACCCGATGACCCACTTCGCGGGCTATAGCGCTCTTAAAGCCCTCGGCGCCTGCTTTCCCGTCAAGGTTGTCCGGGTTGATAACAATATCCTTGTGAATAAGGTCTGCGCCTTGCGCGACTTCCTGCTTCTGCAGCTGCCCGGATCCTGGCCGCTCCGGGTTTGTTTCGTGTGAATCGGAATACTTGATGCTGTCCATGGTAATATTGTTGGCGTGGTGTTCAGGAAAGGAGCCTTTGACAAAACCCTTCACTTCCTCATCGGTCATGACTCCCGATTTGTCGAAGCCTTCGACCCTAGGGAGTCCCAATAGCCTGGAACGGTCTATCTTTTGCCTGAACTCGGCTTCCATTCTCTGGTTCTCGCTGAGTTCTCGATACTTGGGTGCCTCCTGGTACCTTCTCAATTCTTGAGGCCGATAATCACCTCGCCGCATTGCAGACTTTTCAGCGGCACGCTTTCCGGAACCGTCTCGGGATGCGTCGGATGCCACACGGGAACCATCGGCTCGATCAGTGGATGCACCGGCAGCATTGCCGGACTTGCTCGATGTGCTTTCAGGTGCGTCATGCTCCATGGTTTAATCAATTCCTTCCAAAGCTCTTTCATATTCTTTGAGGACTTTTGACTGCAGCGGTAAGGCAAACCGATGCTCATTGATCTTATGTATCAGATAGCAGGTAGCCAGACCGGCACGCGAGGCTGACTGATCCTCCGGAAGGTAGTCGCGAAGGAAATCGATGATCAGTGTCACCAGATTCAGGAAGAACGGAATCCCATGTTCTCGTGACTCCAGCAGGGCTGTAACCTCATTGTGGACCCGAGCTTCTCCAGCCAGGACGCTCACCTCATACCCAAAGCGGCATGGGTTGTGGCAGTAGATCTCACAGGCTTTGTATTTTCTCCCGGATTCCGCCTCTGCCACACGACAGTGCAGCCCAATGATTCGGCCGAAGCTGCCACCCGCAATAGCGTTATGCGCCTTAGAGGTCAGTTCTTCCATGACGGCGAAAGGCCAGCCGAAGTGGGCTGCTCTGGCTCGTATGTACTCCTGGGTCAAGTCCGCGGCCAGGCAGTGGAGCAGGGAGAGGGGCGCGTGGACAATAGATTGCAGGTGCTCCAAGCTCCTGGTCCTTTCGGGATCAATGAGATAGGGAAGAAAGCACCGGAGTGCCAGGTCCCTGGCGTTCCCATTGGCGGTCAGTTGCTCGACTGCTTTCCTGGTATTTTCACAGTCAGGTTTTCCAAGAAGCGCACAATGCCTGCATGCAGACGACCTTAAGAGAAGCTCTTGATGACGGCTGTAGAAGCGCCGGTGCATCTCTTTGTGGACGCGGTCATTTCCGATAACAACCAGCTTATCCCCCGCCTGCCATGGGAGTACTCTGATCGCAAGCGCTCGATCCATGCCCTCACTGAAACAGATGGCCCGACCAGCAGATAGACTCACAGCATGCCTTTTTTGGGCCTGGTCGAGATTCATGGTATCACCCATGAGGTCCCTGTCCTCCCGGGCAACGAGTCGGTGCATAAGCTTGAGAGAGGTATTCTTGACCACGTCCTGCGCCAGCTTGGAAGGAATCTGCTCGGCCACCAGCACTCCTTCGCCATAGGCCCTGATCTCGGCAAGCAGGTTGCTGAAGGTCTCCACGGCCTTTCCCTTGACATTGCTCTGGTCCTCGCTGGTTTTTTCCGTAGGGACGTTTTTCAGCAATCGGTGGGCCTCCTCGATGACTGTGAGATGTTTGAGCCCAGGGCTTCTGTCATTGCGGCGCGTGTATTGAGATTCGTAGTATTCCCCGATTGCAGTGATGATCAGCCCCATCATGAAGGTCTTCTCCTCGTCGTTTCCGATATACTTGAGCTCCAGGACCGTCGGTCTGGCCATGATCTCCGAAAAAGGCAACGTGAAAGCGGTGTTGAGCATCAGTCCCTTGCCGCCCAGGCACAGATTCCTGATCCGCGTCTTGAGGGCTGCCTTGATGTCCATGGATGTGCGATCTTGATATCCGAGGTCCTGCACAACATCGTCAATCTTGTAGTAGAGATCCTCCAGGGTAGGGAAAGACAACTCATGTCTGCCTCGAGAATTACTCGAAGTCACCAGGTTCCAGCCCTTGTCTTCGTATATGCGATACAGACAATCCTCCAGCACATAGGGCATGGGCGCATACATCACGAAGCTGGCATTGAAAACAGCCTTGAGATAGTCGACATGCGTCTGGAGCGAAACCCCTTCGGGAAAGGCAAACGGATTGAAACGGAATGGCGAGGATTGGCCCGGACGTTCTTCGCCAAGAGTAAAAACAAGAAGTGAATCAATCTTCTCGATCAAATTTCTGTATTCAGACTTTGCCGGCTCGATTACAAGAAAGGGGACTTTGCCGGAACTGTAGAGCTTTACCAGGAGATTGAGTACGGTGTTTGTCTTTCCGCTTCCCGTAACACCGGCAACGAGCGCGTGTTTTGTCAGGTCGTCAACCGGTATCGAGACTTCCTTGTTCAGTACCCTCCCATTGGTGATGATTCGACCGATTTCAATGGATTGCCGTCCGTCATTCTTGAAATCTACATCGAAGGGTGTGACTTCGTGGATGCGAAATCCCGGATACTCCTTGACGGGAAAAGAAACGAAAGACTGGAGTTCCCTGGAATGGTAGCCGTTGACAAAGGACGGCAGTCCACTGCTCTTGCTGCAGAGGTGGCAGCGCAGAGGCTCCGGGGCCGATTTCTCACCCGAGTAGATTGAAGTCAGCAATGCCGCACCTCGACGAGCCGTGTCAGGCTGATTCGCTATGAGGTAAATTCCCGTCTGCCACATGCCCTGTTGCTTGCCGTATTTGAGACGGTTTAGCGATTTTTCAAGGAGCTCCACATAATAAGATGCCATGCGGTGCGATTGCTGAATATCCCTGAGAAGAAACGATTCCTTGATATCTTTGATTTCTGCGGCACAGGACTCGAACCATGAGCTGGTCAGGTTCCTTCTCAGGGGAAATGACTGAACGAGATATGTCCAATCGTCTCCCAAAAGGCCTGAAATAAGCCGATCCAATCCGGAACCGGCACCCTCGGTTCGCTGCCCCATATCAGGCCGCTGTTTTGGCTGGGGATCCGACGGGATTCCCGTTACGGCGGCACAGTGTTGTGCAGCCTGCAAATTCAAGGCACGAACCTCATTATTGATCTCGAAGAGCTCGCTGCCAAGATTCCCCTCAAGGAGTGCAGCGAGGGAGGACGCTGTGGCTTTGGCGGTCCCGAGGAAAATCCTCACCTGTTCGTTGCTGCAGTTAATAGCATAAACCAGTGGAAGCCCGAGGTTGTACATGGCAGCAAAGAACCCCGAATCCATCTGCCTGGGTAATATTTTTTCCCCCGTGGCATCGAAGGAAGCCTGTATCCCAAGGACTCGGAAAAACTGGAGGCCTTCGATCATCGAGGCCAGGTTTTCCGGAAATCGCAGAGTTGCCTGCTCGAGGTAAACCTTCTCGATGAGTCCTGCCTTCTGAAAGATCTCCGCCCTGGGTGTCAGATCAGGAAAGATATTGTGTTCTACGCTGATTGCCAATTTGTCAAACCCTCTTCATCGCTCCGGCACGGATCAGGCTGCTCCTGGGGTAGTCTGCAGTGCTAGGTGAAAGAAATCTCGCATATTGTTGTATAGGAGTGTAATCTGATCAAAATTCATGCTGATGCTTATTCCTAAGCCGGCATATAACACCAGCATGGCAAAAAAAGGGTACTTCCATGGATCGCGATATCGTGAGGAAATAGCAGCTTGTGTTGTCAAGTCGGTGCCGTCGCGGACAATAAATATGTTCCTGTTCCATCTACCATTGAACCGGACGTGGTGTCCGACCTGCAGAGCGCCCCCATCTAGAGGTCCCCTCATAAAGAAACTGTAAAGCACATCGTTTCTGTCGGACAGGACACCCGTATATTCAGGGACTGTATCCGTTCTCGATATATATCTCAGGACTATCACTTCGAGCAGTTCAATGAGGGCAATCGTCCAGGCAAACGGATTGAAGAGCTGAGAAAGGGTTGGAAAACGCACTATGGCGAAAGCTATGCAGAGAATTCCCGAGATGATAAAGAGCATGATATATGGTGGCAGGAGCAGCAATGCGATCAATACTCTTCCCATCACTCCGTAGAAGGTGAGGGGGGGTCTTTCCTCATTCCGTTCCACATTCCTGATTTTGCCTTCCAAGGACTCCTGGCCTATTTGAGAGACAGGTGCGGCTGCCGTTTGGCTGCAGACGTTTCCCCCGGGGTTGTCGGGTGAGATATGATGGATGAAGGGAGCTTCAGTGGCCAAAGTGGGACCATTCATCTGCTGAGTGGCAGCACGGTTCACAAAACTCGAGTCCATGCGGGAGGTGTCAAAAGCCGGCGTTATCGAAGCATCACACATCCTGCACCGATTCGCATCGTCGGGATTATCGGCATAACCGCAGTGAGAGCATCTGGCCATAAACCCATTTCTCCACAAGGGAAGATACATGTCCTAGGGGTAAGCCTCAGGATCATCCTCTAGGAAATCCGAATTGATGTGCGAAAAAAGACCACGACTTGGTCAACTTCTTCTGCCCGGGAAAATGAGATTCAGGATTATGCGCAGCACGATAAGAGCCAGGAAGAAGAAAACCAGATATTCCCACCAATGGTGACTCTGGGAGAAAAACTCCGTGGTTTTGCTCCTGGAGATCCCATATACCACAGGTCCAAAGATGAAGAGCAGAATGAGACATGTGAGATATCTACCTACCTTATGCAAAGGGATCACCTGCAAGATCACCAGCAATCCGAAGAGCACTATGGTTAGTAGAAACAAAGTCTCCATCACATATCCTCAGCTTCGCCTGAATATTCTACCGATTAATGCTCAGGGTGAGCACGACAAGACGATTCATCTCAGGAACGAGCTCGACCCTGTAGTTCCCAACAGCGGGTATGGTAAAGTGAACCTGACCATTCTTGTCGCTGAAAGAAGTTTCCCTGGTGTTTGTTCCTTGCAGAGTGGTTTCGACCTTGGGAACGAACTTCTGAGATTCTGTATTCTTAATGGCTACACTCATCCTAATCAAATTGGGAATTCTGCCTATGCGCAGACTTGCGATCAGGGAGACGGGAGGATCGCCAAATTGTTGTGCAATACGTACAGGATGCTTCAGCCCTGGAAGTTCTTGTCTTGTGCTATGGGGCTGCTTCGAGCATTTGAGGCCCTTGTAGTCTCCAGTTGTTTCGATTACCTTGAGGCTGTTTCCTGAAACTGCAAGTTCAATATGAATTCTGTTTTTGGAAACAAAATCTTCGTTGCAGGACCTTGTTGTCCAATGCGATGCTTCGAGGCTCTTCATCAGGTGCATGGTCCGCTGAAGTAGAGCCTCGTTTTCATATCGTTCTTTAACGGCTCTAAGGCAGGTCAAGCAGGAGCGTTCACTCTCGGGGTCGTAACAATGAATCATGAATTCTTCACTCTCCAAGGGCGGCATCAGTCCCTGGGTGAAGCGATCATGGTCTCCAGCAGTGTAGCGTTCACACGAACCGGTTTCTTCCTCTGGTGACCATGGTTCAAGGGATAAACGAACCATTTGAAACATTTTCTCTACCAAATCCTTTGGGGACGCTCTCTCGATCGAATCTGTCTTTTCCACTTTCCTGCCCTTGCCTTTATCTAAACGGAAAGGAATTAGGAATCTGACACCATAAAGGAACTCACATCAAAATTCTTCAACCTCTTCTTTAGCATCGACCTTGCTCTAATGAGAAGGGTGCTAATGTTAGCAGCATTCTCTTCCGATATGCCCACGAGTGTGGCAATATCACGATTTGACGGCCTGCAAAGCCTCTGCGCCCGCCTCAAGTGCTTATGCCGAAGCTGGGCGATTTCCCGGATCCTGCACTCCAGAGCCTCCAGTTCCTTCTGGGTTTGCTCAGAAGCTTCCCTGCTCCTGTCCAGGCAGATGGCTTCCAGATATCTAATTTGATACCAGTAGAGGATGGCCACCTGTTCCGCTACGTTTCTCTTTTTCTCCATGACCGTCAGTCTCGCCATGATCTTCGCCAGCCGGGATGTCAGCTCTTCCATCGAAAAACCACTGAAACCAGTCAGCTTCACCAGTTCCTCTTTGCATAAGGGGAACTGCGAGAGAACGCTGAGGCGAAGAACCCACAAGCCCCTCATTTCACTGGTTGCACAGATCTCTGTGACGGCACTTGCCAGGTAGTTCTGGATTTCTGCATTGGAGGGAGGTTCTGCTGCGATCACGTCGCCCAAAGTGAGGTCATTATCCTGATCGATTGGTGTATCCAAAGAAAGCATGGTTCGCTCGGATACTCTTTCGGGCAACCTTTTCTTTGCGCCGTATTTTCGGATCCAATCGACAGCTCGGTTTGAAGCCAAGGTCCTCAGCCAGGCTCGGATGCCTGAGGGATCCTTGCACAGCTTTAATTTCTTATCGCGGATCAAGTCAAAAACGATCTGTTCGTGAATTTGCCATACGATATCTTGCTGAAAGATTTGAGAATGACCGAAGGCTCGCAACCTTTGGATTATGGCATCTTTGATATCGGGAATAAAACGGTAAAAGAACTCGTTCCAGGCCTCTCTTTCATCATTTTGGCATCTTTCCACCAGTTCTTTGTCTGACCGTTCAGAATACAAACCCCTGGAGCACCGATGCGGAAGGCCCGACATAAGGATTCTCCGATAGACACCAGCTGAGCAACAATTCCAGGACGAACAAGTTCTTAACCTTTATCACGACCGTATGAGCATGTCAAAAGGAAGAGCAGAGGGCCAGCGGCGACGCCGAATGCCGTCCGGCGGATGCCCTGGGAGCACCCTATTCGGAACCCAGGCAATCATCGGCTTCGCGTCTTTGGCCGGGAGTCGCGGGAACGACAGGTGCCTCGCTCGGGTTCATGGGCGCAAGCGCGGTGAACAGGTCGCCGATCCAAGCCTGGTTTGCCCGCCTACCGTCATAAAGCCATCTCGGCTTGAGCTTCTCGACGACCAACGTCGCATACCGTTTTCGCATTGCACCCCTGAGCCTTGCAAGATCCCGAGGCACAGCCGCACTGGCGTTGCCCGGTGCAACCGCGCTAACCATGGCTGCGACCGCAGCTTCTTGTTCGGGCCGAAGGGGGCAGGACCAGTCGTCTTCAGCGCCAACGGTGTCGATGCATTGAATCGTCGTCGGAAGGATACCGTCCGGAGGACAGGCTACGAGGTTGCGAGAACGCGTGGCCTCACTGATATCTCGCAGCATTTCACGATGAATGAATCGATTTCGTGCAACACGGACCATCTGAGCGAACCGTTCCCCAAGTTGCGGAAGTGGAAGACCACACCACGGTGAATCGTGAGGGAACCGAGCGTTACGAAGTACCCAGCTCAGAGTGCCCGCTGTGTACTCCCGCTCGATCCGGCGTGAATCCCGAATCACCTCGATTCGCCCCTCTCTGTCGTTCCAAACGGGGATTCCACCGCTGCGGTCCAGTAGATCCAGCAGCAGACGGCGCCCCTCGATTTCCGATGCCTTCCAAAAGCCCAGCAGCACTGCGGAGAGGTCCTCCTGGAGTTCATGCACGGCATCGCTCAAAGCGTGAATAGCCTCGGAGCTACGAAGCGCAGCACGTGAGTTTTCAAGGAGGCGCCAATAGGTCTCATGGCCGATCAGCGCCTCAAGGCGTGCGTCGACCTCTACAGCAGCCACTAACCGCGAGAGTTCGCCCAGGCACTCCGCGCCGCGATACATGCGCTCCTGTTCGTTGCACGAGTCGTCATGGGCAAGGACCCGCAGCTTCTCGCGCAAGGTGTGCATGTCGGTCATCAGAGAGACAAATAGAGGAAGTGCGCGTGCGATCGCCCGGACATCCGCATTGTAGGGAAAGCGAGAAACGAGTCCGTCGGCCCTGCCAACCAAGTCATGCGCAAGCAGGATCATGTCGTCGAGCGACGCCAACGACACCCGGGTTGCGGAACCCGAAAGGTGTGCCCCACTGCCACCCCGCACTCCAGCCCTTTCCAGCCACTGGACAAGAGGTCCCAGAGCGTGGGTATCAATGGCTTCGCGGCCTATTCGGGAGAATTCACCAGTCGTGATCTTGAAAATTCGGTGCTCAAGCTCGAGTCGGCCGCAGAGTGACTCGATCGCGGCAAGCCGCTCATTCTCACCGCGACGAAGGCTTTCCTCGTCGGCAGAATGCAGCCGGGGCCAGCGCTCCAAGGGGGGATGCTGTCGGCCGAAATCGGTCAAGTGGACCAGCAGGCGGCGCACAGCCTCCCGCGTCGGAATGCTGCAGAGCACAGCACGACCGGCGTTCCATCGCGATGCAATCACCGCAATGGGCAGGCGATCCTGAGGGATCCACATCTCTCGGCATGCCCGTTCGGCAAGTCGCTCGCGGAAATAGCGCTGCACGAGGCCTCTACAGGCAAGCAGGTTCGCAACGGCCTCTCGATCGAGGGCTCGTGCGAGAAAGCCCATTGCCCATTCCTTGCGTTGGAAGGGGTCTACAAAGAAGGCCAGGTAAGGTCCGGTCTGATCGTTCCAGCGCTCGAACGATTCGTCCATCTCTTGCCAAACCGGACCCTCCGGGTGATCGATAAGCCAGACATAGAGAGGGTAAGCCTCTTGACGCCCGCTTTGCACGACCTCAGCAGTAATCGGGAGTCCCATGGTCAGACATCTCCTCAACTATTGTAGCGCTTCTCTTCGGTGGCCAGGCCCCCAGGTTCTGGCATGCACCGTGTTCCGCAGGTATCTTCAAGGCGCCTGCGGCTGCCTGGGGCATCTCGCTGTAACGCCTGTCCGCCCTATGCTCCGCATAACCGGAATGAAAATTCATGATGAAGCAACGAGGAAAGTATCCTACTCCAGTGGTCATTCGGAGACAAGCTGCGAGCACTTTCAAAATCGAAACAGGATAAGGTTTGGCTGCGAAATAGGGCCGCTTGGCAGTTTACATCACTGAATCGGGAGAATATGAGGCGCCTTCCGGTCGAATAGGCAAAATCGCAGAGATAGGAAGGCGATCAATTGGTGCATTGGTCTCCTATCCCCCTGACCAGCCTTCTCATGACTCCATGGGGAGAACATCAAAAGATGAGACCCTCGCACAAAAAGGCACCGGGCGTCCTTTTTTCTCAGCCCGCAGGTTTGGCTGGTTTTCCACTTGAGGTTCTCTCCCTGCTCTTCCCCTGGTACGCTTCCGAGTGCGCCGCGTGCTGATTCCAGTTTCGACGATACTTCTCCGCCAGGTCCTTGTCGCGGATCACCAGGAGGTTTTCGGCATTCCTCTCTTCGGCCGCCTTGGTGAAATTGAAGCTGCCGGTGATCACGGTCTCGCCGTCGATCACCATGACCTTGTTGTGAGCAATGGCATGAGCGCTGTCGATCAAGATCGGGATTCCGACATTATAGAGGAAATCCGCGCCGCTGTACTTGTCGGTGCGATTGCTCTTATCCAGGATTGCATGGACCGTTACGCCGCGCTTATGAGCTTCCAGGAGCGCTTTTGCAATGGGAGCCGAGGTGAATCCGTAGGCCTGAACGAGGATGGAGCTGCGTGCACTTTCGATTTCCTTGACAATCACATCCGTGCAGTGCCCGCCGGGTGAGAAACAGACCGAGATAACGCTGCCGGCATGGAGTGCTCCATAGCAGGCCACAACAGCCAACAGGATGATGTTCAGAATTGACAGCCTGGCACGATTCATTACTCTGTTGGCTTACCGCCTGTCCAAACCAAATCTTCATCTCCAAAGAAACAACCAGCGTCTTTCAATTGCGACAGAAGACCTTTGCCCATCGGGAGTAATTGAGAGCAAAAGTTTTGCGGATGATGCTCATATAACATTTCAGCCCAGATGGGAAGGAAGTTTGGAGAATGGTGCTCGGAATGAATCGGAATTCGCTGAACCAACGGTTTTAGACCAATCCTCCAAAGGGCATTCTATTGCCTGTAATGCCGAAATAAGGGTCATCTATCGGGTTTCATCCCTTTGCCGCTAGTTCTATGTTGAGGCAAAGGGCTTGAAAATGAACAAATCTCTGGTTGGATTGGGAAAAGATTTCCAGAGGCTCAGACGAAAAGCAGGGCTCACTCAGGCACAACTTGCCGAAAAGGCTGAGCTGTCGGCCGACAGATCAAAGCCGAGATGCGTCATATGATCGATACGGCAAACGATGAGGAATGCCGGCTGGTTCACGAGGTCTTCAAGGCGGTATTCAAGTAACGTGTCGTTCCCAATTGCGAAGAAAAGGCGAGAAGAGGTCGCGTTCATGACATAGCGAGCATTGATCGCTCCCCGGTGCCGACTATTGCCGAGGTTGCGTCGGGTGTTGTCCTGAGGAGGCTCGCTCCGTCTCCGTGCCCCAATTGCTATAAGAGCCGGTTGAGTGCCTCGGGTGGTGCCTTAGAGACCACCAGCGAAAAAGGATCCGCTTGATCTGTACCGAAACCAATTCTGTTGGACACGTCAGCTCAAAACATAGTTCCTTGAGTCCGTTGAGTATCGAATCTTTCGTATCACCTCTCTGTTATCAAAGATGCTGGAGGAAGAAACGGAAATGAGCGACGAAACCATGCCGAAAGATGAGCTGCAGCAACTCCAGGTGTTATGAGAGAAGAGGATTGCAGAGTGGAATCAGCGGATCCAACGGATGCCGGTCGATGCGCGCCCGCGAAGGCAACTCATTCATCTACTGTCAAGAGGTCATGTCCGGACCACTCACTGATGAATCTCTGGAAGAACTGCTCGACAATGGCATAGCGGTTTTCCGCTATGCGTCTGGCTGGTTCAGTGTGAAATGTCTCTCGATGAATCCCCAAGATCTTCTCGAAAAAACGGTTGACGGCGGTGATACGCTGATCGTGGTAGTCGTCCTCCTGACAATTCGTCTCATTGTACGAGAGAAGTTGGAGCGAACCAGTATGGACAAGAGCGCGGGCAATGCCGATAGCTCCTAAAGCATCGAGCCGTTCTGCGTCCTGAATGATTTTGGCTTCGAGACTTATGGGCTCTTTCGCCTCCGAAACATGATGAACTCCGATGCAGTGACAAATCCGTTTGATTTGATCTTCGTTAAACCCTTCGTACCCGAGGACAATCGCAGCAATTCTAGCTCCTTCTTCAGCATGGCACATGCACTCATTTCTGATTTCCTTCTTCCTGGCAATGTCAAGGAGAAGCGCTGCGGCATTCACAATTTCCAGAGCTCCTCCAAGCTTCTCAGCAAGCCACAGAGCCACTCGCCGAACTCGTATTACATGGTCCAAATCATCACCATCTCCCTGTGAGTAGAAGGGTTCTACGTCCTCAATCTCCATCTTGTGGTTTCGCTTAATTCTGGCCCTAGCGGCGTCCTCTTCCTCGAATTTTTTGGCAGCCAGCTCCAGCCAGGGTATCGGGTCTCCAAAAGGATCCTTTGGGACTATTATAGGCGTCCATCTTGAGCTTCTTTTCTTGCAGCCCATTTGACCCTCCCTACAATTATGGTTGATAATCTCACCGAAAGAACGGTTCGTACAAAGTGCCCCTGAGATTTCATTTAGGTACTCGTTTGAGCTGATCGGATTGATGAACAAATTATTTCCCTAACCGGACATGACTGATCCATTCTCGGATTCCTGCTCAACATGCTGCCAGGTCTGCTCTCTAGACTGCTTCAACTCGGAAAAATCGTTTTCGCAGCCTTTTAAGGTCCCCTCCAGCTTGAGCAGTCTCTTTCCTTTAAGCCGCCTTTTCTGCCGCATTGAATCGATGAAGCCTGCGATGGCCTGCAGGTCTTGCTCTGAAAACCCGCGCCCAAATTCTATCACCATCCTCTTATTCTAATCCCACCTTACACCCAAATTCCAAACCGGATTCCTGGATTCCTTCCCTCGTCCGGCCTGAACAACGTTTGAAGCGCGCCGTAAATGGGGGCCCCAGCGGCCTGAGATGCAATCCTTGCCGCAATGTCTTTGGGCACCCATCCTATTTGCCTTTCTTGCTCGCTCCCAGCTGCATCCCTCCACCGGCCGATCACCCGGATGGCATTGGGGTCATGCCGGTTTCCTGGATCACGCTCGATCACGAGAGATCGGTTGCGGCCTGCAATGAACGCGGCGGCGTTTTCCAGCACATCATGAAACGATATCCCGGTCACCGGCACGTCGCACGCGAACAGTCGGATTTGTTTTCCGGTCACCGGTGATTTGAACCTGATCCGGACCACGTATTCCCGGTCGTTTCGCAACCGGTACTCCTCTCCCGGCTGCAACTCGAATGGAGAATAGACAACACAGCCGTCATCAGGCACCCGCTTATCCAGTAAACCAACCGGCTTCCTCTGAGTTGGAGCATCTTCACAGACATGGCAGTCTCCTCCCTCCAGACACCTGCCACCGCAGACAGCCAGGAGATCATTGAAGATCCTTATCCTCTCGGTGCAAATCTGCATCCCGACCTTCTCGTCATCCCCAAACATGGGCTGGAGCTCGGAAAACAACTCCTCCGGCCCCTGAATGCCGTATCGAACCATTCTGATCAGTTCGGAAGTCGGGATGAGGCTAAGATATCCGATGATGGATGCGTCTCTTTCCCATCGGTCTTTCTTGAAGAGTGACTGAACCGAAAAGGGGAGCGAGGAACCCGGTCCAAGATGCCCCAGCAAAATGTGTCCCATTTCGTGACCGAGAATGACGACCAGGAGGGCTTCCGATCTGCTTGTATTCAACCGGATGACCGGCCCCTCGTCCCAGTAGGCAGAAGGGTGTCTCGATCTCCGATCTTCTATGACCTTTCCCCCGAGCTGCCCACACCATGAAATCAGGTCTTCCACGGACAGCGGCTTGCGGTTGAAGGACGGCTGCTTCCGCTGAATATCGATAATGTGGTCATACAGCAACGCACGCCCCTCCTACGCTTGGCGCGCCTCGACAAACTACTCCTTCAGCTTCCCTACCTGATCCAGCACATATTGTTTGGTTTCTTCCCAGAAGTCGTAAGCGGATATCTCGTCATTGAGATACTCTTTCCATCCCGGTGGATAGATCCCAACCGAATCTATGATGGCGCTCATGAAGTGAACATAACCGACGGCCCTCGCCGCTTCATCGGCAATCAGACGGGCGGCCCGTTTGTTGTTACGGCCAACCGCATCGAGCTTGTCCTGAAAGGGAACGGGCTTCTCGTCCCGACGAACCGGTTTGGGTTTAGCCGTAAGGATTTCTCGCCCCTTTGCCAGGATTTCTTCATAGCTGAGTCCGAAGAAGGCGGCGATGCTTTCCTGCAAATCCAGGCCGGCTCGCATTTTACCCTTGTAGATCCCGTTGATGTGCCTCGGCGTTCTTTCGACTGACCTGGCCAGACGAGCCTGCACCCCCCACCCTTCTATATCCACAAGAGCGCGAAACGCTGCCAAGAAGTGATCATATGCCTTATTCATAGTGCATGTATTATAGAGTTTTAGATTCTATTTTTCAATAGAAAAAACGTTCTCTTTTTTTTCTTGACGATGGAAAATATGTTTCTATACTAGCTGCCATACAATAGAAAAGGAGGTTCTTACATATGATCGAATCATTGAAGCATGGTGAGCAAGCAAAACTCGCCAGAAAGATCGGTATCACCCCCCGCCACATGAACGACATCATCAAACAGAGAAAAAGGCCATCCAGAGCACTCAGCGAAAGACTCGATGCTGAAACGGGGATTTGCGCTGAAGCGTGGCTCTTTCCCCACAAACATCCAAACCCCTTGCTGAAGGGCGGAAAGAATGGAACCGCAGAAAACGGCAAAAGTCCCGGACCTTAATCCCGATAAGGCGCCCCTGAACCCCTGGACCGCTCAGCAGTATTCATCCGCATTTCCCGAGTCGACGGGAAGGCACGACTGCTGACACTTTCAACTTTGAACAGACCAACCATCTCTCAAACCTTCGCCTTGGTAAAAGCACGTGTAACCGAGTTGGGCGGAGCCTGCTTTTCTCCAGTCATATCCTGTCTCCCTCGAAAGAGCGAGATCACCTGATCTCAGAAGAGGGGCCGGGCCCAGCGAGCGAAGCAACAGCCGGTTCGTCTTTTGCGGTGTTTTCGTCTAAAGGAAATAGTCAATGAACGCGGACATTCGCATCTCAGTCAGCTTCAGAGGACACCGCAAACGCCGCAAGTTCAAGGCGGTACTCGGACCCGATGCGACGGACTACCTCCTCGATCTTTGGATCGGAGCTGCAGTGAGCAGACCCGAGGGGATACTTCATGGATTCAGCGCCATCGATATAGCCATGGAAGCCGGATGGGGTGGAGATCCAAAGGAGTTTCTGTCAGCGCTCATTGAAGTGGGTTTCATAGATGTCCTCGAAGACGGCGGGTATGCCCTTCACGACTGGCAGGAACACCAACCCTTCGTCGCTCAGTCAAACGTAAGGTCGGAGAGAGCAAGGAAGGCGATACATGCGCGCTGGACGAAGAGCTCACGGACAAAGGGAGCCCCCGGATTTGGCGAAAAGGATCCCTCCTCGACACACGTAAACTCTCAGGATACCGCAACAATACAACCCGAATACGCAGAGAAGACGCCGCGTATACGCGCCGAATACGTGAGGAATACGGAAAGAATACGGGGAGAATACGCGCGGAATACTGGTAGTAATACCCCTTACCTTACCGTACCTTACCAACATATCAATGCTAAGCAGATTGATGAATATATACATTCCGCATCTGACGATGCGGTTTGCGGTAAGGTTGCCGCCGAAGCGTTGCCTCATTCGGTAGCACCCGATGCGGTTGATGGCGAGGCGGCGCCCGTCGGGGAATCACCAGACGGGGGAGAGCCTGGTTGCGGTAGCAGCAAAGAGGCTCAGCCGGCAAAAGGTGCAAGTCCTCTCCTCCAACATGCCTCGCCTGACGGTGATCCCGTCTTGAGAAGGGATCTGCTCAATCCCGCACATGAGCTCCAGCCAATACCTTATCTCACCCGGCGCAAACGCAAGCTCTCCGGCTGGAAACTGAAAGCCTTCGATGAGTTCTGGGAGGCCTTTGCCTACAAGAAAGGCCGCGCTGAAGCCGCCGATGCCTGGCTCGATATCCCGGAGCTTTCCCCCGAGCTCGCCCGAAAGATCATCGATGCTGCCGGAAGGGAGGCCAGGGCACGCCCGGCGCTTGTCTCAAAAGGGCAGACCCCGAAATGGCCGCAGGGTTGGCTCTCGGCCCGTCGATGGGAAGACTGGGAGGATGACGGTTCAACTGCTTACAACCAGAGCTGCAATGCCAATCAGGAGGTGAACCATGGAACAAGCCGGTATGGATCTCATGAAGAAGAAAGAGCCGAATATCTCGAATCACTCCGAGAAGCCATCAAGCGCTTCATGTGAAGCATGCGGGGCTCCACTGGCGCCGATAAGTTTCGAGCTCTTCGGCGAGGAGATTGTCCTTCGGCCTGTTTGTGAGTGCCGCATTCAGGAACTTGAGGAACGGGAGCGCCGGGGACGAAGAAGCGAACTGTGCTGGCTGATCCGGCAGCAGGGGCTGGAAGACGGTCTTTACGCTCGAATGAGCCTCGATGAGTGGAAATATCGGGACCCTTCCTCGGAGGCCGTCGCAGAGAAGCTCAAGGGCTACGTGCAAAGCGCGCATCTTGGAGCCAGGAACTGGTTATATCTTTTCGGCGGCTACGGCTTGGGGAAAACGCACCTGGCCGTTTCCGCTCTCAAACATCTCTGTCTCAACCGTGAGTGGGAGCCTTTCCTGCTCAGGTGGTCCGAGTACTGCAGCCGTGTTCAACAGAGCTGGCAGAGCTCGACTGGCGAGAGCGAGTACGATCTATGGCGCAGACCCACAAATGTCACCCTGCTCGTCCTGGATGATATCGATATGCGTTCCCCGACCGAATGGGCACTCGGAAAGCTCTTTGAGCTGATCGACCACCGCTACCGCCATCGCCTTCCGACAATCCTCACTGCAAACCGCAGCCTCGAAAGATTGACCGATTTCTGGAGCAGGAATGAACAGACCCGGGACCTCGCCGGCGCCATTCTGAGCCGGATCGTCGGGCAGCTGTCGGCTGTCATAGAATTTACCGGTCGTGACTACCGGTACGGGAGCCTGTGATCTCAAGGAGAGACGTCATGGTCGTATGTGCCTGTGATCCCCATGCAAGAAATCCGGCTTTCGCGTTCTTCGATGAAGAAAAGCTTCTTGGCTGGCATCTGCTGAACGGCACCAGCCGAGAATGGCTGACCGAGCTCAAAGTCATAGTCGATGCGAAATGCCCGGAGCTTCTCGTCATCGAAAACCAGTACCTTCCACCCTCCATCGACGCCGTCAGGCGATTCCGCTCGGTCACCAGGATTGTTTCGGCGAGGGCCATGATCACCGCCGTCTTCATCCTCTCCGGGATCCGCTACGAAATAGTTGAACCTTTCGTCTGGCAGCGCTCCCTCGGTGGGTCCAACCCGGGCACCGATGAGCTGAAGCGACTCTCCATCGTCAAGGCCTGCGACATTGCTCGGCAGAATATCGACGATCACAATATCGCGGACGCGATCAACCTCGGTTTCTGGTGGGTCAGGACTCACCCGGACCGGGCGGGTCCTCCTCATCCCTTTCGAATCGGAAAGACTCCCGGTATCGGGAGAATGCGACGAGCATGAACGGCCTGACCAAGGAATTCTACCGACCGGATGAAGCGGCCGCCATCCTCGATGTCAGCAGGAAGACGATCTATCGGCACATCAGGGACGGGAAGCTTCGAGCCGTCCGGATTCGAAGCATCTTGAGGATTTCCCGAAAAGAGATCAGCCGGCTGACTCGCCATAAAAAAATTCCACGGCGGAGCTAACGCCCCTCATTTTCAGGGTCCAGAGTGGACTACTGAGGACACCCCGATTTGCACCGAAGCAATCCCTGAGCTATCACCTGCCCCGATCTTGAAACCGCTAACAGCGGTCCCGGAACCATTCCTTTTAAGCAGGAGGCAAACATGGCCACTTCAACGAAAACTATTTTCGGCAAGGACGATCTTGCCCGGGCGTTTGCGGTGAAGACAGGAACGACCCTGGCCGACGCCAGGAAGCTGGTCGGCGCTTTCATCGAGGTCATCACCAAGACCCTTGAAGCAAGCGATCTGCAGCTCGTCGGCTTTGGATCGTTTCGGCGCGTGTCACGCCCCGAGCACCAGGGGCGAAACCCCAAGACCGGCGAAGTGATCACCGTTCCTGCGACGTCGGTTGTGCGGTTCAAACCGGCCGCAGCCCTTCGTATGCGGGCTGAAAAGACGGTGAGGCGCAAGGCGGGAGCCGGACCGGACGGCAGGGCGAAACCTAGCTCAAAACCGGGCTCTCCCAAGAGGCGTTAACCATCAACCGTGAGGTGAGGCACCATGAGCGGCAGTCGGATGGAATTGCAGAAACTTCCGCAGGCGGATCTCCTTGCACGCTGCATCTGGGGTGAAGCCCGAGGTGAATCCATCCGGGGGAAACTGGCTGTCGCTCATGTGGTCCTGAACCGGGTGAAAGCCATGTCCTACTTTGGCAAAACGATAACGGAAGTCATCCTGAACCCCTGGCAGTTCTCCTGCTTCAACGAGAACGATCCCAACCTGGCGAAAATCCTGAGCCTCAGCTCGAAGGACCCCGATCTTGCCTACTGCCGCGCGGTTGTCGACATGGCAATGCTCGCCGGAAGCCCCGATCCCACCGGGGGCGCGACGCACTACCATGCTGCCCAGGTGACACCCCTCTGGGCCGAGAGCAACCAGATGGTCTTTCTCTGGCGGATCGGCAATCACCTCTTCTATCGAGAGATCCTCTCCCGCCATTGAACGTCTTTCCGCTTGGTTCCCGGTGTGCCGAACCGGGAGTCTTGCATAAGAAACAGGAGAAAACCGATGAAAAAAGCACTGCTTGTCGGCATCAACGACTATCCGGGCACCTGCAACGACCTCATGGGTTGTGTGAACGATGTGGGCAACATACAAAATCTCCTGGTATCGATCTTCGGCTTTAACGCCGAGAACATCACCGTAATCACCAATCGTGACGCCACCACCTTGAATATCCTGAACGGCTTGAACACGCTTGTATCCAATGCTGAGCAGGGCGATCTGCTCGTCTTTCACTACTCAGGCCACGGTTCCCAGGTTGCCGATACCGAAGGCGATGAAACCGACCGGCTGGACGAGGTCCTTTGCCCGTATGACATCGACTGGAAATCAAAGATGATCCGGGACAACGATCTGGCCGGAATCTTCAAGTCGGTCCCTCCGGGTGTTCAGGTCGAGATCTTTCTCGATTCCTGCCATTCCGGAACCGGTTTGAAAGGTATGGCGACAAACAACGGGAATTACCGCCGAGCGCGCTTTCTGGCCCCACCGCTTGAACGGATGACATCATCCCTCAAGGCTCCCATTCGGGTCATTTCCATCCGACCGGCCAAAGCGCAGGTGCTCTGGGCCGCATGCCGCTCCAATCAGGTCGCAAGCGACGCCCTGATCGATGGGCAATACGGTGGGGCCTTTACCCGGTTCCTCTGCGATCTGGTCCGCGAGGCCGAGGGCAACATCAAGCGGCAGGACCTCATCCGAAGGCTTGGGTCCGAACTGAAAAAGGCCGGGTTCTCTCAGGTGCCCTCTCTTGAAACGAACAGAAAGCTCAAGAAAGTCGCGTTTCTCACAGCGTACCGGCCGGCAACCGCCGGCTGTTAGTCCCGCGAAAGGTGGAATAGACATGAACGGAAAAAGCCTTCTAACGATCGATGAACTGAAAATCCTGCTGCTCTCCGCAGCCCTGGCCATCTTCGGCGGCTTCGCCAAGCTCTTCATGTCCTCGAAGAAGCTCACGGTCTATCAGTTCATCTCCAACGCCATTGTCTCGGGCTTCACCGGTGTGATGGCGAGCTACCTGGTGCGGTGCATGGATCTTTCCCTCTTTTTGCAGAGCTTCGTTGTCGGGATGTCCGGCTTTGCCGGACCGGCAACGCTCTCGGCGTTCACCTCCCTCTACGAGAAGAAGCTCGGCATCCGGTTGCTGTCGGAAAAAGAGAAGAAGGGAACGCAACGGTCCGAACGGGAATAACCCGCGTTGCTGCTCAATGGATCTCGGCGTGGACTGCAAGCGATTCACTTCATGCAGTGCCAATCTCTGCCCACTCGACTCGGAGATCGAAGAGCGCCGCTGGTTTGTCGGTGAAGGAGTCTGCAAACGAAAGGATTTTGCACATCTTCCGATGATCCGAAGGCAAAGACAGCTCAATCGGACTCGGCCCGGAAAATACATGGACCGGCCGCTGAAGGCCTCCTGGCTGGCGACAACCTGGCGAGCGAAACGCACCCTCTCGGACGAGGAAAAAGAGAAACTCCGAAAGCGCCTTCAAAGCTCTTCGGGAAAGACACTGGCACAAAACACTCCCGTGGTTGGGGGAATTTTGACCGATGAGACCGGACCCATGCCTTACCCCCTGGAAGAGGGCATTAGTCAAAAAGCGCCCAGCCAGGAGCATCCTTTTTGCGTGGACGGGGGCAATTAGAGGCCGGTCTGTCATACTAAAGGAATGCAAATGGATGGAACTGCGAGAAAGGCTGCTCCGGAAAAAGAGATAACGCTCGACCTTCTGATCGATGAAGCAATCTCTTTTATCCGGGAACACGAGCCGCCGGAAGGCTACTTCGTCGCCTTCTCGGGGGGCAAGGATTCCATCGTCGCTCTCGAGCTTGTCCGCATGGCCGACGTTCGCCACCGGTCGTTCTACAATGTCGGGATCGAACCTCCTGAAGTCGCCCAGTTCATCCGACAGCATTATCCCGAAGTTAAGCTGCTTTACCCGAAGCCGAACTTCTTCGAGATGGTCAAGCGGAAATTCCCACCGCTTCGAAGCAAAAGATGGTGCTGCGATCACCTCAGAAAGCACCCGTCACGCCATGTTCCGTTGAAACACCGCATCATGGGAATCCGGTCCGAAGAATCGATGAGAAGGTCTCAAAGGCCAAGGATCGATGCGAACAAACGGGAGCACACCCACATCTACAAGCCCATCTTCGACTGGAAGGAATGGGCGGTGTGGGAGTTCATCAAGTCTCGAAACCTCCCGTATCCGAGCCTCTACGACGAAGGATGGGACCGGGTGGGCTGTGTCGTCTGTCCCTTTATCTGCTCTCCGAATATGAAACGGGTCAACCGCAACAGGGAGCGCTGGCCTGGCATGTACAAAGCCTTCGAGCATGCCGTGCGTGTCTGGTTCAACACGCGGAAAGCCCAGGGCGCCAGGTTCCGGGAAGAGACCGCGGAGCAATACATTGAGAGCTGGTACCGGGGGATCGGTTAGAGTCGGTCCAGTGCATTCCCCCGTCTCTTTATCTCTGTATCTCCCAATTCCTGACATGGGGCGGGGCGGCCGGTCACCACAACATCAGGAGGAAATGGTGTGAGTCCTGGAAAGTTCCTCTTCAAGTCCGATGATCCCGACCTTGAGCATATCACCCTCTCGCTGGAGCTCGGAATCACCGCTTTCGAGACATACGAAGCGAAAGTTGTCAAAGTCATCGACGGTGATACTCTCAAGGTATCCCTTACCGGCCTGAGCCTGGTGGATACCGTCCGACTCCTCGGCATCGATACCCCTGAGACGAGCGGCGACAGCCACGCAAAGCGGCAGTGCGAGTACCTCGGCGTAGACATGAGCACCCTGCACGTCCTGGCAAAACTCTCAACCCTTCACCTTCAATGGCTTCTTCCAAGGGGAGCTGCAATCAAGCTGAAGACTACCGGCACACCCAGGGATGATTGCAATCGCATCCTTGCAGGAGTCTTTATCGATGATGCCTGCATAAACCGCCTCATGGTCGAGCATGGCTATGCCATGGTCTATCAAGGCTATTCGGATTGGGAGAGCTACTTCGATCTGGAATCGACTGCAACCCAAGCGAGGAAGGGTATCTTCGGATCGTGTGACGAGCCCTTCTACTTTGCCTCCTCAAGACTCTACCACCGCCCAGGGTGCAACAGTGCGCAGCGGATCTCACTCAAATATGAGACCACGGCCGAGGCAAGGGCGGCCGGCCTCAGCCCCTGTTCCCTCTGCCTCCCTGATTTCAGAAGAGCCTGATCATGACAAGAAACAAAGAGCCGGTCACCTGCAGGCGGCCAAGCCGTCGCGCAGTAGCATAATCCTCACAGCTCTAAGCGCCTCTTCCGGAGGCCACCCCTTGAGAAGAGTGTATGGAAAGAGAGGGGGGACTATGGGGGGTGAGATACGTTTTGATTCTTTTATTTTTAACCCTGATTGAGAATCCTACAAACATTTCTTGGTCTATTCAACCCCTCTCATTCCGCTTCCCAACCGGTATTTTCCTTCCATTCACTGCACCGGCATCACTTCATGCTAACTATCCTTGGCGATAGTTTGCTTTGCCGAGCACGTTTTTCTATAAAAATGACATTGCCATTATGACATAACACTGTTATATTGGAGCCGATGAAAACAAAACAATACACCATCGAAGAACTGTGTGAGTTATCGGGGTTCAGCAGACGAACAGTGCGGTACTATGTTCAGCAGGGAATCCTTGACCCTCCTGCCGGCAGAGGCAGAGGGGGTTTTTATTATGACAGTCATTTGGAACAATTGCTGGCAATAAAGGCACATCAAGAGAGGGGGCTAAGACTCTCCGAGATCCAGAAAATGGCAACGAAGGATCCCGGAGCCGGGCTGGAGCCGGTACGCGAACTGTGGGTGAAATATCCCATCGACGTTGGGATTGAAATCCATGTGAGCCGAGATCTTGAAGAGAGGGAAAGAAGAAAGCTGCTCAAAATTCTCCGGATATCCCGGGAAATTCTCAAAGGAGACTCAGACAATGAGTGATATTTACGGCTTGACGGCGTGCAAGTCCGATTCCGCTCCCACTCCCATTCCCCTGACAGGGGTAGAGGCTGAGGTCGATATCCTGGGCAGGGGGGCCAGGGTGAAAGTGTCGCAGCTCTTCACCAACCTGGAAGAGAGCGCACTTGAAGCGGTCTATCGCTTTCCCCTTCCCGAAGGGGCGGCGGTGTGCGGCTTTCGAGCTTTGATTGGCGAAAGAGTCGTTCAGGGTCGAGTTGAAGAGCGGGAGCGGGCCTTCGAGATATACGATGACGCCATGATGAAAGGCCATGGCGCCTATCTGCTCGATGAAGAGCGACCCAATGTTTTCACCGTCTCGGTGGGCAACGTTCCACCCGCATGTGAAGTCGTTGTTGAGATTGAGTATGTAACGCTTCTCGATGCCTCGGATAACCTGGTCCGGTTTTCCCTGCCGACCACTATTTCACCCCGATACATTCCGGGCGACATGGAAGACGACGGCCCTGTTCCGGCTCACGCCGGCCTACACCCTCCCTATGCCGCTGAGGTCCCCTACGGCCTTTCGCTCTGCCTGAACATCCACCGGGGCGCCTCGGTGAGGTCCATCGAGTCCCCGAGCCATCCGATCAGGGTGGAAAATATGAAGGGCGATCCTGTGACTGTTACGTTCTCCTCTGGGGAAGTGAGCATGGACCGTGATTTTCTTTTGACCGTGAGCTATGAGAAACCGTTTCAAAACAGGGCCTACCGGTATCGCAACGGGGATGAAACCTTCATACAACTCGACCTCAATCTCGACAACGCTGAAAAGCCCGAAGCTTTACTCTCTATGAAACCGAAGGAAATCATCTTCGTTGTCGACTGTTCCGGTTCCATGCATGGAGATTCCATAAGAGAAGCCAGGAAGGCGGTTGAGATCGCTCTCAAGGCGCTCCCGACGGATGTTTGCTTCAACATCTATAGATTCGGGTCTAAGTTTGACTGTCTATTCGAATCCTCTGAAAACTACTCAGAGACTACCGTTTCTCGAGGCCTCGCCTTTCTTAAGGCAACCAAAGCCAATATGGGAGGAACCGAGATCATGGCCCCCCTCCGGCAGATTTGCTCCTCTGTTCAAAAGAGCGATGAAACCCAGCGAGACATTATCCTCCTGACCGACGGGCAGGTTGGGAACGAAAAGCAGATATTCCAACTTCTAAGAGGTCAGGGGCGGAGGCCGCGTGTCTTTTCCGTCGGGATCGGGGCCGGATGCAACGAATACTTTATCAAAGGGCTGGCACGGGCCACTGGCGGAGCTTCAGAATTCATCTTTCCCGGCGAACGAATCGAGCCCAAGGTCCTGGGCCTCTTCAATAAGGTCAACCAATCGGGCCTCCTGGACGCTGCCATCGATTGGGGGCAGCCCGGTGCGCTGCAGGCTCCCTCTTCATTGGGCTTGTTTCTTGGAAGCCCGGTCACGGTCCTTGCCTGCTCAGAGTCCGGAGAGTTGCTTCCAGAGAATATCGTGATCAAAGGCCTGCTAAACGGCAGTCCCAGGTTGTGGGAAATAGCCGTCGAGGAAGCCGATGGCGACACGCTTCCCCTGGCCCTCCTTTGGGCAAGGGAGAGAATCCGGGACATCGAGGAAGGAAGTGATGCAAGCTTATCACGGGGATCAAGGCAAACCAGGAAGCAAGCTGATCCGAGAGAGAAGACGCTTATTGATCTTTCTCAGCGATTCAATCTTCTGTCCAGCCTGACAAGCTTTGTGGCCGTCGAGTCAAGAGAAGAAAGGGACCGGATCACCGGAGAGGTCGTCCTGCGAGAAATTCCAACCCTTGTGACAATTGGCTGGCATGGTATCGAAAGCATTCGGTCGTCTGGAATGGTTTACGAGGATGCGAGATCCTGTCGACGGAGCCTCCATGCGCAACCTTGCCTTCATTCGGCCATGCCATCGATCATGTCTGAAACGAGTCTGAGTCTGTTTCATTCGGCAAGTCCAGGCGTATCGGCTCCTCAAAGAACAATGAAAGCCGCGGAATCCGGGAGAATTGATGCTCTCCTTCATATCCTTTCCCTTCAAAGGCCGGAAGGGGGAATCGACCTCGACGAAAAGAGTGCATTGGTTTTGGGCATCGATCTTTGCGAGATGAGAAATACAGCGCGGCAAATCATAGTCGGGATCGATCTGGATAAATGCATCCTCCTGTCAACGGCTGCCGTCCTCGTTGCCCTTGAAAAGCATTTTGCATCCGAGCGCCTACTTTGGGAACCCACACTACTCAAAAGCAGGAATTGGTTGCAGAGGGTTATCGATGAATTCAACCCGATGATCGGTCACCAAAAGCTCATGGATTGGCTTCATGATTGGTTGGAGAAATAGCCGCGGCCGGTTGCTATCGGGCGCAACCGCCTTCTTTTGCCTTGCCGAGTCCGACGGACCCCCAACGTCGTGGTAAGTCGGGCTTCGGCGCGCCGTCACACTGCTTGCTTTCCGGCCCCCGTGCCGCTCCCAGCTGGTTCGTGTGTTTACCCGGAGCGATTCAATCGGAGCTGGATCACAGCCCGGGGCCAGGCAAGCAGTGTGCCGGCGCTCGCTCCGTGGGGCACATTCATCATTCGCAGCACCTCGAAAGTCCGCTCGCGCTCTCCGGTTATGACCCAGGGAAAGCCGCCCATTCGGTGCACCCCGCCTCCGCCTTCACTCAGCAGGGCCTACCGATCATCCAGTTCGGCCGGGCAGGCAACACCACCGGGTCTCTGAACAATGTAAGGGATGGCGATGCTCGCATGGACGCCAGGCTTTATTCAGTGCAATGCGGTAGTCCCGAGGGGGCGTCCCTGCAAGCATCCCTGTTAACTTTATTCCGTGCCCTCCGACAAGAAATCATCGGTGTGCGCGCTGGAGGCTTTGCCTGAACCGCGCGCAGGCATTTGAGTGGGGGATTCGGCAGCTTCGGTGCGTCTATCCCGCTGCTCGGATTGTCGCGCACTTCAAACCATAAAGGTATACGTCAAAAGCCAATGCATCCATTGAAGCTCGCGCCGGAAAGGACCCCGGCGCTCACGGGTGGGGGTGCTGCGCAAAAAAGTATTCGGTGCCTCGGGGTCTGAATCCACTCGGCACTGCATACTTTTTGGTGGGTGGTTGTGCGCGCCGCCGGAGATTGCAGTGAACAAAAACCCCATTGGGCGGCGGCGCGCACGCATGCCGGACCCTTAAAGGTGGGCATGCAGATTGAAGTGGGTCCCCGCTCTTCGGTGGGCGCGGCATCCTCCCACCAGCGGTCGTCGCGCCAGTGCCGCAGGCTGGGTTGCAAGGCCTTGCCGCAAAAAGCCGCGGCACGACCTTGCAATTTTGCCAGCCTGCAGCCCTGTCATGCCGCCTCGCAAGGTGGGAGGTCCGCGCTTTCCCACCACACACTACTCGCCCCCAGTCTACCAGCGGGTCCCCGCCGTCACTCAAGGGGTGGATGGGCTGGGACAAAATCTTCCTTTTTTTGCCGGATAAAGCCTGGCCAAAAAAAGAGTATTTTCCCCCAGCCCAGCATGGCTCTAAGGCCTCCGGGCACAAAAAGCCGTGCCCGCAGACCTAAGTGCCATGCCCCCTTGACTGACGGCCCGCAACGCGCCCCGCTGGTGGTGGGAGGGGCCGTTTGTGTGCAGCATGGTGCCTTGGTGTTCACTCTTTTTTCACGGAGGTGCGGTCATGGTTAAGATTGTGAACAGGCTTTCGTTCCGTTCAAAGGGGGGCATGCATATCGTTAACATTCGCAGGCCGTTTGTGCTCGGCAATCGCTTCAGGATCGGCAGGGATGGGACCAGGGAAGAAGCCATCGAGAAGTACAGGCGCTGGCTCTGGCAGTCCATCCAGGAGCAGGGTGCCGTTTATCGGTTGCTGGCTCAGTTGGCTGAGGTGCACAAGGCTGGCGGGCACATTGTACTTGTCTGCTCTTGCAAGCCGTTGCCGTGTCATGGGGATGTCGTTCACCGGGCCATTGAATGGCTTGCGGGTTGTTGAGGAGGTGTGTCATGTCGGGTCGTTTGGTTGCTGTCGTCGGTTCTCGGGCGCTGCCGGTTTCTTGGGCCAGCCGTGTGTCGGAGGTTGTTCAGGATTTGGTGCGCCACGGCCGTTCGGTCGGCTCGGGCGGTGCGTTGGGTGCTGATCTTTTCGCGCTCCAGGCACTGCTTCAGCTGGGGGCGGTCAAGGGGGCTCGCGTGTTCCTGCCGGGCTCGGTTGCTCAGGCCCCGGTTGCTTCGGCCCGCCTGCTTCAGTCGTTTCTTGAGCAGGGCGGAAAGGTTGTTACGGGTTCGGCGGTTCCGGGGTGTTCGCGCCGGGATTATGTTGCAGCACTCTTCGCCCGGTCTCAGGCGCTTGTTCAGGCCTCAGTCGGCGTTGTTGCCTTCATTGCCGGTCGCTCATCGGGTTCCTGGTTCACCTGTCAGGCCGCGGCGCGTCTCGGGCGCACGGTCGTCGTCTTTCCGGTCGAGGGGCCGGGGGCGCTCCAGTCGCTCGGGTGCGGTTCCTGGAAGCCGGTTCGCTGCTGGCCCGGCAGCTGGCGCTGGGTGCCCTCGGTCCCGGCGGGTCAGCGCTGCCGGCACGGCATAACCGTCCAGTGCTGCGCCGGGGTGTAACCCGAGTTTCCCTTGCCGGTGGGAGGTCAAACCGGTCTTTTCCGTGAGGCGTAGAGTGCACGCATTTGAAGCGCCTAACGGTCCATTCCTTCTTCACTCCTGAAAAACCCTTTGCCGCGCCGATAAAGCCGGCGCGGCATTTCATTCCTGTCTGCCATTTATGAGTCTATTCCGGCTTTGCCGAAGAAAGGAGGCTGTCATGTATCCCGGTTTGTCACCATCGATTCACTTCTGGCCCGACTATTCCGTTGACTGTGCCTCGGTTGAGGCGGGTTTTACGGTTGAAAGCGATCATCGGCCGCGCTTTTCCAGACAGCTGGATCGCCAGGTTTGGGAAGGCATTCCAAGAGAGATGCGCGAGGTCGTTGCTTCCCACGATGTCGGCGATATCTGTCCCAGGCACTTGCGCCCCGAGCTCATTGCGGTCAAAGCCCGGTGCACTCGCCGCGAGGCGGTTCAGATCGCCGATGCCCTGGCGGTCCTCGATGCCGATGAGCGGGTTGCAGCCGAGATTTTCCGATGGGTCCGACATCGAGGGGTGGAAGCGACCCTCAAATATCTGCACAAGTTTCTCGTTGCTGTTGCGGAAGTGGACTCGGAAACCCCCGACGATTTTTTGGACATTTCGACCGCAAAGCTTCGCGAGTACGCCAAGGCGCGGGGGGAACCGCCCAGGGTCAACTCAGCCCGGCATCACGTCGTTGCCGCGGTGCATCGCGCCGATGAGCGCCTTATCGATCACACTGAGCCCGAAACGATCGGGTACCACAAGCTCGGCGAGTGCAGCGACGAGTGCGGCGATGATGACTGGGTCTCCCACCAGCCGTCCTGGTTCCAAACGCTGCTTGCCAAAGTCAAGGACTGCAAGACCGCCGAGGACCTCAAGGAAATCGGCAAGGCGGTTTTCGCCTCGAATGTCACGGGGGATCGCGCGAGTGTCTTCTGGTCCTTCTACAACATCCGGAAGCGCTACCTGGAATCCCGGCTGCATTTGTCACGGGCAACACGCGACTTCATCCGCCGCATCCGCTCTGCCGGCCAGTCGCGGCTCGGCACTCTCGGTCGCAACCTCTACAAACTGCAGTGTGGGCTCATGAAAGGACCGGCATTTCGTTCCCATGAATGGTCGGCTATCTGGGGGGCATATCGCGAGGCAAAGGAGAAGTTCACGATCCCCGCTGCACAACCCTCCGAAGAATCACATCAGGATGCGGCATGAGAATGCAGTCTGGCTCAAAGGAGGCAGCCATGAGAGCTTACCTTCAGCACAAACTGAATGTTCTTCACGTCTATGCGAGGCTGTCTCCTCTGCTAGGCAGGCGGCTTGCCCGCCAGGTCGCAGCCCGTTGGGAACGCACCGGGCTCTATGGCCTTCTTTACGCCAGGTCCATCTGGGGCCGGGGAGCAAGACGCTCCACCGCTACGTAGTCCGAAGCGATGGAGTCGGATGGCTTTGTGTCATCCGGCTCCCCCTTTTTTTGTGCTTCTCCAAATCGATTCATTGCAGCTCGAAAAGTGGTGGCGGGTTTTCCGCCACCCGGGGCGCTCCGCGACTCAGCAGAATCGGTGGTGGCACGTTTCCACCAGGCAAAGGTATCTCAGAGTAAATTCCACGCTGAATACACCGTTCCTGTCACGGCACGCTCGCTGCCAAAAAGAATCTGGTTTCTGTCTGTCTCTTGTGAAAGGAGGTTGCTTATGAATGCTCAAATCGCCGTAGTTCTCATGCTTGTCGTTATTCTCGCTCTTCTTCGTCTGGCCGGGTCAATCAAGCCTCTCCCCGCTCCATCGCCCCCCAGGTTGACTTTCAAGGAGACCTGACAACGGCAACCCCGTCCCGACTGGTGTCGGGAGTTCTATGAAGACCTCGAACACGGAAGGAGGTGCAAAGCCGGAACAGAATAACAAGGCCAACCAGCCAATCTCCATAAGCCTCACCACAATCACGAACCCGTGTTTCACAAACCCAAACGAAAGGAAAACCGATGAAACGAATCGCTGCACTCGCACTGGTCATCTCCCTGCTCATCCCGGCCATCGCCCTGGCCGAGGATGTCTTGATCAATACCAGGGCAAACAAGGTCCTGGCGGACAAGATCGACAAGAACGGGAATCCCTTCACCGTCATTTTCATCCAGGAAGAGAGAACTCTGAGCGGCGTCGCCTACACGGCTGAAACCCCGGTCTTTGCCATGGGACCCGCGAAAGATGAAGCCGCCAAGGTCACCGCGGGTGAACCCTTCAAGGCCATTGTTTCGAAAAGATCGGTCAATGGCGACGTGACCTACACGCTCCGCAAGGTGATCAAATGATCGGGAGGCTCCGCCTGACCCGGCTGAGGATCGAGAGGAGAGGAAAGGCCATTCTCTCGGTCCTCGCCATCTATATCTCGGTGACTGGTCTGGTCACCTTTTCGCTCTTCATCCTCGAAGAGTCGCTTCAAACGGCGATGTTTGGGACCTGGCCGGCCCAGGATGCCAAAGACTGGGAGCTGGTTCGCTTCGGCTGTGATCGCATGCGCGACGCCAACAGACTGCTGAAAGCGATCAACTACTCTCTCGGCTGGATTCAGCCCGTGGCGTTTCTCGCCTACAAGGACTTCTCGGAATCAGCGGATTCCTACATCCAGGGCCTCGAAGCCAGGGTTTTTGCCAACGCTCCCGGGGTCTTTAAGGGAAGAACCATGACCTTTGCCTTTACCCCTCAGACAATCGTTGAAACTCCGGATGGGCTCTTTGCCCACATCAATCACCGCGTGAGATTCCTCTCCACCGTGAGGCTTCCAGTCGGTCGATCCCGGCGCGTAACCGGGACCGTCTCCGATGAGGGCGACCAGGTCGTTGTCCGGGAAACTCCGTGAGGGGAAGAACAAAAGCGAATATCGAATATCGAACAAGGAATTTCCAATGATGAAGTGGGCCGGTTTTCCTTCGATATTCTGCGGTTCGATATTCGCTTTTCGATTGAAATTCAATCATCGTCTATCGATTGTGAACCAGTTTATGCGATTGCGTACCCTCCCTTCGGCGCGAGTTGTGCGGCTAGAGCGACCGGAGGTTGAGCTCCCCGCCGCCGAAAGCCGGGATGTGGAAACGTTCCTGGTTCTTCGTTCTTGGTTCTTGGTTCCTCGTTCTTGCTTGCTATTGGGACAGAGAACAAGAAACCGGACATGAAGCACCTGGAACGAAGCTCGCTCCACGGGAAGGACCCGGCAAGGGCAGCCAGAGGGGCGCGATGGCTCTGTAGAAGAAAACTTATGACAGGAGGGCACTATGCTCAACACGGTATCGGTCATCGGCAACCTGGGTCAGGACCCGGACCTGCGCTACACGCAGCAGGGCCTGGCCATCGCAAACCTCAATATCGCCGTCTCGGAACACTTCAAGGACGGCAACGGCGAAGCTCAGAAGCGCACCCACTGGTTTCGAGCGACCGCTTTCGGCCGGACCGCCGAGGTCGCGGGCGAGTACCTGAGGAAGGGCTCCAAAGTCGGCATCTCGGGCCAGCTCGTTCAGCGCACCTGGCAGGATGATCAGGGGAACAATCGGAGTGCCGTCGAAATCAGGATCAACCAGCTGGAGCTCATCGGCGGAAACGGCAACTCGAACCAGCAGAACAGCGATGCCCAGGAGCCTGCCCGCCGACAGCCGCAAGACCAGCCGCCGCCGGCCGGCCAGAGGCAATCGCATGGCGGTCCGCATCAAGGCCCTCCCGATTCCGATCCTCCATTCGATCCAGCTGCCGACATTCCGTTTTAGAGAACACCAGCTCATCGCGCGGAGTCGCCCCGGTGGTGGCGCTTTTTGCACCACCGGGGCCATCCAGCCCCGGCCCGCCACCACCCTATCCTCGGAAGGAATCGAACCATGGCCTATACGCCTCAACTCTCCCGGGAAGAATCCGCCATTTTGCGCCGTCTGGCGTGGGCGATTGGAAGGCCGATGACCACAACCCTGACCCGGTTGATGCAGGTCATGGCCGCCCATGCCAACCCCGCCCATGTCTGCCCTCATTGCAAAGATCGAAGCATCTGTAAGCAGTGCCCCTTCAACAGAAAGGTGAACCATGTTGAGTCCATATCTTAGGGCCGGATATCCGGCCATCTGTCTGCTCACCCAGGAACCTCATTGCGCGGAAGAGGCTGCTGTCTGCGACGGCTGGAATTTTTTCGCCTGGGATTGTCTGAAAGGCTTTCGTGAGGCGGGAAAGCCCAAGCCTGTCGATGAAATCAGAGACCCGGTCGAAGCCGTGAACTGGCTCGATAGAAAACGGGATACCGTGCTCCTTGCGCACAACCTGCATCTTTTCCTGGAAATTCCCGAAGTCGTTCAGGCCATCCAGAACGGGGTTCTCGCCTGGAAGGCCCAGGGCTGCAGCCTGGTCATGATCGCGCCGTTGGCGCAGCTACGGCCGGAAATCGAGAAGCTCTTCCACGTCATCGATCTGCCGCTCCCAAACGAATCGGAGCTCTTTGCCATGCAGGAAGATCTTGCCAGAGGGGCCAGCGTCCTGGACCCGAGCGGGAAGGAGGTTCAGATGGCGACCGACCTGGCCAGCGCCAGGGCTGCACGGGGGCTCACCGAGTTCGAAGCCGAGACCGCCTTTGCGCTCTCGCTCGTTCGTGAAGGGAGGTTCAGCCACCGGGTGATTGCCGAGGTCAAGGGACAGATGATTCGAAAAAGCGGGCTCATGGAGTTCTGGGAGCCTGCGGACATCGCCGACGTGGGTGGGCTGGAAAACCTCAAGGCCTACATCCGGAACCGGGCGGCCGCCTTTGAGTCCGGAAACGAGCATCTTCCAAGACCGAAAGGGATCCTGCTTGTGGGCATCCCTGGGACCGGGAAATCGCTCAGCTGCAAGGCCACGGCGTCGCTTCTCGGCTGGCCGCTCATCCGCCTCGATATCGGGGCGCTCAAGCATTCGCTGGTTGGAGAATCCGAGCGGCGCATGCGCGAGGCCACTCGGGTGATCGAGGCCTTCGGGGAAGCGATCATCTGGCTCGATGAGGTCGAAAAGGCCTTCGCCGGGAGCCAGTCGAGCGGGCAGACCGATGCCGGCACAACGGCTTCGATGCTTGGCCACTTCCTGACCTTCATGCAGGAGACCAGTGCCCCGATCCTGGTCATGGCCACCGCCAACAACATCAGCCAGCTGCCTCCCGAGTTCGTTCGTGCCGGGCGCTTCGATGCGCTATTCTTTGTCGACCTGCCTACAATCACCGAGCGGCGGGAGATCATCAGGATCATGAACCGAAAGTACCGCTCAACGATCCCCGAGGATGCGGCGGTCATGGCCCTCGATGGATTCACCGGCGCCGAAATCGAACAGATCGCGAAGGATTCGCTCTTCGACGGGCTCGATGAAGCGATGAAAAACATCGTGCCGCTCTCCCGGACCACAAAAGAGCAGGTGAACGCCCTCCGCGAGTGGGCCAGGACCCGGGCGCGGGCGGCAAATCTCCCCGAATCCCTGCCGACCGAAATCCGAAAGGTCAAACTGGCATAAGGAGGACCCCATGACCAAAATGACCCCATTGGAACGAAGTCTTCTCGAAGACCTGGAAGGGCTTCTTGAAGAGATCATTGACGCCGAGCAGCATTGCAATCCTGAAACATCGAATGTCTACCTCTCCATCCTGGTCCTTTGCAGAAAGGTCCTCACCATCAACGCCCGCTTTGGTCGACCGACCTCTTCCGCCGTCAAAGCGGTAGCCTCGCTGTGATCCGATTTCTGTCTGTCACTCGTGCTTTTGGAGGTAGAAGGAGCTCCCATGCACACTCTTATCCCACCGAGGTCCCTGATCCGCCGGGCCATGAAGTATGAATCCTCAAACACCGCCTTTGCCTTCGGTATTCTCGACGGGCATTACAGAATTCATGGTATTCCGCTCAGGCTGCACATCGAAGCCCTTTACCAAGTCTATCTGACCGAACACTTCCGGACATACCGGCAATCCAGTTTTGCCGAATTCGACAGGCGTATCCAGGAGCGACAACAACATCAAAAGGAGGACATTTCATGATTTTCGTTGCGTTCGATCTTCGCCAAATTCTCGTGCCCGGCAGGTATGAACCCCCCGCCTGCGGGCTGAGAATCGTTGAAGCGAGAAACCTCGAGGACGCCAAGGCCTTCATGCGGAAGTACTACCCGGGCCACTGGGCCATCATCCCCAAGAGGACCTACGACCAAGGGGTGGTCAATCCGGTGGAAAGCAGGCGATAGGCTCTAGGCAATGGGCAATAGGCGATCGGCAATAGGCAATGGGTGATAGGTGATGGGCAATGGCAATGGCAATGGCAAAGAGCTCGAGCATAGGTGGGAAAACCCGCAACCCATAGCCCATAGCCCATAGCCTATCGCCTTTCTTGTGGAGGGAAGCATGTCACACGTTGCAAAAATCGAACTGCAAATCAATGATCTGGATGCGCTCAAGGCCGCCTGCCGGCGCCTCGGCCTGGAGTTTCGCTGTGGCCAACGCCTCTATGAGTGGTACGGGGAATACCTGGGCGATCATCCCCTGCCCGAAGGAATCAGCGTTCAGGACCTCGGCCAATGCGACCACGCGATCCATGTACCGGGTGCCGACTACGAGGTCGGCATTCTCAAGAGGGACAATAAGTACCTCCTGCTGTGGGACTTCTGGGACGAAGGAGGCCTTGAGCGCACTCTCGGTCGCAACGCCGGAAGGCTCAAACAGGCTTACGCCATTGAGCGTACCCGACGGGAAGCCCTGCGCAAAGGCTACCGAATCAGGGAAGCCAAGACTCGAAACGGTGTCCGCCTGGTCCTCACTGCGTGAAGCCAGAAGAGGAGGTGCAAGATGGACAAACAATTCAGGGCGCCGGAGCCTGTCGAGGACCTGGTCTCGATCCGTCGTGCGTATTTCGGCAAGCGCTTCTGGGAGATCTGGGACACCATGATCCAGCGTCACCGGGATGCCTACCTCCTCGGCTGGATTGCCGAAGTGGAAGGACTCATCCGCAGGCTGGAGCGCCGTATAGAACGAATTGAACATCGAGATGAGGAGCCATCATGAAGCAGATCGTGATCGATATCGCAGACGACGGCGAGCTGAAGATCGAAACCAGGGGTTTTAGCGGACGAGCTTGTGTTGCCGAATCGCATTTCCTGAAAGATCTTCTTGGCAAGGAAACCGCCCGGCAGCTCACACCCGCCTACTACCAGCGCCAGGGGCAAAAGGAAGTCGTGAAGAAACACCTCAACCTCTGTGGGTAGCCAAGGTCCCCCTCCAACACCCCCGTTTTTGCGAATTTTACCTCCCCACACTGGGCGATTTTTTACTATATGCCCCTCGGACGTAGTGGGACCCCTCCGGAGAGGTCAATGCGCGTTTTGGCAGTGCTGATCGCGTCGTCAGAGCAAGGACAAGACCATGGATGAGAACATCTTTCAGAAGGCCTGCCTGGTTCAGCTGACTACTTCGTGTTGGCAGGGCTCCCGGATACTCGATGCCGCCGTTATGGAGCGGATCGGCAGCAGCGACTGGCTCAAAGGCAGAAAGTATCTCGTCAACCCAGAAACCCTAAACCCCATCCGGGCCGTCATCAGCCGCGCCAGGAAAGACCTGGAGCGAAACGCTCTCCTTTTTCCCATAACCGGCCTCACGCTGGTGCCCAAAGAACAGCTTGCAGCCGTTGAAGAGGTCCTCGGCCGGCACCAATCCGACTTTCAGCAGGAAGTGGAGCGCTTTATCGAGGGCTATGAAAAAGCCAGGGAACTGGCCCGGCAAAGCCTTGCCGAGCTTTTCAGCGATCTTGACTACCCGGTGGCTATTCGTGACAAGTTCGGCTTCGAATGGCGCTACCTCGCCCTGGAGACCCCCGGCAAGTACCGGATTCTCACCCCAGAGATCTATGAGCGGGAGCTGGCCAAGTTCGAGGCCATGATGGAGGAGACCCGGGAGCTCGCCACGGCGGCCCTCCGGCAGGAATTTGCCGAGTGCGTCAACCACCTCGTCGAACGACTCACCCATGACCCCGAGGGCAAACCGAAGATCTTCAAGAACTGCATGCTGTCAAAGGTCCGGGCCTTCCTCGATTCCTTCAGCGGCAGGAACCTCTTCCAGGATGACCAGCTGGCCGGGCTGGTCGAGCAGGCGCGCTCGGTCCTTCACGAAGTCGATCCCGATCAGATCCGAGAAAATAGCTGGCTCAAGCATCACATCGCGGACGAAATGACCAAGGTCAAGACCGTTCTCGATGAATCCATAACCGACCTGCCACGACGCAAGCTCCGCCTCGCCGTCTGAATGGAATAAAGGCTATGGGCGATGGGCTATGGGCGATAGGGAGAGACCATAGGTGAGGGGCGATAGGTTATCGGTTCACTTCGTCCCTTCTTAATGTCCAATCTCATTAACCCACAGCCCCACGATCAGCCTATCGCCTATAGCCCATAGCCTATCGCCTATTTCCTATCGCCTATCGCCCAAAAAAAGGATTTCAGCCATGCCATTCACCAACAAGTACCACATCCCAAGCGAGATCGTTTCCGCCATTGTCCGGGACCCTTACTTCCATGACGGTCGGATCAGCGTGACGGCCCTTATCAACCCGCCGCGCATCCACCAATTGCAGAAGCGGCACGCCGATGAGGTGGTTCAGGATGTGAGCGAGAGGCTGTTTGCACTCTACGGCCAGGTCGCTCACGGCATCCTGGAGCGGGCGGACGACTTCGAAGCCTTCCATGAAGAGCGCCTCTCCATTCAGGTTGACGGCTGGAAAGTGACCGGGGCAACCGACCTCTATAAACACCGCGGAAACGGGGAATATCTCCTCAGGGACTACAAGTTCACCTCGGTCTATGTGAGCAACTTTGACATCAAGCCCGAGTGGGCCGCCCAGCTGAATCTTTACGCCCATCTCTGGCGCCATCACGGCTTCGAGGTCCATCGCGCCCAGATCGTAGCCCTTTACCGGGACTGGCGGAGAATGGAAGCCGAGCGGCGTGAGACCTATCCCCCACCGGTTCAGCTCTTCACCGTACCCCTCTGGTCGGATGTTGAAGCGATGCGATATCTGACACAGCGCGTGAACCTCCACCAGGAAGCCGAGGCGCTGCCCTCCGATCTTCTGCCTCTATGTTCTCCTGATGAGCAATGGCGACGAGCGGAGAAGTTTGCGGTCATGAAGAAAGGGCGCAAGACCGCAGTCCGTCTCTACAACAGTCAGGTCGAAGCCGAAATGGCAGCCGTCAGCATCCACGGCTCCTACCTCGAACACCGCCCGGCCGAACCCATCCGCTGCAATTACTTTTGCCCCGTCAACGAATTCTGCAACCAATACGAACAAGAGCAGGCGATAGGCGATAGAAGATAGGCAATGGGCGAGGGGCGAGAGGCTATAGGCAGGACACCACAGGTGTAATTGATTTAGCCTGTCCCATCTCAACTCTCAGCCTCACTGCCCCGCCTATTGCCCATAGCCAAAAACCCATAGCCCATAGCCTATCGCCCATCGCCTAAGAAAGGAGTTCGACCATGTTTCGGAAAGCACAGCGCAAGCAGGCAAAACTCAGACTCGCCCTGGCCGGTCCGTCCGGCTCCGGCAAAACCTACTCGGCCCTTCTCATCGCCAAAGGCATCGGCGGGCCGGTCGCCATGATCGATACGGAGAGGAGGTCCGGCGAGCTCTACTCGCATCTTTATGAGTATGATGTATCGCCCATCGACGGCCCATTCGACCCGCAGTCCTACATAGACCGGATCAAGGCGGCGGAAGAGGCGGGCTACAACGTTATCATCATCGATTCGCTCTCTCACGCCTGGGCCGGAGTCGGCGGGATCCTCGACATCAAGGACCGCATCGCCAAATCGAGCAGGAACAACAACGATTTCACCGCCTGGCGGGAAGCGACCCCCAAGCACAACGAACTGGTGGACAGCATTCTCAAGAGTTCCTGTCACATCATTGCCACGCTTCGAACCAAAACCGCCTACGAAGTCATCCAGGAGGAAGGGAAGAAGGCGAAAGTGACCAAGCTCGGCCTGGCCTTCGTCCAGCGCGAGGGCCTCGATTACGAGTTTACTGTCGTCCTCGATCTTTCCATAGACAGCCATATCGCCTCGTCGACCAAGGACCGGACGGGGATCTTCGACGGGCAATACCTCACCCCAAGCGAGGAAACCGGCAGGAGGCTCTTGGAATGGCTCAATTCCGGGGCTGACCCCAAAGCTGAACTGCTGCAGCAAATCGAAAGCCTCATCCGGCAGCTCAACCTCGGAGACCTCCAGCCCGCCTACTGGCTCTACGCCGGCAATCGATACCAGGCCGCATCGGTGGATCAGCTGGACATCCCTCACCTGCAGGAGCAACTCACGCTCCTCACACAATGCCGCCAGAACCCATCGAAGCTGGATCAGTTCCAGAAACTCCTTGCCGAACTGGTTAACCAAAAGGGCAGTCCTTCAGACGGTAACAGACTGGATCGTGCCCATTGAAATAGCTCTTCATCCTCCCCCTGGCGAGCCAGCCCGAGGCGGCTTGTCGAGGAGGATGAAGTCTCGGCATACCCCACGGGTTGGTTGCACCAGAGAGCAACCCCTCTTCTTTATCCAGAAAAAAAGTGGGACGTGGTAAGATGAATTGTAAACAACTCTTCAACAGAGGAGAGTGTACAAGCTTCAGCCGCATCATGAACCTAGGTGGCTAGGAGAGATCCTGTGAAAACCGTAAGAAGGATTTATGAGCGTCTACCGAAGATCATCCGCGTACCGGATGCTCTGCAGAATCGTCGTGTGGAGGTCATTTTGCTGCCGCTCGACGACGCGTTTGAAACCTTTCCGGAAGGCCACAAGAGCAAGAACCGCATCGAAGACTTTGCGGGTGCTTGGAAGGGAAAATCACTGGTCCGGCCGGAGCAGGGCAAATATGATGCGCGGGAGCCCTTGCAGTAATCATTGCTCCCAAGGCCAAAGCCGTACATGGCATGCTGAATGCCATCCTTTCCCTACCTTGTATTCTGCATTGCAAATAGTATAATGTTTATAAGCCCTTGCTCATGAGACTAACCTTTACCGACGCTGCTGTCCCTTACCCGGGCAGGATGGAGTGCCGTGATGACTGTTCATGAAATACTCTCCGATATTCATGCTCTCGAAGAAGAGCTCCTGGATTTCGAACGAAAATACGGGCTCCGCTCCGAAACCTTCTATGCAGCCTACATCGCCGGCGAAGAGCCGGAGGACGACAAATGGGTGCTTGATTTTGGTGAATGGGCCAGCGTTTATCGTACCTGGCTGGCCAGGCAGGCCGAGTACCGAAACGAAATCCAACGAGTGCAGCGGAATGCCCCAAGCCTTGCCGGTTTGGTCAAGGTCGCTGCATGAATGACCCGTTGCGTACCGCCGAAGACTACGAGCTGTTTCTGTACACGCTATCCGACCATTTCCCGTCCATCCGGCATTCGACTCTGACCTTCGTTCGCCAGGGTGCTTCCCTTGCCCGCGTATCTGGAGAACTCCACTTCGCTTATGCTATTCGTCTTGTCATCCGTGAGAGGCTCACCTTCGATCGGTTGCCGGTCTCTATCGACGGGTATGGGTATGAAGTCTGGCGTGGAGAAGAGAAACTTTGCTGGTACGACTCGCAGCCCCATCCAGATGATTCAGCCCTGCAAGCCACTCCCCCTCACCACAAGCACCTGCCTCCCGATATCAAACATAATCGAATCCCCGCGCCGGAAATGAGTTTTTCCCGTCCCAACCTGCCCATCCTGATTCATGAGATAGAAGAGCTCATGGGGAGAATCTCATTATGATTCAACTGATCGTCGGGCAGCAGGCGCCGGGACCCTTCTGGCCGATGCCGGGGGCCGAGGGCGCCCGGTTCGAGCAGCTCGATACCGGGGAGTGGTTCCTCATCATCTACATGAGCCAACCGTCCAAAGAAGAAAGGAAGATCGTACGGAAATCGAAGGTCCTGACCCGGTATCTCATCGACGAGAGCCAAACCATGGTCATGGCTTTCATACGCTTCGAGTCTTCTTCGCTCATCTACGAGCTGGTTTTTGACCCGACCCGCTACAAGGCCATCGAGTGGAAGGACCGGATCGACTGGTGGGACAAATGCAACACGGTTTCCTTTCTATTGATCGACAGCACCAGCGGCATCGTCGGGGCCATCCGCGTCGCGAACATGCCGAAGACCCTGTGGGAAGTGTGGCGGGAGTCCTGGCGGAAGAGCGTCAGCATCAAGGATTACACTCGGAAATACGCAGAATGGATCAAGACCCTGTGGCAGTGCAAGACCATGGAATTGTGGAATACGGCAACGCCGTCGGGGGTGTTCGGGGAGCGATACTGATCAAATCTCAGTGATTACGGAAGGAGAAGGTCTGCTAGTGGAGTAAGGGACATATTCGCTCGCGTTTCCTTCAGGCTGTGCGAGAAGCAGGAGTGATTCAATTTCAACTCAGGAGTTTTGATCTCCGGTGACTGGTTCGTCTTGCCCGTTGAAATCGTCAAAGAATGGTTTTGAGGTTTGTCACGAGAAGAAATCCTCGTACTTGTCATGACTGCCGATCCAGAACCATGTAACCGTATCACCCTCCATAACGCCGATGGCACGGTAGCCATGGGTTATCCGGACCGCCCATATATTTTCTTCATGGTTGATGCATTTGAAACGCAAGGATGGATGAAAGGGGTTCTGTTCCCAAAGTCGATAGGACTTCCTGGCGCTACGTCTGATATTTTGCCCCAGTGCCCTGTATGCCGTCCAGAATGATGGCAAAGTGTTAGAGTTCATAGCTGGTCATGGTCCATCGATTTTGCCAACCCATCGGCAATTTCCTTTCTGGCTTGCCGTGCAGCAGCCACAAGCTGTGCCTGTGTCTTCTTGAATGCTGTGTCCCATTCCATCTCGTCCTGCAGCTCTGCGATGTATTGCTGCATATGCTCGAGGACACGATGCTGGGCCGGCTCAGGTAAGGCCTCCATCATCTTCACGACGGTTGCAATAACTTCTGTTTGCATGATCTCACTCTCCATATGTCAAAATCCGTTCGTTCCAAGATAGAACCTGATTGCCACTAAACTAACCCCGGCGCTTTTAACCGGGCCTTGAGAGGCGATGGTATTGCGGCATTTCTGAGCTGGTCGACCAACTCTTGCCGTCGCGCAATGTCTTCATCGATTTCCTCCTGGTGATCCCAGTAGTAAGCCAGAGCAGAATAGATTTGACCCAATGTCAAATGTGGATGCTGAAAATACAGTTCCTCGGGGCTCCAACCGTATGCCAGCTTTTCCAGAACAAGCTCGATCACTTTCATGTTGGATCCCGATATGATCGGGTTTCCCTTCTCATCGACGACAATATGCTCGTATTTCGTTTCCAGTGAAGCCAAAGGCATGGAAGTGTCACCTCCTTAGATGTATCTGTCTCGAACGATCCGCCCATCTTTTCTCTTATTCTAAAGGCTGCCTCGGTTTTTGAACACTACATAAAGCAGAAAGGAATGAAAATGGCTAAGGCAAACCAGATAGCATTTAGTGGCGAATGCGACTCATGCCCGTACAAGCGTGCCGTGGTAAATCGGAAATTCAAAGGGACAAAGATTCCTGGTGGCCCTGGAAAATGCATCAGACCGGGTGGGCTCTGTGATTCAAGAAAGGATAGATCCACCCAGACAAAGCCGTAGCCGTTGCCATTCCTTTGTGCCAAAGCCCTCAACGTCCCAACCGTGATTGGATCTGTAATGTGTTCCCCACTCACACTGAGCCAACGTGAAGGCGCTCCTGGGACACGGGGGCGGGGGCGCCGGCCACCACCAACTCCAAAGGATGCTGAAAACCATGGTTGCTGTCGAAATAAAGTGGCGTCGGATCCGATCACCTCAGGAGACATGAAAGTTCTGTTGGATTTCGCTCAGAATCACTCACTTACCATCCATCGAGTCCATTCTGAAAGACCAGTCATATGCTCAGCATAGTTGACTACAAAGAATTAGCTGATAAGCTGAAAATCAGTCCCAAGACTATCCAGAAGATCTGGAGGAATCTCCCGTGTGTCTTTGTCGGTCTTGGGCGGGACCTTCGGGCTGCCAGATTTGATGTCAATGAAGTGTGGGAGCATCTGCGACATGAACGTGATTCCTTACACCTTGTCGAACGGCACCGTACAGTATCGGGTGAAGTTCCTGTTTCGAGGAATGTGGGTCCAAAAAAAAGGGTTCAGGAGTCGGCAAGCGGCCCAAAGATGGGAGGTGGACGAACGCCGGAGGCTGGAGAACCCCGAAGCTCCGGCAACCCCAAAGATATCATTCGGCGCCCTTACTAACCGGTACTTGGATAGCTGCAGAACACGGATGCAACTCAACACAATCCGTGCAAAATACAAATACTATTGTGACTTCCTCGCTTTCTTGCAGGAGCCTTTGCAAGCCATGGAGGATGGTGCAAAGCCTGACCCTCCAGCCGAAGACGTCACCCACTTACAGGTACTGGATTATCTAGAGGGATTGCAGAGACGCGAGGGTAGCAAGCGGGCCAATCGAGATTTGAAGGACTTATTGGCGCTTTACAATTGGGCCAATAAATACCGGATCATCCAAGAGAATCCTTTTCGTGGAATAGAACCATTTCCAGAAGACCCTGCCATTAAGTACATTCCCCCACCCGAAGACATCGATGCCGTCCTTATAGCAGCAGAGCCGGAAGAAACGGACATGTTGACGGTGCTCTACCATACTGGCGGCCGGATTGGTGAGATCAGACGTCTTACCTGGGAAGACGTTAATTTCGAGAAACGCAGCATAACTCTCTGGACCCGTAAACGCCACGGAGGACAGCTAGAAGAAGATAAGCTCTCGATGGGAGACTCTTTGCACAAGATGCTGATGCACAGATGGAAGCGCCGTAACAAGGAAAGCGCTTACGTGTTTTGCCGGAAGGACGGCAGCCCACATACAAAGGACGGGCAGCTCAGGCATCTCATGGAAGACCTGTGTGCGAGGGCTCAGGTGAGGCCGTTTGGTTTCCATGCCATCCGTCATCATGTGGCCTCGATGCTTGCTGACAGCGGCAAGGCCACGCTGGGGCAGATCCAGAAGTTCTTGAGACATCGTAGGCCGACAACCACAGAAAAGTATCTCCATGAAGTCACCCGTGACCAGGTGGAGGTGGCTCAGATCTTAAACGAAAGACAAGATCTCAAAGTACCTAATCGGGTACCTAATTATCAATTATCGATAAGCGATGAAGTGAGATTTTAAGCGGTTATCAGGGATTTGAAGCCATTGGAAGAATGCGGCTTTAGGGTATCGCGCTCGCCTGCTAAGCGAGTGTAGTCCGTAGAGGGCTACCGAGGGTTCGAATCCCTCTCTCTCCGCCAAATCGAATGGTTGGCCCGGTTTCGCAAAGCGCGATTCCGGGCTTTTTCTTTTCAGAGTACCTACATACCGAATTGAATTAGTCCCGGTGTGATAAGAGCCTGATGTCACCTCCAAATGCGGATTTCAGAAGAAAAGGCCTTTCACGAGTGCTTGGCAAAGATCTCAAGGAATCTCGATGGAGTCACGATGGGAATCTTCCGGTATTCAAGTCTCAAAAGATGATCGTCTACGCGTCGAGCGTCAGGGAGTATTTCGGATGCCGGCACGGCACGCTCATCCGTGTGAACCATGTTCATCCTCGATGTTGTTGTGAACAGGTGCCCGCCATTGAATGTTCGGTTGAAAGGAGTGGACTTTGAGGAAGATTCCTGCTTTTGTTCTGCCTGTGTCCGCCTGTCTTTTGCTCCATCAATCTTTTGTCCGGCCAGAGTGACAAGATTGATTTCCATATGGCAGTCCATTCGCGAAAAGGAAGGGTTTTCCGTCCCCGGAAGGCTGCCCCTGAGAGGAGAAACCGATGGCTGTACAGGCAAGGTTCGCACACACGAACATCGTGGCAAAGGACTGGAGAAGGCTTGCTCGATTCTACGAGGAAGTGTTTGGATGCACTCCCGTTCCCCCGCAAAGAGATCTTTCCGGGAAATGGCTCGAAGATGTCACCGGGGTCCCGAGCGCTCACATATGGGGCATGCACCTCAGGCTGCCGGGTCACGGTCCCGAGGGTCCAACAATCGAGATCTTCCAGTATAACCGGGAAGAGGAAAGACTCGAAACGGCCGCCAATCGGCCTGGTCTTGCCCACATCGCCTTTGCCGTAGAGGACGTCGAATCGGCCCTTGATGCCGTGAAGACGGCAGGAGGCGGGGCTGTAGGGCAGATCGCGTCCCTGCCGATCCCTGGCGTCGGTACGCTCACAGTCGTTTATGCTACCGACCCTGAAGGGAACATCATCGAACTGATGAAGTGGTCGAAGGTGAACATTCAGCGATGAAAACTCCAGGCTGAGAACAAGAGTGCCGCCAGGCAGGTCAATCGGCGCAGGGTGGGCTCGATAGCCAACCCCGTAGGGTTTTTTCAGTAAAAAATACTTGACAGTGTCAATGACATGTTCCATTACTCACGCCAGAGAGGATAAGCCAATGACAGAAAGCGCTTTTGACTTGCATCACACAGGGGATGAGCCGCATCTGCTTCGTGAGATCATGCGTACGCAGCAGGCGGTGCTGAGTGTGTTCAGTCGCCAGGTAGGAATGCCGGCGGCGCGGTTGGCGCTGATGCGGGTTATTGCGGTTTGTCATCCGGAGGCTGTTGGGATCATGTGGATCGCTCGACAACTGGGCATCAACGCGGCAGCCGTCACCCGCCAGGTGAAGGCTATGGAAAACGACCGGTTGGTTGAGCGTTGGCCGGATGCCAGGGATGGTCGACGCAGCCAAATCAAATTGACGGCTGACGGGCTAAGCGTTTTTCAGGAGTTGCACGAGCGAGCCCATGCTCTCGATCGATCAGTCAGCACCGCTCTCAGCGCTGAGGACATGGCCGCCACGGTACGGGTGCTGGCTCATGTTCGTGCCGCTCTCGAAGCGTTGTCCTGAAAGGAGTGATAGGAGCAATGAAAAACAGGAGGAGGATTCGTGCAGATTGACAACGAGATCTACCAGACACACGGCCATGAGTGGTGGTCTGATGGTGCCTCATTCAGCATTACCAGCCTCAGATATTGCATGAACCCGGTACGATACGGGTATTTCAAGCGCAAGCTTCAGCAGCTTGATCTTCCGGGCAAGACGCTGCTGGATGTCGGTTGCGGGGGCGGTCTTCTTGCGGAGGAATTCGCGCGGGACGGGTTTGCCGTAACGGGTATCGATCCGGCGACCAATTCGCTCGAAGCGGCGCGGAAGCATGCAGCCGACAACAACCTGGAGATCGACTATCGTGCGGGACGGGGAGAAGCCCTGCCGCTTCCGGACGGTGCCTTCGATATCGTTGCCTGTTGCGATGTGCTCGAACATGTGGACGATTTCCACCGGGTAATCGGCGAGATCGCCCGTATGCTGAAGCCGGGTGGAGTATTCTGCTATGATACGGTCAATCGAACCTGGCCAAGCAAGGTTGCCATGATCAAAATCAGCCAGGAATGGAGTTTCACCAGGTGGGCCCCACCCAACGGCCATGTTTGGGAGAAATTCATCAAGCCGAGCGAACTCATTGCTGCTATGAACGGTTGGGGACTCATAAATCAGGATCTCACAGGCATTTCATCGAGAAAGAGCCCTCTGGCAATGCTCGCAAATCTTCGAGCCCTGAAAAAGGGACGGCTGAGCAACCGGGAGATCGCTGCCGCTTTCGCGGTGTGCGAATCCGAAGACCTGAAAATATCCTACATGGGCTACGCTATCAGAAGTGCTTCGGTTAAGGACCCATCAAGAAAGGGAAGCGAAAATCCTTGAACATTGTCTTCTTTGCTATGGTCCTGATCGCATTCTTTACCGCCGCATGGAACCAGTTCACCTGGGTCCCTGAAGCGGGGATGGATTCTCCCATGGAACGCCTCACGAAGGCCATGGTGGATTCGGCTGGAAGCGCCGTGGAGCTGGCGCTGGGGCTTGTGGGAGTCATGACCCTCTTTCTCGGGCTCATGAAAGTAGCGGAGGCCGGCGGCCTTCTCAAGGTCATCGCCCGCCTCATTCGTCCCCTGATGGTTCGGCTCTTCCCCGATGTGCCCCCCGATCATCCGGCAATGGGTGCGATGATCCTCAATCTTTCCGCCAATGTCATGGGTCTTGGGAATGCTGCGACCCCTTTCGGCATCCGTGCCATGCAGGAGCTCAACACGCTCAATGCGCACCCGGGAACGGCCACGAACGCCATGGTGCTCTTTCTGGCCATCAATACCGCAAGCGTCACCCTGCTCCCGACCGGAGTCATTGCTCTCAGGGCTTCCGCAGGCTCTGCGGACCCGGCGGGAATTCTGCCGACGACGCTCTTTGCTTCGATCGTTGCCACCATTTCGGCCATCCTGGTGACTCGGGCACTGCGGGATTTTTTCCCGGTCCGTGATACGGATGAACCCGCCCCGGTAGAGGAGGAAGTGCGCAATGCAGCCGCCACGGCCTCGGGGCAGACAGCTGCGCAGGAGGAGGCAGGGGAAGGCTACCCGCTCTGGGCCGGTGCCCTGGCGCTCGGTGCGGTGGTCGCAGTCGTTCCGCTGACGATCTTCTTCGGCAAAGCGATCTCACCCTGGATTATTCCCGGGCTCATGATCGGGTTCCTCACCTTCGGCATGGCTCGAGGTGTGTGCGTATACGAGGTGCTCGTGGACGGGGCCAGGGAAGGTTTTCAGGTCGCGGTGAGGATCATCCCGTACCTGGTGGCAATTCTGGTCGCAGTCGGCATGTTTCGTGCCAGTGGAGCGATGGAGATCCTGGTGAAGGGGCTTGGCGGATGGACCGGCATGCTGGGACTCCCCCCGGAGGGGCTCACCATGGCAATCCTTCGCTCTCTCTCCGGCTCCGGGGCATACGCCGTACTGGCCTCCTTCATCAAAGACCCCGCTATTGGTCCGGACAGCTACACGGGCTACCTGGTCTCGACCATACAGGGGTCTTCGGAGACGACCTTCTACGTTCTCGCGGTCTATTTCGGGGCCGTACAGGTAAAGCGCATCCGGCATGCTCTGGCGGCCGGGATCATTGCGGACCTGATTGCGGTGATTGCCTCGGTGGTGATCTGCAAGCTCCTTCACGGCTGAAGACGTTCGGCGGTTCACATTGCGCACCATTCAGAAGGGGAGTTCCAGGATTCCCGGCAGGCGTTCTTTTCCGGTCAAATACATTCTCCGACCAAAGGGCCCGCCGTTGTCGGTCGCACCCGGCGACTTCTCTTCCGCCGGCGCTACCAGGCACTCATTCTTCTCGACACGGAAGCTTTGTATTCTTCTATTCGCAGGTCGTAATTCGTTCCGATGGGTTGCTTCAGGATCACCTTCCAGTATTCTCGCGGTTCGGTGAAGAGGAAATAGAACCCTGCATGCCTGAAGGTGGGCCTGGTTATGGTGATCCGGCGTTCTGTACCGGGGACGACGGGGAACACACCGAGCACATCGGGGCCCCAATCCTCTGCCAGAAAGGTCGATTCGATCCGGTCGTAGATGTCGTTGGCAAACTGATTTTCGTCGACCTCCTTGATGACCATCCAGAAGACCTTCCCGCTGTTTGCGGAGGCGTCCGGTTGGATGGTGATCCACATTTGCAAAGGGGTGAGAGCGGGTTTCTTGGGTCCGCAAGCGACCAGGGCAATCGCAAGACATACCAGGATCATGATCTTCCGTTGAATCATCTCCCCTCCAACATACTGAAAGAGAAGAATTCAAACACGAAGACACGAAGGCCATGAAAAGATGATCCCAACAGGATCTCAGCAGCTTTCTGGGTGCGCTTTGTGCCTTTGTGTTTAGACATGGGAATTCCTATACGCTTGCTCAGGGTGTGATTCACCGCATCGTCAGCACAGCCGGTTGCCCTGCCCACAGGGGTCAGGTCTTTGGGGTGTCCAGTTCATCCCTGAGGCGGTCGAGGAGCTTTCGGTGGCGCTGCCGGGCGATCTGCACGGCCAGCTCCGCATCGGTCGAGAGACATGCCCGGCACAAGATGAATCCGTCCACCTCACTAAAAAAACCGGTCCGAAGCGCACGGTCGCAGCAGGCGCATCGATCCTCAGCGCCATGGGTTTCGACTCGGTCTGAAAGGTCCTTTTTTGAAGGAGCTTGAGGCGCCCCGGGGAGGGTTTGAACCGACGGGGTTTTTGCTTCAGCCGGCATGGCGTAATAACAGTCGGGGCAGAACGTCTCACCATTCACAACCCTGGCTCCACCTTGCGGAATGCGCCGCCCGCAGCCCTTACACTGGACGTATGCCGCCAGGCCGACACTCACCCGGGCGATGAGTGCATCGTTCCCTTCCGCCTGCGCCTCTGCATCCCCGGCATCCGCTTCGCTCTGTCCGGCGTCCTCGGCTTCCGCCGCCACCGCATTCGGTATGGTCACCAGTTCTTGATAGCAGCCGGAACAAAAGGTCCAGCTTCCCAGCTTCTTGTGTTCTCCCGGTTCGAGCTCCTTTTTGCAGACTACGCACCGGAGGGCTTTTGACCCGGCATCCGCGGCATCAGACCGGGCCTGAAGCTGCCCAGGAGGTCGATCTGCTTCCGTTTTGCCAGGCCCCTTCATCAACCCTTCGAAGCAGGAGGGGCAAAACGGCCACTCGGCCACCTTTCTACAGTCATCATCAGCTATATCTTTCCCACATCCACGACATATCATGGTTTGCTTCTCCATACCTGCCCCAATCCGCATCCTTTAGACCTTCGACTTCATGGCCTCGAGTACGCCTTCAAGCGTGGCAGAGTCTGTAGGATGGACCGGTATCCCGTTGTTTTTCAAGTAGAAGACCGCCCTGGTGATGCAATGTTCCTCGCCTTTCAAGCGCTTATCCGTTACGGGTATCCAATAATTAGGGTCGACTGAATTGAGCAAGATGAGAAGCGCATCACAAAAGAAGACGAGATACGAACTGGACCGCGTCCCGATCTTGCCGCCTCCATACCAGGTTGTGTAGCAGGTATTTCCGACCTTGTTTTCTGCAAACAATGTGTAGGTGACCTTGTTCAATTCCTTGAAGCTGTTGCACTGGGATACAGCTTTTTTGAAGGCCTCGGCTCGGAGTTGTCCGGTTTGCCCGTGCGTCCAGGAAGGGTTATTCTGGTTGAACCAGACATATTCGCGACACGACGCCATAATGCTGAGACGCAAACCTTCAACCATATCCGCATGGCTCCAATCCTGTAGCAGCTTTTCTATCGTTCTCGTAATGTACGACGATTTAAAAAGAGGGAAGTGTCTATTCATTTTGAACTTTTGAATCAGTGGACAGTACTTTTCGTCGAACAGAGCAAGGAATGTATAGCTATGGTCCCTTGACTGTTGACTCTGCCGGGCTATCAGGTAATCGCTGACCTGCTGGTGGGGTTGCTGGTAGTAGTCCATGGGCTTCTGAGGGAGGAAGCATAAATCCCATGGATATTTTTTGTAATTCCCAAAATTGGATATGCCTCCATCGATATAAACGGACTTGACCCAGCATACAGGGGAGTTGATTTCGTACGTCGCCGATTGAGCCTTGTTCATGAATTTCATGTGAAACGACCTGGTCGTATACGCTATTTCTATGTCGACTGCCTCTTTGATTTTTCCAGCCTTTTGGAGTCGGAAGACTTCAACGTTCACGTCCGATTCGAGCAGCTGCGAAAAATACTTGTACTTGACACCCGTGGGGCAATCCAGGCAGGTACCGATGGTTCGCCACAAAGGGGATTCTGCGTCCTTGAAAGCCTTCAATCCCGATTTATCCTTGTCGCCGTGTTGAACATAGGCGGCCTTCATCTGAAGAGAGGTCACTCCTTTTGCGTCAAGAACTCCATCTTTGTCCCTTTTGCCTGTCCCGATGATCTTGGCATCGTGCAGTGCCGGGTCCAGTGCTTCTACGTAGGTGACTTCCTTTTCGTATATTCTGACAATACACTCTTCCGGAACAGGAGCAGGCTTGGAATCGGTCTCCGGTGGTTTGATCAGGAAACGCTTTATCTTATCCTTCTTGTATTTTGGACCTCCCTTGGTCATGTCGAATGAAGTCAATCCGTCAACAAGCGCTACAAACTCCGGTTTGCCGATCTCAGCCACACTCTCTTTGGGTCTGGCTTGAAAAAGCGAATCGAGCTTCTGTTGCAGCAGGAAGTGCAATTGAGATTCAAAGGTGTACCCTCCGGGAACAAGGTGCTCTTGACCTTTAGTAAAAGCGCCAAAGGGTGTTCCCTTTCCTGGGTCGGTTTCCGGGCGGAAGCCGGTCCCGGCACGCCAGCAACCCTCGCTTCGAGACATCCAGAAGTACCTTGACAACAACTTAATGCCTTCTTTGAAAAAGCCAAAAAGATGCGGATGGTGACTGAGTATCACCGCCGATTCGGGAAGGATCAGGAATTCATTCATGCCGATGTCAACCTTTTCAATGGTGAGCGTGGTCCTTCTCGGCAATTTGGTGGTCAAGGTATCCTGGGTTACCGACTCAATCGAGCCGTCATTGAATGAAAACCAAAGCTCAAAAATATTCTGGAATGTCATGGGAACCACCTCCTTTTGGGTTCACTCGACCAGGTGTCCTCGATAGATGGGCACACGTCGCTGCTGCCTTGCGCCGCCCTTAATCCTGTCATACCCGAGAAAGCTCTCGGCATGCAGCCTGGCCCAACTCGTCTGTGATCGGATCACCAGAAAGACCTCCAGGTCAATCCCCACGCTCTTGAGCAACGGGAAGACGATCGCTTCCATGCGCCCCCGGATTTCACGGGGCCACGGCACGCCCATACCGGTCCGCTCGTCTTCGCTCGTGAGCACAACCCTCAAGCCGTGTACCGGCTGATGGGCCCGCTTGCCGAAAACCGATCTGCCATCGAGGCAAGATCGGCCCAGTACAATATCTTTCGTTTCCAGGCTGCGGCTGAGGACCGCTTTCTCCACACTCACGGCCAGCTCCGGAAAGACAACGCTGAAGAGCCAGTGCAGGATTGTACAGGACCGGAGATTGAGCATTCCGGCAAACTGCCTCCTGGCCAGTGTCCAGTCGGGAAACAGCTCCGGGTTGATTTCAGGATAGAGGCTCAAGATGAACCGCTGGAGCAGATGCCGGTCGAAGAAGCTCAAGAAATCAGCAAAGGAATCCGGATCAATGAAGCCTTGATCCATTTGCTTCAGGAAGTAGGTAGGGAGGGGGGTCTGAGCGCTCAGCAATCCAAGGTTCACGGTGACAATCACTTTGGGTTCAGGGGTGTCGCGAAACTTGATGCTTTCGAGAAGACACGGCTGAGAGCTGAGCCTCTGGCAGCTTCTAAAAACGATCTGATCTTGACGATACCCCATCGTGTGAAGAAGCCGGAGGAGTGATATGAAGTCGAATCGATGGATTTGCTTCGAAATTCTTCCCTTGAGGGCCATCATCTTCCGTTCCCAATTGTTCGGAAACCCCACAGTTCACCGCAGAGCGGCATAGAATAAGGCAAAGGAGTGTTTCGTCCAGCGGCGAAACCGCCAATACACCTGAGAGGCCGTCTGAAAACTGGTTTACGATGCCGTCAACGTCATGCCGGTGAAGCTTGTCCCGGCATGTTTCAAGCCGGGAACCGGCATCCAGGAATTACCCGGCTTTCTGGATACCGGCCTTCGCCGGTATGACGTACGCGGGTGTCTATCAGACGGATTCCGAGTGCAAGTCCCTGGTCAGTTCAACCGGACTTGTAGGGGCGACCGGCCGGTCGCCCCTACCGTTGACTGGTTAAGGATTTCCGCCGTGCTGTACTATCGGGCTGAGCCCGCTTCAAAGGCCTCCAGCAGGTCTTCCAGCCGGTTTAAAAGTCCATCGACGGCCAGGGTAAGCTTTAGGAGCTCTTCTTGTGGCGGTGCCGCACCCGGGTCCGCCGGAAACCTCTGGATGATAAGCTCTTCCAGTTCCACGAGCATAGGCTCCAGGGTCTCGATGCACCGGCGCGGGAAGCGGCGTTCGATGGTTTCCCTACATCTCTTATACGCAGCCTCCGCAGCCAGGCAGAGGGGCCTTCGACTGCTCCCGGCGCTCTCCACTCTTGCCGAGACCGCTTCCTGATCCGTTGCTGCCCCTTCTTTCCATGTGTGTCGCAGCTTCTCAACGGAAAAGACTTCGTCCAGTCGGTTCTTCATGCTCTCTCTATTCCGTGAGAGGGTTCCAGATCCAGGCCGCCAGCATCAGGACCCAATAGAAGGCAAACAGCGCGACGGCCGTCGCGATGTAGTAGATGGCCGGGGATCGCGGTTTTTCCACCACCATGGGTTCAGTCACGTCGCTGTGGACGAACTTCGGTTCCTCGATGGGAATCCTTTGTTTGAGTCTTTGCATACAATCGTGGATTTTTGCGGGGTTCCGGTCGTATTTTCCCATGAACCCGTCGTTGAGGCAGAAATAGTAGACTTCCAGGACGAAAGGAAGTGTTTGAGGCTTCATGAGAATGTCCTCGATGGTGTCGTAAAAGACTTCACCCGCATCATCCACTTGAAAGAGCTCTCTCTGCAAGGTGGGCCAGCTCAGCTTGTCGCCTTTGAGGAACCGGGTTTGAACGAGCTCATCGAAATGGGCAACCAGGGCAAAAAGAACCAGGTAGGTGTCCCGTTCATTCAAGCGCCCGGCGAGCTTCTCCCGGACCACATCAAGCTCCCTGCGCAGCTCGGAGCGTGCATGGAGAAGCTCATCAAGGGGCAGCGGGAAAGGAGCGGCGGGAGGAACGGCCTCCTCGATCTCCGGTTCTTCCGAAGCCCAGGATGGTGCCTCCGGTCTGGAGAGCGATCTATCGTGGCCAAAAAGCTCATCCACTTTCCGAAAGACGTCATGAACGGCACCCCACAAATCGTTTTTCATATGGTTTCTCTTGCTTCCATCTGTTCTTCGACGGTCTTGATTCGAACTTCAACGGTTGCATCTGAAATCCAGAGGTCCAGGACCCGTTCCACGTGGCTTGCAAAAGTCTCCACCAGGGGGCGCAGGACCGGGTCGAATTCCTTGAAAATGATGTGATAGACTTGTCTTATGAGCCCTGAGCGACCCAATTTCTGCTGTGGGACGTTCTCCACGCTGCCCCCTGCCACCATCTGCAGAATATTCTGGAACTCCCCGACTCGAACCGTACCCAGGGCCCGCAGGAGGCTGCCGATGTCCTCCACATTGAGGACCGACTTGTTGGCCAGGGTGAATACGTGAGTGAAGGCGTCCCTTTGTTTCAACAATGGATTGGCGGCATGTGCCCTTACGGGCCCGAGCCAGTCCCACCTTACCCCCACGAGTGTTCTGTCATACGGTTGTACCTGTTGCCTTTGGATAATGGCATCGGAATACCACGGCTGGAGCCAGAGGGCATCCACCACAACCGTTCTGGGGGAAACGAAAGCCTCGGGAAAGTGCGGGAGCAGCCATATGCTGCGTGCCAGGCCCTCTTGAACGACATTCTGGTCGATCTCATATGAGCCGCTGCCCCCCGAAATGACACCGGCTTTGAGTGGAACCATGTGTTTCCGGTCCTTCACCTCGTACACCCCGATCACCGAGTGGAGCTCAAAGCGATGCTCCAGCTGCGGATGACGAATCGGATACCGCTCTTGCGTCCCGTCGCAGAGGATAGGTTCTCCGAAGGAGCGCTTCATGTTCACCACCGGAACGGCAAAGAGCTGAAAGATGTCTTCGTTCAGGGTCAGGCTCCTGGGCCATTGAGGGGCCAGGTCGAGACACAGCGTGAAACGTTGCCAGTTTCGAGGGGGCGATGGGAGGTCGAAGTTGACATAAAGCTCCTGCTGGGGAAAGTGAAAGAACCACCTTTCTGCCAGCAGCGGATGGATGGACTCCTCATGTTCCGCCGGAATCGAGGGCGGGAGGCCAAAGGATGTCCTGCAGGGAGTCCCACGGCTCAACTCGGTTGCCTCTTCATTGAAAACCACCGAAGCGGCCTTCAAATGGCTTCGGAGGCAATGAAGCACTTTCAGCGATGCCAGATAATCATTCAGGTGGTTGATATGGAAAGAGAGCCTTCGAATCTCTTCGTTGCGCGGAAAGGATGCGTCCAGACGCAGCAGGATACGGAATCCCTTATCCGGCAGAAGCAATGTCTTCACATTGGTGAGCCTGATGGGCAGGATTTGCAGGTCGCACAAGGTTCGGAAGATGGCCGTCCCTTCACCCGTGATTGAAGCGGCCATTTCGGATCCCCTGGGAAAGCAGACCGGTTCGGTGAACTGGCCTGTCGGCTTTGCCTGCAGAATCCCCATGGCGGGTGCAGGGGAAAGGAGAAAAGGAAAGAACTGCTGGAAGACACGGCGCTGAACGGCAAGAACGTTGGACAAGGCAGCCAGCCTGGTTCGAGCGGAAAAAAAGGCCATGGCTTCTATGAGCCGCTTCACGTCGGGATCATCCCTCTCCAGAGGGACCTCGGGATATTCCGAGACATGGGTGATCCGGAAGCTTTCCAGCGCATTCATCTCTTCGAGAAACTCTTTATAGAGCTCTTGATCAGGCCTCATCGTGATTCCGCCATCTTCAGTCTCATCCCAGTTTGACGAGGCTGCCCTGAATGTTGGTGATGCTCCCCTTTACCGTTGTCAGTTGCCCTTCGATGTTCATGGTCCCGGAAGCGGAGACTTTGGTCATGCCACCGGACATCTCGGCCTGCGTCGAACCGGAAAGGGAGAGCTGTGCACCGGACATCTCGGCCTTCTGAGTCCCGCTGAGCGTGAGGGTCATGCCCGAGACTTTCGCTGCGTTGTCCGCCGAAGCGGTCAGGCTCTGACCCTTCACGGTAGCCTGGGATGTGGCCTGCGCCGTCAGGTTTGCACTCGAATTGAGAGTCATATCCTGGGTGCTTTGAATGGTCATCTTCTGGTCACTCTGATGCTGGGTGTCCTTAGTGGACGTGCAGGTGATGGTCTCGGCCTGCAGGGAAAAGGCCTTGCAGTTGATGGAGATGCTGTCCTGCAGCTGAGTGATGGTGCTTGTGTTCTGTTGGCCCTGGCACTTGATGGTAATCGATGTCCCGTTCATCACCACCGTCTGGGTGATGTTGCCTTCCTTATTCGTGACGGTGAGGGTGATCCCTTTCTGTTTGTCGAGTTCGATGCTGCAGTCCAGGGTTGCCATGATTCAATCCGTTGCCTTTCCCATCGATCAGGGGCTAGGAATCTTCCTGTGTGGTTTTGAGGAGCAGATTCCCCTCGGAAAGCTTGATGCTCTGCACATCTTTGTCGGATAGGCGCTTAACGTGCAAAACCGGCTTGGAATCCTCGTAAGTGTGGCTCATAGTGGTCTGACTCGTCGAAGTCTGGCCCATAAGCAGCCTGTTTCCCTGGGAATCCATGGGGACCCTGGCTCCGGCCCGCCAATCCAGAAATCGGTCTATGGATGCCGAATGCAGCATCAGGCGCACCAGGACCCGTTCATTCTTATAGGCGGGGAAATAGAAGTGGCCAGAGAAAAATACCGGGTCGAAAGATGCCGGGACCTGCTGATTATTCCACAGAGGGACCTTGATTTTGTATTGATCCTGCTGAGTGTTTGTGTCCTGGTAAATCTGAAAAGTCTCGGCGCTGGTGTCGCCCTGTTCACTCACGATTTTGCCCTCGACAAAGATCGGGAAGGAAGGAGCCGTGAAGGAGGGAAGACTGACCCACTTTTCGTCCTGGGTTTCAAGCTGGGCTTCGATGTTCAGGTTGAAGCTCGAGAACGACAGGTTGTGATCGGCGGTGAGTTCAGGGTTCACCGGTTTGCCGTTCAGGAAGATGTCGCGCACTCGATAGGTCGTGCCGTGAGGAAAGATGTTGTCGCTCCAGACGCCTCCTTGCAGCTGCACCAGAGAACCCGGCTGGAAGGTGATGGTGGGAAAACGTCTAAAAACAAGGCGCACCTCGTGATTTCTGACCTTAAGCCTTTGTGTCTCCAGGGTTTTGCGATTTTGAAAATCCTGGGCTACCGGGTAGCACCCCATGTAGTCTCTGCTGATCCCCGTGGCCGCCTGGTCCTGAGTGATATTCTGTGTCTGGGGATTTTCGGAATAGGAATTCAAGAGGTTCGCATTGTAGCGGATCGTTTCGGGAAAGTGGACCTGGCACTCCTCGACATCCAGTCCGTCGACCTTGACGGCCTGACCCTCGCTGCTCTTGCTCTGAGACAGCGTATAGGAGTTGTTTGTGGTGTTGTAGGTCCAGACCCCGTTTTGGGCGAAAACATACCACATGATGAAGTCGTAGAAGCTGCCGTTACCGGTCTCGATCCCGAGAGGCAGGGTGTTGATCGGGTTCGCGGTTTCAAGGGCACTCCAGTTGTAGGTGATTTTGATCTGGTCTCCCTTTTGAGCATCGATGACATCCTTCATGCTCTTGTTCACGAGCAGATCGAACGGATGGTGCTGCCGCCAGAGCACCCAGGCGGGGTCGCCGAACTGGACCTGGTAATGGCGATAGAGAATGGGATTGCCCGTCAAGGTGGCGTGCTGGACCGTACGTTCCAGAAGGATTGCCTTATCGGTCACCGGTCCGGTGAGGCTCAAGGGCTGCAATGAGGCCCCCTGAGGGGGAAAATGAGGGGTGAGCTGGAGATTGGCCTGGATCAGATCGGTCTTGGTAAAACTGCCGAAGAGTGTGTCCTTTTCCTGTTCGGAAGAGACGATGAAGCTGACGCGGCATGTAAAGCCATACGAGTGGACCCTGGCATGAAATCCCTTGATATTCCCGCCGGGAACATTGAAGGAAGTTCCGGAGATGGTGAGCTTGAGGCTGGCATCGAGTGAATCGGCAAACATGGGTCAAACGCCTTTCATGAAGTCGCCTGGCTGGAAGGATCGTAATCCGAGCGAAGATTGACACTGCTGTAAACACTGTCGAAAACCATGTGGATCGACTGTGACGTGTTGCGCAGTCTGCACTCGATCTGAAAAGACAATCGCAAAGGATTGTCGTCGTCGACCCTGGTGATCTGGATCAACTCGACCCGGGGCTCGAACTTCCTGATGTTGTCCTCCACCTCTTTCATCACCGCCAAAGCAATGTGGTCACGGGAAATGAACTCATTCATGTCTCGGATGCCGAAATCGCTGAGAAAGGAGCCATATCCTTTCCTGGTGTTCAGAATGTTGTTCAGGTTGGAGATGATCCCGGTCAGGTCCACTTCCTGAGCCCGCAATTCGGGTCTCCGAGAGAACTTCTTCAGAAGGGCCATGGTCATCCTCGCTGCTCGTTGAAACGTCGAACGCCACCCTCAATCTTGAACGCAGGTCCCGGCCACACGGTCAATCCATGCGCCAGTAAAGGTAAAATCTCAAATCCTGGAGCCTGGGAGAATCATAGAAGCTCAGGGATAGGTCCCGCAAAGCCTGGTCCCATTCGTCTCCCTCGAGAAGGAGGTAAAAGTCCACTTCGGGGCCGAACCGGTGCTGGAATGGAGGCCGATCGATTCGCTTCATGAGGATTCCCTGAAGGGCCAGCTTGTGAACAATGGGCAAGCGGGGGAGGCTGGCCATCTTGAAGCCTTCCAACATAGCTTTCACGTTCACATGAGGCTTCTGAATGAGGAAATAGACTTCCTTGGCCTCACGCAGCTCGGAGGGCAGCGTCACCAGAGTGACCCCCTCTTTGGTTTCAAAGGGGATGTAGGGCAGTTTCCGGTGGACCGTTTGGAGCTGCTGGCTGAGCGGCTGAAGAATTCTCTGAAAGCATTCCCCGAGCCGGTCATGATCGTATGCGTCTCCAACGAATTCGGGCATGGCGTCCTGATAGAAGCAGACTTCGGTATAGAATCGCTTCAGTTCTTCATAGACGTAATAGGGGTGTATATGGACCTGCCTCAGCAGGTTTGCGGTAAAGCGCTTCATGTGGAGCGTCTGTTTCAGGCATTCCTTTGCACTGAACATGCTGTCCCCGCTCAGGTAGCTGACGGCGATCTCCTGGGCAAGCTTGTTCTGAAAAGGATCGAGCATCTGGTGCAGCTCCTCGAGTTCCAGGTGAAGAAACGGCGAAGACCCCACCTGAAGGAGCGGTGGGATGTAGTCTGCCGACATCCTCCAGGTGCCGTCCGGACCCTTGCTGAACTCGGCGATCTTGATGGTCTCGACGGCTTCCCGGTGAGTCTGTTCGGAAGAAAGAACAAGCTGCCGGGTGATCCGTTTGACCAGGCCGTTGGCTCCTTCCGAGGTGCTGACGACGGTTTGACCTCGGTCCTCGGCGCAAGCTTGGCTGCTCTCGATCAAATGGCAGTAAACGGGCACGTGCACCCTGCCGGGAGCATTCAGATTATACGGGGCGACAACGGCGTTTCCCCGTATGCTCAGCAAAAGACCCGACCGCATGATCAGGATCACGCTCTGGACGGCGAAGACCCCCTGAAGCAACAGGGTTTCATTCCACTGCAGTCTCGCAATGCCATAGTCAGGCAACCCGATGACCCGGAAGCGCAGGATGGCCTCGGCAAGCAGCGACTCTTCCTGAGCGATCAAATGCTCCGGCAGGAGTGTCTGCCCCATTTCCCATTGAACTCGACTCAGTTTATCAATCATTCCTTGTAGTCCATTTGCTTTACCGCTTCTCAGCTTCTTCTTGCGTGAATGGTCCTTGGACCTTGGCTACCTCGATGTCCCTTCGAATCTTATCAATCACGTACAGGTGGTACGGAATATCTTCTATGGTACAGTCATCCGGCAACTTGCCAAGTACAGCTTCACGCAAATGAGTGTCCGAATTCCCATTCGTCATACGAAAATCCCGTTCGTCATACCGGCCGGTTTGAGGCCGGTATCCAGGAAGCTTTTCTGGATTCCGGCCAGAAGCATGCCGGAATGACGTTTGGGAGACCTCCCGGTTTTGTAACCATTTGGTACCACACGGAATATCCTCGAGTATCATATCAACTCGTGACTCATCGGGCGGGCATGAAGCCCGCCCCTTGTAGGCGCTGAATCCGCTTGGCGCGTAGGGGCGGGGTTTGCTGCCCCCGCCCGCATGGACAATGGTTGGTTTTGGGCAGTTCCTAGCCGACGGCAACGCCCCACTTCTTTGCGAACTTGGCCGTATTGGAGACGGCCATCATGATATCCTGGCTTTGCGGCTGCGGCATGACCCCCAGGAAGAAGCTGTAGTTCTTCGGATTGACGATCTCCATGGACTGCTCCATGCTGATGTTCATCTCGAGGTCTCCCCCGCTCTTCATGATGAGGCCCTTCACCGCAGCATTGTTGGTGTGGAACGCCTTGAAATAGAGCTTGGCGTCCGGGTCGTAGTCATAGATGTTGAAATTGAGCTCCACTTCGGTGTTGGCCATGCTTTGATGTTGGAGGGTCGCCAGGGTATTCTTGTTGGTGGTGCTGACCTGGCAGCTGAACTGGATCGGGTCCGCATAGCCGCCGTTCCAGAATATGGAGGACGCGACCCCCACCACCTTGACATAGGTGGCCATGTTGGCGGATGTCGGGTCGGTGACGCTCAGGTCTGCAGACAACTGGCTGGTTCCGATCTTGAGCGCTACGATGTGACCCACGATGTCCTGGGAGTCCTTCTGAAAGTTGAACCCTTGAACAACGCTGCAACTATAGGAATTGGCAGCCATCGAAAACCTCCTTTTCTTTCTTGGTGTGAATGAAAACAGCCGCCCTCAGAGTGTGGAACACCCTCACTCTACAGGCGCGCATCGAGTCTCAGCTCCACATCCATGCCTTCAAACTGGATGTGGGGCAAAATGCTCATCTTGCAGTCGTACCAGCCGATCATTCCCTCCCTCGGTTCCACCTCTACCGTGGCGGCCTTGAATGGGTAATAGCGCAACGTCAGGTCGTCGGGATTCACGACGGTGGTGACGTATTGGGAGATCCAGGTCTCGAGGGCCTGCTGGATATAGGCTGCATCCGCACTGCTGCCGAGGTTGTCCCGCATGATGCACTTCACATAGTGAGCGATTCGAGTGATGGAGTAGGTGTAGGCCAGGTTGGTGACCAGTTGAGCATTCTCGCTGTCTTTGGGGTCTTTGAATCTTTTCGCCTTCTTGAGGGACTGGGCGCTGAAGAAACAGGCGTCGGCGGTGCCTTTGCGGTAAATGAGAGGGATGAAGCCGGCATTGGCGAATTCCAGTTCTCGATAGTCCGGGATGGCCATTTCGACGGGGATCTTCAATTCCTCTTCCCCTCTCACATTGAAGGTGTGAACCGGCAGCCCGGACACCAGACCACCGCCTTTGGGGCCACGCAGATACTGGCACCAACCCGACTGAATGAAGGAACGAATCATGTTTTCGGCGAACAGGATGGAGGCACTGCCCCAGAGGTAATCCTCGTTCGATGCGCCCCGGACAGTCTCCTTGAACGGCAGTTTCCCCGCCGGGTTGGTCACGGGATCATAGGGGAGCCGCACGATGTATTTGGGCAGTGTCAGTCCCAGATATGCAGCCTCCTCCGAATCCCGAAGCTTGTTCCATGATCCGTATTTCGGATGGTTCATCAGGCCTTCGAGGTCCTTGATGGCGGCCAGTTCCTCGATGCTGTCGCATCCAAAGAATTTCGGCGAGATCGAACCGATGAAAGGGGCGTGGCTGGCCGCTGCCACCTTGCCCATAGTCCTGAGCCAGAATTCATCCTGTGGGTTGTGTTGGAAATCATAGAGTCCGACCATCCCTCCAAAAGGCTTGCCTCCGTATTGGTCATACTCGGCGACGTAGACCTTCTTGAAGAGCGCACTGCCGGTAATGTCCACAGCGTTGGCTTCGAAGTCTTCGAAGAGCTCGTCCTTGCTGACATCCAGAAGATCCAGCATCACGTTGGCCCTGAAATTGGTGTTGATAACGAGGTCATTCAGGGATCGCCAGTTGGATTCGAGCTGCTTGAAGCTCTCATGGTGAATGATCTCATTCAACTGCTCGTTGACTGCGGTGTCGATTCGAGCGACCAAATCCTGAATCATCCCCTTGTCGAATCGCCCCGCCGACGGGTCCACATTCAACAGAAACGCGGCCATCCCCGAAATGAACCGGTCCTCATCCCGGACATCCTCCTTGATGACCGTCAGGCCCTCCTGGACCATGGGAACGGGTTCAGCGATTTCAGTGCTCAAGCGCATGCTGGACAGAAACCGCTTGAGATCGAGGCTGTCGACTTTTTCTTCCGTTTTTACCGACTGTTCGGTTTCAGCAGCCATTCTCTGTATTCCTCCTTATGCGGGGGCCGGCCGGGCCGGCTCGGTTGCATGTCTATTTCGCCTCGGCCCCGGACGTTGCAGGCAGCTTGAAGCTTTCGAATCCCTTGAGCTCTTCGATCATCTTCGCCAGTGCCTCCTGGTCGCTGAAGAGCTCTCCCAGGAGCCGCCTGAACTCCTTGCGGTTGTCGACGTTGGACACGACCTCTTCCAGGAGCCTCTTGAGCATGAGCATCCCCTTGAGCTTCGGGATGTTGTTCGCCACCTGATCAGGGGAAAAAGCCTTCATGGACTGAATGGGGACATCCACCTGAAGGTCCTCTTCCCGGTCGGGATCGATCTTGTTGGGGACCGCATAGCGCAGGCGGATTCCCATGTCCTTCATCACGGCATCCGTATTCTTCCCGTCCAGGTTGCGAAGCCGCCTCTCCTCGAGGTCAACCTTTCGGTCGCTCGAGCTGCCGAGGGAAAAGTCCCCCAGGACGCTCAGTCTGAGAGGAAGGGTAATGTCTTCGGGCTGCCCGTTGATTTCAGTCTTGTACCGAAGGGTCAATCGTGATTTTGGAATTTCGTCCTGGATCGCCATATACCTGCTCCTTATTCTGTTCGAGAAAAGTGAATCAAATCCCTTAGCTCCGTGAGGCACCGGGTCACCTCACCCCTCGATCTGCGTGAGAGCGCCCCGGAAAGGAATTCCTTCCCACACCATTCATGATCGATCTCCCCGTCCTGGCCACGCCTCGGATGAAGCTCCAGGACCTGGATGCGATCCGGCAGAAACTCCCTGCCGAGCTCTCTGAGGACCTTCTTCCTGATGGCTTCCGCGAGCTGCGCCTCATTCACCTTCCTGCCGCCCACGAAGACAAGCAGCACAAAGATGGATGAATTCCCCGCCCCCGATGCAGGCACTTCCACCATGGAGCAGAAGGCACCGAATGGGAGGCTGAGCAGGGCTTCCAATACCTCCTGCACCGGGTAACACCGCCCGGACCGCCGGGAAAGAACAGGCCTCACGAACATCCATTCATGCTTTCTCGGGGCCAGCATACCGCCGGCAACGACACCGTCTTCCACCTCCATTTCCGGAGGACGCACGGCAAAAAGCCCATGGCCCCACAGGGACTCACGTTTATCATCCGCCGGATCGACCAGCTTCCAGGGGACCCCAGCCGCGGGAAGCATGTTGGGATGCGGCGATCCTTTGCGCCTGATCGAGAAAAGGATGCATCCCCCGAGGGAGGCGTTCCATCTCAAGTTGCCCGCAAAGGTATCCGAAAGCTGCAACACTTTGACAAACTCTCTCCACTCCTCGATATCCTGGGACTCAGCCGGGTCCCTGAACCAGAAATCCCATGCCTTCCCAACCTCTACATGCCCGTCAAGGAGCATCTCTCGAACAGCGTCGGTCACACCCACAGCCCTCAGGCGCCCTTCAGCCAGGAGTCCCGGCTTTTGAGCAAGGGTGTTTTCGTCAAGATGGACAAAGGTCGCTCCGTTCAACAGGCAGGCCAGAAGCAGTGCCGGCTGGGTTTCCATAATGCCGAGCCCCGGAGCGGCCAGCCCCTCACCCGGCTTCAATCCCAAAGCGACCATCCCGTCCCGCATGGCGCACAGGTAAGCGGTATCACTGCCGAGCTCCCTCGGAACATGGGGAGTCGGCGTTGTGGGATCGAAAGCGAGCGCAAAGGTCTTCCCGGCGGCGTACGAGTGGGATCGCGACTCGTCTTCCGTGCTCCTTCCCGAGGCCCTGTCGGAGAGGAGCATCTCGTGGTATTCCGAGATCAAGGGGACATATTCTTCCTCAGCCCAGATGAAGTCGGGTGTCACCGCTTCAAGGCGTCTCCGGAGGAAAGACCGGCCCGAAGGCGGCAGCAGGGAGACAACCAGGCCAATTTTCAGTGCCGCCAGGAACGACACCAGGAACTGATCATTCAGATTCGATACGAGGCACAGCGTTTGCCCGGCATGAGCGCCCTGTCCTGCCCAGTGCGTCGCCCTTTCAGCGGCCAGCCGGCCGAGTTGCCTGTAACCGAGCTCCCGCCATCCAGTGCGTTCCTCAAACCAGCGAAATGCCGGCGACGGGTTCTGCTGATTGCGGGCGATGATATCGTGGAAGAAGTCGTACTTCCGGTAGAGACTGCTCTTGCCCGGCCAGGGAAAGAGTGCCCCGTTGGCGACGAGCAACGCACGCCAGAAGGAGGTGGGGTCATCGTGGCTCGCCTGCAGCCATCTCATCGGTCCCACGGGACCATCCGGCCCCCTCGAGAGGTCTTTTTCGATGAGCGACAGATCCAAACGGTCAGACATGCAATTCTCTCATCCGGAAGCCGTCCGTCAGGGGCCGAACGGCCATAGAATTCGTTTCCAGAGGCTTCTCTGCCTGGTTATAGAGACCTCGTTTTTCCGAATGGATATATTATAAGCTGAAGCGAGGGGTTGATCGAGTATCTTCTTCCACTGGTCCCCCGGGCTGGTGAAAAGAAAATAGAAGGCCACCGGACTCTCTTCCGGCTGAATCATCTGAAATTCCTGTTTTTCGCCCGGCAAAATCACGTGGGATGCAATGATCGTCTTGTCGGGAGGGTCCGCAAAGACAATCCCTGCAACCGCCTGGTAGCTGTCCGTCAAGAACTGCTTGTCGCCGATAGCCCTCACCACAAGATAGAACAGCTGTCCATCGTTCGTGGCCCGATCCGACTGCACATGAAGCTTCATCTGAGGCGGTGGGGGCCGCCGGCTCGAACAGCCGAAGCCGGACACCACGACTGCGGTTGCGAGGACCACCCCAAGCAATAGCCTCTGAGACAACGTGCATTGGCCGATGCTGAAGGGGTGTCTCCCACCTTTTCTATTCACGGAATTCAATGCCATGGGATACCCTGCTCTCATTGCCGCTTCAATTGGAATGCAGTCCAGGGATCGGATTTCAATGCGAATTCGATTCTCACCTGCTGCTGATAGGGGGCCGGTCCGGCGACACGCCAGACCATAACGTTCTTGTCGATGGGCTCTGCTTTGGAAAGCAGATGATAGAAGCTCCAAAACCTTTCGGCAATGATGATCTCACGGTAAGCCTTGGCAGTGTCCTGAAAGGCTTCGAACTCCACTCCCACTGCCGAAGTCTGTGCCTTCCACCATTCGACCTGGAGCTTCTGCCAGGCGGGCTGCTGGTTGAATGCAAATACCGACGATTTATCCGAACGCAGATAGGATAGAATCGCGGTGGGAGCATGTTCGGTGCGGGGCGGGAGTCCGGCTGGCTTGATCTCGATATTGAGCGGCTGCGCAACGCCTTTGTCGTTCCAGAGTATCGCGGTCAGTCGGGAGAGCTCGTTGACCGTGGGGAGCATGTCTTGGGGAATGCGGAAAAAGCCCTGGGGAGAAACCCGCTCCGTCCAGAAGCCGGAGCTCTCCCGGCAGATGGGTGCCAGATAGTCCCTGAAGGTTTTCCAGAATGCGCCCTGAGGGTGAATGACCTTCTCCAGTTCTGAGGGAGTCGCCTCCACCTCCGCTTTCTGATTGAAGGGAAACTTGCTGAAGAGTGTCTTCAGATAAGAGTCCTCAAGGTCCGACCAGATCTTTTCAACAGAGGATTCAACGTCGCCCCGGCCAACGAAGAAAGCGATGGTTGCCGGTTCAAGAAAAGGCTGCTGCCATTCGGCGTCCATCCCGACGCTCTTGATCCACATCCGCACCAGGCTGACATAGGAATCGTTCTCGCCGCGCTGGATGCTGAGACTGATCCGGCCCAAAGGCGAAAGAATACGTTTGAGCTCGTTTGCATCGTCGGCCTTGTTTGCCGCGGTGAAGGGTTCGTTGCTGTCAATCTCGTCATCCATCTGCTTCAGTAAGGCCTTGTATTTGTCGAGCTCGGGAACGGTCCCGTCCTTCTCAGCCATCAGGCGGCGAATGGACTCAAAGGTGCCCAACTTTTTTGCGAATTGACGCAGGAAGGGGCTATCGCCCACATCCAGAGCGGTATTCTCCTTGACCGAAGTGAGGAAATCCTGAAACGGCGAGGTGGGGAGCTGAATCTGTTTGATCAGATATCGGAGGCCTCCGAGGGAATCCGCCGCGAGATGGAACTGGGAATAGTAGGTCCTGTAAGCGGAAACATAGCGGTCGGCATAGGCTTCGGCCTGCTTGAGAATGAACTGGGTGAACCGTTTCTTTTCCTCCTCAACGACGGGCAGTCCTTTCAATACCTCAGGCAGCTCGGCGAGCACCGGCTTGACCTGTTGTTCGAAGGCGCTCTTGCTGAACCTGCCGTCGACTTTGCCTTTCCCGACAAAGAACAGCATTCCGTCGTTGGATGGATTCATGACGAGGTCGGGAAACCCGATGGAGCCGGTTTTATCGAAAAAGAGGAGCCCGTCCGTGCGCTTGTTCTGGGCCAGGAATTCACGGATGAATAGTGTGATGCGGCTGCGCAGGACCAGCGAATTCCACTTCGCGGCTGAAAACTGAAATTCTTCCTGAGAGTACAATCTAAACCGGTACTCCTTGTCCCCATCCTGGTCAAGGTCCTTCTGTTTGGCCATGATCCGGATACTGTCGATGAACTGCATCAGACCCAACCCGACTACCGAAGGGTAGTCGATATCTTTTTCCTTGACCTTCAGAAGGAATTCTTGGAGCGGCTCCTGGTCCAGCAGGACGTCTCGCCGCTGAATCCATTCAATCTGGACTCCAGGCGGTAAATACCGTTTTAAAAGGGTGACCAGCTCGTTGGTCAGTTTGTATCGTGAGATCCGGTCCAAAATCCGGAGAAATGCGGAGGCTTCTTTCTGGAGTGCATGCAGGTATTCTTTATTGATGGACGGCTCCTCGCACGCCTTCTGGACGTTATTGACAAAGACGCTCCACGACAGGGGGTTATCCATGGGACCGATCCCCCGGGGATGTTCGTTGGGCATGGAGGTCAGATCCAGCGTCAGTTCCTTTGCCCAGTCATTATTGGAGACGTAATCCCGGATGAGCATTTCCGGCAGATTGAGGGTCTTTGTCCATTCCCTGGCGTTGGCCAGGACCAGCCTGCCCAAATCGTTGCTTCGTGTGGCATAAATGAGACCCAGGAGGTAGATGCCCTTTTCATGCGCGTCTTCCCCCTGACCCAGACCCCGGAAAGCGGGAAGCAGGTAATAATTCCGAATGCCCCTGGAAAAATGCCAGCGCACATGCTCCTCGGACTGCGGGAAAAAATCGGGGGGAACATACATGACCAGGCTTTTCGTCAGGTGCTCGGAGACCTCCATGAACTGCCCGTGGGAGTACTCGTCGTATTGCGCCAGAGGAGAGTGATCGATGTGGTTCAGCATTTCGTCCAGCTCCAGCATCAGACTTCTCTCCACGTAGTAGTCAATGCTCAGGTACAGTATCCCAGTGACCAGTATCGCCGTTGCGGCAAGACGATGCCGAAGGTTGGGGACATCCCTCACCCTTTCCTTCACGGTCCCCTCCCCCAGGAAGGGATTGGACACGGGCGGGTCCTTGACCTCGCGGGAGGTCAGACACAAACGGACGATCCGGGGCGACGGCGATAGGGGGTCCGGGGCGCGGAGAATGCGCGTGAAGAAGGAAAGGAGGGACAAAAACTGCGGGGCCGCACTGAAAAACGAAACGATCTTCAGATAATCGTCCGAGGACATGCTGGTGAGAGCCCTTGGCAGAAGGGCTTCATAAGGTCCCAGGCAGGCGGCGAGGCTCTTTTCGTCGCCATCGGGCAAAAGGGAGATGTCCAGGGGCAGATTCTCTTTGTGCAGGAATTCCGCAAATTCTGAAAACCCTTCCACTTGATCCATGTGGCTGAGCGCAATGCAGACCTTTACGGGTCTCTTCTGAACACTCGACAGGATGTCGATCTTTCCTCTCACCACCTGAGCGTGCCTGCGGAGATTCTCGGGGATGTCCTGGAGCAGTGCCGGAGCGTTCAGCACGACCACCACCGTGGCCTCCCGGCCCTTGAAAAGGGGTTTCCACAGCCGCAGGAGGGCGTTTCTCGCCTGGGGCGACGTGTTATTGAGCAGCGGCGCCGGGACCTCCATCACCAGGGCCCTTGAGCCGAGGTAGATCTGAAGGAGCGGGTCCACTGTATAGCTTGGATAGAAGCGGCCGGCCTGGCCCCGCCAATCCGTATTGTTGTCGATGAGCAGGCTCTTGCCGCTGCCTGATTCACCCAGGACTACAAAAGGGTCGTAGGTCTGAATCGCCCACCGGAAATCGCCGGGGACCTGAGCTAGAAACCGTTTCCAGACCTTTCTCAGGCTGGATCGAGGAATCTGCTCCGGTTGGCCGCGGAATCCCGACGAAATGTGTTTTTTCATCGTGAGGGCGGCAAATCCCGAACGGGTTCGACCGCGCACCCGCAATACGATGAGAAGAATCAACAGGACCAGGACAGCAAAGGCAGCCAGATAATACGGCCAGTATTCCCACTTCAGCAGAGTACTCCCAAAAGGTCCGGCCAGAATATCCTTCGCTGCATCCATTGTGTTTCCCGCCCCCTTCAGCGAATCCTATTCGTTGTCAATCAGATCATCATCCCGCACCACAGAAGGTCCCCTCTCCTCCGCAGCAGAGACGCCTTCATCGGATGGACTGCTGCATTCACCGGGACCATCAGCTTTCCCAATGACCAGCCTGCCGCCCTGAACAGTGATCGGGACCGTCTCCCCGTCCTGGATGCTGCCGGCAAGGAAGGCTTCAGCCAGGGGGTCCTGGACCTTCGTCTGAATCACGCGTTTGAGAGGCCTTGCGCCATAGAGCGGGTTGAAGCCGGCCTCTGCGAGCAGGACCTTGGCCTCCTCCGACACATCGAGTTGCACGCCCCGATCGGCAACCAGGGCCTTCAGCCGCTTCAGCTGAATCTCCACGATAGGAACCATTGCTTCCGGGGTGAGCTGATTGAAGATCAGTATGTCGTCCAGGCGGTTGAGAAACTCGGGGCGAAAGTGTGATCGCACCGCGTCCATGATCGTCTGGTTCATTCGCTGCCTTTCCTCTTCCGTCTCTGTGGGCTCGATCCTTTCGGCCCCAAGATTGGAGGTCATGAGGATGATGGTGTTGGTGAAATTAACGGTATTGCCCTGGCCGTCGGTCAACCGCCCGTCGTCCAGGACCTGGAGGAAGAGATTGAATACATCCTGATGGGCCTTTTCAACTTCGTCGAGCAGAATGACGCTGTAGGGTTTCCGGCGGACCTTGTTCGTCAACACCCCCCCTTCTTCGTATCCGACGTACCCGGGTGGAGCGCCCGTGAGGCGCGCCACGGAGTGCTTCTCCATGAACTCACTCATGTCGATCCGCACCAGGCATCGCTCATCATCGAACATGAATTGAGCCAGCGTCTTGGCAAGCTCCGTTTTGCCGACCCCGGTCGGTCCCAGTATCAGAAAAGAGGCAATCGGGCGGTTGGGGTCCTGAACCCCCGCGCGAGCACGCCGGACCGCTTTCGATACGGTCGAAAGCGCTTCCTCCTGTCCCACCACCCGCCTTCTCAGATACTCCTCCAGGTTGAGCAGCTTCTCTCTTTCGGACCCCATCATTTTCGAGACGGGGATACCGGTCCAGCGTGAGACCGTTTCTGCAACGTCCTGCTCGTCGACGGCCTGTCGCTCGACTCCGTCGACCGAGATGTCCAGGTCCCCAAAATCGGCTATCACTTTCTCGGCTACCGGAATGATCTTGTACTGTAATTCCGCAACCCGCGCGAAATCCTCTTCCCGTACCTTCTGCTCCATTTCGCGCCGGGCTTCTTCCAGCCTCTTTTTTGCCTCCTGAATTTCCGTGTGGGCCTTCTTCTCCCGTTCCCACTTTTCCGTGAGGTCCTTGCTTTGTTCCTTGAGCTCATCCAGCTCACGCGTCAGGACGTTGACCCGCTCCTCTGACTGCTTGTCCGTCTCGTCTTTGAGGGCCCGCAGCTCGATTTCCATCTGTACGATCTGCCTGTCGATCCTGTCGATTTCGTCGGGCTTGGAGCTCAGAGCAATGCGGGCCGTGGCGGCGGTTTGATCGATGAGATCAATGGCCTTGTCGGGGAGGAAGCGGTCCGTGATATACCGAAGCGACAGCTTGGTGGCAGCCGTGAGGGCCGAGTCGGCGATCTTCACCCCGTGATGAATCTCGTATTTCTCCTTTATACCGCGCAAAATGGAGAGGGTATCCTCCACGGAAGGCTCTTCCACCAAAACCGTCTGAAAACGGCGCATCAATGCCGTGTCTTTTTCGATATGCTTGCGGTACTCTTCAACCGTCGTTGCCCCGATACAATGAATCTCTCCCCTCGCCAGTGCCGGTTTGATGAGATTCGAAGCATCCATGGCGCCCTCCGAGGCGCCCGCCCCCACAAGCGTGTGGATCTCGTCGATAAAGGTGATGATGTTGCCCGCCCCGATGATCTCGTCGATCACCCGCTTGAATCGCTCTTCGAATTCCCCTCTATACTTCGCTCCCGCGATCAGCTGCCCCAAATCCAACGCCAATACGGAACAGTACTTGAGGTCGTCGGGCACCTGCCCCCGCACGATCCTCTCGGCAAGCCCCTCGACAATAGCCGTCTTTCCGACACCGGGTTCCCCGATGATGATCGGGTTGTTTTTGAGCCTCCTGCTCAGGATCTGGATCGCCTGCCGAATCTCGTCGTCACGTCCGATCACCGGGTCCAGTTCGCCGTTTCGCGCTCTCTCCGTCAAGTCCCTGGTGTATTTGGCGAGGTACTCGAATTCACCGGGCGTGCTTTCGGCGCTCTTGAGTTTGCCCTTGGAGACCTGTTCGAGAAACGGAACGAATGAATCCTTTTTTATTCCGGCGTCCGAAAAGGCCGCCAGGAGGTCCGGCAACTCCAGCATTCCCAGCAGGAGATGGTTGACGCCGATGTATTTTTCCCCCAGTCGGGTCGAGGCTTCCTCGGCGCAGATGAACACCTTCTCTATCTCCCGGTTTATGCTGCCGTCTTGGCTGTCCAGGCGAGCCTTCGGTTGCGTCAGGAGCTGTCCGTCTACCTTGGCACCAAGCGCCTCGATATTGCAGCCTGCCTGCTCCAGATAGCGCCGTGCAGGGCTGCCGTCCTGCTCCACCAATCCATAAATCAGGTGCCATGGAGTGAGCCACCGGTGCTCCTTCTTGACTGCCAGCCGGCTGGCCCTCTCAATGGCGTCCTGAGCTTTCGAGCTGCATTTATCGATAAACACGGCATCCCTCCGTTATCGGTCAGGTAATGTTAAAGGCCTTCCGAACCAACACAGTAAAAGCCTTACAGGATTCTGTCAAACCAATGTGTGCTAAAAGCCAAAGTCCGACCATTGCCTGACCGGAGCGCTGAGACCGCTGAAGCAAACCTCCGGCGACCTGGCCTGGTCGAGAAAAGCGAGCGCCCACTACAGCTGCACCTTGAACTGCCCGGCGGTGTTGATCTTGATTACCCCTCCCCACATGCACATCAGGATGCTGGAATCCGTCAGTGCGGGGAACGACCCCACCAGTACAGTGGGTTTTCCGGGTATCCAGGGTGCAACGGTAACGGGCACACAAGGCATGGGTGTCAGGACCCCAAGAGCTGCCGCGGTTGCAGCTGCCACGGTGGGGTTGGAGAGAGTCGTGCACATGCCGAAGGGCATGACATTCACAAAGGGCTTGTTGTCCATGATGGTCGCAACAAACAGGGAAACCGTCACCTTACAGGCAGGGAGTACCATCAACACTGACGGGGCCACCCCAAAGCTGCATTGGATCGATGCCCCTCCCGTTACGATCAACCCCATTGCCGTATCCTTTTCACAACATCCTGCACAGAGCAATCACTCTTTCGGTTCATGCCCACGTTTCGTGATAGTGTCCAAGCCAGGATGGCCAACCTTACAATCTTTTCCCAATGAAAACAAGCTTTAAGAACGGTTCATGGAGGGCCAGTGCACGAAAAAAGATCATTTCCCGGAATCAGTCAGTGCCCGGTTGCCCTGATGAACCCTGTTCCAAGGAAATCAGGTCCTGCAGAGGGCCGCGGGAATGGCGCATCACCCGCTTGTTGAGGGAGGAAGGGACGACGCGGTAGCTGACTTCTCCTCAATCCAGTAGGTCTGCTTGTGACGGCGGGATTCGTACCGGACCATGGCGTCCAACGCTTCCTGTCGATCCTCAAAGCAGGCGATGAGCGCACGAACGCTGTTGTCATCCTGCCTCCACAGCTCCCAGCAGGGAAGCTTTCCCGCAGATTTCGATTCCCTGGACATTTCAATCTCCTCGACCCCTACATCCACCTCCCGCTGTTGTCGCAGGTCCTGCATATCCGTACGGGACTGATGTAACCCATCCGGGGACATGACCTTTTCTTGTCGGAGCAGTCGTTGCAGACCAGTTTGCCGCAGTATCGGCAGTGATGTCGCCAACGGACGGTCCCGAATGGTTTATGACACACCTGGCACTCTGTGGTCTCCTTGTCGCGCATCCAGCCAAAACCCGCATGCTCGTGGAAGCATTTGGAGCAAACACGCACTGGACCAGGAATCGGACTGAATTTCTGGCCCACCGTCTGCCCCATGGTTGGAGCCACCTGTCGACCAGGTACCATGGCCAGTTGCGGACAGCAATCGTTGCAGAAGAGCTTTCCACACAGACGGCAGTGGTGGCGCGATCCCTTTCCGATTTTCGCATTGCATCCAGTTCGTGAGCAGGTACTTGTCGTCCCGTCCGCGATCCAGTCCGGTGAAGTCCGGGGCACAATCAACGGCATCGTAGTCTTTGCGGTATCGAGGGATGAGCAAATCAGCCAACTGATATAGCCCTGTGTGAAGTTGGGATACAGCCTCGCCGTGAAATGCCTACCCCATGTCCACACTGGGATCACAAACTCGTTGCCGGCACTTGTCGCTTTGGTCTTGATTTTTCCGGTGATGACCACCCAATGGTCAAAATCCTGATCAGTCGGACCCCTCGGACGAAATACGATCCTGGGAGGATCGTTCCCCTTAAGCCATCGAAAAGGGCCCTCGTTGTTGGGATCGCTGTTGTAGGTCCCTCGGTTCACGGCGGCCACGATGAGCGGTTCCCGTCCAGCATGGTCGTTGAACCACTGGTTGACGATATATGTTATAGCAGATCCCGTGAGTAATTCGACTTCCGCCTTGTTATGCGACTCTAGAGTCGGGACCTGAACAATTTCCCTCAGGATGAACTCCACGGCCTCCCCTGTAAGTGCCAAATCACCCTTCTTCAGTACCTGGTTTTCCTGTCCTGATTTTAGACCAAGACTGGGAGCGAATTTTTTCGAAAAATCTTTTGTGGTGGTATACAAAGGTGCATTGAGCTTCTTGAGAAACTTCCCGATCGAGCGGCAAACGATGAAATCCAGCTTGGCCTTGGGATCCATGTCTACGCCTGTAGCTACTTTCCTCAGGTACTGCTCTAAGCGGTGTTCAAGCAGTTCCCCCGAGCGGGTGACCGGGTCTTTGATGCCTACTGGAATGCCTTCAAAGTCTTCGTTGTTGAATATGGAGCGCAGCAAATCGACGAATCTCAGAGGGTCGTAAGTGAGAAGGATGTGAGTCGAAGAGGCCATGCCGCAGACGCCAAAGCGATCCTGGTTGACGAGAACCGGGTTATTGATGAGTTCCTTGGCACGGGCCTTGTACTCCGTCCCCAATGGCCCGATTTCATTGAGACGCTTTAAAGCCATCGCTCTTTGTTCTTTTGTAGCCATGGGTCCCTCCCTGTTATCTTCAGGTTTATAACCAATGCCTGGGTATGTATGACCTGGATGAAAGCGAACCTGGCGAAAATCTACGGGAGATGGAGTCTGGGGTCGAAGCCGGCCAAAGCTTCGTTGATATCGTCGGCGACCAGTGCCGCACTTAGGGTATTATACCTCCTGGATCAGCCTTTCGAAGGCTTCCTTCTTATTCATGAACACTTCCAGGTGATAAAATTTCTCAATAAGAATGCCGGCGCCTGTATCGGGAAGATCTCGCGGAGCTTTGCGAGCCTCTGAGAGGGGTCTGAGCATGGGCGCGGCTGCGTATTGAGTCTCCGTCGCTTCCTCTTCCTCCGCGGAATACCCACCCTCCGGTTGCCCTTCCGCCTCCGCATCGCGAGACCGTCGATCAAGTAGAGTTGCAACGTCCTCGAGTACGGCACCCATGGAGGGAGGCTGATAGGAAATGGCCTTTTCCCTTCTATTGGGTAACGGGTCTTGGGTATTCTGTCAAGGCCGATTGAGGGTGCAATCAAAAGTGGGAGTAATTGGCAAGGAGGTCCCTCTTGCCTGGAATTCCGCCAATA
>CAYTWB010000007.1:0-98346 GCA_964441945.1 uncultured Syntrophobacteraceae bacterium
CGGACACGCTTTGCCCTCACCTCTGGAGGGTCGCCCTTATATCGAATATCCAGTGCCGGCTTTGTCTCCTTGATATCTGGCTCCGCTCCAGTTATGCTTAGTATGTTGAATGAACGGCAGACTCCATATTATTACCCTTCTGAGATTGAAGTCCTACCGACTCCTTTCGCTGCCCTCGGTATTTTGATCAACTTTCCGGATCTTCGGGATTATTGAAAGTGCAACGCCATCTCAACGTTGGGAAAGGAGCTACACCATGCAGGGAACAGAATTCAAGTTATCCAAAGGCGATTGGGTGTTTCACCCTCGAATGCCTGATTGGGGTTACGGAAAGATTTTGGAGCTGATAGGCGACAATAAAGGGCGTGTGTTCTTCCTGGTAGCAGGTGAGAAGAAAATGTCCTGGGAACACGCCGGCTTGGGTCTCGTCGAAAGTGACACGGCATCTCAGGCCGCACTGAACGAACAACTCGTAGAGTTCAAGCAAAACCTTGCAAGGGACCTTCTCACATCCGAGGAGCTTAGCCAGGGAGTGACCTGCACGCCATGCGATTCGTTCGGTTCGAAGTGTGAATTGTGCAAATGCATGTCGGAGAGTCTTCGGATCTACAGCCTCTCCCAAAAAGGGAAGATGTGTCTGTGTGATCTGTGCAGAGACAAGATAATGCTGGAAACCAAGGACAGGGCAGGAATCAACCAAAGCATGCTAGAGATGGAGAAGAGGAGCAAGAAGGCGACAGCCGATATGAAGAAGAAAAAGAAGCTGAAGCTGGTGAGAAAATGAGAGTAAGCCTCGGAGCGTGCGCAAGCGTATCCGGCGAACCGCATCCTCTTCGGCCATGAGGCAAGAATCGTCAGCCCAATTCAGGAACCCGATGTGATAGAGTATATTCTTTGAGGCCCTTGCAGAACTCCCGAATTCCGTAACCTCGGCGAACGCCGGGGTCCAGAAACTCTTGAAGGACCCGGATTCCGGTCTCCGCTGGAATGACGCCCGGGGACTTCTGCAAGAGCCTCCTTCCTGTGGACTTTGGCGATTCACAAAAGGGAGGCTTTGCTCAGTTTGTGTACCTGTCGGATTCCGGGAGTCCCACAGCGGAACCGGAGGGTTAGCCGGGAGGAACGGTGCAGATGGATGCTCTCCATATTCTCATTGTTGACGACGAAACCAACATTCGAAAGACCCTCTCTCTGACTCTCGAGACCGAAGGCCACAAGGTAGTTGCTGTCAGCAACTTCGAAGATGCGGTGGCTGAGGCATCTCGTAGGTCTTTTGAGTTGGCGTTTGTGGACCTGCGACTCGGGACTGCAAACGGATTGGACCTCATTCCCGTCCTTCTAGCCTCCGCACCCTGGCTCAAGATCATCGTCATAACCGCATATGCTTCCATAGATACGGCCGTTGAAGCCATGCGGCGCGGAGCCACCGATTATCTTCCGAAGCCGTTCACACCCGCTCAGGTTGACCTTGCAGTTCGCAAGGTCATGGAAGTGCAGGCACTGGAGCAGAAAATCACCGGTATCATGGAGGATCTGGAAAGATCACACCCGGAGGTGAGGTTTTCCACAGAAAGCCTCAGCATGCAAAAGGTCTTGAATCTGGGACGCCAGGTGGCGTCAACCGATGCCACGGTACTCCTTTGTGGAGAAAGCGGAACGGGTAAAACGCTGCTTGCCAGGGCGATTCATACGTGGAGTCCCCGTGCGGGAAAACCGATGGCCGTTGTATCCTGTCCTTCCCTCCCTTCCGATCTGCTCGAAAGCGAGCTTTTCGGTCATATCCGGGGAGCGTTCACAGGGGCCATCCGTGACAATCCCGGCCGCATTGCCGCATGCGGAGGGGGGACCCTTTTGTTGGATGAGGTCGGCGACATGCCCTTATCCCTTCAGCCAAAGCTCCTTCGCTTCCTGCAGGACAAGGAGTATGAGAGCATAGGCGATCACACCACCCGCAAGGCGGACGTGCGAATCATCACGGCCACCAACAGCGATCTCGAGAAAGCGGTGAAAGAGGGTCGGTTCAGGGAGGACCTCTTCTACCGCCTCAACGTCATCCGGATCGTGCTTCCCCCACTTCGGGAACGCCCCGAGGATGTCATCCCCATGGCCGAGCAGTTCCTGGCCTTTTTCGGCCGGCAGAGTCACCGGGTATTCCAGGGCTTTACAGACGAAGCCCTGCTGGCGCTAAGAAGTTGCGTTTGGCCGGGAAACATCCGTGAACTTCGCAATGTGGTCGAGCGGGCAGCCATTCTCTGCCGTATGGACCGCGTCGGCATTGAATGCCTTCCCGACAACTTCACATCCCCCGAACCAACCCCCGGTATCGGAGACCCGATAGACCTCGAGAAGCTTGAGGAGTTGCATATTCGACGTATCCTGGCAGGCTCCAGATCGCTCCAGCAAGCTGCCGAGATACTCGGTGTAGACCAGGCCACGCTCTGGCGTCGACGCAAGAAATATGGGATCTGATAAGATCAGCCTCCTGAAATGAATACTGAGACATTGCAGAATACAATCCTCAAATCAACCCCACTTTGCAGAATGCAATCCACTGCACCATTCGGAAGGCGGCAATGAGCGAGTTGCCGCCCACGTATCGGTAAGACTCGATGGCACGGCGATTGCTCCTTAGTAATGCCGAAGGAGAAGAGAAGATGCTGGGCATTCGGGAAAAACTCTCATTCGGATTTGGCGGTCTGCTCCTGATCATCATCGTGATCGGCATTCAGAGCATCTTGCAGCTTACAACCCTCGGGCAGTCCATAGACATCATCCTTCGCGAGAACTACCGGAGCGTCATTGCATCCCAGCAGATGAAGGAGTCTCTCGAACGAATGGACAGCGGCGCTCTGTTCACCCTTCTTGGGGATACCGATCAGGGAGAGGGGCTCCTCGCGATAAACAAATCCCTCTTCGAAGAGGCGCTTCAACTCGAATTGAATAACCTCACCCTTCCGGGTGAAGCCGAACGGGCGATGAGCATCAGGGATCTTTTCATTCGATACAAGGCTGCATTGCTGGATGTCCAGGATGCCGCACTCTCTCTTGACAACCGGCGGCGAGTCTACTTCACCGAGCTTCTACCGCTCTTTCATCAAATCAAGAACCTGGCTGATGAGATCCTCCAGATGAATCAACAGAACATGATCGAGGCCAACGACCGGGCGCGCACCACCGCCGCGACGGCAAGGCATCGAATGTACATCCTTCTGTTCTGCGGAGTTGTTGTTTCCGTTCTTTTCATTTTCTCTTCCCAAAGATGGATCCTTCGTCCGATCAAGCGCCTGATTCGTTCGACTGATGAAATCAAACGGGGAAATCTTGACCTCGTCGTCCAAAGCGATTCGCGGGATGAGATTGGACGTCTCTCGGAGGCGTTCAATGAAATGGCTTCGAGCCTTCGAGAATTCCGGAGGAGCGACCGCACCAGGATGGCGCGTATTCAGCGCTCAACACAGCAGGTCTTCAGGAGCCTTCCCGATGCCGTTGCCGTGGTTGACCTCGATGGCCGCGTGGAGGTGTCAACGGAAGCGGCTTCCGAGGTCTTCGGTCTCAGACCTGATGTCCGCATCCGCAGCCTTGCCTTCGACTGGATGGGAGACCTTTTCGACGAAACCGTCAGGAGCGCACGAACTGTTGAATCTCAGGGCAACCAGACCGTAATCCAGCGATTCATCAAAGGGGAAGAGCACTTCTTTCGCCCAGAAGCCGTGCCGATCCTTGACGCCGAAAAGCAGGCCGGCGGTGTCATCCTGATCCTGAAGGACGTAACGAGCCAACTGCAGCAGGAGGAACTCAAAAAAGGGGTCATATCGACCGTATCCCATCAGCTGAAAACGCCCCTCACCTCCTTGCGGATGGCGGTCTACCTGCTCCTGGAGGAAAAGGTGGGATCTCTAAATCCGAAACAGATGGAGCTCTTGATTACAGCAAGGGATGACAGCGACCGTCTTCATTCCATCTTGAGCAGCCTTCTCGACATAAGCCGCATCGAGTCTGGGAAACTGCGGATGGACCTACACCCGACAGCGCTCAAGAGAACAGTCCTCGATCAGCTTGATTCGTTCCGAAGCGTCGCCAAAGACCGTGGAATCACCCTGCGAATGGCGCTTTCCGATGACCTGCCTGAAGTCCTGGCTGATCAGGTTCAGATCGCCCATGTGGTCGCCAACCTCCTCTCCAACGCCATCAAGTACACCTCACCGGGCGGCGAAGTAACCATCACCGGGGAGGGGGAAGACGAAATGGTTTGTTTTGCAGTTTCCGACACCGGAAGAGGTATTCCCGCCCGGTATCTCGATCAGGTCTTCGACCAGTTCTTCCGCGTTCCGGGCCAGGACCGCGAGGCCGGAGAAGGTTTGGGACTCGCGATAGCAAAAGAGATTGTCGAAGCGCATGGGGGAACCCTGACGGTGAAAAGCGAAGAAGGACGAGGAAGCGTTTTTACCTTACGCCTGAAGCGGTCAGCGTTTGGTGAGCATTGAACAATAAGGAGGCTTTGACCATAATGGACATAGTCGTCGGTATAATCGGACTGATACTGATCGCGTACCTCTTTGTATCGGTCGTTCGGCCGGACAAGTTCTGATGGGAGGCGCCATGTTCATGGACTTCTTCGGATGGATTCAATTGCTCGTTTTTCTTGGGGTGCTCGTCGTACTCACAAAGCCTGTGGGGGTCTACCTGGTTCGTGTGCTGGATTCGGAAGGAAGGACCTTTCTGGACCCTCTTGTGCGGCCTGCAGAGCGCCTATTTTACCGTTTGACGGGCATCAATCCGAAAAAGGAGCAGAACTGGAAACAGTACACCTTTTCACTCATTGCCTTCAGCCTGGTCGGATGCCTTTTCACCTACGCCATTCTGCGTCTCCAGCACTTCCTGCCTTTAAACCCTCTAGGCTTGGGGCCGGTCAGCCCGGACCTCGCCTTCAACACGGCGGCCAGCTTCACGACGAATACGAACTGGCAGAACTACGGAGGTGAGACCACCCTTTCCTATTTCTCGCAAATGGTTGGGCTCACCTTCCACAACTTCGTTTCAGCCGCCACAGGGATTGGGGTGGCAGCAGCTCTCATGCGTGGGATTGCGAGAAACTCTGCAAAGACCATCGGCAATTTCTGGGTAGATCTTGTACGCATAAGCCTCAACCTGCTGTTGCCTGCCTGCGTTCTCTACGCAGTCTTTCTGACCTCCCAGGGCGTTGTTCAGAACTTTCACCCCTATGTTGCAGCCCAGACGCTTGAACAGGTTGAAGGCGCTTCCTCCACGCAGACCGTCGCTCAGGGTCCCGTGGCTTCACAGGTGGCGATCAAAATGCTGGGAACAAACGGAGGGGGTTTCATGAACGCAAATGCCGCTCATCCTTATGAGAACCCGACGCCGCTTTCGAACTTCTTCCAGATGCTCTCGATCTTCCTCATTCCGAGCGGACTCACCTACACCCTGGGGAGGATGGTCGGGAACCAAAGGCATGGCTGGGCAATATGGGCGGCCATGGCTGTGCTATTCCTCGGCGGCCTCCTCGTCGTGTGGTCCTCGGAAGCAATGGGTAATCCCCGGCTGAATGCCCTTGGTGTCGATCCAGCTCACGGCAATATGGAAGGAAAGGAAGTACGTTTCGGAATCTTCAACTCCGCCCTTTTTGCGACTGTGACAACCGACGCCTCCTGCGGAGCGGTGAATGCGATGCACGACTCTTTCACACCCCTTGGAGGCCTCGTTCCGCTTCTCAATATGCAGCTTGGAGAGGTGGTATTTGGCGGCGTCGGGGCGGGTCTTTATGGAATGCTCGTCTTCGTTGTGCTGACCGTTTTTTTGGCAGGACTGATGATCGGGCGCACCCCTGAATATCTCGGGAAGAAAATTGAAGCCTATGACGTGAAAGCGAGCGTCTTCGCCGTGCTGGTGCCCATCTTTTCCATTCTCGGCTTTGCCGCATGGGCCGCCGTGAGCTCATGGGGGCTTGCTGCACTCAACAATTCGGGTCCGCATGGGTTGACTGAAATCCTCTATGCCTATTCCTCCACTTCCGGAAATAACGGAAGCGCCTTTGCCGGACTGAATGGCAATACACCATGGTACAACATCACTCTGGGTATCGCCATGCTGATCGGACGCTTTCTGGTCATTTTGCCCGTCCTGGCCCTTGCCGGAAACCTCGCTGGGAAAAAGCGTGTACCTGCAAGCGGAGGCAGCTTTCCTGTCTGGAGCCCGACCTTCGTGGTCCTCCTGGTCGGAACGGTTCTCATTGTCGGGGCGCTCACCTTCCTTCCGGCACTTTCACTTGGCCCTGTCGTCGAGCACTTCATTATGGTCGGGACCAACAGGCTGTTTTAGAAGGATGCAATACGATGGCTGGAAGAAAGCACTCACTCCTCGATCGTGAAATCATGGTGCAGGCGGCCTTTGAGTCCGTGAAGAAGCTCAACCCGCGTTCGATGCTGAAAAATCCTGTCATGTTCGTTACCGAAGTCGGGGCCGTCATCACCGCATTCGGGATCATCTTCAAAGAAGGGAACGAGCCGCTCGGCTTCAGCCTTCAGGTGACGCTCTGGCTCTGGTTTACGGTGCTCTTCGCCAACTTTGCCGAGGCCCTTGCCGAGGGGCGAGGGAAAGCTCAGGCCAATGCACTCAGAAAAACGCGCACCCAAACCATTGCGGGCCTCCTGCGCCCCGACGATTCGGTAGAAAGAATTCCCGCCGACGAATTGCGCAAAGGTGATCTCGTACTCGTTTCAGCCGGTGAGATCATACCGGCGGACGGCGATGTCGTCGAAGGGGTGGCGACGGTGGATGAATCGGCAATAACGGGGGAGTCTGCCCCGGTTATCCGCGAGGCAGGAGGGGACCGCAGCGCCGTTACAGGTGGAACCAGGGTCCTGTCCGACTGGATCAAAGCCCGCGTCACAGCCGATCCCGGTGAAAGCTTTCTCGATCATATGATCAGTCTTGTGGAAGGGGCAAGCCGGCGGAAGACCCCCAACGAGATTGCTCTGACCATCCTTCTTTCGGCACTGACGATCATCTTCCTTGCTGCCATCATGACCTTCAAGCTCTTTGGCGTGTACTCGAGTGTGCCCTTTTCAGTCACGGTGCTCGTGGCACTGCTGGTTTGCCTCATCCCGACCACCATAGGCGGCCTGCTGAGCGCAATAGGGATTGCAGGAATCGACCGACTGGTCCAGAAGAACGTGCTCGCTATGAGCGGTCGAGCTGTCGAAGCGGCGGGAGATGTGGACGTACTCCTTCTCGACAAGACAGGGACCATAACCCTCGGCGACCGCCAGGCAACGGAATTCCTTCCGGCTGCAGGGGTGCTCGTCGAGGAGCTGGCCGATGCGGCACAACTGGCATCCCTGGCAGATGAAACGCCCGAGGGCAGAAGTATCGTTATACTGGCCAAGCAGTATGGGCTCAGGGGCAGGTCCATAACGGAGATGCCTTCCGCCAGGTTCCTCTCTTTTACGGCGCAAACACGCATGAGTGGGGTGGACATCGACGGAAGAAGGATACGCAAAGGTGCTCCCGATGCAATCCGAGATTACATCTCACGACCCTTTCCACCCGAGGTGGTGTCGGCGGTCAGGGCGGTCTCGCAGAACGGGGGGACCCCTCTGGTCGTTGCGGAGACCGAACGCGCACTGGGTGTGGTTCACCTCAAGGACATCGTGAAAGGAGGCCTTAAGGATCGCTTCGAGCGCTTTCGGGCAATGGGGATCAAGACGATCATGATCACCGGGGACAATCGGCTGACCGCCGCAGCCATCGCCAAAGAAGCCGGAGTCGATGACTTCCTTGCCGAGGCGCGGCCGGAGGACAAACTGGCGCTCATCAGAAAGGAGCAGGCCTCGGGGCGTCTTGTTGCGATGACGGGGGACGGAACCAATGATGCACCGGCTCTAGCCCAGGCCGATGTGGGTGTAGCCATGAATACGGGCACGCAGGCTGCCAAGGAAGCCGGCAATATGGTGGATCTGGATTCAAACCCGACGAAGCTGATTGAGATCGTCGAAATCGGAAAGCAGATGCTCATGACTCGGGGAGCTTTAACAACATTCAGCGTCACAAACGATGTGGCCAAGTACTTTGCGATTCTTCCCGCCATGCTCGTCAGTGCGTTCCCCGTCATTGGGCCTCTGAACCTCATGCAGCTTGGCTCTCCTGCGAGCGCCATTCTCAGCGCGGTGATCTTCAATGCTCTCATCATCGTGGCTCTGATTCCGCTCGCACTTCGCGGCGTACATTTCCGCCCTCTCAATGCCTCCGTCCTCTTGCGGCGGAACCTTCTGATCTATGGCATGGGAGGGCTGGTCGCCCCTTTTGCCGGCATAAAACTCATTGACCTCCTGGTCAACGGGTTGCACCTTGTATAGGGAGGAATCACCAATATGAAAGACTCTGCGGATAAAGACCGTTTTCATATCATCAGCATTGCAACCGAAATTCGCGTATCATTAATTGCCACGCTCTCTTTGACTGTCATCCTGTGCGGCTTTTATCCCCTGATCGTCTGGGCTCTGGCTCAGGGGCTGTTACCACAGAAGGCAAACGGATCGCTGGTTGACCTGGACGGAAAGGTGGTGGGGTCAGCCCTCATTGCCCAATCTTTCTCCGGTCCATCCTACCTGCATCCCCGTCCTTCGGCAGCGGGTGGAGGTTTTGATGCGGCAAGCTCCGGTGGAAGCAATCTTGGACCCACCTCGGAGAAGCTCATTCTTGTGGTCAGAGAGCGCATTGCCAGGTATCGCCTTGAAAACGGGATCGCCGAGAGTGTTCCCATCCCCGCTGACGCTGTGACAACCTCGGGAAGTGGTCTGGACCCTCATATCAGCGTGGCAAACGCCCTGCTGCAAGCTCACCGCATTGCCTTGGCCCGGGGCGTCAGCGAAGAGGCCGTTCGCAGGAAGATCGAGGCTCATATCGAGGGGCGCGACTGGGGGATTCTTGGTGAACCACGAGTGAACGTTCTTCTCATCAACCTCGATCTTGACGGAAAGCAGTGAGGGCAAGCCATGACTGACAACAGGGCCGATAGCTTCTTGCGCATGATTCGCCGCTCTCAGCGCGGACATCTCAAGATCTATCTTGGCTACTGCGCGGGTGTGGGGAAAACCTGGCAGATGCTTGAAGAAGCGCACAGGCTCAAGAAAGAAGGGATCGATGTCGTGGTGGGGCTTGTGGAAACACACGGCAGGACGGAAACGGCCGCCCTCATTGACGGACTCGATGTTGTCTCTCGCCGCCGGCAGGAGTATCGTGGCATCGTGATTGAAGAGATGGATGTGGATGCCGTTCTTGCGAGAACCCCCCAAGTCGCCCTCGTTGACGAACTTGCTCACACAAACGTCCCGGGCAGTCGAAACGCGAAGCGGTACCAGGACGTTCAGGACCTTCTCGCTGCAGGGATACACGTCATCAGCACCCTCAATCTTCAGCACCTGGAGAGCCTCTACGATACGGTGGAAACCATTGCGGGCATCAAAGTGCGCGAGCGCCTTCCCGATTCCGTGATTGCGGACGCGGACGAAATCGTCAATGTGGATCTCACCACCGCAGATCTCAAGAAGCGCCTCGAAGAGGGCAAGATCTACCCGAAAGAGCGGATTGGGGCGGCACTGGCCAATTTCTTCAAGAAAACGAACCTCGAACAGTTGCGTGAACTCACTCTGCGCGAGCTGGCTTCCCAGATCGACCTGAGGAGCCGTGAGGCGATTGAGCCGGAAATCCCTGCCACGCCCGATCAGGTCATGGTGTGCCTCAGTTCGCGCGGCCCGAACAGTGAGATGCTCCTTCGCTACGCTTCGCGTCTCGCAGGAAGACTAAACCGCAACTGGTATGCCGTCTACGTTCAGACCCCTTCAGAGGAGCCCACGGTAATCGATTCCCATACCCAGCGAATCCTCTCCGGTACCTTGACCCTGGCGAAGCAGCTTGGTGCCATGGTCTTCACCTATAAGGGAGAGGACATTCCCGATACGATCCTTCGTTTTGCAAGGGAATATCGTGTCGGACATATTGTCATCGGTAACTCCGGCCCACTGCCCTTCTGGAAAAAGCTCCTCAGAAGGAAGAACATCGTTGAGCGCCTCATCGAGCGCGCCGAGGGAATGACCGTCGTGGTTCTTAGCACCCGGAAATATGAGCCCCCGACAGGCAAAGCCCCGGCCGCAATACCGGAACAGTACCTTGCCGATCCTGCGCTTTCAACGCGTCCGGCTTCTGAACTCTCTCTTAGCCGCATGCTTTCCCCTCGGCGTATCGTTATATGGAATGAACCGGTTATGAAGCAGGATGTCCTTCGGGTGTTGGTGGAGGCAGTCGAAAAAAACGGCGGAACAGGTGAACTTTCATTTGTGCTGGATGAGGTCATTCAAAACGAACAAAAGGGATCGACCTTTTTTAACGAAGGAACAGCTTTCCCTCATGCACGCGTCAGGGGGCTTTCTACACCTCAAATCTCCCTCGGACTAACTCACAAGGGGGTAGCGGATGTATCAACGGACAATCCCATAGAGTGCGTCTTCCTGATTCTGTCACCTGCCGAAGCGCCCGAGGTTCAGCTGCGGTTGCTCTCCACTGTGAGTCATGCCGCCCAAAGCCGCTATCTTCTTTGGAATCTGAGATCCGCCCGAACGCCTGAAGAAGCCCTGGAGGACATTTGCGACTGGGAAAACTTTCGGGAGCAAAGAACAATGTGATAGATATCGTTCCCAACAAAAAGAGAAAGGCGCATCATGATGGCCGATATCCTGAATTCAGAATCTGACGAAAACCTGCTCCTGCTCAACTACGCAGTTCGTCTCATGACATCAATAAGCAACAGGGAGATGCTGCTCAACAACGCCCTGGAATGCTTCGGTGATTTTGCTCGCAGCAATTGGACGGGGATTTTGACATTGAGTGCCGACGGCAAATCGCTCTGTTTCGAGCATGTCTTTTCCGACAAGAAAGTGGTGTCCACCAGGGGTGAAGTCTCGATTGAAAACTCACCCCTTGCCGATATCCTTTTCAGCAGGGACATTGCGCTCCATCCGCTGACATCCGCCGCTCCGGTGCCGCTTCCCGCATTCTCAGGGGTCGAACAGCCGCTCCGGTGCCTTTGTCTCCCCATGGTTTCATCGGACCTTCATCCAGTCGGAGTGGTGACCATCGAGATTGCCGAGGAAGAACATCTCAGTTTTGCCGTCGTGCAGGACCTTCGAATGCTGACTACGGTGCTGACCATTTCGATGGAGAATTGCGCTCTTTTCGCCCAGGTACTGAAAGACGGCCTGACCGGTGTCTATGTGCGCAAGTATTGTGAGACCCGCCTGACCGAGGAGCTGGCCAGAATCAGAAGGTATCCGGGGTCAGTCGCCGTCATCTTCTTTGACATCGATCGATTTAAGGAGATCAATGACTTGCTGGGCCATCAGGCCGGAGACCAGGCATTGCGGGAGTTTGCTCAGATGGTCCAGGCTTGCCTGCGCCGCGACATTGACCTGGTTTGCCGCTACGGCGGTGACGAATTCATCGTTCTCCTTCCGCATACCACTCTGGACCAGGCTTATGAAATCGCTGAAAGAATCCGGTGCGAATGCATGAAGCACTTTTCATTTGTGCCTTTCACCAACGTGCCGGTTAGCGTGACCGGCGGAGTGGCTCTGGCAGATCATCGAATGCCGCTCACCTCCGATGAACTTCTCCTGCGGGCGGACCGCGCGCTATACCGGGCCAAACAGGCCGGTCGGAACCGCATTGAAGTCTGGAAAGAGGACTGAGTTCTTTGCCGATGGGGAGAGATCGCCGGTCCTGTTGCGCAGGCGGCAGGGGTTGATCGGGACTTTCGGCAGGCCGGTACCGCCTCGGTCGTCACGGAATTCGAGGAATCAGGGGCCGGGGACCCCTTCTGAGAGTCGGTCAAACCAGGCCTGTGCCTCAGGTGGAATTGAAGTGAAGTGCACCAGATAGCATTTTCCTGGTTCGTCGACAGCGCGGACCACTTTGGCATAGACCTCCGGCTCCCGGTTCCCATCCTTCGCGTGTGGCAAACGAAGCATTATGTCGGCATACGGAGGCAGCGCTTCGCGCACCTTAATCAGGCCCTGCCGGCGAGAGAGACCGAGCAGGGTTGCCGGTTTTTTCGGCTCATTGAGTTGTTTGTCGTTGAGACGCACATAGTGCAAGGATTGTGGTTCAGCTAGCGAAACGCAATCGATGTCTTGCCGAACCAGCACCAGGTCCGGGTGATCTTGATGGCCCAATAATTCGCAACATCGGAGGGGTTTGCGCATGCCCTTGGCGTGAACCTTGACCTCTTCGCCGAGTATGAGACCCGGGTTGGCGGCGCATATCAGTTCCGGAGACACGAGGATTTGACCTCCCACGGTGAAGCTCTCAATCCGAGCTGTCAGGTTGACCGTCTGCCCGACAACCGCATACTTCGATCGCCTGACGGACCCAATGTTCCCCACCACTACATCCCCGGTATGCAAGGCGATCCCCATCTCAATCTCAGGCCAACCTTCCTGATGGTTGTGTTCTTTCACGCGGTCCATCGCCTTCTGCATCTCAAGAGCACACCGGACGGCCCGGCGGGCGGCATCATGCATCGCCGCGGGTGCTCCAAAGATAACCAGGATGGCGTCCCCTATGATTTCATCAACATTGCCGCCATTGCGCTGAATGAGCTCGACCATGATCGAGAGGTAATGGTTCAGTATGGCGACGACTTCAGTGGGCTCAAGCTGTTCGGCGAGGGCGGAAAAACCGCGAATATCGGACATCAAAAGCGTTACTTCACGCTTTTCACCCCCAAGATTGAGTCCGTTCGGAGTGTCCAGAATGGCATCCACGATGTCGTCGCTCGTGTAACGGCCGAAGGTCTTTCGAATAAACTGATTGCGCCGATCCAGTTCTTTATTCAGGGCAGCCAGAGCATCATACGAATCCCTCAGTTGCTGGGTCATGCTGTTGAATGCTACGGAGAAGTCGCCCATGAAATCGAGTCGCTGTGTCAAGTCCCCACCGGCAATCTGCTGTGTTTTCCAGGTAAGGTGCCGCAGATTTGCCTGGAGGGTCTTGAAAGCGTTCACAACACTCATTCGGCCAGGCAGCCGGCGGGCGTTCAGCTCTCCCTGAGCAATCCGCTCCATCGCTTCTGCGAATGGGGCAAACTCGGTGAGAAAGCGATTGACATAGGTTATGAGCTGACGGATTTCATTCTCTGGAAATCCGGCCGGCATGGGTACCGGATCTGGGATTCTCCCGGCGCGAAGATGGTAGAACACTGCCGAGAGGGAATCGATGAGCTCCTCGTTAACAGAGATCATGCCTGGACTTCTTTGGGGGCCACCTCAAAACGGCAGGTACGACTCCCACTGCCCCAGCAGTCTACCTCCTTGACATGGAAGTCCCTGCCCGTATAGGCAAGAAGCAGACCCGTGATAAACCCCTCATCGTAGATGCAGATCTCCTCCGAGCACACGGGGATGCCGGAGCAATCGAGATCTTCGTCCACCGTTATCACGAAAAAGCCCCTCTCCGGGTCAGCCGCTTCGATGCGCAGGATGCCGATGCCCAGGTCCCTCATGGTGTGTTCGAGCTGGGTGAGCATAGCGTTGAGGTCCTGGTTCTGGGTGAGGATGTTCTCGCAGTATTGTTCCCCGGCTTTCTTTCCGGCCTCAAAGAAGACCCGGTCCGCCTCCTCAACCCCGAAATCACGGATGAGAATGTCCCGAAGAGTGTACTGCATCAGACGGTATACGGTCACGTTGACCAGGGGGCCCAGATTCGGCCGGCCTTCTTTGATGTCTCCCAGCATGCTCCACTTGAATTCGCTCTCGTCCCGCTCTTCTCTGAACATTTCCTTCCTTCTCCTCTTCGCCGGTATGACGAACAACAACCCGGACCTCTAATTCTGTGGCGCTGGACTGAGGAATCGTCGAAAAACAAGGTGCACAGAGTCTCGCGACTCATCGGGCGGGCGTAAAGCCCGCCCATACATACGCAGAATCCGTGCAGTGCCTAGGGGCGGCGTTTACCGCCGCCCGAATAGTCCATGGTTGATTCTGAACAGTTCCCGGCTCCTTGAGTGCAATGCTGCACGATAGAGTGGCCATTATCCCTGGCCGTCATGCCGGCATGTTTCCAGCCGGAATCCAGAAATGCTTCCTGGATACCGGTCTGAGACCTGCCGGTGTGACGAAGGGCAATTCGGACAGTCATTGATGCGGATCAGAACTAAGCCCGGCGAACGACATATGGAATGCTTTCAGGTTTGCTTTGCAGACCGGTATAGATACGGTTCAGAAAGGAATCTCATCTCCCCGGTCGTTTGGAGGTGGGGGGAGCTCCTCCATGTTTGACTGCCCGGCCAATGATGTCGCACCGGCGGTTTTCCCGTAGGTGTCACCGGCCTGTGATTGCCCGGCCCGGTTGCCGCCGCTGTCAAGCAGGTGGATGTCTCGAGCCACTATTTCGGTCGTGTAGTGCTTTACTCCCTGAGCATCCTGCCATTGCCGGGTTTGCAGTTTCCCTTCAACGTAGACGAGCCGCCCTTTACTCAAGAGATTTGCCATGTTCTCAGCAAGTTTTCTATAGGCAACGATGCGATGCCATTCCGCTCTCTTTTCCCAGGTGCCTTCCGCTGAACGAACGGGCTCATCGGTTGCCATGTTGAAGTTCACTATCGGTGTTCCGTCCGTCATGTACCGTACATCCGGGTCACTGCCCAGCCGACCGATGAGAATGACCTTGTTTATTGTTCCAGCCATAGATTCTCCTTCCCCTGCGGATCAGAACTCTTGAATGTGGAGATTTCCTGCCGATTTCGGCTTTCTATACCATGACCCATTTGCAGGCGGCAAGCCATATCAGGGGGATACTCATTTTTCATGCGAATGGTCTCAGCATGGGAGTTTGTCGCGAATTTCAAGCAGGGTGATCAGAGAACCGGCCGGCTGACTCATTTTCTCAGGCAGTTTACTTTTACAACGGATACTTGTATAGTAACCGGCCGTAATTAATGATCATCTTGAACTATACAGGAATCCGGCAGGCCGAAAGGAAACGCTTTGGAGATGATTCGCGCATTATTCTTTCATACGGTCCTTGTGAACTCGACCTTCCTCTTGGGAATTTCGGCGATTCTGGCTGCGTTGCTGACCCGCGAGCCAAAATATGCGCACCTGGCAGCCAGGCTGTGGGGCAGGGTGAATCTATGGGCGGCCGGAGTGAAAGTGCGTGTGAAAGGCCTGGCGAACCTCGAATCGGGCCAGCCTTATATCTTTCTTTCAAACCATCAGAGCGCGTTTGACATCCTGGCACTCCTGGGCAAACTGCCGGTGCAGTTCGCATGGCTGGCGAAGGAAGAGCTTTTCTCAATCCCTGTCATGGGTCGAGCCATGAGCGCTGCCGGGTATATTCCCATTGACCGCAGTAACCGGCGAAAAGCCATGGAGAGCCTGAATGAGACAGCCGAAAGAATCCGGAAGGGGACTTCGGTGGTCATTTTCCCCGAAGGGACAAGAAGCCCTGACGGAGTTCTTCAGCCATTCAAGAAGGGGGCTTTCATCATTGCCGTGAAGGCTCAGCAGCAAATTGTGCCGATTGCCATCAGCGGTTCCTATCGCATTGTTTCCAGGCAGTGTGCCGGGATGGTTCATCCGGGGGTAGTTGACGTGATGATTGAAACCCCCATCTCGACTGTGGGGCTTACAGCAAAAGATAATGAAACGCTGATGCGCACGGTTCGAGAAAGCATCTGCCGGCATCTGACACCTGAAGAAGGGGGTCTTTTTCCCGTTGACACGAACGATTCCTGTTTGCCTGTTTCCAACTGCCGGAGATGAAAAAGCCTATGTTCGATGAAACTTCTGGAGTGTCCCCTCTCAAAGTTGTTCCGCTGGGCGGCCTGGGTGAGATTGGGCTGAACATGATGGTCATCGAGTACGAAGAGACCGCGATCCTTATCGATGCAGGCCTCATGTTTCCAGAGGAGGATATGCTCGGCATCGATATTGTCATCCCCGACTTTTCCTATCTGCAAACCAGGAAAGAATGCTTGAAGGCCTTGATCGTCACTCACGGCCACGAGGACCATATCGGTGCGATCCCTTTCCTGCTGCGAGAATTCTCCGTGCCGATTTATGGAACGGCCCTGACGCTCGCCCTGGTTCGGGAGAAACTGAGAGAACATAACCTCCTCGATCGATGTCGACTCATCCAGGTTGGTGCTCGAGAAACCGTCTCACTGGGGCCTTTCCGGGTTGAATTCATCCAGGTTTCTCACAGTATCCCTGATGGGGTCGCCCTTGCGATTTCGACTCCGATAGGGGTCTTGATTCATTCGGGCGACTTCAAAATAGACCAGACACCCATCGACGGGAGACAATTCGACTTTGCGCGTTTCAGTGCCTACGGGGAACAGGGGGTCCTGGCGCTTTTTTCCGATTCCACTAATGTGGAACGTGAGGGTTTTGCCCTTTCAGAGAGAGACGTCGGCACCAATCTCAGGGAGATCTTCCAGGGCTGTGCGGGGCGAATCATTGTCGCGGTATTTGCCAGCCATTTACACCGTATTCAACAGGTGATCCATCTTGCCAGGGAATTCAAACGGAAAGTGCTTCTCAACGGCAAGTCGATGGTGATCAATACGCGTATTGCGCGAGAGCTTGGCTATCTTGACTTCAGCCCTGAAGAAGAGATCGGTCTTCCCGAGCTTTCCCGATATCCCGATTGCCAGGTACTGATGGTTACTACGGGCAGCCAGGGTGAGCGCCAGAGCGCTCTGAGCAGGATGGCCTTTGACGACCACAAGAAGTTGAAAGTCAAGCCGGGAGATACCATTGTTCTCTCGTCCAAGTTCATCCCGGGAAACGAGAGGACCATTCAAAACATCATCAACCACCTCTATCGCCTTGGCGCCGAAGTCATCTATGAGCAGGTTCGCGATATCCATGTGTCGGGCCATGCCTATCTCGAAGAACTGAAATTGATGATCAATATCGTTCGGCCGCGCTTTTTTGTTCCGATTCACGGTGAATTCAGACAACTGGTCAAGCACAGACAGCTGGCTGTCACCATGGGCATACCCCCCGAAAACTGCCTGCTGGCTGAAAATGGCAATACTATTGTCTTTGGCTCGAATAGCGCTCATATTCAGGAACGGGTGGAGACCGGACGAGTTTTTGTGGATGGAAAGGGCGTGGGAGATGTGGGGGGAGTGGTTCTGCGTGACCGGCGTCACCTTTCGGAAGACGGGTTGGTCATTGCCTCTCTGGTGATCAACAGAGAAACCAAAGAGATCGTGAGCGGACCGGATATTCTCAGCAAAGGGTTTATTCGCGAGCGGACCAAGCCGGAGATCCTCGAGACAGCAAAGAGTATGGTCCTCGAAGTGTTTGAAAGATTGCTCAAACAGGATTTTGAAATCGACCGCATGGAACTCCAGAGTGAAATAAAGCGAGTATTGAAGCGCTTCTTTAACCAGGTGCTCGAACGCCGTCCGGTGATCTACCCGATCGTTGCCGAAATCTAAATTGTTATTTGCGAATTGAGACGGGGAGTCCAGGATGAGACACAGGGAAAAGACCCCGGCACAAGACCACTTGCCCCGTGACAGTGAGATGCTTGTGGGTCCGGAGAAACACGAAATGTGGGCTGTTGTTTGCCTGATGGGTGCCTTGCTGGTCCTTTTCAGTCTCATCTCTTTTCATGCCGGGGACCCAACCCTTTTCAATCCCTCGAAAATCGGGCCCGAAAACTGGGTCGGCTCAGTCGGAGCCAATATTTCCTATTGTCTGCTGCTGCGCCTGGGACTGGGTGCCTATGTAGTTCCTTTGATCGGCCTGTGGATAAGCTGGTGCCTTTTTTCCGGTCGCCCCTCTTTTGTCCACCCGGGAATTCAACCCCTGGGCATTGTCCTGCTCCTCTTCAGCGCTATCGCTCTGGCATCGACGTATCTGCCGAAGGCCCATTTCGTTGGGCAGGAACTGCCGGAAGGCGCTGGTGGAGAGCTTGGGCTCTGGCTTTCCCGGTTTCTGATGGAACGATTCTACTCCATCGGTGCCCATATCCTGCTCGTTGGAACGTTCTTGATTGGGTTCCTGCTCGCCACGCATTTCTCCCTCAAGACGATCATCGGAAGCATAAGCCGGCAGGTGTTGTCCGTCCTGAAAGGCTTCTTTTCATTCGTTTCCAGGCTTCTCAAGCGGCTGTGGCGAAGCACTCCTCCGGTCCAGGGGGAGACCCAAGAGGAGTCGGTCAAGCACTCTGCCGGGCAGCCCCCTGTTGTCGGCGAACAGGCCCCGGCGCTTGAAACCCCCCCGCCGCCTTTGCCGGCACGATCCAGGAGAAAGGCGAGAAAGGAGACTGAAGCAAACGAAGCCATCTCGGACCGTCCTGAGCGTTATCGCCTTCCCTCACTCGATATCCTCGACAATCCTGAAGTGGGTGATCGACCACCCGATTGGAAAAAACTGGAGGAGAACGCACGGATTCTTGAGGAAAAACTAGCTGATTTCGGTGTACAGGGAAAGGTGGTGGCGATTTCTCCCGGCCCGGTCATCACGCTCTATGAATATGCTCCTGCACCGGGTATTAAGATCAGCCGCGTTGTGAGCCTCTCCGATGACTTGTCCATGGCCCTCAAGGCGATCAGTATTCGCGTTGTGGCGCCTATTCCCGGAAAAGCCGCCATCGGTATCGAGCTTCCCAATCAACGTCGCGAAATTGTTGCGGCCAGAGCGATCCTGGAGTCTGAAACCTTTTCTTCGTCTTCAATACCGCTGACGATTGCTCTCGGGAAAGATACCACCGGTCAACCGGTGGTCGCCAATCTCGCCAGGATGCCCCATTTGCTCATCGCCGGCGCAACCGGGACAGGCAAGAGCGTCTGCATCAATACCCTGTTGACCAGCTTGCTCTTTCGAAACACCCCGGAAGAGGTGCGCCTGCTCTTGATCGACCCCAAGAGAATTGAATTGAAGAGCTATGAGAACATCCCCCATTTGATTCATCCCGTGGTGAACGATGCGAAAATGGCTACCAGGGCCCTGCGCTGGGCCGTTCAGGAAATGGAGCTGCGCTATCGCATGCTGGCCGAAAAGAACGTCAGAAATATTGAAGGCTACAACAAAGCACTGGCCAGAGAGAAACCTCCGGAGGACCGGATTGAAGGGTCCGCCGAGGACGACCAGGGGATCAAACACCGCCGACTGCCCTACCTGGTCATTATCATCGACGAACTGGCTGACCTGATGATGGTGGCCTCACGGGAAGTGGAGGAGTCCATCACCCGCCTGGCGCAAATGGCCAGGGCGGCCGGAATCCACCTGATCCTGGCGACCCAGCGGCCTTCGGTGGATGTTCTGACCGGCATCATCAAGGCAAACATCCCCACCAGGCTCTCTTTTCAAGTCTCTTCAAGGATAGATTCCCGTACCATTCTGGATACCGGCGGTGCCGAAAGCCTTCTGGGTTCAGGGGATATGCTCTTTTTGCCGCCGGGAACGGCGAAACTCCAGCGGATTCACGGTGCGTTCATCTCAGAGGCCGATGTCCAGCGAGCCACAGATTTCTGGCGCGCTCAAAGCCTTGTGGAAGATACCCTAGGGGAACGGGTCGATTTCAATGATCAAGGCTCCGCGGATGAAATCGCGGAAGAGGACCTGGATGAAAAATATGAGGAGGCAATCCAGCTCGTTTTGGAAACACGGCAGGCTTCCATCTCAATGTTGCAGAGAAGGCTCAGGGTGGGTTACAACCGGGCCGCGCGCATGATCGAGATGATGGAGCAGCAAGGTATCGTCGGCGCTTCCGATGGGATTAAACCAAGAGAAGTATTTGGCAAGGGCGTTTCGCAGTGAAAGGATATTGACGGGTCTATGGCAAGAAATCTCGGCTGTTACATCACCATCGTGTTCCTGGTGGGTGCTTTCTTCGCAGTGCCGTTCGAGAACGGCTGTGCCGAGGCGCCTCTTGTGGCTGGTGAAATTCTAAAAAAGACCGGAGCGGTCTATCAGCAGACGAAGGCCTTCTCAGCCGGTTTCCAGCAATCGGTAACGTCTGCCGCCGCCGGCAGGATGTCCTCGGAGGCTTCCGGGAGGCTCTACTATGAAAAGCCGCAACAGATGCGCTGGGAGTATGAAAAGCCTGAACCGCAGGTTTTTGTTGCCAATCATCAACTTGCCTGGCTTTATGTTCCTTCGGAAAAGCAAATCTCACTTTCCGATTCCAGGAAAATCTTTTCCCACCCGCTGGCCCAGACTTTTTTCGAAGGAGTTGGCGAGCTTAGAAAGCACTACGACGTCACACTGGATCACAAGCAGTCCACAAAAGAGTCGGCTGTTCTGAAGCTTATTTCCAAGAAGGAAGACCCGGAGATCACAACCCTGTTCCTGACCATCGACCTGCAGACTTACCGCATCTCCGTGATTGAGGCCCATAACGCGTTGGGAAACATCAACCGCATCAGCCTCGATTCCCAAAGGGCCCTATCAGGCCACGATCCGCTGCTTTTCCAGCTGGATGTGCCGCCGGCCGTTGACGTTGTCGATGCCGAAGGGCGTCCACTCACCCCAGCGGAAATCGACAAGCTCAGGCACGATCCTCAAGCGGGGAGCGGGAAATAGCCGGCAGAGGCATGAGCTCATTCCAGTAAACGCTGAACACGGTCTTCATATTTTCGATACACTTCATGTGCCAGTTCCTGAAGGGAGGAATCGATTGCCTCGGGCTTCGGCAAAGCAAGGGGAGCGGGAACGCACAGATCTTCAAATCTGATCTGAGGGATGTAGAGCCTTTGATCCACCGAAGCCAGTTCCTCCGCGGTGAAATTTCCCCCGAGGAATTGCTTCCTCTCCAGGGTGACGGTGTCCAGGCCCTTGAGAAAGCTCAAGATGGTGAGTAGATCAAAGTTCTGTTGAAAATGTTTGATGTTGCTGTTCACTGCCCGGCATTGGGCGCTCAACTCCTCAAAAGTCGCCCGGTATCGTTCCATCCATTGATACAGCCGATTGTAGGATTCAACGAGCAGTTTTCTGAATTTTGCTCTGTCGGTGAGCGCCCTCACACGAATGAAGTGTATCCTGCGGGAGGGCTTTTTCTGCGAGCAATCGCACCAGAAAGAGGGTTGGGGAATGCCGAGGAGAGTGTTGAGCTTCTTCACCATGTCCGGATGAATCATCAGATGAACCACCCGGTTCAGTCGTCTGCCGGCTCGAAGAGCACGCTCTTTGGCGCTTTCAGCCAGGTTTTCGATCTCTTCAATCTGCAGTCCGACAAGACGCCGCTCGGTCAGATAGTTCTCAAGGATGTCTTCTTTGATTTGACGGGTAAGACTGGAGATCAGGTCCTCATCCATTGAGCCTAGTCCTCAGAAAGACAGTGTCTCGCGAGCCGGAGCACCTCAGCCCTTGAGCATGAGACAGGTCTGCGGGTTGAGAAAGATGTCGGGATGATCCGGGCGGTAAAGGCCGCCATGCTTCAAGATCCTCACCTGCAAGGCGCTCGGGCTGGGTTCCAGCAACAGAATCGCGTCAAAGAGTTCATCGGTCTCGTGGCAGGGGTATGGAATCCCATGTTCATTCGTGACGGCAATGTGCCGATGTGTCCTGATGGACATCCACAAGGGAAGTCCGTGTGCCTGTGCAAAGCTTTTCAGCTCTGTTGCGGTTGCACGAGGCCCCTGGTCGAAATCGAGGCCGTCCAAAACAATCAAAGCCGGATGAAAATCGGTCTGCTCTTGCAGGTCTTGAAGGCTTTTCTCCAGTTTTTGAACGCTGAAGGTTTGATGCAGGTAGGCCAGTATAAAGCGGAGCGATTCGATACGATGGTATTGTGCGGTGCATTCCTCTCTGGATGCAGTGCCAAAAAGGTCCTTGATCAGCTCCTGATACCATATCTTGATCTTTTCCGCAGTGCCGTCAACGCTCACATGCAGCACAGGTTGGTTTTTGAACAGGTGCTCCAGGGCGATGTGGGTCAGACATGCGGTCTTCCCCACTCCGGCTCGGGCCATCAGAGCGCCGAGTTCACCCTGTCCAAGAGGCTTGCCAAGGGTCCTGGCGACAAGCTCAATGGCTGACTGAGCTTCGGCTTGGTCAGATTTCATGCCGTTTCTCCTTCAAAAAAACTTCGCTGCTACATGTTTTTGACAGGAAGCTGTTCTTCTTTGTACCTCCTGACGATCTCTTCTGCAAGACTTCGCGGCACCGGGCTGTAGTGGGCAAATTCCATGGTGAATTCCGCCTTGCCCTGAGTGGCTGAGCGAACGACGGTCGAATACCCGAACATCTCCGACAGCGGCACTTCCGCTTCAATGGTAGAGAAAACGCCATCTTCAGAAGTGCTGATGATGATACCCCGCCTCTGGTTCAACGTCCCCATCACCGTCCCCTGATACTCCGACGGTGTTTCAACGACCACCTTCATCACCGGTTCCAGGATGTTGGGGCCGGCTTTTGGATAGGCTGAACGAAAGGCCCCGATCGCCGCCTGCTGAAAAGCCAGGTCGGATGAGTCCACCGCATGGGCCGCACCGTCATCGATGGTTACCTTTATCCCTACGATTGGAAAGCCTGACAGGGTCCCCTTCTTCAGACACGCCTGGAACCCCTTGTCGCAGGAAGAGATGAATTCTGTGGGGATGGCGCCTCCCGTGATTTTGTTGATAAACTGGTAGTCCCCTTCGGCGCCGGGTTCGATAAAGCCTGCCACCCGCCCATATTGTCCGGCCCCACCGGTTTGCTTCCTGTGAGTATAATTGAAATCAGCCCGCTGAGTAATCGCCTCTCTGTAGGCGACCTTGGGCATGCCTGTTTCCAGTTCCACCTGGTATTCCCGCCGCATCCTCTCTACGTAGACATCGAGATGCAACTCACCCATACCACAGATGATCGTTTCTCCGGTTTCCTCCTCCAGATGACACCGGAAGGTCGGGTCCTCTTTGGTGAAACGAGTGAGGGCCTTGCTGACGCTCATTTCGGATTTTCGGTCTTTGGGCTTGATGGCCAGGGATATGACCGGAGCCGGTACATACATGGACGTCATGGTGTAGTTCACCCGCCCGTCCGTGAACGTATCCCCCGAGATACAGTCAATTCCGAACAGGGCGACAATGGTTCCTGCGGCGGCACTTTCAATCTCCTCCATTTCGTCCGCATGCATCCTGACCAGACGACCGACCTTCGACCGCTTTCCATTCCGCATATTGACGATGGTGGCGCCTTTCGTCAAGGTCCCCTGGTAGAGTCGCACGTAGGTCAGTTGCCCGTAGCGGCTGACCTCAAGCTTGAACGCCAGCATGACCAGAGGAAGGTCGGGAGCATTTCTCAGAACTGTTTCAGCCTGGTCCCGGTCGATGTCCAGTGCAGTGGCCGTTGCATCGAGCGGACTGGGCAGGTAACGGGATACGGCGTCCAGGAGGGTCTGGACCCCTTTGTTCTTGTAGGCGGAACCGATGAGCACCGGGGTGATTTTGAGGGCAAGGGTCCCTCGGCGAATGGCGTCAAGCATGAGCTCTTCAGTGATGCGCTCCTCGAGGATCGCCTCGGTGAGCTCATCGGAAAAGAGGGAAATGACATCCAATAGTGCCTCACGAGCTTCCAAGGCCTGGGTCAAAAGCTCGCCGGGGATTTCTCCACTGCAGATCTCCTCCCCGTGGTCCCCTTCAAACCTCAAGGCCTTCATGGCAATGAGATCCACCACTCCCTCGTGGCCGGCTTCCAGACCCAACGGGACCTGCAACAGCACGGGATTGTGGTTGAGTCTTTCTCGAAGCTGGCGGACCACCCGAAAGGGGTCCGCTCCCGTTCGGTCACACTTATTGATGAAGGCTATCCGGGGGACTTTGTAGCGAGCCATCTGGCGATCCACCGTCACCGATTGTGATTGGACACCACCGACAGCGCAAAGAACCAGAACGGCACCATCCAGCACACGCAGCGCTCTTTCCACTTCAATCGTGAAGTCCACGTGCCCTGGTGTGTCAATGATGTTGATCGAATAGTCATTCCACTTACAATATGTGGCCGCAGACTGGATGGTGATGCCTCGCTCCCTTTCCAGCTCCATAAAATCCATCTTGGCACCCACTCCGTCCTTCCCCTTCACATCATGCATCGCATGGATCCGCTGGGTGTAATAGAGAATCCGTTCTGTGAGGGTGGTCTTGCCCGAGTCTATGTGAGCGCTGATGCCGATATTTCGGGTTTTTGAAAGATCGTTGTTCATAGTACCTGGTTGACGGCTCCTTTCCGGCATTAGGTCTATATTCTGAAAACACCAAATAAAAACGGGCACTCTGTTCGTGCCCGTCAGGAGCGATGGTTCATAACAAAAAGACCCGGAGAAGGAAAGAACAATTTGTCGAGGGTGAAGGAGAGCACTCCAAAAAGCTGACAAAGAGGACGCCGAAGCCTGCGATCTACTTGCCGGATAACCTCCTCTTACCCTTGTCCGCAGTGGGCTTTGCCGGCTTTGCAGTGCTCGTTTTGTTCACCGATTTCGCCGAGGTTTTCTGGATACTCAGCGAATTTTGCTTAGACAAGACAACAGACTTTGCCTTGGTGTTGGGAACGGGCTTCATGTTAGCTTGCAGAGTGCTCGGCCTGGAAACGGACCGCTTCGATTTGGACTTCAGGGAGCTCCTGGTCGCTTTGGAGGAAGTAGTATTTCTTTGAGGGGCATTTTGGAGACAGAGCTGAATTTTCTGGCCGGCCTTGATTGTTGAATTCTTGCTCAAACCATTTATCCGGCACAGGGCGTCAAGATTCAAACCCTGCTGCTTCGCGATCTTAGCCAGTGTATCGTTTCTTCCAGCGGTATAGACCGCGGGTATGACCCCAACCCCGGAGGTTTTAGGGTTGGCCACGGAAACAGCAGGTACCGATTTGGAAGCACCGGAGCTCGCGATATCTCCATAATCGGAACCGGACCTGGTCAGCCTTATTCTCTGTCCGGGCACTACGGCATCCGACCGAGCCTCGGCAACGATGGAGGATGCCAGCTGGGTCCCGGGTGAATCGGGTACCGAATCCGGTTGCAGAGACCTTGCCAGGCGTACGGGCTCCACTTCAAAACTTCGCTTATAGAAGACCATGCAGGCGCCGGGAGCGGGTGTGTCATTCGACCCGATCCGGTTCCACCGGCAAAGGTCTTCTTGCTTGACCCCAAAACTCTGAGCCAGACCCTGAAGCCCAGGTTCGTTGCCTTTGACATAATAGTTCACCTGCTTGGGAAGGTAGGCCTGCTGAGCCATCTCGATGGCAGCCAGCTTTTGATCGTCGCCGTCTCCTACACGTGCCGCCATGGTCGACCAGGGGGTGTAAAACCGGATATGAATATGATCGTAATGCCCACGAACGTGCTGCATGATGGCACCCCGGTTGTTGCCGAACAATGCTTCCAGGTAGGCCGGGTTTCCGCCGGAGCTGAGAGCATAGTCATGCAGCAGCTCCTGAATCCTTCGGTCCAGAAAGATGTACTGCACGTGCTGGGAACGAAGCACATGCTCAATGAGACACCAGGTTTTCGGAATATCAATGTTTTCCGAGTTCATGGGGACAAAGGTATCGAGAATCCGGTTGTCCCGGGCATACATCCCGAGGTCGACGTCGCGCCCATTCTGGTGAGACCGGTGCATGTTGAGCCAGCCGCCGCCGGCACGTGAAAAATCACCCACGAAGAGGTTGCATGTCTCGGGGTATCGTTCCCGGACCGCGTCAAAGGCATCCAGTAAGGCCCCAATTACCTCCGGGGTGGTATACGAACGTTCCGGATCGCGCAGAGAATACCCCTGGAATTGGTCCGGAAAAGGAATGCCATTAACGAGACGCCCCTGGTACGGGCGGCCGACGGAAACAGTGATGGAAAACGCGAAACCCTCAAATAAAACCAATAGAAACCACATTGTGATAACACAAACGAACGGTACCCTCATCCTGGCGCAAGAGTCGGAAAGCCTCATGCCGCTTCTCCCCTATATCCTCATATCTACAATGATCGAGCTTTTCTTACCTGATGGAGCCGTGCCGACGTTCTTGTGTTTTACTTCACTAGTCCAAAAGGAGATCGCTGTCAAATCTTTTTTTGGGAAAGGGTCTTTGGAAGACCTGGGAGAAAAGATGTAAGGATTGGATATAACAAGAAAAGTGAGTAATCCCCATCCGCCGGCCCCGGTGGGCAAACAACAGGGTTTTGGATTGGCTGATACCGCCTGGACCTGCTAACCATTGGATTATATTAATAAGAAAATCTTTTTGTAGGAAAACCTGCCAGTCAGGATTTTCGGCCGGAGCCGGACTTGAACCAGCCGTACGGATCGCCGCAGAAGACGGGGTTTCCCTCCGAGTTGACCACGACCGGGACGTATTCAATGATAATGGGGACCGGTTCCCGAAGCCTCAAAAACGTCTCACGACTGGTTGCAAGATAGCTGTCGATCTTGGAAGCCGTTGGGTTCTGGTCGGCTATCAGCAGTTCCTGGGCCAGCTCGTGAGCCTTCTCCACTCGAATGCACCCATGCGAAAAGTCTCGCCGTGCTCTCTTGAAAAGGGACTTGTTGGGCGTATCGTGCATGTAGACTGCATAAGGATTGGGGAAATCAAACCTCACCTTGCCAAGAGCATTGTTTGGCCCGGGGAGCTGGATGAGACGAGGTTCTCCCGAGGGATACCTGGAGGAGGTCATCTCCACATAGCCGTTGCGAGCCAGAAAAGAGGGGTCGGCAGCGATGGCGTCGCTTAGCTCGAGGCGAATCCGATCGCTCACATACCATCTCGGGTTGATGACCACCTGCTCGATGTTGCCGATCATCGTGGGTGTTTGATTTTCTCCAATCTGCCGGCCGTTGAAGCTGATCTTCTTCCCGCTTGCTTTTCCAACAATCACGCGATGGGTAGCTTCGATCTTTCCTTCATTGTAGTATTCAAGGGTGAACTGTGGGATGTTCACCCATACGAATCTCTGGTGGCGGCGGGTCTGGCTCTGGCGGTAGAGGTGCAATGCGTGGCCGATCATCTCCGCCTTGTCCTGAAAGGAGATGTTGAGCCACTCCCGAGTCTGCGGGCCCACCTTGCCGTCGGTCTCGAGATTGTGAAAGGCTTGAAAGCGTTGAACCGCCTCTTTTGTGGCCTCGTCAAAAGAACCGGTAATCTTTCCCTGGTAAAAGTCTTCCTGCTGCAGTCTTTTCTGCAAATCACGGATCGGGTTCCCGGCATCTCCCGGGCTCAGTTTCTGGGATTGGACCAACCGCTGCTGCAGGACGTTTGCGGCAAGGTCCCGGTACTTTCGCAAAGCCTGAACCAGCGTTTGATACTGTGCCGGCCGCGGCTCAATGGTGCTGATGAACTCATCCATGGTGAGATGCCCCAGCAGGGCGCTGACCTGCAGTTCTTTCGAATCGGGGGCCATGGTATTGGCAAACCGGATGAGGTTATAGGCCAGCCGGAGGTCAATGGCACAGGCGGCCAGGCGGATGTCGGGATATCCGTCCTCGTCCGGTCCCTTTTTCTCTGAACCGGGTGCAGGGGGTTCGAACGATTCCACGGCATGATCGGAGGATGATCCGGCGCTCCCTCCCTGGTGCTCCCGGGGAGGGTTAAAATGGGAGGAAGCGGCAGAAGCATCCCGGGAGGAGGAGGGGGCTGACAGCCGTGAAAGACGCAGCCCCTCCAGTTTCTGAATCCTGAGCTTCAAGTCCTCCAGCTGGAAAGGCCGGGGATCAATGGCCTCATCCTGAATGGTTTCCAGGCGCCGCAAGAGAAGTCGGCCGTTCGGATTGATCTCGAATCCTGCCGTGATAAAGAGGGGTTGCCAACCATTTTGTTCATACGCTTCCAGGAGAGCTGTTTGATCAGAATCCTGAAGCCAGTCGAGAGGCATGGACTCCCACAGGCAGGTTTGCCAGTTCGGGGATGGGGACCTTGCAGAACCGGCCTCATGAGAAACGGAAGAAGAAGCGTTCTGAACCGGTTGATTGAGATCTTTCACGACAGCCAGGGACTGCGCACAGCCCGGATGCTCAATGGAGAAAACCGCAAAGAGAATCAAGAGAGAAACGCACCAGACAAGACTTTTACTCTTCATAGCTCCACATGTCGTTTTAGGGTTGCAGGCCAACCATGCGATTTCCAGCACTCACTCTGCCTCTGATACCTCAGCATTCACCTTTTCATAAAGAAGAATCTGCTCCTTAAAGCTCAATCTCTTCTGCAAAGCGGCACTTCCCCGCTCGCCCTGTCGCCGGCAGGCGAGACAACGAGTTTCGGCACAATTCTGGCAAAAACTACAATCCGGACAGGGATGCCTTTTGCCTTCCCTGTGACCCGCGGACTTGGGCTCGAAGACTCGATTCATCCCGGCAAGGCGTCTAAAGCAACCATCCTGAAGAGGCTTTTTTGTTTCCATCATGACTCCCTGCAGGTTCAAACTGCATCCAATCCAGATTGTATCCCCAACAGCGCCTGACAACCTCTTCAAAAACTAAAGATCCAATAAAGCTCTGACAAGATGACGTCAAGCAAATTTAGAGGTTTCCAATCGTTCGGCTGTGTGGTAGTTGGAAAACCTTTCAGAAAGAGTGTTGGGAGCGATGAGCCCTTTGAGGAACATTCACGAATCTTTCATGGCCATGGCCCTGGTGGAAGCGAGAAAGGCCTATGCCGAAGCTGAGGTGCCGGTTGGTGCGGTGCTCGTGGGAGATCAAGGAATGATCCTCAGCCGTGGGCACAATGCCCCCATCTCGATGTGCGATCCCACAGCTCATGCTGAGATTGTGGCTTTGCGCGAGGCGGCAGCGGCTGAGGGAAACTACCGGCTGCCGGGAACAACCCTTTATGTAACACTGGAACCCTGTAGCATGTGCCTGGGCGCAATGGTGCAGGCGCGCATCCGCATGATTGTATTCGGGGCCCACGATGCTAAGGGCGGAGTTCTCGGCAGTGCGTCGGACTTGACAAATCTGTCCGCCTTCAATCATTATATAGAAGTTGTCGGCGGCGTTCTGGCAGAAGAGTGTTCGGAGCTGCTGAGACTGTTTTTTGAAGAACGCCGGCAGGCAAAGAAAGATCTGGGGAGAGGTACCGAAGAGGCCGTAACGGGGTCGACTCGAAATCGACTTGTCCTGTGAAGAGCAGGGCACGTGGGTTCGAATCCCACCCTCTCCGCCAAACTGGTTCAGAACAGTATTGTGTGATTCCGGAGCTCATTATTGACGGAGAGATGCCCGAGAGGCTGAAGGGGCACGACTGGAAATCGTGTGTACGCCCAAAAGGTGTACCGAGGGTTCGAATCCCTCTCTCTCCGCCATCTTCCATTTACCCCATTTCGCAGCAATCTATCCATGTCCTACCTGGTACTGGCACGCAAATGGCGCCCTCAAAACTTTGCCGAGGTCGTTGGTCAACCCCACGTAACCAGGACCCTGCAAAACGCCATTAGCAGGAACCGAGTCGCGCACGCGTACCTCTTCTGTGGTGCACGCGGGGTCGGGAAGACCTCTGTGGCTCGAATTCTCGCCAAGACACTCAACTGCCTGTCGACCGATTCACCGGCGCCCTGCAACCACTGTTTCAACTGCAGGGAGATCACACAAGGCAATTCGGTGGATGTGCTGGAAATCGATGGCGCCTCCAACCGTGGTATTGACAACATCCGGGAACTTCGTGAAACGGTTCGCTACCGGCCGGCGAAAAGCCGCTTCAAGATATACATCATCGATGAAGTTCACATGCTCACGACGGAAGCCTTCAATGCTTTGCTCAAGACCCTCGAAGAGCCGCCGGAACACGTGCTCTTTATTTTTGCCACAACGGAGCCGCACAAGGTCCCGGCGACCATTTTGAGCAGATGCCAGCGTTTTGACTTTCGTCGTATTCCGACGCAGCAGCTGGTGGAGCATCTTCGGCGTATAGCCTCCCAGGAGCAGGTAGACCTTCCGGATGCGGTGCTCTTTTCCCTTGCCCGTGAAGCCGACGGGAGCATGCGCGATGCTCAAAGCCTGCTCGAACAGATCCTGGCTTTCAGTGGAGAAGATCTTGCGGGCGAAGAGATTCTGGACATTCTTGGAATCGTAGACCGGCAGAGTGTCCACAAGGCTGTGAGGGCGATTCTGGAGGGTGAGGCACAGACATGCCTGGAAGTCGTTGACGACTTTTACCGGCGGGGCATTGACAGCAAACGCTTCTGTCAGCAGTTGTGCGAATACTTCAGAAACCTGCTCATCCTCGCCACCGCAGGGCGCGGTGTAGAATCGCTGCTGGACCTTCCGGGAGATGAGATTCACCTCCTCAGAGGAGAACTGGAGAAGACCAGTCCGGAATCGCTTCACCTCATCTTTCAAATGGTTTTGAAAGCTGAAGAAGAGATTCGACGATCATCTCTTCCCAGGGTTGCGCTGGAAATGCTTCTCCTGCGTTTGACCCGGCTCCCCAAGTTGGAACCTCTGGAAGAGATACTGGCAAAACTGAATGTTCTGGAAAACCGGCTGACAACGGAGCAAGGATGCCCCTCTGCAGGCGGGATGGCGGTTGCAGCTGCTCAGCGGGCAACCGAGCGGCTCATCGATGCCGATCCGCCGGAAGCCGCATCGATATCGGCGCAAGAACCCTTTCCGCCGCCTCAGCTCATTCAGAAGACCCTGACGGGGCCTGTGATTTCAATAGATCGGAGTGAAACCGTCGGCCAGTGGCCGGGTTTTGTCAGATGGCTCAAAATCAGGGATGGCATCCTGGCCGCAAAACTGGCTGACAGCCAGGTCACGCTTGTTTCGGAAACAACCCTCGGGCTCGAAGTCATGGAGATCTTTATCGATGTCGTCAAGGAGCCTCAAGCTCTGGAGCGACTCACTGAAGCCGCACGGGCTTATTTTGGTTATGATTTTCAGTGGATCGTGAGGCCGAAGGCCTCTCCCAACCCTGAGAGAAGAGAACTACAGGGTGCGGAACGAGTCAAAAGCAGCGCCGCACAGTCGATAGCAAAAGACCCCGTGGTTTCGCAGGCAGTTGAGATGTTCGAGGGAGCACTGGTGGAGGTTCGAACCCTCAAGAGCGATCGGTTGGGGAAGCGCCGAGGTGAGGCCTCGACCGGGCCCTAAGATGGTCTTGCGCTTCAGAATTGACTACCTGGTCTTGTGGGAGGGATTGCGGGTTGGCAGCGCGTCTCCTGCACGTCGATAAGGGTGCTGCGGTGAATCCGCGCACTCATTCTCATGCCCCGCCGGCGCGGTTGGGACATGACATACAGGGAGGAAAAGATGGCAAAAGGCTTTAACCCGATGCAGCAGATCAAGGTCCTGCAAGAGAAGATGGCAAAGATCCAGGAGGAGCTGGCCTCCAAGACGGTCGAGTCGAGCGCCGGGGGAGGAATGGTCACGGCGGTCGTGAATGGACGGCAGGAGTTGTTGAGCCTCAAGCTCGAACCTCAAATTGTCGATCCGGATGACATTGAAATGTTGCAGGACCTGATTGTTGCTGCGGTGAACGATGCCTTGAGAAAGGCCCAGGAGATGGCCGCGGGAGACATGAGCAAGCTGGCCGGCGGTCTGAACATACCGGGGCTCAAGCTGCCCGGGCTTTTCTAAGGGGATTCGAAAAGCATGAATGCCTATCCGCCGATTCTGAAGGACCTCATTCGCAGGCTGAGCAGACTCCCCGGTCTGGGGGAAAAAAGCGCTACGCGCATTGCCATGCACCTGCTTCGATGTCCAAGAGAAGATGCCGAGGCCCTGGCAGAGGTGATTCGGGTGATGCGTGATCGCATAAGCACCTGCCCTCGGTGTTTTCACTTTACCGACGGAGAGCTTTGCCCCATTTGTGCCGACCCCGGTCGAGACCGCGGGGAACTCTGCGTGGTCGAGAGCACGGCTGATCTTCTCGCCATTGAACAGTCGGGGGCATTCAAGGGACGTTATCATGTGCTGCAGGGGGTGCTGGCTCCCCTTGACGCCGTCGGGCCGGACGACCTTCGGATTCGTGAGCTCATTGAACGGATCGATCAAGAGCAGATCAAGGAAATCATCCTTGCCACCAATCCGAGCAATGAGGGTGAGGCTACGGCTCATTACCTGCTGCAGCTGCTCAAAGACCGTCCGCTGAAAATATCGAGAATCGCGTACGGGATTCCCATGGGGGGTGACCTGAAATATACGGATCGTGTGACCTTGGAGCGGGCGATGAAAGGGAGACAGCATTTCACTTAGAGGCCGTCTGAAAAATACCCGCATACGTCATACCGGCGAAGGCCGGTATCCAGAAAGCCGCGTAATTCCTGGATGCCGGTTTTCACCGGCATGACGTTGAGGGCTCCGTGAGCCAGTTTTCAGACGGCTTCTTGGATCTGAACTGAGAGGTACCCTGCGCTTGCTGCGCCCGGCGCTTGTGAATTGTTGCCTCAAGGCATTGCTTCTGACGGGTATTTCCCCATCGAAACCCTAAAGCTGACCCTGGCATGCAAAAAACACCTTGACCAATTTTGCACAATGCTGCTATAGGATAATAGCTTAGTTTTGGTGTCTTTTGGAGAGTTCGCCGCGAGTAGGCTCAAATGAAAAGTGAGTCGGGCTACTTGAGGTGAGCGAGGTGAATTGAAACGTTGAAGGTGGAGTGACAGACTATGATTGAAATTCGCTTTCATGGACGCGGGGGCCAAGGGGCCGTGACCTCCGCCGAACTCGCGGCCCTGGCTGCTATCGAGGAAGGGAAATACGCACAGGCTTTCCCTAGTTTTGGCCCGGAGCGGCGAGGCGCGCCCGTTATGGCTTTTGTGCGGATCAGTGACAAACCGATCGCCACACGCGAAAAGGTTTACACGCCGGACTATGTGATTGTCCTGGATCCGACCCTTTTGAAACTGGTCAATGTTGAAGCTGGATTGAAGGAAGGTGGTACGGTCATCATCAATTCCACCAAGAGTGCCGCCGAGATCCGCAAGGAAACCGGGATCAAGGCCAAGATCGCCCTGGTTGATGCCAGCAAGATCGCAATGGAAGTCATGCGCGTCCCCATCACCAACACCACCATGTTGGGGGCTTTTGTCAAAGCTGCACCGGGGGTGATTACGATGGAGGGCCTCAAAGGCCCGATCGATAATCGCTTTGGACCGATTGCCGAGAAGAACGTGAAGTCTTGCGCACGCGCCTTCGATGAAACCGTCATGGAGGGTTAAACAGTGGCTAAGGAAACGGGAATCAGAAGTTGGAAAGAATTGAATCTGGGGATGGCCATCACGACGCCCGGCAATGCGGCTGAACTCAAGACCGGTGACTGGCGCGGTATGAGGCCTGAAACAAACCGTGACAAGTGCACCAAGTGCGCCCAATGTTACATCTTTTGCCCGGATATGGTCTACAGCAAAGACGCTGAGGGCTACTACGTACAGAACTATTACTGGTGCAAGGGCTGCGGCATTTGCGCCAAGGAATGCCCGGTAGACGCGATTACCATGGTACAGGAGGTCGACTAACATGTCCAAAAAGATTGGTATGGAAGTCTCTATAGCATGCGCTGAGGCGGTGGGACTGTGTGATGTCGACGTCGTTGCGGCCTACCCCATTACCCCTCAGACGCACGTCGTCGAACACCTTTCAGAACTGGTTGCCGACGGTCATCTGGATGCCGAGTTCATCCCGGTGGAATCCGAACACAGCGCCATGAGCGCCTGCATCGGGTCTTCCGCGGCTGGGGCTCGTACTTTCACCTCAACCAGCGCCCAGGGCTACGCGCTCATGTCGGAGCTCTGCTACATTGCCTCGGCCCTGCGTCTCCCGATCGTTATGGCTGTTGCCAACCGCGCTTTGAGTGCTCCCATCAGCATCTGGAATGACCACGCCGACCTGATGTATGCCCGGGATACCGGCTGGATCCAGATCATTGCCGAAAACGGCCAGGAACTGGTTGACCTGACAATCCAGGCCTTCCGCATGGGTGAGGACCCCAATGTCATGTTCCCGGTACAGGTCAATTTCGACGGGTTCACCCTCAGCCACGTGATCGAGCCGATGATGCTGCCGGACAAGGCTGAGGTACAGAAGTATTTGCCTCCCTTCCGGCCCAAGCTGCGGCTTGATCCGAGCAATCCGGTGACCATAGGGCCGGTTGGTGTCGTGGAGATTTACACGGAAGCCAGGAAAGCCCAGGACGAGGCTTTCAAGAACTGCATGCCTCATATCATCAAGGCCTGGGATGAGTTCGGTAAGCAGTTCGGGCGTCAGTACAAGCCGGTGGAAACCTATAAGACTGAGGATGCCGAGACCATCTTCGTGATGATGGGTAGCATCTCCGAAACCGCCATGACAGCCGTCGATGCGATGAGAGCAGCGGGCAAGAAGGTGGGCGTGGTGCGCCTCCGCCTGTTCCGTCCGTTCCCGGCTGCAGCCTTCTTTGACGCCGTCAAGGGCGCCAAGAATGTGATCGTCTGTGATCGAGTTTCTTCCTTTACCGGTGGCGATGTTGCCGCGCCGGTTGCGCTCGAAGTCAAGTCGATATTCTATGATCGCAAGCATTATCCCAAGGTGAGAAACTTCCTGGTTGGTCTGGGTGGCAGAGACGTCTCCGTTGAAAACTTTACCGAGATGGCCGATCAGATTGCTGCGTCCAAAGATGATGGCGTGCCTGTAGCTTATGAATTCATCAATGTGAGGGAATAAATGGGAATCGCATCTGAAGCTCTGAAGAATTTCAAGGGGTTCAACCTCAAGAATCTGCCTGAGGTGGAGCCGTTGTCGCCCGGTCACAGGGCATGCCAGGGCTGTGGGGAAGTATTGGCCTTGCGGCAAGCCATGAAGGCACTGGGCAATAACGTTGTTGTTTGCAGCGCTACCGGGTGTATGGAAATCATTACCTCTCCATTCCCGCAGACTGCGTGGAGAGTGCCGTGGATGCACGTGGCGTTCGAAAACGCAGCGGCAGTGGCCACCGGTGCTGAAGCGGCCTATAAAGCCATGAACCGCAAGGGCATCATCAATTCGCCCGACACGGTCTTCGTCGGAATGGGCGGCGACGGCGCCACGGCGGACATTGGTATGCAGGCATTGAGCGGCGCCCTCGAGCGCGGCCACAACTTCATCTATTTCTGCTTCGACAATGAAGCCTACATGAATACCGGTATTCAAAGGTCGTCTTCGACTCCTTACGGTGCCGCGACGACCACCTCTCCCGCCGGCAAGAAGAGCATCGGCCAGTCAACCTGGAAGAAGAACATGGCTGAGATCGCCGTGGCACACGGTGCGCCTTACGTTGCCACCTGTTCGCCTGCCTTCCCCATCGACCTGATGAATAAGGTGAAGAAGGCATCGATGGTCCCCGGCCCTGCCTACCTTCATTTCTATTCACCTTGCCCGACCGGTTGGCGCTGCGGCATCGAAGAGAGCGTGGAAATGGCCAGACTGGCTGTCCAGTCGAAGGTCTTCCCGCTGTACGAGGTGATCGACGGCCAGTACTTCCTCTCCCGCAAGGTGGCCAAGCCCAAGCCGGTGAGCGAGTATTTCAAGCCGCAGCGGCGGTTCCGCCATTTGACCGAGGCCGAAGTGGCGAAGATCCAGGCAAGGATCGATGCCGACTATGAGAAGCTTCTGTCGAAGTGCGTCACCGAAGCCAAAACAAAAGAGAAGCCGGAGCAGGAAAGCTCCAAAAGCCTGAACGGTGCCTAGACACTGTCTAAGGTTTGGATGCGAATGATTCAAACTTAGGCTATTGACAAACGAGGAGTACTCTGTTAAGCAGTGCTCCTCGTTTTGAGTTTTGTTCCCCGGTAGCTCAATCGGCAGAGCGGGTGGCTGTTAACCACTAGGTTGATGGTTCGAGTCCGTCCCGGGGAGCCAGAAAAATCAAGGGCTTAGATAGCACATCTAAGCCCTTTTTGTTCCTTTCGGAATCAATATCTCACGCTACTCCTTCAAAGGAGAGTAAGATATCCTCTCCTTATAACCCCGGATGAGATCAAATTCGGCCAATGCCGCAAACCTTCCAGCAAAGGAGGCTGGTATGCGTGACACATCCAGTACAGTAAAAGGCAAGGCGTTCAATCTGGCTGCATTCATCGACTACGCCGGCGGCTCTGTGGTCAGCAAGACCCTGCTGAAGAAAGACGTCGGGAATGTCACCCTCTTCGCATTTGATTCGGGCCAGGGGCTCAGTGAACACACGGCCCCTTTTGACGCGATGGTCTATATCCTGGACGGCGAGGCGGAGATTGTGCTTGGCGGCCAGCCGCAGACTGTTTCGGCCGGAGAAATGCTGATTATGCCGGCCAACGTCTCCCATGCGCTTCAGGCCTGCAAACCATTCAAAATGCTGTTGGTCATGATTCGAGGTGAGTAAGAGACTATCTCAGAACTCGCTCACACCGTCACCCAGGGGAAGGCCCATGCGCGTCAACTCTAGAGAATTCAAGTGTACTTGCAAATAACTAGGGTCTCGGCTGCAGACAGAAATCGTCACCCCAATGACTGGCGCCTCAAACGGTATATCAGCAACTTCTGTGTCCCCAGGTACAGCTTCGCATAAGTGAGTGTCCGTTGTCTGTGGCATGGGCGTCGCGCCCATGGTAACCACGGGCTGGAAGCCCGTGCCCCAGGATGAGCAACGGGGTCACCTTATTGTGCGGGCTGTAGCAGGCAGTGCAAACGAGCATAATGAGCCCAGAATGGGGCTAAACATACCAGCCCAGGGCAACGCCCTGGGGAGAGATGGGCCAATCACCACCCAATACAAGCCCTGAAAGGGCGAAACAAAGAACAGCACAATGCCGCATTCTTGCCAAGATCCTCATGCATGTCTTCTGCCGATCATTTCAAAATGAATTAGCCCTGTCGGGTGCAATCAAAAGCGGGAGTAATTGGCAAGGAGGTCCCTCTTGCCTGGAATTCCGCCAATATCGTCATTCCGGCAGGTTTAAGCCGGAATCCAGCCGTACAGTTGTATTGCACACGCAGCTCTCTTATGAAACTTCATATGTCCAAATGAAGTTTCAAGGCTGCGTTTAAACCGCATCCAGAGAGGCGGCGGCCCCGCTGGATTCCGGCTAGAAGCATGCCGGAATGACGGATTGTGTCTGTACAGGCAATAGGTTTGTTCCGTCCTGGGGTGGCGTTACTCTCACTTTTGATTGCACCCTAGCCCTGTGGGGAGTTTGACTTGGTTGCCAGTCTGTGGCATATGCTTGGCTGAAGATAGGGCCGGAGGCGAAAGGCGTTGAAGAGTCCCCTATTCAAATTGGAACGGGGTTTGAATGAGCCGCGCAAGCATTGAGAAGTGCTGGTCGAGATGGACCCCGTGCAGGCCCTTCGGCAGGCGTTTCTGACTTCAGGGGAGAACCACAAGGAGGATAAAGATGGCTGAGGATCTATTGAGCAAAGGTGCAATCCTGCAGCGCGATAAGGAAACGTATGCAATTGCCCCGCACATTCCCGGAGGCATTATCACCGATTTTAGTGTCCTGCGCAAAATTGCCGACACCGCCGAAAAGTTCGGCCTCAAGGCTGTGAAACTCACCTCTGCGGGACGATTTGCCCTGGTGGGTATTCGTGCCGAGGATGTGGACCAGGTCTGGCAGGAGCTGGGTCTATCACCGGGAGCAGCCGTTGGGCTCTGTGTGCGTTCAATTAAAATCTGCCCCGGCACCACCTTTTGCCGCCTTGGGGCCCAGGATGCTGTGGGAATAGGCTTGAAGCTGGACGCCAAGTACCATGGATACACCCTGCCATATAAGTTCAAGATCGGTGTTTCCGGGTGCCCTAACAATTGCTCGGAATCCTCGATCAAGGACCTGGGCCTAGTTGGGGCTGCGAAAGGCTGGCGCCTTCTGGCAGGCGGTTTTGCCTCGGGCCTCAAACCCCGGCTTGCGGATGTGATTGCCACGGGTCTCAGCGATGAAGAGGCTCTGGCTGCAATCGACAGGGTGGTGGAATGGTACAGGCAGGCCGGGAAGGCGAAGCGTCTGGGGCGTGTGATCGATGAAATCGGTCTGGAAAAGTTCCTTGCGGAGGTGGGTTTGCCTGCTGCAGGATAGGTTGCTTTGGGTTGTCCTCCGATCTCGTGTTTTGGCCTCCGGCAAAGCCGGAGGCTGCACAAGTGCCGCCCCTTAAAGAGGGTACAAGACGCTTTGGGGGGGAGGTCCAGGGCGGGGGCGCTTTTTCCCCCTTTGGACGAATCGCTCGTTCCTCAGTGCGCTGCCAAGGCGACTCTATGGGCTAATTCCGTCCCATCCGGCCAGTCTCGCCATCATCCACCAAAAGGCCTGGGTTTTCATCTTGCACATCAATCCATGTGAATGGGCACAATCTTCCGGTAGATCCACGCAATCATCGGGGTGCTCATCGCACCAGGCATCACACCACGTACAGCCGTCGTACGCGTTCGGGTAGTAGTTCCCGGCCGGATCAAACCGTTCGATGTCCGCGAAGTCGAACAAGACCTTTCCGTTGTGACCGGCATGGTTCCAAACCAGATCATTGTTGTGAATCAAGTGCTTTGATTCCGGGTCGGTGTGTCCCGTCATCAGAATGAAGCGCATGCTCGGGTACTCGGTCCCGAGACCATCGAGGGCATCCAGATATTGGGTGACCGTGGCATCATCGTTGTCGGACTGCTGACCGCACCAGCTCCACATGGAATAGTTGAACAGGCCTGTATCGGCAACCGAACGTGTCTTGTTGAGGCCGTCCGTTGTGCTCCAGTAGAGCTCCGGCGTGATATAGCTGTCTCCCCCGTTATTATTGCCGTCAAAGATTCTCAATGCATTGGGAGCTACCGGAAGACCGGGAGGGTCATACTTTACAGCATAATTGTATTTGGCATTCTGTTGTTTCCAATACTCCAGCCCGGTAACAATCTGAGAACCGTGAGAAGTGTGGGCAAAATGAAGGGTGAGCTCCCTTGCTGCCGCCAACCAGCTATCGGGAATCCTCGAAATGTCCGCACTGGTATGATCGATAATGATCGCAGCGGCGTGCTGGCCGGACGACACGGTGAACGCCTGCCACGCGCTGTATTGGCCCCAACGGGAAGCCTTCCCGGCCCTCACCCTGAATTGATAGGGTCTGTCGCTGAGGTTTACCTCGGGTTGGTAGGAACACTTGCCGGAAGCGCAAACAGAACGTGCGTTGACCTGTTTCAGCAGAATGTCCCTGATTTGTTCCGGCAGATGGAGAACCAGCTCATATCGTGTAGCTCGCTTTACCGCTTTCCATTTGTACTTCGGCCTCTCGGTAGTGATTGTCCCGGAAGGAGCAATCAGTTTGGGGGCGGCCAGCGCTTTGTCAGCGACTTCTTGGGGCATTTGTGCCTGGTCGGGTGACTCCTGCAACCCGGCATCCGAGATCAAATGATCGACCCGGGATGCTTCAGCCGCGACAAGGTTCAGCGCCATAAATCCTGTAACAATCAAAAACATCGTGAGAAAGGCCAACAAAACACTTTTGAAACTGGACCCATGTCCGGACGGCTTCATGTATCTTCCTCCTTTTTCCAACGGATGAAAAGCTCACCACCGACGGATATCGGTGGCCCAAGGCTGATGGAGGGTGATGACATCAGTCAATTAAACGTAACATGGGGAGAGTGAAGAATCAATGTGACTGCCATTTAGAGTCAGGGCTAATCTGTTCTGGAATGATCCAATCATTATGGTGATGGGTTAGCCCCTATTCCCGGTATTTTTGCATGGGAATTTGCAAGGAGTCTCCGATATTCATCCTGAATGAGAACAAATCTACCGTGTATTTAGAGCTGGTCCGTCCTGGCTAGGTTGCCTGAGATCTCCCGATGGGAAGGGAGATTGCGATAGAGTCTGGATTTTTTGGAAGATCGGGCGGCAAAACCCAATGGGTTCCGCTGTGGACAACCGGGTTGGAGAACGATATAAACCTCAGAAACTCAATTTCGCATTCGAGAGGAGGGTTGGAAATGGTTTTCTTCAAGGGGCAAATGGCGAAGCAGAAGCAATCCAGCAGTATAAGCATACTCATTGTTGATGATATACCTCAAATGCGGGAAACGGTCCGGAGCATGCTCAGATCGTATGGTTACACTACTCTGCACCTTGCGGACAGCGGCAATCGTGCTCTGGGGGTCATCGAGAGCCATTTGATAGACATGGTTATCACAGACTGGAATATGCCCAATATGCCGGGCATTGAACTGGTGAAGAAACTCAAGAATGACCCCAAGCTCTTCACGGTACCGGTGCTGATGATTTCCGACGAAAGGACTGTCGATAAGGTACTCTACGCCATCGAGGAAGGCGTGGACGGTTTTCTGGTCAAACCATTCAGTGAAGAGCAATTGATCAAGCACGTTCGCCGCGTATTCGGGAAGGTCAACAGTGCAGATGAAACTGAAAAACTGGTCTTTGAAGTGAGGCGTTTGAAGCTGTCCGGGAAATACAGGGAGGCGCTCGAACTCGGAGATAAGATCCTGAATGTTCGTATTCACCCGAGAGTTGTTCTAATGATGTGTGAGTGTCTTTATCATGTAAAAGAGTATGATAAAGCAATGAATATGATGCTTGATTCTGATGAGGAATCCAGGAATAGCGAACATACGAATCTGCTTGGTAAGATCTACATGAAACTGGGCAAGGAAGATCAAGGAATTCTGTACCTTGAGCAGGCTGTTAAGAGAAATAACTTGAACAATGATCGAAAAATCGATTTAGCTCGTGCCTATGTCAACATAGGAAGAATTGAAGATGCAGAAAAGGTGGTTAGTGCAATAATTCGCTCCAGTCCGACTGACTTAAACCTGGTAGATATAGCTCAGCTCTATCTTGATATGGGTGAAGTCGATAGAGCTGGATCGTATCTCAAGCAGACCGTTGATCCTATTCCTGAAACAGTAAGTGTTTTTAATAATTATGCCATAGCCTTGCGAAAAACAAACCGGTATGAAGAAAGTGCGAACATCTACAGAAGGTGCCTGGAGATTTCCCCCGGTTCAGGAATACTCCATTACAATCTGGGGTTCTTGCTCACCACTCTCGGGAAACCGTTGGAAGCGAAAAAGGTCCTGCAGAAAGCTCTGAAGCTCAATCCCGAGGATCAGCACGCCAGGTCCCTCCTGGAGAAGGTCGATGCGCAACTTGGACGATGACCCGCCGGTGTACGAGGCTGCAAGGCAGAGGAAGGGAAACGGTCTGGGTCCCAGACCCGGGAGGCCGAGAGCCCTGATCTGCAAATCGATGCTGAGCCGTTTCGGCTATCTTCCCGGCACGTCCAACAAGGTTGTCTTCTTCTTCAGGGTCCTGAGCGTCAGGTAGACAATCAGGCCCGTGCAGAAGAAAAGCACCCATCCGATGCCGATCTGGGGATTGCGGGTATGCACCACGATTTCCCGCAGCACGTTCAGGGCGGTAAACGAGGCAATCAGGGCAAAGAATCCGGAATACTCCCTCTTGAGGACCTTTCTGAGAGAGAAGGTCAAATCCGGCCGGTTCCAGTTTCCAAAACGCGGCAGGAACGGCGGTGTCCGATCCGACCATTCCAGGTAAAGGACGCCGAATTTCCGTCGCAGGAATTCCTCTTCGGCAAAAGCAATCCGCTCGTAATACACCCAGAAGAGCAGCGCTCCTATCGCCGCAAACCACCAGACCCTGATAAACAGCAGCAGACCGAAAATGATCATCAGGTTCCCCAGGTAAAGGGGATGTCGAACAACGGAATAGATTCCCGTCGTATTGAGCACGGAGGCAATTTGTTCTCTGGTGTTCCGCCCGGATGTTCCCGATGGAACAAAGGCGACCGTAAGGCAGCGAACGGCAAAACCGAGGATTGACAGAACAAAACAGAACGTTTCCCAACAAGGTACCGCCCACCCTGCACTCTCGTGGCTGAGGGAGGCTGAATCGAACAAGGCTACGAGAAACAGGGGCACAATGAGCAACGGCAAATAGCTTCTCCATCTGAAAAGCCAGTTGCCCTGCTTTTCAAATTCTTCTCTTAACGCCATTTATTCCTCTATCCTTTGGGAATCACCGGAAGGGTCGTCACCGGCTATCTCTTCATCCAGCGACGGCAGGCGGGCTTCGATGATCGTGTTTTTGAGGCTCCAGTAGATACTCCTGAAGTGATCGCCGAAGCTTCCGGGAGAAATCCTGCCCAGCTCGATGAACTTGATGACGATCTCCTTCGAGTAGCGGAGAATGATTTCTTCGTCGTGTTCCACAATCCAGACCTTTCATCGGTTCAAGACAAAAAAGCCTCTGCCAGTCGGAGGGAAGGCCTTTAGGGTTTGAGCAGAGGCTTTTTTGGGGTCGGATGAAATACCTGTGCGGGCATTCCACCACCCGCCTTCCTACTAGCACAATAGTCCCTCCACGTGCAAACGAAAAGGAAATGGAACGTTCCTTCATAGCCGTTTGGAATTCACCTGAAAAAGAAAAAAATCAGAATTCCCATTATTCTATTTGACAAGCATTGGAAAAGGGATATTAGTATCCCAAACGGGAGGGAAGTGGAAAAAAGGGGGAAAAAGTGGGGGTCTTGCTGCGACCATACTTCCGTGGACAGTCGATCAACCGCATCGATGCCAAAGGGCGTTTGAGGCTTCCCACGAAATATCGCGAGGTCCTGCAGAAGCATTTCAGCGATGCCCTGGTGATCACGATGATGGATGAATGCCTCGTGGCATATCCTAGTGAAATCTGGGAGGAAATCGAGTCCAAGGTGCAGGATTTCTCCCTGATCCAGCCTGATCAACGGGCTTTCATGAGGTATTTCATTTCCAGCGCTGAAGAATGCGAATTCGATGAACAGGGAAGGATAGTGATTCCCGCTGTCTTGAGGAAGAAAGCCGGGTTGGAACAGGAAGTGCTGATAGCCGGCATGCTCAAGAGCTTTGAGATCTGGGATCGAGCGAGCTGGGACAGGCACATCGAAAGAAACCGTGAACAGTATGAACAAATGGTGGAAAAGGTGGCCGCAAGCGGCCTCTAGGGGCAGATGGATGAACTAGCTTCACGATCCCACGTTCCGGTTTTGCTGAAAGCGGTGTTGGACCTATTGGGATGTCGTGCGGGGGGAATCTACGTTGATGGGACAGTCGGAGGAGGAGGGTATTCTGAGGCAATCCTGGAAGCGAGTGCGCCGGACGGGTTTCTGATTGCACTGGATTGTGATGGGGATGCCATCACACGAGTCCGAACGAGACTGGCTTCCTACCAGGACAGATGCTATCTGCAAAAATCCAACTTCTCTGATCTTCCCGGCATCGTTGAAAAAGTCGGTTTAGGGCCGGTCGACGGCATAGTCGTTGATCTGGGCGTATCGACTTTCCAGCTCGCTCAACCCGCACGTGGATTTAGTTTCATGCTGGATGGGCCTTTAGATATGCGCATGGATCGGGACCTTCAACAATCGGCGGCGGACCTGGTCAATGGTCTCTCGCAACGAGACTTGGCGGCTTTGATCCATCATCTGGGAGAGGAGAAATGGGCCTTGCGCATCGCCCGCGCCATTGTCATGCGACGTCAGGTCAGTCCGTTTACGACCACCCTTGAGCTTTCGAAAGCAATTGAGAAGGCAGTCCCAGAGTCTCGAGATAGTCTGCGCATTCACCCGGCGACTCGAACGTTTCAGGCCTTGCGAATAGCCGTTAATCGCGAGCTGGAGTGCCTCGATCAGTTTCTTTCTCAGGTCCTGGACGTTATGAAGCCTGGCGGGAGGCTGTGCACCGTTGCTTTTCACTCTCTGGAGGATCGGATCATCAAACGCAAGTACAGACAATGGTCAAGGTCATGCAGCTGTCCCAAAACCTTTCCTCGATGCCAGTGCAGGGGATTGCCCCTGGTGAAGCTTTTGACCCGGCGTCCGATTCGTCCCGACCCTGCCGAAATCGAGAGGAACCCGAGCTCACGGAGCGCCCGCCTCCGCGCCGTGGAAAAATGGGGCAGAGGGGAAAGTGATCTCCAAAGTGCCGGCCTGACAACCTGATTTGGCAGATGCGGAGCTGATCCTGTGCTGAGATTGAAATCAGTTGGTGATTTTGAAGCTGACCGGAAAGGCCCTTCGACAGCTGGTTTCAAAGTGTTGATGTTTGTCGTCGGTGTTACGGGGATAGTGTTCGTTCTGGGTGCCATTTTGAGTATCTGGCTTTATGTGCAGCAGGTCCAAAACGGCTATCGCCTTGCTGAACTCCAGAAAGAAGTGGAACAACTGGTTGCCGTTCAGAGGAAGCTGCGCCTCGAGTGGTCCCGATTTCAGGATCCACACCAGTTGGAGGAATTGGGGCGCGAGCAATTTGGGTTGAATCCACCCAGGCCGGAACAAAAGCTTTCAGTGTATTGACCGGTCCGAAAAGAAAGGGGGCTGCAGTTGGAGAGGCGCAACTCGGGTAGATTCCTAAATGCTCGATATTCATCCTGTTATGTTTTTTTCAATACCCTGGTGATTCTGGGATTTTGCGCGATCGTCGCGAGGGCTACCCGATTGCAGATTATTGAATACCCGCTCTGGTTGGAAAGGTCGATCAACCAGACCGAGACCACGGTCCGGGTGCCCACCTATCGGGGGTCCATCTACGATCGCCAGGGACGCCTTCTCTCTTTTTCCGTGGCTCAGCGCTCTCTTTTCGCTGATGCAGCAAAGGTGGAGGCCCCTGGGCGCGTTGCCGGTCATCTCGCGCCGATCCTGGAAGAAAATGAAGGGGCTATCGCAAAAAAGCTGAGCTCCAATCGGCGCTTTGTATGGTTGAAGCGGCTTCTCACCGATCAACAGGCCAATGCCGTCGAAAATCTGGGCCAATCAGGACTGAGTCTTATTAATGAATACAAGCGGTTCTACCCATATGGGCAGGTGGGTGGCCATGTTTTGGGCTTTGTCGGAATGGACGGGACCGGTCTGGAGGGGGTGGAAAAGGGCTTTGATCAGGTCCTTCGGGAGACTACGGCAACGGTATGTCAGTTGCGGGACGGGATCAAGAAGTGCATCTGGCTGGATTCGGCACCTCCGCCTGAGCCGATGGAGAATTTTGGGGTCCGATTGACCCTGGATGCCTTCATCCAGTATCTGGCCGAATACGAGCTCGAGAAAGCCGTGGCACAATACCGGGCCAGGGCAGGAGAGGTTGTGGTCCTGGATGTGGCGACCTTCGAAGTGCTCGCTATGGCCAACTGGCCTTTCTTTGATCCAAACCTCAGTGGAAAAAGCACTGCGGACACCTGGCGCAACCGTACGATAACGGATTCGTTTGAACCGGGATCCACCTTCAAAGTCTTTCTGGTCAGTGCAGCGTTGGAAGAGGGAACGCTTAAAGAGCGGGATCGAATATTCTGTGAGAACGGGAAAACCCAGCTCTGTGGCCATACGATCAATGATGTGCATCCGTACGGTTGGCTCTCGGTCCCGGAAGTGATCAAATACTCGAGCAATATCGGAGCGAGCAAGATCGCCTTGCAGCTTGGCAATGAACGCTTCTATCGCCATATTCGGGGTTTCGGCTTTGGGATGAGGACGGGCATCAGTCTTCCGGGGGAGGTCCGGGGGTTGGTGCGATCAGGCAAGAAATGGCGGCCCATCGATCTGGCTACCACGGGTTTTGGTCAGAGCATTGGCGTGACCTCCCTGCAACTCACTCGCGGTATGGCATGCCTTGCCAATGGTGGTGAAATCGGTCAGCCGGTGATCGTCAAACAGATTGTTGACGGCCAGGGCCAGCAGTATGAACCGCTTCATACGAAGCCCTTGCGCCGAGTGGTTCAGAATAAGACGGCCCGGCAGATTTGTGCTATGATGGCTGGGGTTACTCAGGAAGGTGGAACGGGTGTGAAGGCAGCTCCGGAGGGCTATACGGCTGCCGGAAAGACGGGCACGGGACAGGTAATGGATCCGCAAACAAAGCGTTATGCGAGCAATAAATACACCGCTATCTTTACGGGTTTCATTCCGGCGGATCACCCGCGACTGGCAATCAGCGTCGTCATTCATGAGCCGCACGGTGCCATATACGGGGGAGTGGTTGCGGCTCCGGTGTTCCGAAACATCGCGGCCAGAGCTCTACCCTATCTGGGAGTATTTCCTGCGCCAGGGAATCCCGCAACCCCTGCTGGGGTCCGCATGGCAGGGGGTACTCAGGCCAGATCAGCGAAACCCAAGTCTTCTTCAGACGAGAAGAAGGGAGCCGGGAGTACGCTTGATTCACGAGCGAAGGATTCCAAAGCGGCCTCAAAAGCTCCAGTTCCCTCCGGGGAAAGCCCAAAACTGCAATCCAATGGAAAGACGATCACAGTGTCTGCAGGCATCGATGCAATGCTGAAGCCCAAGAAGCAGGTTGATCTGGTGATGAACCAGGTCCCCTGATCCACAACACCAAGTTGAGGCAAGACAAGGGTACCCGGAGAGGGGACGGGTACAGGGACTGGGAAGTGAAGAATGGATAAGACCGGGCAATTTTGTGAGCCGCCAAAAAGGCTGGCGACCCTCCTGGAGGGACTGAGCATAATGGAATGCCACGGAGAAATACAGGTCCCTGTGAACGGCGTTGTCTATGACAGCCGAAAGGTGACGGCGGGCAATGTCTTTGTGGCGCTTCCCGGGAGCCGTGCCGATGGAAATGCTTTCGTCTCCGACGCCATTCAGAGGGGCGCTCGGGTGGTTGTGTCAGAAAAGCCGCTCAATGGCTTTCCACAGGTCACCCGCCTGCAAGTGTCCGACAGCCGGAAGGCCCTGGCGAGACTCGCAATCAACTTCTTTGAAAACCCGTCGAAGGACTTTCAGCTCATCGGCGTAACGGGCACCAACGGCAAGACCACCACCACGCTGTTACTGGAGAGTATTCTGAAGATAGCCGGCGGTTCGGTCGGGGTAATCGGGACTCTCGGCTATCGCTGGGCCGACAGGCAGGAAACTGCTTCCATGACCACTCCTGAGTCTTTGGATTTGCAGCGGATTTTCCATGAAATGAACCAGGATCGGATCACCCATGTGGTCATGGAGGTGTCCTCTCATGCCCTGGCCCTGGGAAGGGTTGATGGGTGCCTCTTCAACGTCGGGGTCTATACCAATCTGTCTCAGGACCATCTGGATTTTCATTCTACGATGGAGGACTATTTTTCCACCAAATCCCTGCTCTTCAGGGACGATGCTGCCATCAAATCCCCCGGCTTTATGAGTGTCATCAATATCGATGACCCGCATGGGAGGGTTCTGTCCCGTGAGGTCAAGGAGAACCTTTGGAGCTACTCCGCCGGCGACAAAGAAGCGAGGGTCCGGGTAAAAGATGCGAAGCTTCAGCACTCCGGGATTCAGATGACGTTGTCCACGCCCTTGGGCGATCTTAAGATCAATTCTCCCCTGCTGGGGCGCCTCAACCTGTACAATCTCTTGAGTGCCGCGACGAGTGCGCTGGCGATGGGAATCTCGAGGGAAGCCGTCTGCGAGGGCCTTGGAGCTGTGGCCGCGGTGGATGGGCGCCTCCAGCGTGTACCCATCCCGTCACAATGGGGTTTTGAAGTAGTCGTGGACTATGCTCACACCCCGGATGCAATGGAGAAGACCCTCTCATGCTTGAAGGAGATGACAAAGGGGGCCATCCTGGTGGTTTTCGGCTGCGGAGGTGATCGGGACCGGGCCAAACGCCCGCTGATGGGAAGCATCGCGGCTCAGTTGGGTGATCTGGTCATTCTCACCAGCGACAATCCTCGCAGTGAGGTCCCTGAAGCGATTATCCGTGAAATCGAACCGGGGGTTAGGGCCTGTGGTCTTCCTTATGTTGAATGTGGCAAGAAGATGCCTGAAAGAAAGGCGTACACCGTAGAGGTGGATCGAAAGCGTGCCATCGAGCTGGCGCTTTCCCGGGCCCGCGAAGGGGATGTCGTCTTCATCGCCGGAAAAGGTCATGAAACCTACCAGATCATTGGCGATCAGGTATTTCCGTTCGATGATCGCGTGGTGGTCCGGGACTATATTGAATCAGCAAAGAGGCGCTTGTGACCGGAAAGCCTGTAGAATCATTTTGGACTGTGGCCCGGCTGATCGAGGCTACCGGAGGCGCCCTGCTGAAGGGAGACCCCCATCGGGGCATCGCCGGGATATCTACGGACACGCGGCAGCTGCAACCCGGTGATTGCTTTGTGGCCCTCACAGGGGAGCGTTCTGACGGCCATGCCTTCATTCCGGATGCTTTGGCCGGGGGTGCCGCCGCCCTGGTCGTATCCCGCGAATGGGACAACCCTGCTCTCTCCTCGACTGCTGAAGCTACGATCATCGAGGTCCCGGATACCCTTTTTTCGTTGGGAGAGATAGCGAGGTACTACCGGCTGCAGCACCCGATTCCGTTGGTGGGTATCACCGGGAGCAACGGCAAGACAAGCACCAAGGAAATGGTGGCCGCAGTACTTGGCCAGCGCTTCGAGGTTCATAAGAACCGAGGGAACTTCAACAATCTGATTGGAGTCCCTTTGACCATTCTCTCCATCGGGCCGCGCCATCAGGCCGCAGTCGTGGAGATGGGCGTCAGTATCCCCGGCGAAATGGCCAGGCTTGTAGAGATGGCCAGACCAACGGTCGGCCTGATCACCAATGTTCAGCCCGCTCACCTGGAAGGACTGCACAGCCTGGAGGAGATCCTGAGGGAAAAGGGAAAGCTCTGGCAGGGCCTGGGGTCTGATGATCTTGCCGTGGTCAACCTCGATGATGAACTCCTTGCGGGTTTTTCCAAACGGATCAGAGCCCGTACGATCACCTACTCTTTGAAGAAAGCGCGAGGCGACGTCAGGCTGACCGGTGAAGTAACGACTGACGGGGGTAGCAGTGCCTTCGATATGAGCCTCGGGGGGCGGAGCATTTCTGTCAGCATACCGATCCTGGGCCTTCACCATGTGGGGAATGCACTGGCTGCAGCAGCCGTGGGATGGGGGATGGGGTTGCCGGCGGAGCTCATCGCAGCGGGTCTGGCGGATTTTCAGCCGGTCGGAATGCGCATGCAAATGCACCGTCTTGCGGGAGGGGGCGTCCTGGTTGACGACACTTACAATGCCAACCCCGGATCAATGCTGGCGGCCCTGCAAACGGTGATTCACGAAAGCCGGGGCAGGCCGGTGATTGCAGTTCTTGGAGACATGAGAGAGTTGGGTCCGGAAAGTGCTGCGTTGCACCGGGAAGTGGGCCGCCGTATTGCATCGATGGGCGTGACCCGGCTGATCACTCTGGGGCAAATGACCCTGGAACTGGCTGATGGGGCGAGGGAAGCGGGTATGCCGGCCTCCGCCTGCCACCACGTGGAAAGCCACGAACAGGCCGTGATCCAGCTCAGGGGCCGCGAGGTCAAAGATGCGTGGATCCTGGTGAAAGGGTCTCGCGGCATGGCCATGGAACGAGTTGTGGAAGGAATGCTTTCTTAATGACCATGAAAGAGATGAAGAACGCAGCCAGGAGGGTGATAGTTGTCGGAATGGGGATTTCAGGGCGTTCCGTCTGCGAACTCCTTTTGGAGCAGGATAGACAGGTTGTTGCCTCAGATATCAGACCTCGCGATCAGTTCAACGGGGCCTTGGACGGCCTGGAAGAAAAGGGCTGCCTCCTCCGGCTCGGCACACACTCTGTCGAGGATTTTCTTGCTGCGGATCAGATCATTGTCAGCCCAGGGGTGCCCCTCGATATTGAGCCCCTGGAAAAGGCCGCCGGAAAGGGAATCGAGATCATCGGAGAGCTGGAGTGGGCATGGCGTCAGGTGCATGTGCCTGTCGTGGCGGTGACCGGCACGAACGGCAAAACCACTACAACCTCCCTGATCGGAGAAATGCTCAGGGCCTCCGGGAAAAACGCGTTTGTCGGCGGCAATATCGGAACGCCGCTGAGCAAATGGCTGCTCGATTCCCGCGCAGCGGACGTGCTGGTGCTTGAAGTGAGCAGTTTTCAACTGGACACGGCTACGCAATTCTCTCCCGAGGTCGCTGTGCTGTTGAACATTACGGAGGACCATCTGGACCGCTATGATGGTTACTCCGGTTATGTGCATTCAAAATGGTCGCTCTTTGCCCGCCAGCATCCCACCGATACTGCGATAATCAACGCCGATGATCCGGCTTGTCTGGAGGGTAGCTCTGCAATTCGAAGCCGGCCCCTGCTGTTCGGTCGCAGGAGCTCGCCGGTTCAGGCTGCGATTCTGGGGCGGGAGATAGAAGTGAACGTCCCATGGCGGCCGCCCTTTGTGGTGAGTCTCGATGATGTGCCCCTTAAGGGGTTTCATAACGAGGAAAACATGGCTGCGGCCATCCTCGCCTCGGCGGTTATGGGTGCCGATGCCGGTACAATTCAGGAAGTGGCACGCAGCTATCGCGGGCTGCCTCACCGTGTGGAATGGGTACGCACGTGGCGGGGCATTGACTTTTATGACGATTCGAAGGGAACCAATGTGGGAGCAGTCGTTAAAGCGATTGAAAACTTCAATCGCCCGATCCTGCTCCTGCTGGGCGGGCGAGACAAGCTGGGCTCCTACCGTCCGCTCGGCGAGGCATTGCAAGCGAGCGGGAAAGGGGCTTTTGTCTTCGGTGAAGCGGGTCCTCGAATCCATCAGGAGCTTGAGAAGTGGCTTCCCTCCCGATTGTTCGGGGACCTCGAATCAGCTTTTGAGGAGGTGCTGAACCATGCGGTTTCAGGAGATGTAGTCCTGCTTTCCCCAGCATGTTCGTCGTTTGATCAGTATGAAAGCTATGCACAGCGTGGAGACCATTTCAAACATTTGGTCATGCAGTTGTATGACTGAGAAACTGAGCGGCTGCCTACAAGGATTCGGATGATCAGATCGACTATTGATGCCCCTGCTTTCAGATCGGACCCTGTTGCCGGTGAGGACCATAGAGCGATAGGCGGAGTCTTTTCTCAGGAACTGGAGCTGTGGATTGAAGTCCTTTTGCTTATCGGTGTGGGTTTGGTGATGGTCTACAGCGCCAGTTCCATCATGGCGCTCAAGAAATTCGGTGATGCCTCGCACTTTTTCAGGAGACAGATCGCCTGCATCATTCTGGGGATTGGGGCACTCCTGGCGGCCAGTCGTTTTTCCTACAGGAACTACCGGAAAAACATAGCCTGGATGTTTCTCCTGACCGTTCTCGCTCTGTTGTTGGTGCTGGTCCCTGGGTTTGGTTCTGAGCTCAATGGGGCAAGACGCTGGTTCAGTTTCCGGTTCTTTCTGGTGCAGCCCGCGGAGTTTGCCAAGGTGGTTTGGATCATTTTCTTGAGTGTTTCTCTCGAGAAGAAACGGGAACAGATCACTCGCCTCAGCATCGGGTTTATCCCGCACATGGTTTTGGTGGGCGTTTTGAGCCTGCTGCTCCTGAAGGAACCCGATTTTGGCACAACCATGATGCTCGGATGTCTGACAGTTTTTATGCTCATGCTCGGGGGAGTCCCCTACGCCTATCTGGTCAGCCTGCTTCCAGTCGCAGCCCTTTTTCTCTATCGCTTTGTGTACCTGGTGCCTTACCGCTGGGAGCGGATTACTGCTTTCCTGAATCCCTGGACCGATCCCCTGGATTCGGGATTCCAACTCATCCAGGCATGGATTGCCGTCGGATCGGGTGGAATACTGGGCAAGGGACTGGGGCAGGGACAGCAGAAGCTTTTCTACCTGCCCGAGTCGTTCACGGACTTCATCCTGGCGGTTATCGGCGAGGAGTTGGGATTTGTAGGGATTGTCGGAGTCTGTACCCTTTTCCTTCTCCTCTTTCAGACGGGGATGAGGATTTCGCGGTCGGCTGTCGACTATCTGGGATCTCTCATGGCCTTTGGCTTGACCCTGATGCTCACCCTGCAGGCCATTATGAACATCGGTGTCGTCCTGGGGTTGTTTCCCACAAAGGGCCTGCCGCTTCCTTTCATTTCCTACGGCGGTAGTGCCTTTGTGGCAAACTGCATTGCTGTTGGGATCCTTATGAATATTGCTCGAACGAGTCGAAACCGGGTCAAACAGGATGTTTAAGCGCTATAAGCACATTCATTTTGTTGGGATTGGCGGGATAGGCATGAGCGGCATTGCTGAGCTGCTGCTGAACCTCGGATACCAGGTGAGCGGCTCCGACCTGAGGGAGACGGACCTCACACGTCGCCTGGCAAGCCTTGGGGCGACGATTCACATCGGACATCATGCCGATCACGTGAAGGGGGCGGATGTCGTTGTTCTATCGTCAGCTATCCGGGATGACAACCCGGAGCTGAGCGCTGCCAGGAGCCTGGGCAAAATCCCGGTCATTCGACGTGCCGAAATGCTTGCCGAGCTGATGCGTCTGAAATACTCGGTCCTGGTGGCCGGGGCACACGGCAAGACCACGACCACATCAATGATCTCGACCGTCCTCACTCGAGGAGGACTCGACCCGACTGTAGTCATTGGGGGCAAGCTGAACGCGTGGGGCACAAACGCCAAGCTGGGGAGTGGGGATTTCATGGTGGCCGAAGCTGACGAAAGCGACGGCACCTTCCTTCTGCTTCCTCCAACCATTGCGGTGGTGACGAACATTGACCTCGAGCATCTGGATTTCTACCGGGACCTCGATCACATTCAGCAGACTTTCCTTGAATTCATTAACAAAGTGCCTTTCTATGGGCAGGCGGTCTTGTGCCTTGAAGATGAGAATACCCAGAAGGTCCTGCCGAGTGTCTCAAAACCTTTTGTGACTTATGGCTTTTCCCCTCAGGCGGACTTTCAGGCTCGAGGCGTTAGAACAGACGGCTTCACAACCAGTTATCGAGCTTTCCATGAGGGAAGCGAGATCGGCGAGATCGAAATCCGCATACCCGGACGGCACAATGTGTTGAATTCGCTGGCCGCTCTGGCGGTTGCCCATGAACTGGAACTGGAGTGGTCCGACATTCAAGCCGGTTTGCGGGATATGACGGGGGTGCAGCGGCGCTTTCAAGTCAAGGGTGAAGCCCGGGGGGTGCTCATACTGGATGACTATGGTCATCATCCCAACGAAATCCGGGCCGTGCTTGCAACGCTTGCCGACTGTTTCCCCAGGCGCCGTCGGATCGTGGTTTTTCAGCCTCACCGCTACAGTCGCACTCATGCTTTGATGGCGGATTTTGCCCGCTGCTTCTATCAGTCCGACGTATTGCTTCTGACCGAAATCTACGCCGCCAGTGAAAAGCCGATTCCGGGGATAACGGGGGAGCTCCTGGCGAAGAACATTGCCGCTCACGGTCATCATGATCTCTATTTCTGTGCGAATCTGGATGCGGTAGTTGAAAAAGTGCGCTCACTGGTCGCACCCGGTGATGTGGTGATCACTCTTGGGGCCGGTAACATCTGGCAGGCGGGAGAGTCTCTCCTGAGAGAGTTGGCCTGACACGATTGGAGAAGAATGCTGAGTCCGAACAGGCTTCAAGCACTCCTCGTCGGTTTGCCTGAGCTTGAGCTCAAATGGTGGGAGCCCCTTGCCCGGTACACAACGTTTCGAGTTGGAGGCTCAGTTTTGTGCCTCGTTCGGCCAAAGACGGAGGATGCCCTCATCGGGCTCATGCGAGCGCTCAGACAAAACGAAGTCCCCTGCTTTATTCTTGGAGGAGGGAGCAATCTGCTGTTGCCTGATGGTGAATGGAACACTCTGGCCATTCAACTCGATTTATGTTCCGGCGAAATCGTCCCGGAGAGGGAAGCGGGGAGGTGCTCGGCCCGTCTTCTTGTTGGCGCCGGGGTCCGTCTGCCGCGGCTCATGCGATATTGTCTTGGCGAGAGGCTTGGAGGGCTGGAATTCCTGGTCGGCATACCAGGGATGGTCGGCGGTGCCCTGGTCATGAATGCGGGAACCGGGGATGGTTGTGTGGCCGATGGTTTGGTCTGGATCGATGCTCTTGATGAAGAAAACCGGCGTCAGCGGATTATGCGGTCGGATTTGTCGCCCGGATACCGCTCTATGGGGTTGCCGGACGGCTGGGTGATCCTGGGCTGCTGCCTGGCTGTAGACCCCTGTTCGGACGACGGACAACGGATGCGCCTGTCGGAAATCATGCGGCAGCGGAAAAAGACCCAGCCTCTGGGCCGACCATCGGCCGGGTGCATCTTCAAGAATCCGAAGGACCTTGCGGCCGGCGCCCTGATCGAACGGTCCGGGCTAAAGGGCTTGCGCGTTGGTGATGCAGAGGTTTCCCGCAAACACGCCAACTGGATCATCAATTGCGGGAACGCCAGAGCGCGGGATGTGGTGGCACTGATCGAGCGTATCGAGAGTCGTGTTGAGCGGGATTTCGGGGTTCGGCTGGAACGAGAAATCCGGATAATCGAGTCATGAGAAAAAAGCGCAATCGCTATCGGCCTGATCTTGAAAAGCGCCGCAGAAGGGTGAAATACTGGATCAAAACAACGATTGGCTTTGTCTTGTCCCTGGCGATAGTTATCCTCTACAGCGCCGCGCTCGCCCATTCCTACCACGCTCTTCTCGATGCGCCGTGGTTTCGTATCAGCGATGTTGCAATCAAAGGGCTGAAGCATCTTAAAGAGGATGAGATATTGAACACCTTGATGATCCCCCCTGAATCAAGTCTGTTGACCATCAAGTCCTCACAACTGGCCAAGCGTCTTGAGACCCTGCCGTGGCTGGAATCATCCGCTGTCCGGTTGTCGTTTCCCAACCGCGTTGAGGTTGAAGTGATTGAACGCGAACCTTTGGCGGTCATTCATTCGGAGGATTATTACCTGATCGATACCGGTGGAAAACTGGTATCTCGGGCGTCGTCTGAAAAGAAACAAGGTTTTATCCTGGTTGAAGGGTTTTCCGGCCTGGGTTTGAAGGAAGGGGACTCACTGCCGCCCGATGTGCTGCAGGGCTTGAAGGCCTTGCTGGCAGCGATGGACGAGTGCAGGACCTGGTTGTCGCCGGATTCGATTTTACTGAGCCGCTGGAATGCTGAAACGGGTTTTGCTCTCTACACAGCGCAAAACAACACCTGCATCCAGATCGGATGGGATGACTTTGGCAAGAAATTAAGTCGGCTGCACCGTGTTTTTGAGGTCCTCACGGAACGATCGCTATGGAATTCGGTGACAGGCATCGATCTCGACTATAAAGACCGTGTTTTTGTTGAAGGGCTTTTTCCTTTTCCAAAAGGAGGCTGATCTGTGGTATAGGGAAGGGCCGATTGAGTCGGCAGCCGACTCACCATGTCTTTTCCTGTCTGCGGATCCAAGCGACAAGAGCCAAGAGATTGAATGCCATCCAAGAGTCAAGCGTTATCAGAGAGTTAAGTAGAGTGAATCGCTCGTGAGACCGTATTTCTGAGAATAGATAGACTCTGAAAGGTGATCGATGGGAAAGAGAGAAGAACTGATCGTCGGCCTTGATCTCGGCACCACAAAGATCTGCGCTGTGGTCGGAGAGGTAACCTCGGAAGGGATTGACATTGTAGGCGTAGGGACCCACCCTTCGATCGGACTGCGCGGTGGTGTCGTGGTCAATATTGACCAGACTGTCCATTCGATTCGAAAGGCAGTTGACGAAGCGGAACTGATGGCCGGCTGTGAGATCTCCTCTGTCTTTGCCGGGGTTGCCGGCACCCATATCCAGAGCCTTAACAGCCACGGGGTGATTGCCGTCAAGAGTCGGGAGGTCACTCAGGCTGATGTCGACCGGGTTTTGGATGCCGCCAGAGCAATCGCCCTGCCTTTCGATCGACAGATCCTGCACGTACTCCCCCAGCAGTTCATTGTGGATGATCAAGAAGGGATTCACACCCCGATCGGGATGTCCGGAGTCAGGCTCGAAGCCAAGGTCCATATCGTGACGGGGGCCATCGCGGCGGTTCAGAATATCATCAAATGTTGTGAACGGGCGGGATTGCACGTTCAGGATGTGGTCTTGGAGTCTCTGGCCTCGTCGGAATCCGTGCTGGATCATGATGAGAAGCACCTTGGCGTGGCTTTGATAGACATTGGCGGCGGGACCAGCAACGTGGCAATGTTTCTGGATGACGCCGTCCGCTATTCCGGAGTGGTCGGTTTGGGGGGCAATCACATCACTTCGGATATTTCTGTTGGTTTGCGCACCTCCATGGAGGAAGCGGAGAAGATAAAGAAGAAGTACGGTTGTGCCATTGTTGAGTGGGTTAGTCCGCAGGATGTCATAGAAGTTGGGTCTGTGGGTGGTCAGAAACCACGTCAACTGGCGCAATCCATATTGACGGAAATCATCGAAGCACGAGTGGAAGAGATCGTAAAGATTATCGAGGCGGAGATGTTCCGGTCCGGGTATTTTGAATCACTTCATGCCGGGGTGGTTTTGACGGGAGGAGTATCCCTGCTTCCGGGCATACGAGAGCTCGCGGAGAAACTCTTTGACCTGCCCGTTCGCATTGGTGTCCCGTACCATTTTGGCGGGCTGGGCGATGTGGTCAAAAACCCGATCTACGCAACCGCTTCCGGACTGTTGTTGTATGGCAGAAAACAGGGAGGTCAGTTGCCTTTGGAGGAACAAAGTGCTGTCGGCAGCATGTTTACAGCGATGAGGAACTGGTTCAGGCATTTGTGGAGAGGAAGAAGCAATTGGATCTAGTATGACCGGAGCGAATCTCAACGGATTCGTTTGTTCAATAGGCATTGATGGGGGAGTTCTTTCACCTAGGGGCTAACAGGATTGTGAAAGCGATTATGAGTGGGAAGGGGATGGTTATGGACAACTCAACCTTGAATAAGGCGAAAATCAGAGTCTTGGGTATTGGGGGTGGGGGTGGCAATGCCATCAACAATATGATCAGTTCGGGCCTCGATGAGGTCGAATTCATTGCGGCCAATACGGATTTCCAGGCACTGGAAAGAAGTCTTGCCCCGGTCAAGATTCAGCTTGGAGTGAATCTGACGAAGGGGCTGGGTGCGGGCGGCAACCCTGAAACGGGGGCCAAGGCCACCCAGGAGGACCTCGAAAAGATTAGAGAAGCCGTTGACGGCAGTGACATGGTCTTTATCACGGCCGGCATGGGCGGCGGCACCGGCACAGGGGGTGCACCCATTGTGGCGCAGGTCTGCAAGGAGACCGGAGCACTCACCGTGGCGGTGGTTACCAAACCCTTCCTGGTGGAAGGCAAGGTCAGGCAACGGAATGCCGAGGAAGGCCTCAAGGCGCTCCAGGGGGTGGTCGATACGCTCATTTCGATCCCCAACAATCGTTTGCTTTGTCTGGCGGATCGCCGGTCCACATTCCTCGAGTGTTTTCGCCGTGTCGATGATGTCCTGTTGTACGCCGTAAAAGGCGTATCCGATCTCATCACGCATCCGGGCTATATCAATGTGGATTTCGCCGATGTGAGGACCGTCATGGCGGAAATGGGGATGGCCTTGATGGGGACCGGTGTGGGAAGAGGCGAAAACCGGGCTGCACAGGCGGCACAGCAAGCCATATCGAGCCCGCTTCTCGAAGATATCTCCATCCACGGCGCTCGTGCTGTTCTGGTCAATATATCCGCCAGTGATGATCTCGGTATGCATGAATTTGAAGAGGCATCGTCGATTATCCAAAAGGAAGTAGATGAGGAAGCCAATATCTTTCTCGGGGTTGCAGTCGATCAGGACCTGGAAGACGAAATCCGCATAACGGTCATCGCCACCGGTATCGGGAAAATCGAGCAGGCGCCAAAAGTGGAGGTTCCCGGTCGTCCCAAGAGGCGGGGGGATGGGCTGGTCCCGGATCTGAACTACGATTACTTGCAGATACCCACGGTGGTCCGACATCGATCGGGGCGGGACAGCCAGGCGATGGAACAGCCCAAGCGGAGGACTCTTTTACAGAAGTTGACCGGGGTGTCCGCAGATGAAGAAGATCTGAGCATTCCGACCTTCATTCGAAAACAGATGGACTAGACCTCCTTGGCGAAGGTGTTCGGATTATGATCCGGGGATGGTGAGAAATCTAAAGGATCGGCAGCAGAAGTGGCTGGCCGATGAACGCGGAACGGCTCGAAAGGACTGGGGGGGGAAGTTTCGCATTGCCCTGGCCTTCCCCAGCCCTTACTCCGTAGGCATGTCCAACCTGGGCTTCCACTATGTCTACGAAGCCCTGAATCGATTTGACGATGTCGTCTGTGAACGGGTCTTCTATCCGGAAGCGGAAGACATGGCTATCGTCAGTCAACTGCCCGGAAGGCTGTTGAGCGCTGAGTCTCAGCGGCCTCTCCGGGATTTTCATCTCCTGGCGTTTTCCATTCCGTTTGAAAATGATTTCAGCAACGCAGTGGCAATGATTAAGTATGCCGGAATTGCACCGCTGAGTGAGCAGCGCAATTCCGCCGATCCTCTTGTTGCAGCAGGCGGCATCGGGGTCTTCATGAATCCTGAGCCCATGGCCCCTTTTCTGGATTTTGTTTTCATAGGGGAAGCGGAATCCCTGGTTCCGGACTTCCTGGAATTCTGGCGAGAGAACCGGAACGGCAGAATGTCCCGGCGGGAGCTTCTGAAGGCGCTTGCCAGAGAGGTGAGGGGCCTCTATGTGCCCTCCCAGTATCGGGTTTTCTACCACGCGAATGGCACGCTTGCAGCGATAGAACCCATTTCGGGTTCCGGGGCGCCGGCTCGGGTCCCGTATCGGAGAACAGATCTGAGCGCGCATGCTCCGTGCAAGACGGCGGTTCTTACCCCAAACACGGAGTTCAGCAATGTTTTATTGATCGAAATCGGACGCGGCTGCGGACATGGATGTCGGTTCTGTGCGGCCGGCTTTATGTATCGGCCGATGCGATTTCATGCGGCTGACCGACTGCTCCGGGCGATTGAAACCGGCTTTCCCGGCGTCTCCAGGGTTGGGCTGGTGGGTGCAGCGATTTCAGACCATCCGGAAATCCAAACGATTTGCCGAAGGCTTTTGGAAGGGGGGAAGCGAATCTCTTTTTCGTCTCTTCGAGCAGATTCGATCACGCCGGAAATCGTCTCCGCTCTTCAGGCAAGTCAACACCGGGGGGTGGCCATCGCCGTAGAAGCCGGGTCGGAACGGCTGCGGCGAGTCATCAATAAAGATCTCACACGGGAAGACATTTACCACGCGGCGGCTTTGCTCACCGAAGGCGGTATCCTCAATCTCAAACTCTATTTCATGATAGGGCTGCCCACGGAAACGCTGACTGACATGGAAGCGCTCGTTGATGTGGCAAAAGGCGTGAAGCATCACGTACTGAAGATCAGTCGTGGACAGAAACGTCTCGGGACCATCACTCTCAGCGTCAACGCCTTCGTTCCCAAGCCCTTTACCCCGTTTCAGTGGGTGAGCTTTGCCGGTGTTCCGGAATTGAAGGAACGGGCGAAGTGGATCAAGAAGGCCCTGAAAAAAGTGCCCAATGTCCGCGTTCACTTTGATGTGCCCAAGTGGTCCTACGTGCAGGCCCTGCTGGCCCGAGGCGATAGAAGATGTGCGCTGTTCCTGGAGAAAGTGGCACTGGACGGCCTGAGCTGGCCCCAGGCTGTGCGCTCTTTGCCCTTGAATCCCGACTTCTGGGTCATGCGCGAGCGGGACCGGGATGAGTCCTTCCCCTGGGAGATCGTTGATCTGGGCGTGAACCGGTCTTTCCTTCTCGAAGAGCTCCAGAATGCTCTTCAGGAGCGAAGAAGTCCACCGTGCGCTCCGGAGGAAGGCTGTAACCGGTGTGGAATCTGCCATGCATCTTGACGACAGCCAATTTCAAACATAGCAGAATAAGTGCAGCTCGTGATCATTGCCGGCAATTTCAGCCATAGGAGATTGATCCTCGCTGCAAGAAACCTTATATTGGGGCTGATTTAAATACCCTGAGCAGGAATAGAGTTTTGAATACCCTTCTTTGATGGCTTTCCACGGTCATGCTTAAACTGTTGGAGAATGCGGGTGGGGAGAGACGATCGGAGGAAGGGAGATTGCTTTGAGAGGAAAACGCGATAATGTCCCAAATTGACTATTACCAGACCCTGGGCGTCTCAGCTGAAGCGTCGGCCGAAGACATCAAGAAAGCCTACCGCAAACTCGCACTGGAAACCCATCCTGATCGAAATCCCAATGACCCGCGGGCCGAGGAGCGTTTCAAGCGCATTAGCGAAGCATACGGCGTGCTCATCGACCCGCAGAAGCGTGCCCAGTATGATCAATTCCGGCAGGCTGGGTATCAGCAGCAGTATGGCGGGCGTTCGCAGTATGGCTTTCGCTATTCCCAGGAAGACATTCTCAGGGACTTCTATAAGAGCCGCTATTCGCAGGACATCTTTGCAGACCTCCAGAGAGAATTCCAGCGTATGGGATTCCGGTTTGACGATACCTTCCTCAATCACATTTTCGGAACTGACAAGACCATTTATATTCGAGGTGTCTTTTTTGATGGTCCTGGTGGCGTGAAGGTTTTCAGGTACGGCAATCAATCAGGCCGTCCGTCTCCGTCCCAGTCCAAACCGGGTCGCCACCCGTTTCAGGACCCCTTCCCGCAGCCAAAAGGCATCCTGGAACACGGGGTGTCCCTGCTGGCGAAAGCGGGCAAGAAAGCCGGCAGGTATCTGCTCAAGAAGCTCACTGGAAGCTCCGAAAGCCTCGACACTCCATCGCCGGGGCGGCTTGGGGATTCTGAGGAGTTCGATATGACTTACCAGCTGCTCATATCGAAGACTGACGCCGCAAACGGAACGACGCTGGAAGTGGATCTGCCGCACTTTGAAGGGGGAAAGCATGTCTCCGTCCATGTCCCGGCCGGGGTCAAGTCCGGGACGAAGCTGCGTCTCAAGCAGATGGGAAGGCCCCTGCCGGATAGCCCTTCCAGCAGAGGGGACCTTTATTTGCAGCTCCAGGTGGCCTGAAGGGGTGGAGCTGGGGCCTCTGGAATAGTGAGGAATTCCGGTCATGCTGAAATCGACGGACACTATGGATTCCATGCCTGGTGAGAACACTCATCTGAGGAAGATCGAATCCCTGCTGAAGGATCGCCCTTCTCTTTTCCCATGCGTAAGGGACCTTCTGGAGAATGGGGTTTCCGGAACAGCCTATGCTGACGCCGGCTATAAACCTTCCCGGCAGGAGATTACCCACTACCTTGCCAAGTGGTTTCGTTCTGTGGGCCTGTCACAGATCGACTGTCAGGAATGGTTGATTGAATACGCTCGGGATGTTCTCTCAGCGATCTCGTCGACCTCTCTGTCTCAGATCCGGCACAGCACCAAGTCCATTGTGAGATATGTGTATCGATCGGAAGTGGAATTTGACTGTCTGAGGGAGGAGAATGTTGTCAGAGGGCTTTGCCGAAGGGATTGCCCTGTCTACCATATGATCCGGAGTTCTAAACAAAAAGAACGGGTTCCCGTTCCCGATGCATCCTTCGAAGCGGAGCAGGATGCTGCAGAGCCGGAGGAAAAATCGGTTGGGGTGAGAGATCTCTACCGGGAGCAGTTTGAACAGGCGATGGGCTTCGTTCGCGAACAACTGGCGAATGGGGTCCCAACAAGGAGAATCGTAAGACTTCTGAATGACAAAGGGTTCAAAACAAGGACCGGAAAACAGTGGTCGGTCTCGATACTCGGCAACGAATTGAGAAGACTCGGTGGTTACGAAAGGGCACCTCTAGACTGATGCTCGACTCGTGTTTCGGCACAAAAGAGCGGGAAAAGGATTGACAGGAAGGTTGGTCTTCGGTATTGATACATTCGCCTTGGGGCTGTAGCTCAGTTGGGAGAGCGCTTGAATGGCATTCAAGAGGTCGTCGGTTCGACTCCGATCAGCTCCACCAGGATAATCAGGAGGTTAGCGGGGCAGCCGTTAACCTCTTTTTCTTTCCTGTACACCGCTGAGTGCGAAACAAGCGTAATGGCTCACCCAGGATTTCGGATGGCATGCTAAATGCTAAAGCTAGCCAACAATCAGGTTTTGGAGGGTGTTCTAAAGCAAATAAGGGCAAACGAGCGAAATGCGATGCAAAGGAGGTGGGAAAAAAAGAGCTGTTTCAGTTGAGACTTGAGGTATGTAGTGACATCAGAGAATGTCATAGGAAAAAGGGATTTGCTGCCAACTTTTAACCTTCTCAAGAAGAGACAGGGGGAGCCATGAAGGCAAGTAAAGTGATTATCGGTATGCTTGCGTTGGTTATCGTTTCGGTTTGGGCGTTGAGTATTCCATCCACCGCCCTGGCTGGAAAAGAAAAAGTTGCCCTTCTGGGGCCTGAGGTGAGCGCTTGCGACGGTTCGGCCAGCGGAAAGGCAACGATCAGTGAAAACAAGGGGAAGGTCAAAGTCAAGGTTAAGATGAAGAAGGGGCCCCCGAATTCAAGTTACACCGTCTACTGGACGTGTACTACCATGGCAGGCGGATGTCATGACCAGGCTTGCGGGTTTGTCGAGATTGGGACCCTGACCACGAATGTAGACGGAAACGGAAAGTTCAAGAAGACCCTATCCGGCAATCCTTTCCCAGGCAGTTATGTTCATCTGGATGTATTGGGTAACGGAATATACACCGCAAGGTATGGTAGTGTGTTCATGCCCGGTCCGGACCAGGCTGCAGCCGATCTGACGGTCAACGAGGGCGACCCGACAGAGTAAAATTTCAACCTCTGAAACCCACCTGATGGTGGCACGGCCGTATTCGCTCGGCTATAGTTAAGAATCTTATCAGTTCCTCCCCCGAACAGGGGAGGATTCTGCATGAGGTTAGCCGAAATGCAGGGGTAATGAAATGTCGTTAAGAGCTGTATAAATATCATTAAAACTCTATGGAGGTGTGGAGATGAAAAGAAGTCTCATGTTTTACTCGGGCATTCTGTTTCTGGTGCTTGCGGCATTTTGCGGATTTCAGCCGACCGTTGTTGCCGCACAACCCATTGAGACGGAGATCGATATACATCCGCAAACCCTCAATCTCAAGGCAAAGGGCAAGGTCATCACCTGCATAGTCGAGGCCCCTCCGGGATATGCGATCGAGGATATTGATCCAGAGTCCGTGCTGATCACGGATATCGGCGGTGTTGCAGCCGATATCGCAGCCACCCGGTGGGCTTTTGAGGACGACGACACGCTCATGCTCAAGTATCCTCGTTCCGAGGTCGTCGATGTGATCGTTGAGAATCAGCTAAAGAGTCCGGTTGCAATACGGATCAATGGTTCCCTGGCGAATTATGAAGAAGGATTTACCGGTGTTGATACAGTGAAAATCAAGGGCAAAGGGCCCAAGAAATAGAGAAGGTCATCATCCATTCTAAAAAGGCGTTGCTTTGGCGGTAGCCCCTGCGTTAGGAGCAGGGGCTCACATTCACCTGGCGGCGCCTTTTTCTTTTCTGACGGGTCCCATGATGAAATCCCCGCGTTCAAGGACCGTCTGCCCGCATGTCCCTTGCCTGCCCTGTAGTTCTCAAAGAAATGTTGTGTTAGTATCGCTTATTTTCTAGGCTAAGTATTAGCAGAAATGATACTGAACACAGGCTTGAATCGTGTGACCCCGGTTCTGCTCGTTTTTTCACGGTGGCTTCCCGGCGCGGAATGCCCCTTTCAACAGGGCGGCAAGCGGTGTTGTATCGCAAGCCGCAAAATCGGATGGTTTCAGGAAAAAGGCAGGCAGAGAATGACAGTGAATGGTCGATCGTATTGCGGGAATTTGGACCTTGCGGATGTGGGCAAGGAAATCCACCTGGCCGGCTGGGTGGATGCCCTGAGAGATCATGGCGAAGTGCTCTTCATACACCTGCGCGACCGCACAGGGATTGTGCAGGTGGTTTTTAGCCCCGAGTTCGCCCCTCCTGACGTTTGCCGGCTTGCGGGGTCCCTGAGGAGTGAATTCTGTGTTGCGGTGAGCGGCCGAATTCACAAACGCGCCGTGGGTACGGAGAACCCTCACATCGAGACGGGCAACATTGAAGTCATGGTCAAGGACCTGTCCATTTTGGGCCGAGCCGCTGCTCTGCCCTTTGCCATTTCGGAGAAGGCGATGGTTGCTGGCGGGGCTGCTGGGGCTGCTGAATCGGTATCCGAAGATCTGAGGCTCCAGTATCGCTATCTGGACCTGCGCCGGCCAAGCATGCAACAGCATCTTATCAAGCGTTACCAGATCGTCAAGACTGCGCGCGACGTTCTGGACGAAAGGGGCTTTCTCGAGATCGAGACGCCGGTGCTCACCAAGAGCACCCCGGAAGGCGCGCGAGACTACCTGGTGCCCAGCCGTCACCATCCGAACCACTTTTATGCGCTCCCCCAATCGCCGCAGCTTTTCAAGCAGCTTCTCATGGTTGCCGGCTTCGAGCGCTACTTCCAGGTTGTCCGCTGTTTCCGTGATGAAGATCTGCGTCCGAACCGGCAACCGGAGTTTACTCAACTGGACCTTGAGGCATCCTTTATCGATGAGGAGTTCATCTTCAACCTCGTTGAAGAGCTCACCGAGCGGATATTTGCGGTGGGCGACATCACGCTGGAGCGACCGTTTCCCCGTATGACTCACCATGATGCAATGGAGCTGTACGGAACGGATCGGCCCGACACCCGTTTTGATCTCAGAATGATCGAAACAACCGACATTTTTGCCGACACCCGCTACAGCATCTTTAAACAGATTCTCCAGCGGGGTGGGTGCATCAAGGGGATCAATGTCAGAGGGCAGTCGGAGAAGCTCAGCAAGAATGTGCTCCAGAACGAGTATGCTAAAGAGATCGTGCCTTCCTTCGGTGCCAAGGGAATGACCTGGATGCGGGTCTTGGATGGGGACCTGGATTCCAATATCGTGCAATTCTTCAGTGAGCAGGAAAAACGTCTGGTGCTGGAGCGGTTCGGGGCAAGAAACGGCGACGTCATCCTCATGATCGCCGATGGCTCGCGCGATCTGGTGTTGTCGGCCCTCGGACAGCTGCGGCTGCATCTTGCGGGGAGACTGGACCTGGTGCCGCACGGGGTGTTCCGTCCCCTGTGGGTCACGGATTTTCCTCTCTTCGAAGCCACCGACGGGGGTGTTACGTCGAACCATCATCCCTTCACCGCTCCGGATCGCGTCGATTTCGATCCCGCCGACCGCGACGGGCTTCTCGGTCTTCGTTCACGCGCCTACGATCTCGTGGTCAATGGAGAGGAGCTCGGTGGCGGCAGTATCCGCATCAATAACAAAGCAGTACAGATGAAGATTTTCCAGGCGCTTGGACTGACCGAAGCGGAGATTGAAGAGGAATTCGGTTTCTTTGTCCGGGCGCTGGATTACGGCACGCCGCCCCACGGGGGTCTGGCGCTGGGAATGGATCGTGTGGTCTCCATGATCCTTGGAACATCATCCATCCGTGAGGTCACGGCTTTTCCCAAGAACCGCAGCGCCTATTGCCCTCTGACTCAGGCTCCTTCCCAGGTTACCGTTGAACAGCTGGGCGAACTGGGTCTCCTGGACTTAGGGGTGCCGAAAGAAATACCCGGGATTCAAAAACAGCAGGAGCTGATCGATTCATTGTCCTGGGTGTCCCGCATTGGATTGGGACCGACGGAACGTGCCGCCGTCACGTCCGCAGTGGCCGACGCAATGCGCCTGGCTGAGCTCATGGAGCGCCGGTCCGGAGACGACGAGCCAGTGCTCTCCCCGGTTACGGTGACAAACCGAATGAGGGAAAAAGCCCCGGCCGCTATTGCGGCCCTTTCGACAAGCGGTGAACTTCTGAAGAATGCTCCTTCGGTAAAGGGCAATTACTTCAAGGTGGCGAGTATTCTGGACTAGAGCGGTCTTCGCCGGAGATTTCAATCATTCATGGAGTCAGTCGCGTGCATTCACAAGTCTTTTCCTATTTCGATCCTTCTCCCCGGGCCACTGTCGACGGGGGGACACTATGTGGCAAAAGGGCGACGGTTCAATGCGGCATATCGGTGAGAGGATGGCCCACCGAAGCGGGTTCTCGATCGCTTAGCGGGTTTGTTGCCCTTGAGGACGCAACGGTTGTCGAACGTCTGAAATCGGCGGGTGCAATGCTGGTGGGCAATACACGTTCCAGCGAGCTGGGTTTTGGCCTTCTCGGGGACGGTGCCGGGCCGGCCCTTAAGGAGGGTCATGCCGATCTTGCGCTTATGACGGACACGATGGGGGAGGCACGCGTAGCAGCATCCTCCGCCGGTCTTTTCGGATTCAAGCCGAGTTACGGACACGTATCCCGGTTTGGATTGGTCGGCCTGGTTCCCTCGATGGATTGTTGCAGCATTCTGGGAGGAAGCCTCAGGGACATCGCCGCCGTTTTCAGAGCGATTGAGGGGAGTGATGACCGGGACCCGTCCATGGCCGACGGGGAGATGCTATCCTCTGGCCGGTACTCTGAAAAGGAAGACGCCGCACCCTCTGCCGGCATTGTCACCCAGTGCTTTGAAGCACTGGATCCAGGGGAACAAGAGGCCTTCCGGACGGCACTTGATAGAATTCGCGAGGGAGGCGTCACGGTTCGGGAAGTGCAATGGGAAGATTTCGATCTCTTTCGGGCGACCCATAATGTGATCGGCTCCGTCGAAGCGTCGTCAAGTTGCGGAAAATTCGATGGTGTACGCTACGGGCACTGCGCCTCCGGAGCCAGGAACTGGAATGAGATGTACCTCCAATCGCGAGCCGAGTCGTTCGGCCTGCTCCTGAAGACCTACCTTTTCCAGGGCGCATACTTCCAGTTCGAAAACTACCCGGCTTTTGAGCGGGCGTGCAGGGTGCGTGCGAGGCTTGTGAAAGAAAGCCGGAAATTGCTGGGTGGCCTGGATCTGCTCATTTTGCCCGTGCGGCGTGCAACCGTTGATATCGGCAGGGCTGAAACGGTGGACCGGCTCTATGACAGCTTCTCGCTCACCCTACCGGCGAATGTGACCGGTCAGCCCGCTCTGAGTCTCCCCGGTTTCCTGCCGGGCCGGGATGAAGATCTTGGCCTGCAGTTGGTTGGGCCTCTTTTTGGCGACGAACGCCTTCTTGAAATCGCCGGGCGATTGTGCTCGGGGATGGAGGGAGCCCGATGAGCACGGATTATGAAGCGGTAATAGGACTCGAAATACACGTTCAGCTGAACTGCGAAACGAAGATGTTCTGCCAGTGTCCCAACCGGGCGGGGGACGACCCTAACCAAAACACCTGCCCGATTTGCCTCTGGCTTCCCGGGAACCTGCCCCGTTTCAGCAGGGAAGCGCTGGAAAAGGCGATTTTTGCAAGCCTTGCGCTCAATTGCGAAATTCAAAAGGAGAGCGCCTTCGATCAAAAGGTCTATTACTACCCCGACCTGCCCAAGGGATATCAACTCTCGCAATTCCATCGACCGCTTGCCAGGAACGGCTGGCTGAATATTCCCGACGGGGAAGGCCTCACCCGGAAGATCCGTATTCAGAAAGTCCACATGGAAGAGGACGTTGCCAGGCTGGTCCATGAGCAGGAAGGCAGGACTTCTGTCAGCCTGGTGGATTTCAACCGCGCCGGGGCCCCGCTGGTGGAAATCGTGACTCAGCCCGACCTGCGCAGCCCTCTTCAGGCGATGGAGTTTCTGCGGTGTCTTCGGACGCAGCTTCGTTACTCCAACAGTTCCGACTGCAGTATGGAACAGGGAACCATGCGCGTCGATGCCAACATCTCCATTCGGCCTCGGGGAACCGACCAGTTGAATAACAAGGTTGAGGTCAAGAACATGAACTCCATCCGCCATGTGGGCGATGCCATCGCGTACGAAATCGTTCGCCAGTCGAACAGTCTTCGTGCAGGGGAAACCATTGTGACCCACACTCGCCTCTGGGACCCCGACAATCGGGTGACCACTGCCATGAGGGGAAAATTTGAAGGACCGTGTGTACCCGACCCTTCAGTGCCGCGGATCGTTCTGGACGACGAATGGCTCGATGAGCTGCGGCGTTCCCTGCCGGAAATGCCCGACAGGAAGGCGGATCGCTTTGTCGGGCAGTATGGATTGTCCGGCGAGGAGGCTGCTCTCATGAGCTCGGAACGGGATTTGTCCGAGTATTTCGAATCGGTGGTTGAGTTCGGGGTCTCTCCGCGGCTTGCCGTTCAGTGGCTTGCCGGGCAGTTCCTCCCCCTGCTGAAGGAACGAAATGTGGTCCTCGCAGAGAGTTCGCTTGCGCCTGATCGGTTTGCGAACCTGCTGCTCATGCTGGAGCGAGACGAAATCAACGCCAACGCAGCAAAAGAAGTCTTGAAAAAGATGCAGGAAAGCCGGCTTAGCCCTGAGGAGATTGTTGCGAAATTTGGCTATCGCCAGGTTTCTGAGGCCTCGGAGCTGGAAGGCATTGTGGATCGGGTGTTGAAGGAAAACCCATCGGCCGTGGAAAACTTCCTGAAGGGGGCATCAAAGGCCATGGGCTTTCTCATGGGTCAGGCGATGCAGGCATCCGGCGGGAAAGCCAATCCGCGTCTTTTGAAAGAGATCTTGACCCGCAGACTGCAATGAGCCACAGTCACCGTTTGTGTGCCCATAAGGAAACAGTTCAACAGGAGGTGCTATGGAAGTCATTAAGATTATGCCTTGTCTGGACATGAAGAACGGCCGGGTGGTCAAGGGAATCAACTTCGTGAACCTGAAGGATGCAGGAGATCCAGTGGAAAACGCCGCCTTTTATGAAAAAGAGAGGGCGGACGAACTGGCCATGCTGGACATTGCCGCAACACTGGAAAATCGAAAGACGAGGCTCGAATGGGTGAAGAACGTTTCGTCGGTCATCGCCATCCCTCTGACTGTCGGAGGGGGGATTGCCACACTCGAAGATATCGAAATGGTCCTTGAAGCGGGTGCTGCCAAAGTGTCCATGAACAGCGCCGCCGTAAAGGACCCGGAGCTTGTCAGGCAGGCGGCCGCGGCGTTCGGGTCGGAAAAAATCACGGTGGCTGTCGATGGCAAGAGGAACGCCTCCATGCCCTCCGGTTTCGAACTGGTGATTGCGGGTGGCACCCGGGCGGTGGGCAAGGATGCCGTATCCTGGGCCAGAGAATGCCAGGCTCTTGGAATGGGAGCTGTGCTGCCGACGAGCATGGATGGCGACGGCACTCTGGCGGGCTACGATCTAGCATTTACACGGGCGATCTCCGATGCGGTCAGTGTACCGGTCATTGCCTCGGGCGGGGCGGGAAAACTGGAGCACTTCTACGAAGGCGTGACTCAGGGAGGTGCGCAGGTGCTGCTGGCTGCTTCCGTGTTCCACTTTCGGACTTTCAGTATCAGGGAAGTCAAGGAATACCTGAAGAATAAAGGCTTGTGCGTAAACCTCTGATTTGTTTTCCTGCGGACATAGTGCAGTGATCGACCAGGCCAACCAACGAGCTGAGTATCCTCCAGATGCCCCCCCAACGGGGTGTCCGGAGGATACGTTCTTCCTTGACTTCACTCATGCTTTAGAATCGGGAAGCCTCTCTTCCGATTCCTCCAGCACCTCCTGGATTTCTTGGATGAGTGCGCTCAAATCGTAATCGCCATCGTCCAGGATGATTGCTCCCTGGGAATCTCTTTGCAGTCTGGTGATCCCGGGATGGTCGGTTTCCAGCTGTTCCAGGATCGAATCGTGGTGTTTGAATTTTTCCAGGAGCCTGCGGCTTTCCCTGGCGAGCTCTCTCTGTTGAATGGCCTGGCGAAGGGTGATCCTGAACTCCATATCGTTGCATGGTTTCGTCAGGAAACGATAGATTTGCCCTTCATTGATGGCACGCAGGGCTGCTTCCAGGTTTGCATGTCCGGTCAGCATAATCCTGACTGTGTCCGGATACTTGCGATAGACGACAGCAAGCAGTTCAGACCCCAGCATACCGGGCATCATTTCATCCGAGACGACCACATCGACGGGTCCTCGATCCAGAATATCAAGCGCTTCCTCAGCTGAACCGGCGCACAGGACCAGGTAGGGTTCTTTATGCAGAGCACGTTTCAGCGCTTCCAGGACATGAGGCTCGTCATCGACAAAGAGTATGGTCTGGGGCATGTTTCAATCCTCCTGCATTCCGGTTTTTCATGCGAGCTCTCTCCCTCGACTGTTCGATATTCCTGCAGGAAAAGACCCAGCGGCGAACGATCCAGCGGGCATCTGGCTTGAGAGACTACCACATTTCCTCTTGACTTTCCATGTAAAGTGAGCCGTCGTGAGGTTCCGGATGCGCTGAGAGCGTGACGAGCTACCAGGCAGGAGGAAGCAGCCATGAGGAACGAGGTGTTCAACAGGAATAGGTCCCGGCTCATTCTGAGACCAGGCATTCAGCGGTTCGGGGGGGTTGTCCTGTGCGGTTTCATTCTTCTGGCGGCTTCCCTGGGGTTCGCGGAGACGGAGGGGCCGGTCCAGCCCCTTAAGGTTTTTTCATCGGCCTGTGATATTCCCTCGGATGGGATACGGGAAGAGTTGACCCGGGAGGGCCTGGAGGAAATCATCGGGGGACTGAATGCCAAACTGGCGGTGATGAGAGACAAATACCTGTGGCAGGATGGGAAATGGGAGACGGTCCTTCGCAATGGTTTGATCAAGATAGGCATGTGGTGGAGATTCGCGGACGTTACTGCCTGGGTGTTTCGGACGTTGGGGGATGATGCTTCGGCCGGAAAGACGTTTTTCTTTATCATGCCTTTTCTCAACTGGATGTGCGAACCGTTCTTCCTTCCGGTCGATAGCGGCTTTTCAGAGGGGCAGCAGGAAGAGGAAATGGCCGGAATAGCCCGCTTTATCACGTTGAAAGAGGAAGAGGGGGTGGCTGTCAGCCTGGCCCCTGTGCATGGCGGGTCCCTGTCGCAAGATGAGGCGAGCCGGTATCTCCGATTCTGCACCCAGATCATTCGCCATCTTGCTGCACGTGACGACATTGAGGAAATCCATCTTTCTCTGAAACTCTCGGGGTTGGTTGCTGAATGGAATGGGCTGCAGAATGCCGCTGACCGGGAATCCACCGCTTTGAACGATGAACGGGACAAGGTGGCTGAAGCAAAAGAGGTGCTCACGAAACTGCTTGTGGTGGCAAATGAAGCAGAAGGGAAAAGGGCCTTGCTTCGCATTGACATGGAAGACTATGCATATAAGGCTGCAACGCTTGCCGTTTTCAAGAACGTTGTCGAGGAGAATCCCTCAATTGTCAGGAATGCCGACGGGACCTTACGCCTTGGGATTGTGATTCAGGCGTGTCTGCGTGATGCCTACCAAGACCTCGATGACCTGGCGCGATGGGGAAAGAGGAATGATCTGCTGGTGCCGGTCACACTTGTCAAAGGTGCGTATGAAAAGCATGGGGAGGCTTTTCCCATCGGAAAAGAAGGTTCGATGTCCCCTGTCTGGAACAACAGAGAGTCGATCGATGCCGGTTTCGAAAAGCTATGTGAGTTTCTCATGCTCAACATGGATGTGTTTCAACCGGCTTTTGCCACGGACAACATTCGCTCTATGGCGCATGTCATGGGTTCTGCAGGTTCCTATGGAATCGGCAAATCTGAATTCGAATTCCAAATGCTGTGTGGGATGGGCGATGAGATAAAGGAAGTCATTACAACGATGGGATACGGAATGCGAGTCACGGTTCCGACAGGCACACAGGCACAGGGCATGGAATATGCCCTCGGACGTTTCAGTGAGCTGGCAGATCCGGACAATGATCTGACCAGAGCGCTGCGAGGCGACTACAGCCTCTTTCAAGGTCCTGCGCCACGGTTCACAGGGGCTGAGGATATCGACGACGCAGAGCCGCTTGAAGCCCTGGTTGTCGCGTCGCGCGTCAGATGCTTTGGAAAGGAATAGGACGGGTTGTTCCCTTTCCGCCGGCCGGCCTGCATCATTTCTGTAACCTTTTGCCTTCCGGTGACGACATTAATAAACGGCGCACAATCGAAACAGATCGGAGGGAGCACTTTTTGCGTATGAATCGGATCACAAAAGTCGGTGTTCTGGCAGTCGTCTCACTGGCCGTTCTGGCCTTCGTGGTTTCCTGGTATCACAAGAGCAACAACAAAAGCGCCATGCAGTTTCGCACGGTCCCCGTCAAGCGGGGCGATTTAGTTGCGACCATCAGTGCATCGGGGGTGGTTGAGCCCGAAGAGCTCGTGGACGTAGGGGCTCAGGTGGCAGGGAGGATCGTTTCCTTTGGCAAAGACGAAGCGGGCAGGACGGTTGACTATGGATCACGCATTGAGGAAGGGACGGTCCTGGCGCTGATTGACGACTCACTTTTCTCGGCGGATGTGGCCCAGATCAATGCACAGCGGGAGCAGGCCCTGGCCGGAGTACTGCGTGCCGAAGCCGATTTGGGGCAGCTGCAGGCGAAGCTCTTCCAGGCCGAAAGGGATTGGAACCGGGCCAGGAAACTGGGGCCATCGGATGCCTTGTCACAAAGCGACTACGATGCCGCCCAATCGGCCTATGAGGTGGCCAAAGCCAATGTGGCCGTGGGCAAGGCTGCAATCGTGCAGGCGAAACAAGCGGTTGCCCAGGCTGCGGCCAATCTCAAGAGGGCCCAACAAAACCTGGACTACTGCACCATCAAATCTCCCGTTAGAGGAGTGATCATCGACCGCCGGGTGAACATCGGTCAGACGGTAGTTGCCAGCCTCAGCGCCCCGAGCCTCTTCCTGATCGCCAAAGACCTGAGGCGGATGCAGGTCTGGGTTTCGGTCAACGAGGCCGATATCGGCAACATTCACCCCGGTCAGGCCGTCAACTTCACGGTGGACGCCTTCCCCGGCGAGGTCTTTCAGGGCGAGGTGGGCAAGGTTCGACTGAACGCCACCATGACCCAAAATGTGGTCACCTATACGGTGGAGGTCATCACGGACAATTCCGACGGCAGGTTGCTTCCTTACCTGACGGCGAACGCCAGGTTCCTGGTCAGCAATCGCACCAATGTTCTGCTCGTGCCCAATGCAGCCCTGCGCTGGATTCCTTTGTCCAACCAGGTCGATCCGGCCAGTCGGGGTTTTCTGGAAAGGGATCCTGCCGGTGAGGGAACATCGCGTGCCAGGGCTGCTTCCGAAGGGGGGCAGGAGGAAGCCGGCCGGGGAGTTGTCTGGGTCCCTCAAGGCGCTCTCCTGAAGGCTGTTCCGGTGCGCGTGGGAATGAGTGACGGCAGTATGACGGAGATTCAAAGCGATGCACTCCAGGAAGGGACCCCGGTCGCAGTGGGCGAACAGTCCAAGGAATCGGCAGCAAGCCCGGCCCCGGCCAGCCCTTTTACGCCTCAGTTCGGCAGGGGTGCCGGCGGTCGCCATTAGTGGTCATTTCAAAATGGCACAAAGGCCGCTGAACGTCATTCCGGCAAACGCCGGAATCCAGGTGTTCTGGACCCCGGCGTTCGCCGGGGTGACGGTGTGAGCGAGTTCTGAGATAGTCTCTCAGTGCTCCACCGAGGTCTGAGAAGAAACGCATGGCACTCATTGAGTTGCAGGACATTCATAAAACCTACCACATCGGTGAAGTCAACATCCCGGTGCTTCGGGGGATCTCCCTCAGCATCTTCCAGGGAGACTTCGTCGCCCTCATGGGTGCCTCCGGATCGGGAAAAACGACACTCATGAATATCCTTGGGTGTCTGGACCGCCCGACGTCGGGGAGCTATTGCTTTGATGGGCTGGATGTGGTGGCCCTGTCGGCGGATGGGCGGGCCGTATTGAGGAATCAGAAGATCGGGTTCGTTTTCCAGAACTTCAATCTGCTGCCGCGCACCAGCGCCCTCGAAAACGTGATGATGCCGCTTTCGTACACGACGGAGCACACATCCCTTCGAGAGGCGCGCAGGCGTGCTGATGAATTACTGGATCGGGTGGGCTTGAGGGAGCATCTTCACCATGAGCCGTCACAGCTCTCCGGCGGGCAACAGCAGCGAGTGGCTATTGCCCGGTCGCTGATCAACAACCCTCCTCTCCTTTTTGCCGATGAACCCACCGGAAACCTCGATTCCAAAACCAGTGAGGAAGTCCTGCGTATCTTTCAACAACTGAACGAGGAAGAAGGCGTCACCATCATTCTGGTGACCCACGACCAGCATGTTGCCGAACATGCCAAACGGATCATCCACATACGGGATGGGGTAATCGAATCCGAACGGGCCGGTGATCAGCAGAAATCGGGCGAATCTGCAGGCCCGCCGCGCGATGAGCGGGCCGATGCGGTCCATGGCCGCGCTGGCGGGGCGGCTGCCCGACTCCGCCGGATGCTTGGCACCGTGATGAACAGTCTTCGCCGCAACGTCCTGCGGGCTGCCCTGACCACACTCGGGATCGTGATCGGAGTAGCAGCAGTTATTGCCATGATGGAGATCGGGCGGGGATCGTCGAGTGCCATTCAGAAGGCAATCTCCAGTATGGGGGCCAATAACCTGGTGATTCTGCCCGGTACGGCATCCAGCGGTGGGGTGAGCTTCGGGGCGGGAAGTGTCATGACCCTGACCCCGCAGGACAGCGACGCTCTGGTGAATGAGGCCCCCGCTGTCCGAGCCGCGGCGCCGATAGTGCGGGCGCGCACTCAGGTCATTTACGGCGGAAAGAATTGGGTGCCTTCGAGCATCCAGGGGACGACGCCGGCCTATCTGGACGTGCGCGAATGGCCCATGGCGGAGGGAGAAGCCTTCAGCGAACGTGACGTCCGCAACGCCAACAAGGTCTGTGTTATCGGCCAGAGACTGGTTAGAGAGCTGTTTGAAGGCGAAAATCCCATCGGCAAGGAGCTCCGAGTGAAAAACGTTGCCTTCAAGGTGATCGGGGTCCTCAGTTCCAAAGGTGCCAATATGATGGGAATGGATCAGGATGACATCCTGCTCGCGCCCTGGACGACGATCAAGTACCGGGTGACCGGAACGGTGCTGGCCAATGTCAATCAGAGTGCCGCTTCTACAGCCGAATCCGGAGCATCTCAGACGGTCAATACGCTCAGTCAGATCTACCCCAATACTCAGCTGAGTTTCTACCCGGCTCGCTCGGCAATCCAGGCTGCCGATACACCGCTCCCGGTAAGGTTTGCCAATGTGGACCAGATCCTTGCCGCAGCCCGATCCACTCCGGAGATTCCCGCCGCAGTGAATCAGATCACTCAGATCCTGCGCGAACGGCACCGTCTTCAGCCGGGGGAAGCGGATGATTTCAACTTGAGGGACCTGACGGAACTGACCAAGACCTTGTCCTCAACCACGACGATGATGACGAAGCTCCTGCTGGCTGTTGCGCTCATCTCCCTGGTAGTGGGTGGGGTGGGGATCATGAATATCATGCTTGTGTCCGTCACCGAGAGGACGCGAGAGATCGGACTGAGAATGGCCGTAGGTGCCCGGGGAGGAAGTATCCTCCAGCAGTTCCTGGTCGAATCCGTGGTCTTGTGCTTCTGTGGGGGGGCGGCCGGCATTCTCATGGGCCGGGGCATTTCCTACCTGGTGAGCGTGCTGTTGGGCTGGCCGACGGAATTGTCCGTGGATGCCGTTCTGGCCGCTTTCCTCGTTTCTGCGACGGTGGGGATCGCTTTTGGCTACTACCCCGCCTGGAAGGCATCCCGGATGGACCCGATCATCGCCCTGCGGTATGAGTAGCTGAAAAAGAATGGTTGGGGGATGGATGAAATCGAGCTGTTTTCCGAATAAGATGGATCGCTTCTGGGTCCTGCATCTGGCGGTGGTCCTGCTTTTAGCGAGCTGTGCCGTGGGGCCGGATTTCCACTCCCCCAAAACTCCGCTGCCGGCCGCATGGAGCAGCCTGAGCGCAGGGGCCCCGGACCAGACCAGCGTCACCACGCCGCAGCCGGCGGATCTTGTTGCATGGTGGAAGGTTTTTAATGACCCCCTCCTCACCTCTCTGGTGGAAAGGGCTTTCGCATCGAACCTGGATCTGCGGCAGGCCAAAGCGCGCATCAGGCAGGCCAGGGCCACACGTGGAATCGCAGCCTCGGGGTTATGGCCCGAAATTGACGCCAATGCCAGCTATGATCGCAGTCTCAACAGCAGTGCATCGTTCGGCTCTTCCGGAACATCGCTTCAAAGCACGGCATTGCGCTCTGCTCGGGAGCTGTTCCAGGTCGGGCTGGATGCCTCATGGGAACTGGACCTGTTCGGGGGGGTACGCCGCAATATCGAAGCCGCTCAGGCCGACTATCAAGCGGCTGTGGAAGACTGGCACGGCGTGAGGGTCTCTCTTGCGGCTGAGGTCGGCATAAACTATGTCGCTCTCAGAGGGTTTCAACAACAAATCCTGATTGCCCGGCAGAACCTGGCAATGCAAAGGCACACGGCTGAGATCACCGGCAAGCGCTTTGCAGCAGGCTTTGCAAGCGGCCTGGATGCGGCGAACGCTAATGCCCTGGTTGCCACGACGGAGTCGCAAGTCCCGCTGTTGGAGTCCTCTGCCCAGGCGGCCATTTTTGGCCTGAGCGTCCTGCTGGGCCTGGAACCGGCCGCCCTGGCCCAGGAGCTTGCGAGCGATAAAGCGATTCCCACTACTCCCCCGGAAGTCCCGGTGGGGCTCCCTTCGGATCTCATTCGCCGTCGTCCCGACATCCGCAGCGCCGAGGCCCGCCTGCACGCCTCCACCGCCCGTATCGGAGCGGCTACCGCCGATCTGTTTCCGAAGTTCTCACTCACCGGTTCGGCCGGGTATTTGAGCAGCGATATCAGTTCGCTGGCCAACTTCAGCAGCCGCTACTGGTCCTATGGTGTCGGGATGTACTGGCCGATCTTTACGGCCGGCCGCATCCGCTGGAACATTGAGCTTCAAAAGGCTTTTCGCGAAGAGGACCTGGCTGCCTACGAGCAGACCATTCTCACGGCGCTCAAGGACGTTGAAACGGCCCTGGTGGCCTATGCCAAAGACCAGCAGCGAATCAGCTCGCTCGCCGTTGCCGTGGAGAACAACCGGAAGGCGGTTGATCTGTCAACCAGGCTCTATGTGGTGGGAAAGAGCGACTTTCTGAACGTTCTGGTGGCGGAACGGGCCCTCAATACCTCGGAGGACGCGCTGGTACAGAGCACACGCAGCATGGCCACCAATCTGATCGCCCTCTACAAGGCCCTGGGCGGGGGGTGGGAGATGGAAACGCCGGTGAATTGACGTTTTCGTACAGCTTCAGGACAACCGGTCTTTCAAGGCTTTGATGTTGTCGGCAATAGAGTTGCCCTTGAAAACAGCCGAGCCGGCCACAAAAACGTCCGCTCCCGCGGCCACCAGATCGTCGATCGTCTCCAGATTCACCCCGCCGTCCACCTCGAGGAGGACCTCCGGCTTGATCGAATCGATCATCTGACGGCACCGATGTACCTTGGGTAGTACGCTACGGATAAACTTCTGGCCTCCGAAGCCGGGGTTCACGGTCATCAGAAGGACCATATCGACGTCACTCAGAATCGATTCGATGCTCACCAGCGGTGTTGCCGGATTCAACGTGACGGATGCGTGCATGCCAAGCTCCTTGATCTGTTGTACCGTGCGGTGGATGTGGGGACAGGTCTCCACATGCACGCTCAACCAGTCTGCTCCGGCCTTGGCGAAGGCTTCGAGATACCGTTCGGGCTTTTCAATCATGAGGTGAACATCCAGTGGGAGATGGGTGGCGTCGTTAATAGCGTGAACCACCTCCGGCCCGATGGTTATGTTGGGAACGAAATGTCCGTCCATCACATCCACGTGGATCCAGTCGGAGCCTCCCGCTTCGGCAGTTGAAATCTCTTCTGCGAGTCTGCCGAATTGTGCTGACAGAATGGATGCGGATAGTTTCCTCATAATGCCTCCTGCAGTTCGTAAGAAGAAGGAGCTGGTCCCTCTAAGCCGGGTCCTGAGTCTCTTTCCCACCCTGAAATGCCCCTGAGTTCTTCCAGGTTACAGAGCTTTTCGCCAAAAGGGAAGCATGGAATGGGCGAAAATGAGCCCGCCCAAATCGCTCCTTTCTGACATTTGCCGTTTTGGCTGTAGTCATGGACCAAAGCATTCGATAGTATTAAAGGGAATCCGCGTCGTCTATCGTTGCAGGGACCCGATGAATCATCGGTACATAGACGATGCCTTTGCCGGGAACAAACTCTTTGCGGATTGAGCCTGCTCTGATGGTTCTCCTGTTTAGGGAGGGTTTCTTGCCGATGCGCATGAAAAGAGAAGCGGTTGTAGCGGGGTTGATGGTCTTGCTCTGCGGGATCAGCCTGGATGTCGCGTCGATTTTTGAGCGGCGGAACAGTTCTGGTACAGCATTTGCTAAACTGGAAGAACCGGCTGGAAAGTACAGCGGGAAAAAGGTCCTTTGGGTCGATTCCTACCACCAGGGATACGAATGGAGTGACGGCGTTGAACAGGGTATCCGGGCCGGGCTTCGGTCAACGGGAGTCGTTCTGGAGGTCTTTCGGATGGACACGAAGCGAAACGACTCGGCAGAGTACGGGAAGACAGCAGGCGAAGCAGCCCGGGATGCCGTAGAGCGATTCAAGCCTGACGTGGTCATTGCCTCTGATGACAATGCTCAGAAATACCTGGTGGTGCCCTATCTCAAGGATACGGGCCTGCCCGTTGTTTTTTGCGGCGTCAACTGGGATGCCTCAGTATACGGGTATCCCTGCGGCAATATTACCGGAATGGTCGAGATGCATTTGGTCAAAGAGACGGTTGAGCAGCTCAGGGCGCATGCCAGGGGTGACCGAATCGGACTGATAAGCAGCGATATCGAAACGGCGAGAAGGGCTGTGGTTTTCTTCAACAAACGCTTTTTCGACGGCAAGTTGAAAGAATATCTTGTTGGCGGCTTTGACGATTTCAAGAAGGAATTCTCACGGGCCCAGCAAGAAGTGGACATGCTCATTTTCTACAACTATGCGGGCATGAAAGACTGGGACGGTGAAACGGCGGAAAGGTTTCTGGCTCAGGAAACGAAAATCCCCACGGGCGGAATCGTTGATTGGATGACGCCGTTTGTTGTATTCGATCTGGCGGTCGTTGCGGAGGAGCACGGGAGATTCGTTGCCCAGACGGCGTTGAAGGTCCTGGATGGAACCAGACCTCTGGATATTCCCGTGATGGAGAACAAGGAATACAACCTGACGGTTAATCTGAAGATGGCCAAGGCCGCAGGCATTGTCCTTCCCGTCTCCATTCTGAAAACAGCCAGGGTTACCGGGAAGGACGCTTTCGATTTCGGATTTGATAGAAGTTGGATTCGAAGAGCCAAGATAGAGGGCAGGAAGGTGCTGTGGGTGGATTCATATCACCAGGGATATGAATGGAGTGATGGGATAGAGAAGGGGATCAGGGATGTTCTGTACGGTACCGGCGTGGATTTGAAAGTCTTCCGCATGGACACCAAGCACAATGATTCCGAGGAGTTCGGGAAGGAGGCGGGTTTGAGGGCCAGAGCGATGCTTCAACAATTCAGACCGGATGTGCTCATCGCCTCGGACGACAATGCTCAGAAGTACCTGGTCTATCCCTATCTAAAGGGTGCAAGCTTGCCCGTGGTCTTTTGCGGGGTCAACTGGGATGCTTCCATGTACGGTTATCCTTTTGAGAACATAACGGGAATGGTCGAGGTGGAGCTGGTGGAAGAGCTCATGAGCTACCTGAGAAGGTACGCCAGGGGGGATCGGGTTGGCTATCTGGCCGGGGATGTTGAAACCGACAGGAAGATCATCGACAGCTACAACCGGCTCTTTTTTGGTGGGCGGATGAAGTCCTACCTGGTAAAGACCTTCGACGAGTTTCAGAAGGTGTTCCGGCAGGCTCAGGACGAAGTGGACATCCTCATAATCTACAATTATGCCGGAATCATCGGATGGGACACCGTCGAGGCGGAGGGTTTTCTGAGCGCTGAGACAAGGATACCAACGGGTTCTCTTGCTCCGTTCATGAGCCCTTATACCGTATTCACCCTGGCCAAACTTCCTGTGGAGCAGGGTAACTATGCCGCCCAGGCGGCGCTGCAGATCCTGGCCGGAAGAAAACCGGCGGAACTGGAAGTGGTGACGAACAGAGAGAGCCAGTTGGTCGTAAATCTCAAGATGGCCAAATCTGCAGGCATTATCCTTCCTGTTTCGATCCTCAGGGATGCTCGGGTCATCGGTCAGGGAGCACTTCAAGGGCAATAGATTTCTTCTCGATTTGGGGGAACTGTTTGATGAGACTAGCCACCAAGATGAACCTGGTGTCAATGGTTATCCTGATTTCTCTGGCGTGCGCTTTCACCATAGCGGGGGTGATTGCAATCGACCGCATCGCGTACGATCTGAACCGCCAGGTGATGTCCAAGGAAGTCCAAAACATCGTAGCGACAATGCGGTCAACCCACCGGGTGCTCAAGGAAAGCGGAGTGGCCGGGGTGGGGAGCTATGTGACCAAAGCCCAGGATGACCTGGCGGCGGAGTTTGCACACTACCAGTTTGGAAAGACCGGCGAGCTCATCGTCATCAGTCGGCCGAATTCCATCGTCTTCGGCAAGTCTCTCGACAAAGGGCGTCCCCTGCATTTTCAGTGCCTGTCCCAGATGGCAGCCATGGGAACAGGGAGCCTCGAATGCGTATACGGGGGTGAGGATCGGTTCTTTTCCTTCGAAACCTATCCCGAATGGAACTGGCTGGTCATGCTCTCCATTACGACTGATGAGGTGACCGAGGCGCGTACTCAGTTTTTGCAGCGTGTGGCGGTCATTGCTGCGGGGAGCCTTGTGCTGTGCAGCCTCCTGTTCCTCTGGTTTACGAACATGGTGGCGAAGCCGATTCGACAACTTGCGGCGGCAACGACCCTTATGAGTCAAGGCGAATGGGACGTTCCTCTGCCCGCTCCCCGCGGAAAGGATGAAGTTTCTGAACTCACCGCTGCCTTTGAGGAGATGTACGAAAAGCTGGCAACTTCGTATCAAAGCCTTCAGGACAAGATCCAGGAGATTGAAGAATCGCGGGAGGCGTTGCGTGAGAGTGAAGAGCGATTCCGTTCCCTGGTTGAGACAACCAGCGACTGGGTCTGGGAGCTGGATCAGCATAGAGTGTATACCTACTGCAGTCCCAAGGTTAAGGACCTGCTCGGTTATGAGCCCGCTGAGCTCATTGGCAAAGTCCCGGAGGATTTTATAGCCGGAGTCGAAAATGAAGGCTCGGCATCAACTTTCAGGGACATTCTGGAATTGAAAAAGAGTTTTGCGGCTATGCAGAAAACCTGCCTCCACAAGGACGGACATGAAGTGGTCATCGAAACGAGTGGCGTTCCGTTTTTTGATCCTGAAGGCAGGTTTCTGGGTTTCCGAGGCATTGATCGTGACATCACCGAGCGGAAAAAAATGGAGGAAGGTCTCCTGAAGGCCCAAAAACTCGAGTCCATCGGTCTCCTTGCGGGGGGAATCGCTCATGATTACAACAACATCCTGACAGCCATCCTGGGCAATATCTCCCTGGCAAGGCGATATGCCTCATCCGAGGACCCGATCTTCAAGAGACTGGAGCAGACTGAAAAGGCCGCTCTGCGGGCCAGGGACCTCACGCAACAGCTCCTCACCTTTGCCAGGGGTGGTACCCCAGTCAAAAAGACGGTTAGGATTGCGGAACTGATTGAGGGATCGCGGACACTCGCCTTGCAAGGGTCCAATGTGGGTTCGGAATTCAAGATGCCGCCCGATCTATGGCCTGTGGATGCCGATGAGGGGCAGATCAGTCAAGTCATGAACAACCTGATCATCAATGCTGTTCAGTCAATGCCCGAGGGGGGAACGGTCGAGCTCTCCGCCGAGAATGTTGTTGTGGACAATGACCAGAAGCTGCTGCTTCAGCCGGGCCGTTATGTGCGATTGTCTGTTCAGGACCATGGAACGGGGATTGCCAGAGAGGACCTCTCCAAGATCTTCGACCCATATTTTACAACCAGGCCAACCGGATCGGGCCTCGGCCTTACAACGGCCTATTCGATCATCAACCGGCATGGGGGGTATATCTCGGTGGAGTCTGAACCGAATGTCGGGACAACGTTCTGTATCTATCTGCCGGCTTCAGAGATGGAAGCCCCCGGGGAGGAAGATTCGGAAGCGAAACCGGCGAGGGGGAAAGGGAAGGTCCTGGTGATGGATGACGAGGAAATAGTGAGAGAGGTCCTTGGCGAAATGCTCAACGGCCTGGGCTACCAGGTCTCTTTCGCCCGGGACGGTGCCGAAGCGATATCGATCTACAAAGAGTGTCTGGGCTCAGAGGACCCTTTTGAAGCTGTGATTATCGACCTCACGATTCGTGGGGGTATGGGAGGAAAGGAAGCCATAAAAAGACTCACGGAAATCGACCCGGACATCAGGGCTATCGTATCCAGTGGATATTCCAACGATCCGATCATGTCCAACCATCGGGACTACGGATTTCGAGGCGTTGTCTGCAAACCCTTCCGGATGCAGGAACTGAGCCGTGTTCTGGAGCAGGTCGCTGGATGAAAGAAACAGAGCTCCCTTGAAGCCTACACCAGCTGCTCCGATTCGGCCTGACTGAGCTCAAATCTGGCCACGATGAGCTTCTTATACAGGGTAGCCGCTTTCTGAGCATTCGCTGTAAGGGTTGCTTTCAGCAGGTCTGCCTCCAATTCCGCCACCTCGAGGCGCTCGTAGTAATCCAGCGCCTCCTTGAAGTGAGCCAGTACAATCTTGCCGGTGAGAATCGGGTGGTTGTTGGTTACATTGGCATCCCTGAAGCGTGTCCCGTGTTCCAGTTCCACTTCCAGGCCTTTGGAAAAGCGCTCCAGAGTGATCGGCATGCCCTCTCGGTTGACCTCAACCAGAATAGCGGCGGCTTCTTCGGGCATGACCTTTGGTTCAGGCAAAGCGGTCCAATCTCTGATTCCGAGAGTCCGGCACACTCTCTTGACTTCTTCCACAGTGATGTATTCCGGTAGCTCCACGGTCTCTCCTTTTTACCACTATTGTGAATTGTCCAAATGCGGCCACTGGACTTTAACGAGCTTTTCCACATGAAAGCAGAAGCGGTCCCACTCGACCTCGTGCCCGCTGATCGGGCACCTCAACTTCACTTTTCGCTCGCTCAGTCCAATGACCTCCCAATCGCCCCGACGTGGTCCGCTTTCAATGGTGATCTTCTCACCGATCTCAAAAGCATAGGGTCTAAAAAGTGTTACATCCTGTTCGCTCATCGTTTCTCTCGCTCGAAACCCTGGTGATTTGCCAGGTCGTTAATACAGCGCTACCAAACAATGTCCGGGTCCCCACTCGTCACCCCGGCGAAGGCACATGCGCGTCAATTAAGGGATATTCCGTGTGGTACCATATGGTTACCAAAACCGGGAAGCCTCCCCAACGTCATTCCGGCATGTTTTGGGCCGGAATCCAGGGTCTTGAGAGTCTTCTGGATCCCGGCTAAATGCCTGCCGGAGTGACGACTCGTGGATAATGGTCACTCTGTTGTGCAGCGCTGTACTCAATAAAAGATCGTCAGAAACCGGACGCCGGTGCACCCTTTTCAATCGGTGGAAGCCGGGAATTCCGTATCTGCATCCATATCCGCAGCGGCTTTTCCACTCTTGAGAGCGAAAGTGTACAGCCTTCCGACGCGGGAACCGACGAAAATTTTCCCATCAACGACGGCAGGCGACGATTCCACGGCCAGGCTCGTGCACGAACTCCACAGTTCCTCGCCGTTTAGAGCGTTAAACGCGTACAAATTTCCGTTGTCCGATCCTACGTAGACAAGCCCTCCGGCAACGGCTGGAGAGGAATGGATGGGAGCACCGGTATCGCTATACCAGAGGATCGCACCGTCTTCGGCATTGAAGGCATAGAGATACCCATCCCGGGAGCCTGCGTAGACTACTCCTGCGGCCACTGCGGGCGAGGAATAGATCTCCCCGCAATTCTTGGTTACCCAGAGCTGCTCGCCGGTGATGGCTGAGAAAGCGTAGAGGCTGAAACCGTAGCCTCCGACAAAGACCCTCCCGTTGGAAACCGCAGGAGAGGAGTAGAGCCAGTCTCCCGTATCATATTTCCACACCAGCTTGCCCGATTTGGCGTTGAAGGCGTAGAGTATCCCATCCAACGAGCCCACGTACACCATGCCATACGCTACGGCCGGTGAAGCGAAAATCTTGCCCCCGGTTGCGGCGTCCCAGACCTTCTCTCCGGTCTCTTCGTCAAAGGCATAAAGGTGGAAATCATCGGAACCTATATAAACCATTCCATTCGCCTCTGCCGGTGAAGAGTCGATCGGACCCCCGGTCTGTGCCTCCCATTCCTTGTTGCCGTTTTTTGTCGAAAAGGCGTAGAGCTTCCCGTCTTGAGATCCTACAAAAACCTTCTGACCTTTCACGGCCGGGGAAGAGTTGATTTTGCCCTCCGTTTTGGCTTCCCACCACTGCTTCCCGTTCTTTGTCTTGAAGCAATACAGGCTGCCGTCGAACGAGGCGATATAGACGGCGTCCTTGTAGACCGCCGGAGAGGAAACGATCGGGCCCTCCGTCTTCTCGAACCAGGCCAGGTCCACCAGTGCCACGTTCAAGGGGGTCAGGCGAGTCTCGTTCGGGTTGAAGGCTTGATGGCCGGCACCGCCGCGAAACTGAGACCAGTTGGTGGTCACCAGGAACTTGCCCTTTGCGGCCAGGCCACTGTCCAGCCCTACCGCCGTGACCCAGTATTTCCCGGGCAGAATCGTCGATGGCAGCATGAACTGGCATTTGAAGTCCCCATCGTCGTCGGTTGCTGTCAGGAAGAGTTGTGTGGATTCGAGATAGATGGCCACCGCCTCAGCAGGCGAGAACCCTTCCCCCTGGACCTTCAGGTTGGCCCCCGGTACCGCCATGGGTGGATTCACCTTAATGCCGAAGCCCTGTGCGAACACTTCACACGACGATCCCACAAACCACAGCAAAAGGGCCAGAATTCCAATTTGACAAAACGCTCTCTTCATAGAATACCTCCTTCTAACGTCTGTTTTGGGTTGGTGGATTCTCTCGACTCACCTGAAACACACTACCACAGGTCCAATACCAGCCGATAGCAGAGAAAATCAGCCGGTCGACATGCAGCAGCGAAAACGATTTGCATCAAAGCACCCTGAGCACGTTCAGCCGACCAGGATCATGGGCATTGGATTCGTCCACGGCGCTCTGGGGGCCGAGTACCTTCACGATCCCTTCACTCTTCAAGTGCTCAAGGTCGTCGGCAAAGGCCTTGAAATGGGCGGGTCGGGTTGCCAGGACCTCCTCTCGCATTCTCTGGCGTTGATCGTCGGAATCGTCCGTCAGACTGCGCAGCATGGCCAGAAATCCTTTGGCGTCGGGGAGAAGGTAGGTGTCGATGTTGCCGATCGTGCCGATGACAGCCTTGGTGAGCTCATTGTCGTTCAGGTCCAAGTCGCGAAGAAAATCGGGCGAGCGGTCGAAGTTCTCGACTGTCTTGAGCAGGTTCGGGTCCCGGTAGGAGACGAAGGTCATGGTGCCTGAAGGCCTGTCGAACATGCAAAAAGCCCCGTAGGCCCCTCCTTGAACCCGAATCCGGTCCCACAGCCACGAGGTGCGAAGGTAGCCCGAGATGACCAGGGCCGACCCGTGAAACCGGTACCCCAGGTCGTAAAGATTCACCCCTTTGCCGACATAATTCACCTGGGCCGGCAGGATCAACCCTTCAAAACGAGGCGGATATTCCGGCGACCATTTCTGTTCGGCGACCGGCGCTGAAGGCATTTCCCCAAGAAAAGCGGCGACCTTTGGTTCAGATTGAGACCAGCCGGCTTCATCGACCGTGACGTTTATGAGCATGTTCTCCCGTTTGACGAGAATCCGCCGGATCGCTTCGAGGGTGTCAAGCACGACCGGCCAGTCTTCTTCCACCTTGCGGGCAAGGTCCCGCAGGAAGAAAAGAAAGCTTATTCCGCCCATCTGCTCCGCCGCCCAGTCTGCTTCCCTGAAGTGGGATCGGATGCGAAGGTTGACGATCTGGTGCCCTCCGGGGACCAGTCTCTCCTCCTGCCTTGCCTTCTCTTCGAACACCATCTGGCGAAAGCGTTCCCGGCTGTCCAGGCGCACCGAGAGAAGGACATCGCGAAGGACCTCAAGGAGTTCCTCCACCTGGGACAGCATGCTTTTGCCTCGCAGAAACAGCCATGCTGCGCCCCGTGGATCAGTCATCGAAGCCGATGTGAAGACCTCCGGGCGGATGCCCCCGGTTTTGCGGCTGATGCGCTGGGTCAGCGTGACAAAATCCTCTTTCTCCGTGCCGATTTCAACGAGGGTCCGGCCGAAAAGTGGAAGATAGGGCAGATATTCCTGTTTGAGCGCGTGAAGATTGAACCCCACATCCAGGTAGACGATCCCGTTGGTAAAAATGTCATGATAGAGGGTTCGGACCGCCTCTTTTTCCAGAAGGACCTGCGGTAGGTGCTTGTTCTTTCTCTCCAGGTCCGCAAGTTCCAGGGTCGGTATGGTTTTGAGGGCATCGGGAGGATCGGGAAGCCCCTGGAGCCTTTTGAGCTCGCGGGTGTTGACCAGCACCTCCTGCAATTGGGCCGGCTGCAGGCTTGCTCTGATGGCTTTCAGCCGGTCCTGCTCCAGTGCGTCTTCTCTTGCAGCCAGAGTGGGATCGGGTCCCAGTACCAGTGTGACGCGGTGCGGGTTCCGGAGGAAGCACCGTTCGATGAGGTCTTCAAAAAACCCGGGGCCGGAAAGCAACCGTGATTTCAATGCCTCGATCGGTTTCTCGAAGGCGAGCAAAGAGAGCGGGTCCGAATCATACAACCAGGTAGTCAGCGATCGAAGCATGAGATTGAGCCCGCGGGGGAAACTCCCGGTATTGTTTTCACGCAGGCGGAATTCGATGGTATTCATCGCCGCTTCGATGGTTTGCGGATCGATGCCTTTGACGGCCAGGTTTTTCAGCGTATCCAGAATGAGACCTTCTATGCGATTCACATCCTCGATGTGAATGCCCTTCAAGCCGGTGGAGAAATACATTTGGCGCAATTCGCTCTCGAGCCCGACCCCTGCAATATCGTCCCCCAGCCCGGAGTCGATAAGCGCTTTTCTCAGGGGGGAGCCCGGCATGCCGAGCAGGATGTACTGGAGCGCCTGCAGCGCAAAGTTCAGCTCGGGGTCGGTGGTTTCAGTGAGCAGCCAGTTTATCGTGATCATGCCGCGCCGGGCCGCCCCATGCCCGCTCGGGTCGCCTTCCGGTGCCGCATAGGGTCGAACGACACGCCGCGGGCCCTCAAAGGCTGACTGCAGCCGGATGGTTGAGTCCGCTACCAGCGGATCGAAATCCTTGAGGTACTCATTGGCCGTCCGGAGGCGCTGTGCGGGATCGTCGTCGCCGTAAAAGTAGAGGCGTGCGTTCGAGGGATGGTAGTATTTCCGGTGAAAATCACGGAATTGTTCGAAAGTCAGCTCAATGATGTGTTTCGGGTCCCCGCCCGAATCCAGCCCATAGGTACTGTCCGGGAACAACGACTGCTGGGAGCGTTCCAAAAGCACGCTGTCCGGTGAGGAATAGGCCCCTTTCATTTCATTGTAGACGACGCCTTTGAAAATGAGGGGTCCTTCCGGATCGTCCAGTTCCAGGTGCCAGCCTTCCTGCTGAAAGACAAAGGGTGAAATCCGGGGATAGAAGACCGCATCCAGGTAGACATCGATCAGATTATAGAAGTCCCGGGTATTCTGGCTGGCCACGGGGTAGCATGTTTTGTCGGGGTAGGTGAAAGCGTTCAGAAAGGTCTTGAGGGAACCTTTCAAAAGCTCGACGAACGGTTCCTTGACCGGATACTTGCGGGAGCCGCAAAGGACCGCGTGTTCCAGGATGTGGGCCACGCCGGTGGAATCTTTAGGAGGGGTCCGGAAGGTGATCCCGAAGACTTTGTTGTTGTCGTCATTGATCAGAGAGAGCAGTTCTGCGCCTGTTTTGACATGCCGGAAGAGCTGTGCCTGGGTCCTCAATTCCTGAATATCGAGAGTCCGAAGCCTTTCAAAGCCTTCGATAATGGTCATGCTTTCCTCCAATGCTGATGCAGATCAATCGCCATTCACCCGCCTGGCCGGGTTTCTGTCGCAATTCGGGGATTCAGTCAACACTCGAAGGGTCGCTTAACACCTCCAGTGACTTTTCTCAATCCTTAAAGAAGCTTTTCTGATAATCTATATCGGATCGGAAAAGGAATTGCTTGACGACGTTTCCCGGTGAGCGAAGGAGATGCGCGATGAAGGTGGTCTTTCTTGGTGTGGGTGAAGCCTGTGATGAGAGGATTCCGAACACCTCCCTGTGGGTCCAAACGGAGGGGGACGGTCGGCGAAGATCAGTGCTGCTCGATTGCGGCTTCACCGTTCCATCTCTCTACTGGCAGCAGACGGTCGACCAGGAAGATCTCGATGCGCTTTGGATTTCCCACTTTCACGGGGACCATTTTTTCGGGGTCCCTGCGATGCTCCTCCGCTTCTGGGAGATGAAGCGGAAAAAGCCCCTGACAATTCTGGGGCAGACCGGTGTCGAGGATGTCATAAGAAAGACCATGGAGCTGGCCTATCCCGCTTTTTTCGACAAGCTGACCTACCGAACTGAATTTCAAGAAATCGAGCCGGGGGAAAGGGTGCGGGCCGTCGGGCTGGAGTGGTCCGCGGCTCAAAGCATTCACGGGCAGAGAAATCTTTCCGTGCGAATCGAAGATGGACGGCACGCCGTTTTCTACAGCGGGGACGGTCTTTTCAGTCCTGAAACGCTTTCCCTGGCTCGAAACTGCCACCTGGTGGTTCATGAAGCGTTTCGGTTGGAGCCGCGTACACCGGGGCACGGCACGGTGCGGCAGTGTATCGACTTTGCACGGGAAGCGGCTGCATCGATCCTGGCCCTCGTCCATCTCCAGAGAGATGAACGAAGGGAGCGATATCGAGAGATCCTGGGGCTGCTGAAGGAAACCGGCGATCTTCACGTCATCCTTCCGGGACCCGGGGAAGAACTGGAGCTCTGATCATGCCGGGCCTTGTCCGGTGCGATCCGGCCTTGTATGATTGCAACCAGTTGAGCCGGCAGCACGTCTTCCGTTTCGAGAATGAGGTGGGCCGTTTCCCTGTAGAGGGGAGTGCGCTCTTTCATGATGTGTTGAATTTCATCCTGCAGCGGCAGAGCGGTGAAGGCCGGGCGGCTTGCCCGGGTGTTGGGGTCGCTCAGCATTCTTTCGTAGGTCGTTTCAGGGGAAGCCTTGAGCCAGATAACCAAAAAATGCTCTTTCAGGAGATGGCGGTTGCGGGTGTTCACTATGACTCCTCCGCCGGTCGCGACAACCAGGCCCTGCTGCTGCGCAAGCTGTTCCAGGAGCTCCGATTCGGCATTGCGAAAGGGTCCCCAGCCTTCAGACCGGACCCATTGGTCGATGCTCTTGCCGAATGTAGCCACCAGCCGCTCGTCCATGTCAACGAAGGAAAGGTTCAGCTCCCGGGCCAGAAGCCGTCCCACCAGGCTCTTGCCCGATGCACGAAAGCCGATGAGCGCGATATTGGATTTTTCTTTCACTATGGGTCCCCCTAACAATGAGACTGGAAAAAGAACCAGTGGATAACGAACAAGATCGTCGCAGTCAATGGCATCCGGACCGGTTTCCGTTCCTGCCCCCCTTCATCGCTGCAGCGTTCCGCCTGCTTCACAGATCGTGCAAGTTTACCATCCTTGGGAAGGAACATGAAGACGCTGAATGGATTTCTCAGAGTCCGACGTTGATGGCCTGCTGGCATTTCGCTTTCCCGGCGGTGATCTACCGGTTTCGTGATATCAAAGCGTTGGTGATGGTGAGTCGCAGCCGCGACGGCGAGTGGGCCGCCCGTGTTGTAGAGCAACTGGGCTACCGTTGCTTTCGAGGTTCCCCGGGCAAAGGCGGGAGCAGTGCCTTGAAGCAGTTGATATCTTATGTTCATAGGGCGCGCGGTGCCGGCTTGATTGCCGATGGCTCTCAGGGGCCGCCGCGCATCGCCCAGAAGGGTATTCTCCTGCTGGCACGGTACTCCGGGGCGCCCCTGCTGCCGGTCAGCATGGCAGCCCGGCCCTGTTGGCGCTTTCACAGCTGGGATCGAACAGTGCTTGCCATGCCGTTTTCGAGAATCGTCCTGGCATTTGGGGCCCCCATGCGGGTCCGCAGGGACATATCGGCGGAGGAGCTGGAGGATGCTCGATTGCAGCTGGAAACGACCCTCAACCGCCTCACCACCCAGGCAGAGGAAGCATTGCAGATGGAATTTGCCCACAAACAGGATCAAGCGAAATGATTCGAAGCCTTCTGATGCTTTTCCTGATCGGATCAGTTGTAGCAGGTGTTAGCGCCTGCATGCCGGCGGGCCTCAAGCGTCCGTTGAGTCTTCATGAGATTGACGGTGGGTTGAAGGTGGGCGATATCGTGGACGCTCATACGGGTGATGTCCTCTCCTTCCCTGTCCTCATGGCGAAACTTGCCCGTGCTAGGCTGATCTATGTGGGAGAGAGTCACACCAGCAAAGAGGACCATCGGGTCCAGCTGAAGGTCCTAAAGGGTCTACATGCGCAGAACCGGTCGTTGACGCTGGCCATGGAGATGTTTCCGCGCGAGGTGCAACCCCTTCTTGACCGGTATGCCTCGGGTGAAATCCCGGAAGAGGAATTCCTCAAGGAGGTGGATTGGGACCGGACTTGGGGCTATCCCTTCCAGCTCTATCGCGGCATTATGACCTGGGCAAGGGATCAACGGATCCGGATCGTGGGTTTGAATGCTCCTCACGAGGTCGTCCGAAAGATCGCTCAATCCGGGCTTTCATCCCTGACGGTCACTGAACGGAACCGGGTGGCGCGGGAGTTTCATCCGGATGATCCGGTTCATCAGGAATACCTCCGCCGGCAGTATCATCTACACCAGAAAGAGAGTATTTCCGATCTTAATACATTCATGGAAGCGCAGCTGGCCTGGGAAGAGACCATGGCTGAGACCCTGGTGGAGACCCTGGCGGCAGGTGCTCCGGACGAGCAGGTCGTCGTTTTGATCGGAAAAGGCCATATCAGTGATCGGGTAGGGGTGCCGAGGCTGGTTCGCGAGCGACTGGAACAGCCCGGTCTCTCCATTGCCCCCGTTCCTCTGGATTATCCGGGGCGAACGGCCGATCCCTCGATCGCGGATTATGTCTGGATTACAGACAGGCCGGAGTCGCTGCATCGCATACGGCTGGGTGTGGTATTTCGCCATGCGGGGTCGCCGACCGGGGGGCTGGAGGTCCTTGGGGTGCTTCCGGACAGCCCGGCGGAAAAAGCCGGAATCAAGAAAGGAGACATCCTCTACAGGGTCGACGGCACTCCGGTTACCAGCCTCGAGGAAGTGCACCGGGCGATATCGGGCAGGCCGGTTCATGAGCTCATGCTGAAACGGGGCGGTCGAAGCTTTTCTGTGAATGTCACGCTGTCGCCTTAGCGGATCGAGGCTTTTGGCTGCAGCTGAAACAGAGCAGTTCGATGCCGGCTTCTCCGGCGGATGGATGAACCCTGCGGATGGTATTCCTGCAACGCTCACAGACGAGAGGATCCAGTCTGCGGGTGAGAGGATTCCAGATCGCCCGCACGGATCGCTCGAATTTGCGGAAGCGCATCTCCAGCATAATCTGAGCGATATTGACAAGCATCCTCAACGCGGCACAGGCTGTGATGGTGACCTCCAGCTGGTACTTCTGCTTGAGATCTTCGACCTTTCTCTGCATTTCTGCGGGCAAATCCGCGATCTTGGAGCTTCTTTCCTGTCGCTGCGCTTCTGTCAGGCTCACCTGGGAAAGACTGGTCAGCATCTCCTTCCTCAGAGCATCATAGTATTCACGAGTGTTTTTGACATCACGGTGCAAGCGCCGCTGCATGCTCTTGATAAAATCGGCGAGCTCCTTTTCAATCAGTGTCCTGCCCCTCTCCATACCACACGATACGGCCTGTTCAACCCTCACCGGGAAGTGGGGTGGGACCCTTCCCGGTTCAAAGAAGCGGGGCTGGAGTTCCGACCGGAGCTGTTCAATCCCTTCGACAACGGCTCCACTGTTCTCGTGAACTCCCACCTGGACCAGCCCTTCTTTCCGTTCGTCACTCAGTGCCACATAGCGGCAGGTGAGCACCATATAGGAGGTCCGGGCTTCCGCTCGGCCGGCCACGCGGACCTGCCCGTCTGCGAAGACGAGGTCCTGCCCGATGAGGTCGCCGAAGCCGGCTTTTTTCAGATAGGGAACTTCGATCTGGCTGTACACCACTGGAATGTCTACGGTTGCCAGGGCAACCAGGCGGTCCAGGAGCGGGCTGCCATAGATCAGTGGCGTTTCCTCGGACCCCAGCACCGCCTCTTCCGGCAGCTCAAGGGTTCGCGCCAGATCGGGCGAAAGCAGGGCCATGAGATGATCTTGCAGACTTTCGATAACTCCTCCTCGCTTTTCAAGCAGTTCACCGGCAAAGGAGAGTAGCTCGGGGTCGGCCGACCTGCTCATACTCCAAAATCCTCCTGAAACAGCTTCTCATCCAATTCCCTGCTCTTTTCATAACCGGCCCGGGCGCGCTTCAGTCTTGCAGCCAGGGCGTCAAAAGCTTTCCGCCTTTCTGAATCGTCCGGATGGCGTACCCAGATCTCATAGACCAGGTCGCTGAATTCCTCCTCGCCTTGAAGGCGCCCAAGAATCATGTCCATTTCGCCCACCACGAGCTCAAACATGTTGATCTTGCGGTCGAGAACTTCAAGGATGTGATCTTCGAGACTGCCGGCTGTGCAGAAATTGAAAACCTGGACTTCCTTTTCCTGCCCGATGCGATGGATGCGACCGATGCGCTGCTCGATCTCCATTGGATTCCAGGGAAGGTCGTAGTTGATCATCATATGGCAGAATTGCAGATTGAACCCTTCCCCCCCTGTGCCTGTTGAAAGGAGGACCTGGCACCCGTCGCGAAACCGGTCCATAACCGCCTGCTTTTGAACCGGTGTGAGTCCCCCCTGGAAAACCACATGAGGAATCCCCTTCTCGGTCAGAACGCTGTGAAGATGTTCAAGGGTCGCAGTGGTGCTGACGAACAGGACCTTCTGCTCCGGTGAGGCCTTCAGCAGTTCAACCACCCTCTGCGTCTTGCCGTCGGTCTTTACGGCCCTTCCCCGGCGAATGATTGCTCCAGTCTGTTCCTGGCTGCCGTCCGTGGTTTCAGCATGAATCCTGTCCAATATGCGCAGGGCTGCAAGATGGGAAGACCCCGCTCTTTCCAGGAGTCGACGGAGGATGAGCTGAGACATGCCCGGCCGGTCCTGAGCACTCTGTTCCCTGACGAATGCGGTGATCGACCGATAGAATTCATCCTCAGCCGCTGTTGGGCTGACCCGAACGGTGAATGCGGAACGGGGCGGTAAGTGCAGTTGTGCAACGGATCGGGTGTTGCGAACCATCACCTCCCGCAGGAGTTGCCGGAGTCTCTCCCGATTGCGGGGGTCAGTGGGATTGCCGCGGCTGATGAACTCCTCCTTGAAGGCGCTCCGGGTTTTAAGATGGCCGGGCCGCAGCAGGGTCACCAGGTTGAAAAGCTCCTCCAGGTTGTTTTGAACCGGGGTTGCGGTCAGCATGAGCAGAAAGCTCTTTTGAACGGTATTCACCAGCTTCCAGTTGAGAGTTGTCCGGTTCTTCAGGTGATGGGCTTCATCCACGATCACCATGTCGTAGGACCTGGAGACGACCGTCTCAAAATGGCGCTTGAGTTTGGCAGTCTGCAGGGATGCCAGGATCAGCGGTTCAGACCAGAAACGTTCCGGATCTTGACGGAAGAGCGGATCATTGGTCGAAACTACGGGAATGGTGAATTTGTTCTGCAGCTCCTCCTGCCACTGACTCACCAGGGAGCTTGGTGTCAGGATGAGCACAGTCCGCACCAGCCCTCTCATCATGTATTCTTTGAGGATGATGCCCGCCTCGATGGTTTTGCCAAGCCCCACCTCATCAGCCAGAATGGCCCTTCCACGAAACGTTTTCATGACCTTGCGCGCCGTTTCCTCCTGGAACCAGAGGGACTCGATGTTGCGCAGTGTCGGGAGGCAGATGAGCTGGTCATAGGAGGTGCGGAAGGAGAGCTTGTAGGCCTTTAGAGCCAGGTTCAACGCGGTCGGATCAGCCCGATGACAAGCCTTCACCGCTTCCATGAGCGGTTCCGCTTCGGTTCTGAAGGCGATCTTGAGTTCCGGAAGGCTTTCTGATGCCGATATCGTGCTTTCGAGTACCTCGGGTTCTCTCCCCGGCCCGGCTTCTGTCAGCACCTCCTTGCCTGAATCGAGGGATGCCTTCTTCATGTTCTTTTGTGCCGGCGCAGGTTGCGAAGCACCGGCCGCCGGAGCAGAGACCTGTTCCATAAGGGAGCAGAATCTCAAATACTTCTCGACTTCCTTCAGCCGGGTCTTGGACAGGCGTCCACTCAGTGGGGAAGGGTCGTACGATATCTGGCGGAAAAGTTCTCCGGCAAGTCTGAAATCCTTCTTCGCATAAGCCAGTTGCCCGAAAACAAAGCACTTGTCTTTTGTGGTCAGCTCGCCGTGCTCAAAGGCCTGGGTCAAGAGAGTGAGTAGGGAATCTTCATCCTTCAACATCTGGGAACAGTGGATGGCCAGAGATCTCATCATCGAGTCGGACGGCTGCAATTTGAGCTTCTTCATCGCCAGGCTCAGGGCTTGCTTATAGTCTCCGGAACGAAAGGCGTTCTTCGCCGACCACTCATAATCCTCCGCCTTCTCCCAAAGCAGTTGGCGCTGGACCTGTTGACGCTTCGCCTTCTGCTTCTCGTCACGCTTTTTCTTTTTCTTCAACCGTCGATCAACTGCCATCCCGCACCGTGTCCAACTGTGGGCGATCTGCCCGAGATTTCCTCGGCGGATACGCGAAATCCGCCGCAGGATCCGCGTCGTTCTCACACCTATACCACTTTGGAATTGTGTTTCCTATATGGATTCCAGTCAGTGGTGTCCGGCGGAAAAGAATGACCGGCGGACCCGGGATAACCCAGGCGAACAAGCGGATGCCCCCTTGCATTTCCAGCACCCGGCTGATAGATTTGGTGCGTGTTCAGGCACGAGGATGGGTGATCGGGATGGTTTTGCCTGGTCTCAATGGGGGTCGTGGAGGGATTGACAATGAAAAGAATCGGTTTCGCTGCAGCGGTCTTTGTTCTTCTTGCGTTTTCCTTCGGTTTTGCAGGTCCTGAGTCCACGGTGAGCGGGACGTATGTCAACAAGGCAGAAAAAGAGTATCTCACGCTCTATCCGGACGGAACATTTCATCTCAAACTGAGAAAGCGCTCCCCGGACCTCGATAATCCATTCATCAACGCCTCCGGGAAATACAAGGTCAATGGTGAGGAGATCACACTGGAGTTGCAGGATGGCGGTGAAGCCTCCGGAAGGATCCAGGGGGATAGATTCATCGATAACGAAGGTGTGGCCTGGATGAAAGACGGCAAGAGCGAGCCGATGCAGGTCGACCCTTATCCGAAAAAATCGTGGCGCCAGTGAGAGCAATCCGTTGTTGTCCTGAAGCGACAGCACCCTGGGGAGCTTGGGTGAGAAACGGCGGACCGGGTATGGGGTTCGGGGACGGGACTTAGCATGGAAGAAAGGCAGGGCGATGGCAACCCTGCTTTTTTTATTGGTGTGTTTCGGCTTTCTTCGTTCTTTTCAGTGGTTGGGACCTGGGGGAAGGGTGATGCATTCGGACGACGCTTCTATGCGGGAATATCAGGAGAGGCTTGAATCCCCTGACGATGAAGTGCGGATTGATGCCTACCGGGAAATGGGTGATCTGGGCATAGCGAACGGGTATTCGATGCTCATGGAGGGCCTGTCGGACCCCAGTTTGCGCGTCAGATCCGCCGTTGCGGGAATTCTGGCGGGGACCTGTGATGAGCGAATCATCGAGAAGCTGGTTGAACGGCTGAGCGATGACGATCCCGGTTCGCGTTCCCTGACCATGGATATTCTGTCGAAGATGGGCCTGCCGGCACTCAGGCAGCTTGAAATGAGCCTCTCTGAGAGGGACCCCGATGTGCGCATCTTTGCAGCGAACATTCTGGGCAATACCGGCCTCCGGGAAGCACTCGATGCCTTACGGAAAGCCCTCGATGATCCCGAAGAGAATGTGCGGTATGCGGCGGTTGAAGCCTTGGGAAAGCTTGGGGCGAAGGATTCCATTCCACTCCTTGTCAATGCTTTGAAGGACGAGTGGGCCAGGTTTCCCGCCGTGGAGTCCTTGGGGCTTCTAAAGGCCCGGGAAGCCATTCCCGCTCTGCTGGATGTCTTTGCAGAGGATGAATGGGTCCATCACGTGGTGATCGAGGCCCTCGGCAACATGGGTGATCCCGGCCAGATCGACTTCCTGATCGATCAGCTCAAAGGCGACAACGAAATGGTCCTGCAGGCTGCATTGACCGCTCTGAGCAAGATTGAGCAGAATGAACCGGCTGGGGTTTTCGATCGCCTGGAGCGCATGGGAATCGATGTCGAAAGCATTATCGCTTCCTCCCTCAGGGTCCACGAACCGGACATTCGCAAATCGGCGATCTGGTGCCTGGGGGCCGTCGGAAAGGAACGGCACGTTCCGCTGCTGTGCGAGCAACTCGCTGACTTTGATGAGTCGATACAGGAGGCGGCGCGTCGCGCTCTCATCCGGCTGGGCTCCCGGTACCTGGAGGCGGTGATGCGCTGCTACCCCGAGCAGGACCGGCGAGTGCAGCGGGTCCTGCTCGAGGTCCTCGGAGAACTGGGGGATGCAAATGCCGTACCGCTGATTGCAAAGGCCATGGAGGCTGACGACGATTTCATTCGAGAAGCGGCGGCGAGGGCCTTGGGGCAGATCAAGGACCGATCTGCTGTGGATGTCCTTTTGCTCCATCTCAAGGACCCGAGCGGTCAAGTTCGGAGTGCGTGCGCATCAGCCCTGGGGACCCTTAAGACCGTCAGGGCAACGCGCCATTTGATACCGCTTTTGGAGGATCCCTGCCAGGATGCAAGGGAGGCTGCTTCGGAAGCCCTGGGGAGAATTGGAACGGGTGAGGTGCTGAGGCATGTGGCTCCCCTGCTCAAACACCGCCGCATGGAGGTCCGGCAGGCGGCGGTGCAATGTCTCGGGCTCATCATGGACCCGAGGGCCGGGAGCTATCTCATTGATTCCCTCGCGAATGCCGACCGGGGTGTTCGGCGCTTCGCCGCGAATATCCTGGGAAAACGCAAGGTGGGCCAGGCTGTGAAACCCTTGATGACGGCCCTGCTGGATGAAGACTGGCAGGTGAGGAAGTCCGCTGTTTCAGCACTGGGGGGCCTGGCTGATCCCCTGAGTGTCGATGCCTTGATCGAATCCCTCAGAGACCAGAATGTCTGGGTGCGGTACAGTGCGGCCGTGGCCCTCGGCAGGATGGGCGATCGGAAAGCGAGGCGCGCTCTGCGAGGCTGTTTGAAAGAAGACCTGGGGCCCGTAAAAATTGCTGCCATGGAAGCACTTCGGGTCCTGGAAGAACCGGAGATGATTGTTCTACTGGCCGGGTTGAGTGAAGACAGGGATGAGGAGGTGCGTATAGCCGTTGCTGAGAACCTGCTCCACTATACCGGGGAAGATGCCGCCCAGGTCCTCCACAGCCTGCAGAACGACCCGCACCCCCGGGTGAGGCAGGCAGCACGGTCTGTACCGGATAAAACGGCCGGCCAAACCGATTGAAAAGGGCAACGGGACGATCTTCTCATGGACCTCTCAAAACATGATTTCGAGAATATCCGAGACCTGATCAAACAACGCAGCGGCATTTGCCTCAGCGATGCGAAGCGGGACTACCTCAGTGTGCGTCTTTCCCGCCGCATGAAGGCAACGGGCGCAGAGACGGTAAAAGAGTACTGCTACTATCTCAAATACGATATCGGCGGTGAAACCGAGCTCAGCAATCTCGTGGATGAAGTCGCCATCAATGAAACCTATTTCTTCCGGGATGAAGAACAGCTGGAGGATTTTAGCAGCCATATTGTTCCAATGATTTTGAAGAAGAACCAGGTTCGGAGTCCCATTAAAATCTGGAGTGCCGGATGTTCAACCGGTGAAGAGCCGTATACTCTCACAATGCTGTTATACGAACACCCATCAAGAATTGAACCAACCAGGATCCATATCATAGGATCAGATATCAGCAGTACAGTACTCCAGTCAGCCAGAGAAGGTATATATGATCAACACAGTTTAAGATATGTTCCACCTCATTATCTTCTCAAGTATTTCATTAAGACAGGAGACGATCAGTATGCGGTCAGTGATAAGGTAAAGGATAGGGTGAGATTTGCCCATGTCAATCTGATGGACCCTTTTGCTACTGCTCGAATCAGAGAGATTGACTGTATCTTTTGCCGTAATGTTATTCTCTATTTTGACGACAGCGATAAGGAAAAATGTACAGAGTATCTTTACCGATCGCTCAACAAGGGAGGATGTCTGGTCCTGGGCCGCCCCGAGGGCCTGGGTCGGATATCGGGACTCTTTGAGGTCATTCGGCTCAAGCATACAGTGATATATGGAAAGCCCGGTTAGTGTTTTTCGAATTGAGGATTCACGGGTTGAACACTATACTGTGGATGGCAATCATTCACACCCTCCCCCTTTTTTAA
>CAYTWB010000008.1:0-72070 GCA_964441945.1 uncultured Syntrophobacteraceae bacterium
TCGCGGGCTCAACCACCGGCTAATGGCTTTGAACCCTCCGGGTTCGCTTCCGATCATTGTTACAAAAGATCTTGCGGTTAAGCTCACTACATCGGGCAGCGCTGAACTCAGACAGGGAGAATTCATCTGACGGCACTCAAAGGCTCATTGCTGCCGCTCCTCATTGTCGCCTGGTGGCTGGCGGCCTCAGCTCTCCAGATGGTCAACAGCTATCTTGTCCCATCGCCGGCGAGCATCCTGCAGACGACGGTGGTCCTGGTGCAGAAGGGCGTTCTCCTGAAGCATCTGACAACGAGCCTCTACCGGATCATTGCGGGGTTCGGGCTTACCTTTCTGATCGCCTTTCCGCTTGCCGTATTGCTGGGAACCAACCGATGGCTCACGCCCTACGTCGATCCGCTGCTGCATTTCATCCGCCATATCCCGCCCATTTCCTGCATCCCGATTTTCATCCTCTGGCTGGGAATCGGCGAGGCATCCAAGCTGGCCATAATCGTGCTGGCGGCGTTCTTTCCGGTCTTTCTGAACACTCTCGCAGGAATCGTAACCTGCGATCCCAAACTGATCGAAGTGGGCCAGATCTTTGGTCTGTCACGCATGGAGAAGTTCCGTCGGATCATTCTCCCGTCGGCTCTTCCTTCCATCATCCTCGGGATCAGACTGGGGCTCGGTTATAGCTGGCGCGCCCTGATCGGGGCCGAGTTGATTGCCGCCTCCGCAGGTGTCGGGTACATGATCATTGAAGCGGAACAGCTGTCTCGTCCCGATATCGTGATCGTCGGCATCCTCGTCATCGGCTCCATCGGGTATCTTATCGACCATGCGTTTCTCAAGCTTTCCCGCTTGATCCTGCCTTGGAACGGGGAGAAGGCAAGCCATGACCGTTTTACTGCTAAAGGGGCTTTGTAAGGAGTATCCGCTTCGGCAACAGCGGGTACAGGCCCTGGTTGACATCGAGCTCGCGATTGCTGAAGGCAGCTTCGTCACCATCGTCGGAAAGAGCGGGTGCGGGAAGACAACCTTACTGAGGATTATCGCCGGGTTGGAAAGTCGCTCGGGTGGTGAGATCGCTTCCGCCCCTTCGGATGCCAGGGTGGGAATGGTCTTTCAGGAACCCCGGCTCATGCCCTGGCTCATGGTGGAACAGAATATGGCCCTGGCCATGCCGCCCGGGGGAGACGGAAAGGCTATGCAGCAAACGGTGGAACACTATCTGAAAATTCTGGGCCTCACTCCTTTCAGGCATGCCTATCCCGCCCAGATCTCCAGCGGCATGGCACAGCGGGTCGCGCTGGGGCGGGTCCTCTGCTACAATTCCGACATCATCCTGATGGATGAACCGTTGAGCGCTCTCGATGCATTCACCAGGCGCACTCTTCAGCAGGAATTACTCCACATTTTCCAGGAACATAAGAAGACCATTCTGTTCGTAACCCATGATGTGGATGAGGCGCTTATCATGGGACAGCGGGTGCTGGTGATGGATCGCGGCAGGATCATCCAGGACTATCCGGTCCCCTTCCCTTATCCGCGCACGGTGGGCAGTGAGCCTTTCTTTCGGCTTCGGGAAAACGTGTTGCAGGCAATAACGGGTGACGCAAATGGAGAAGAGGTGATTCGAGATGAGAAAGAAGCGGGTGTGGGTTTTTGCGGGCGTCATGGCGGTCGCGCTGACATTGGGTTTTTCGACTGAGGGGAAAGCAGCGGGAACGGCGGTTGAGACGATCAACATTTCTTATGTGAAGCTCCCCTTGAATGTCCCCTCCATTGTCGAAAAGAAGCTGGAACTGTTCGAAAAGGAATTCGGCAAGGATCGAATCACCGTGACCTTTCCCGAAATCATCGAGGGCCCCAAAATGACGGAAGCCCTCGCTGCCGGGTCTCTGGACTTCTGCAACGCCCTGGGCGGGACGTCGGCCATTCTGGCTGCTGCCAACGGGGTCGACCTCAAGATCATCGGCATCTACAGCCGTGCTCCCAAGGCGTTCACGGTCGTGGCTGCCGACCAGAAAATCCAGACGGTGGCGGACCTCAAGGGCAAGAAGGTTGGCGGCCCGAAGGGAACGATCCTCCATCAGCTGCTTTTGGCGGCCCTTGTGAGGCAGGGGCTGCAAGGGGAAGATGTGGCTTTCGTCAATCTCGGCATCGCTCAGGCGGTCTCAGCCATGCTTTCCGGGAGCATTGATGCAGCCCTGACGGCCGGGCCGGCTGTCCCAAAAGCACTCGAAAACGGCGCTCATATCATCACTACCGGTGAAGGACTCCTCAGTGCCACCATCGTCATTGCGGTGAGCAACAAGTTCCTGGCCCAGCATCCCGACCTGGTCGACCGGTACCTGAAGGTTCACAATGAGAGCTTGCGCTATATGAAGGAACACCCGGATGACGTGTATCAGCTGGCGGCTGAGGAGACCGGTATCTCTATTGAAGATGTCAGGAAGATGTATCCCTGGTACGATTTCAACCCGGTGATCACCGCTGCGGACGTGGCAGACCTGGAAAAGACACAGGACTTTCTCGTGCAGAATGGTCTCCTGGCTCGAAGAATCGATCTCAAGGACATCCTGGTGGCGGAGAAGGCGCTATGATTGTGCCTGCCCGGCCGGAATCCGGATGATTTTTCCGGATTCCGGTTTCCATTGCGAGACCGTATTCAGAATGGGGACACTCCATTCCATGCTGTTCTAAACTGATTCGAGCGAAGCCAGCATCCTGTTCAACTGGCGGAAGTGTGAGCGTTCCTCCTCGATGCAGGCGCGAATGACCCCGTACTCCGCAGGGGGAATAAGATACTGGATTTCCGTGAAAAAGAGGATGGTATCCTTTTCAATGCGCATGGCCAGTTCGATGGCTGCTTTCATGTTCCCGGACTCGGCAAGCCTCTGGTCGGAAGTGTCGCCGACAAATAGTGCATGTGAGTTGAGCAGGTGGCGAAGATACTCCAGGTATTCGGAGGGCTCGCTCTCCCGGGACGGACCATGCGAGCTGAGGCGCTCGGCCATCTTTGCGAACACCTCCTCATGCCTTGCCTCCTCTGCCGAAAAGAATTCGAGAAACTGTTTCACTCGGCTGTCTTGAGCCGCTGCCGCGGCTTTGGTGTAAACCTGGCGGCCCCGGCGTTCTATTTCCATCGCCGCTTTGATGATGTCTTCTGCACTGAATAAATGCGCCATAGTATTCTCCTTAAGTACGAAACGGCCTCGGTTTAGAGCTCATTGGGAAGCGCTTTGAGGCGCTCGTAGGAATAGACCGGGCCGTCCACACAGACATAGCTGGTCCCGATATTACATCGTCCGCAGATGCCGACCCCGCATTTCATGCGCCGCTCCAGGGTGGTCATGATCTGATCATCGGCAAAGCCCAGTTTCTTCAGGGCTTCGATCGTGAACTTGATCATGATGGGTGGCCCGCAGGTTACAGCCATGGCCTGGTCGGGGCTCGGGTTCATCTCCAACAGCACTGTGGGAATCAGTCCCACCCCGTGTTCCCAACCCGGGGCCCCGCGGTCCACAGTCAGCACGGTGGACATTTCGGGATTGGCGAGCCAGCCGGGCAGTTCGGCCTTGAAGGCCATATCCTCAGGGGTCCTGGCACCATAGAGCAGCGTAATCTTGCCGTAGTCGGCGCGGTTATCGAGCATATAGAGAAGAAGAGTGCGCAAAGGGGCCATCCCGATGCCGCCGCCGATGAACAGGATGTTCTTGCCGCGCATAGCCTCATAAGGGAACCAGTTGCCAAGAGGGGCACGGACCCCGATTTTGGCTCCCGGCGAAAGTCCGTGCAGTCTTGTCGTCACTTCGCCCGCACGCATCACGCTGAACTGGAGATGGTCCATGCGTGTGGGGGGCGAGTTGATCACGAAGGTGGACTCCCCCACGCCGAAGACCGACAGCTGGCCCACCTGGCCGGGTCGAAAGGTGAAAGCCGCCATTTTGTTTGGATCGTCGAGGCGGACGCGAAAGGTCTTGATTGTGGGCGTCTCCCGGATGGTTTCCAGGATGGTGGCAACCTCCGGCAGGTAGGGATTACTGAGCGTATTGGTCATGGGGCACCTCTCCTCTGTTTCCTGTGCGATCGACCACCTTGCACACGATCTCGCGCAAATCGACGCTTGCAGGGCAGTATTTGATGCAGCGGCCGCAACCGCAGCAGGCAAAAAGCCCGTCATGCAGAGCGGGGTAATAGCTGAATTTATGGCCGACCCGGTTTCTCAGCCTGTGGGCCTTGGTGGGTCTGGGGTTGTGCCCGCTGGCTTCGAGGGTGAACTGGAAGGACATGCAGGTGTCCCAGGATCGCAGCCGTTTGCCTGTAAGTCCTCCGCCTTCGTCCGTGATGGTGAAACAGTAACAGGTTGGACACAGATAGGTGCAGGCACCGCAACTGAGGCACTTTGCCGAAACCTCCTCCCAGAATCCGTAGTCATCGAAAAGTTCGAGGAAGCCCGACGAAATCCCGCCGAGCTCGATCGCTTGATCGAGATGCCGCCTGACGTCGGCCCGTTTTGCGGCCGCTTCGCGTGCCTTCGACGGGTCCTCACTCAAAAGCGGGTGCGCCAGCAAAAGCGCACCGCGTTCGGTGACCGCCTCCAGGAAATATCCGCCCTCGACGACGGTAGCCAGGACATCCGATCCTGTCGGGTCGTCAGGCCCACCCCCCACCCAGTGACAGAAACAGGTGCTCTCCGGGTGATCACAGGTCAGTGTAACCACCAGCGTCTGTTCACGAGCCGCCTGGTAGTATGGATCGGGAAACCGGTCACCCCGGTAGACCCGGTCGAAAACGGTGAAGCCCCGGGCCCCGCAGGGTCTGGCCCCGAAAAGGACCGTGCTTTCGGCCTCGATGCTCGGCTTGAGCTGCATCGTGAGATGCTCAGGCTCTTCAGGATCCTTTTTTTGTTCAAATCGAAACAACTCCTGGTATGAAGGAAAGACGACCGCTTTGGGCGACGTGGTGGTGTCTGCGGACAACACCGGTGAAACGCCGTTGGCGAACGGCCTGAAGACAAGGGTACCGCCCTCCCTCGTGGGGACGAGAACGCGCCGTTCCCGGCTCAACGCCGTGAGCCAGGGATCCAGATCGTGTTGTTGAAGAAATCTTTCTGGGAACATTACCAGCCTCCCTCATGGATGTTCTTTTCATCCATCTCGAAAGTCAAAAGCGGCGGCACGGCCTGCGGGTCGATCCCGGCCCGGTATTCGAACAGCCGGTGAATCACCCGATTCAGATGAGACTTCAGTGCGAGTATCGGGATATTCATGGGGCAGGCGCGCTCACACTCGCCGCATTCCGTGCAGCGGCCGGCCAGATGAAGGGCATGAATAGCCAGGAAGAAGAGCTTCTCGGTGACAGAGTCCTCCCGGCTGAGCCAGTGAGGCTCACGGCTGCCGGCCACGCAATGATCACGACAGACGCATAGAGGACAGACATTACGGCAGGCGTGGCAGCGTATGCAGCGCTCCATGTGGTAGCGCCAGAAGCTCATCCGTTCGAGAAGACTCATGGCATCAAGCGCTGCAAGAGTCGCCGACGGACTCTCGGCTGGACCTGCGGGAAGTCCCGGGTCGCCGACGAAATGGTCGGCAAGCACGGCATTGGGAAACCGACAGTGCAGGCACTTATCCGCAGCTACTTCGATCAAAGGCACGGCACAGGTCTTTCCCGTCGCCTTGAAGGTCAGCATGCCGTCTTCGGCGATCACCTCATCCACCCGGTCGAACGGAAGACCGGCTTGCTCCAGAGCGATGCGGACCCTGGCAAGATCGGCAATGCCGGAACACGGTACGCCGAAAATAGTGATCTGTTCTCGCTCGATCAGCTTTTCCTGGAGCAGTTCGACCACCGAGCGGCTGTCACACCCCTTGACCACTACCCCTACCGGGCGGCCGCGAAAAGCCGTGAGATAGGTGGCCGGGTTGTGACTAGTCAGCGGTCCCAGGACCAGCCGGTCAAGGTCCTCGGGAGAACGGATAAAAAGAGGCGTGTGGTGAAGCGGGTCATGGCCCTGCTGCCAGCCGATCACACAGGCGAGGTCGGGCAATTCGCCACGGATTTTTTCTTTGAGCGCTTCGAGCGGCAATGGTTGCTTTCCGTTGACCGGGAGGCGGGCTGCCCCTGATGCCGGTTGAACGCCGACGCCGACAGCCGGTGGGGTGGACCAAGCGAGTTGATCGTACCGGGGGGCCGGGCCAAGCGCATGGATTTGCTCGGTGAAAGCGGTTACCACCTGCTGCCAGCGCGGTCCCTCGGATGCCGAAACCCACGTGTAGGTGAAACGACCCGGATCAATGCCGAGGATGGGAAGGAACCCTTTGAGCACTTCCAGGCGACGCCTGGCGTAGAAATTGCCTTCCGTGTAGTGACAATCTCGAGGATGGCAGCCGGAGACCAGGACGCCGTCTGCGCCTTTCATCAGCGCTTTGAGCACGAAAATGGGGTCGATTCGGCCCGAACAGGGCACACGGATGATCCGCAGGTCGGTGGGTTGGGCAAAACGCCCCACACCGGCCGTATCGGCGCCGCCGTAAGAACACCAGTTGCAGAGAAATCCCACGATTCGCAGTTCTTTGTTGCTCAGGACTGACATAAGGCATTGACCTCCGCGAGAATTTGATTGTCGGTAAAATGTGAGAGCTGGATTGCCCCCTGCGGACAGGTGGAGGTGCACAGGCCGCATCCCTGGCACACGGTCTCGATGACCTCGGCCTTGGGCTCGCCTCGCAGCTGGATCTCCTTGATGGCCGTGAAAGGACAGGTCCGGATGCACTTGCCGCAACCAACACAACGCTTCACGTCGACCCGGGAGATTTGCGGATCGCTTTCAAGTTTCTCTTTGGAGAGAAGCCCGAGTACTTTGGCGGCGGCGGCGCTACCCTGACCCACGGAGGCAGGGATGTCCTTGGGGCCCTGGCAGGCACCGGCCAGGTAGATGCCGGCCGTGTTGGTCTCCACCGGCCGCAATTTGGGATGGCTTTCCATGAAGAATCCAAACCGGTCATAGGAGATGCGCAGTTTTTCGGCCAGCGCCGACGCCCCGACCGCCGCTTCGGCCCCGGCGGCCAAGACCACCAGGTCTGCCTCCACCTCGACCGGGGCCCCGAGGAGCGTGTCGGCCCCGCGCACCACGTACTTGCCGTTTCTGGGGTAAATCATGGAAACCCGTCCCCTGATGTAGTGCGCACCGTATGCTTCGATAGCCCTGCGGATAAACTCATCGTAGAGCTTCCCCGGAGCGCGAATGTCCATGTAAAAGACGTACGACTGCGAATCCGGGATGTGGTCCCTGGTCAGAATTGCCTGTTTGGCCGTAACCATACAGCAGAATCCCGAACAGTAGGGGCGGTCGAGGGACTTGTCGCGCGACCCGACGCACTGAACAAATACCACCGACTTGGGTTCGGCACCGTCCGACGGCCGCCTGATATGCCCCCCAGTCGGCCCTGAAGCGGATAGCAGCCGTTCGTACTGAAGCGAAGTGATGACGTCCGGATAGCGACCTCCGCCATACTCGCCACAGTTCTTGATATCGAAAAGATCGAAGCCGGTGGCGGCGATGATGGTCCCCACACTTTCCGTGACGATTTCGTCCGTCATCTGGAAGTTGATGGCCCCAGTGGTACAGACCCTGGCGCATACCCCGCACTTGCCCTTGAGAAACTGCCGACAACTTGACGGGTCGATCACCGCCTTCTTAGGGATCGCCTGAGGGAAAGGGATATTGATGGCAGTGGTCGTTCCCATCCGTTCGTTAAAGCGATCCACCGCCTTCTTGCTGGGGCATTTTTCCATGCAGAGGCCGCACCCGGTACATTTGTCCCAGTCCACATAGGTGGCCTTCCGGCGCACTTCGACCTGGAAATTGCCGATGTAGCCGCTAATCTGATGCACTTCTGAATAGGCCAGCAGTTTGATTTTGGGGTGTTGAGCCACATCGACCATCTTGGGGCCGAGGATGCAGCTGGAACAGTCGACCGTTGGGAAGGTCTTGTCCAGCTTGGCCATCTTGCCGCCTATGGTGGACTCCCGCTCCACCAGCACCACCTCCAGGCCGCCCTCGGCGCAGTCCAATGCCGCCTGTATGCCGGCCACCCCACCGCCGATGATCAGGACACGCTTGTTGATGTCAAACTGGTTGGCGTAGAGCGGAATGTTTCGCCTCAGTTTCTCCACGGCCATGAGCACCAGTTCGGCAGCCTTGTTGGTGTTGGCTTCCCGGTCCTTTCCGATCCAGGAAACGTGTTCGCGGATGTTCGCCATCTCGAAGAGATAACGGTTCAGGCCCGCCCGTTCCACCGTTCTGCGAAAGGTGGGCTCGTGCATGCGCGGTGTACAGGAGGCCACCACGACCCCACTCAGGTCCTTCTCACGGATGGCCTGAATGATCGCATCCTGTCCGGGTTCCGAACAGGCATACATGCTGTCGGTGGCCATAACCACCTCGGGAAAGGTTAGGGCTTCCCTGGCTACTGCCGCGGTATCCACCGTACCTTCGATATTGCTGCCGCAATGGCAGACAAAAACGCCGATTCTCATTCTTTATGCTCCCTCTCATTGTTGGCGATGGCCTTTTCAACTCGCAGCCGCGTTGACTCTACCCAAAACGGTCCAGGGGCTGATATTCAGCTTACGGAGCCCGATAGCCTTCTCCGGCAGTTCCATGGCGAAGCCGATCAGCTGGGTGAAGTAGAACACCGGCATTTCGAAGCCCATATTCAGGGCACGATTGATTTGCCCCTGGCGCAGATCGAGATTCATCTGGCACATGGGACAGGCCACGACGACGGCATCCGCACCGCAATCCCGGGCGCAGCTGAGGATTTTCCCCGAGAGGTTCACCACAACGTTATTGAAAGGCACTCCGAAGGAAGCGCCGCAGCATTCCACCTTGAGGGGAAACGCCACTATCTCGGCGCCAAGAGCTGCGAGAAGCCCGTCCATGGCCGTTGGGTTTTCCGGATCGTCAAAGGCCATCAGCTCCGGAGGGCGATTCATGATGCAGCCGTAGTATGCAGCCAGCCGGAGACCTCCGAGAGGACGGCGCACGGCGGCGGCTACGGCCTCGACTCCTGCCCGCTCCACCAGCGCCTGGAGCATGGATATGCTGGATACGGAGCCGTTATACGGGCGGTCCAGAAGCCGGTTGACACCGGATCGAAAGGCCGGCTGCCGCATGCGATGAGCAGCCGTTCTCAGGTTCTTGAGGCAGCTCGGGCAGGGCGTAACGATCTGATCCAAACCCATGTCCGCCACCAGGGCCAGGTTCCGGGCGGAGAAGGCGGCGGAGAGAGTATGATCCACGGTATGGGCCGGGCTGGAGCCGCAGCAGCTCCAGTCCGGAATGTCGACGAGGGTCAAGCCCAGGGCGGCACCCACCGCACGTGTCGAGCTGTCATATTCCAGTGAAGTTCCAAGCCCCGAACATCCTGGATAGTAGGCAAAGGTATCGCTCATGAGGGGACCTCCTCGTGGAATCGTTTGAAGATCCCCGCAATCTCGGCCCTGCCTTTGATCTTGTGAGGTCTGAGCGAGAGCTTGCCTTTGGGAAGGATGCGAGGACCAAGGTCCATATCGGTCAGCACGCGGCCGGTTTTCGCGATATAGCCGCTCATGAGGCCCAGTTCGAAGACCCGACCGTGGGCTTCGAGCGATTGCAGGAAGCTGTCCCGGAACTTTTTCACCCGGCTGACCGTTGCGATTCCCTTGCGCCCGGCCATATGCCTGAGAACGTCCATCACCCGAGCGACATCGATCTGGTTGGGGCAACGGGTGGTACAGGATTCACAGGTAGCACAAAGCCAGATGGACCTGCTGCTGAGGGCTGCTTCCTTCTGTCCGGTCTGTACCAGGCGCATGATCCGGCTGACTGGAACGTCGTAGACGAAGCTATAAGGACAACCGGCTGTGCAGTTGCCGCACTGGTAACACTGGTTGATCTGCTGTTCCGATTCTTTTTCTACCGCAAGAATGAATTCCTTGTCGAACTGGTGCGAGAGATTGATCGTATCCATACACAACCCCGTCTCTTGATAGTGAATAAAGGATGTGAAACCACCCGAGTCGAAATCGGTCGCCGTCCTCCTTTCCGCCTTCCAGGCCGATGTGCCGGGAAAGGCCCAGCCGAGCAACGCCGGCGACAAACCAGCGTTCAAGGGTTTGGAAGAAAAAAAGGCCAAAGACAGCTTCACGCTGCCTTTGGCCTTCTTGACCCGAATAAAACGTTATTTGCAGTTCTTGTCAGATCAGAACATCAAGCTTCAGAGCTCAAGGTTGCCGTTATGCCGGCGGGGCGGTCCAAACCTTTTCCCGGCCATGAAACACCCCGCCGCTGAGTACTGGTCTGCATCAATGAGTGTTCAAATGTCCATTCGTCATACCGGTAAATCTAGGCCGGTATGGCGGCCGGGGGTATGAGGAGCACTTCATTCTGCGGTGTGGTTCAGGGCCTATTCATAGGGCTTTCAACTGAACCAGAGCCTGTTCCAGGTGTTCATTCTGACGGATTATGCAAGCCATGGCCGCTCGGATCTGCCGTGCGGCCTCCTCTCCCCCCACTGCGACGGCAGTGTCCGCCAGCTCCCTGTAATGATCCGCATGCTCGCTGTTATGTTTCAGAAAGCGATCGATGCGGATGATCAGTTTTTCTTTTGCTGAGAGGGACAAGGCCTTGACCGGTCCGATAGCATGCTCGCAGCAATGGTCATCCGGCCCATGATGGTGATGGCGACCCTGCTCTTCTGAAAGCTGATGGTCCATCTTAACTCCTCTTTTTCTGGGCAGGTTAAACCGGATATCAGGTAAAGGGTTAACGGCAAAAGACCCTCCCTGCAACCCGCAGAGCCGCTCTGTCAGTGCAGGCCCTGGTCTCTACCCGAACCGTTGAGCAAATGGAAACAAGGAAGACAGTAGGGCTTCCCCTGGAAGCGAATAACTCGTTCCAGCAACACGCCTTCCCCACAGCACGAGCAGGGTAGGTAGGCCGGAGCGTATTCCAGGGTCTGGGGTACGGCCTCGGCTTCATGGACTTCGAACAGGTCCTGGGGACGGGTTGTGAGCAGCTTGTTCACACGACCATCCAGAAGCCTTTGAAAATCCACCACCTCATCCAGAGTGATTCGATTGCAGCGGGTCTTCTCATCGAGGACGCTGTACTCGGGTTCATCATCGAAGTGCTGAAGCTTCAGTCGCAACGATAAACTCTTGTTCCTTTGCCGGGCAATGAAGGTGTAGTTGTGCTTGCCGATATCCAGGATTTGGAGACACTGGTTGCCGACGGTCACACCTAACAGCACCTGAAGCGCATCCAAGGCGGAAGTGCTGTTTTCTGCAACGACCGAGATCCGGCCTTTGGGCTCATCTTGCGGGAAAAGCAACTCCTGAGCATACTCACACGCTTTCATGCCGATCACCAGCTCGGGGCACAGGTGACCATGGAAATCCACCACTCTTTTGACGGCCATATTCACCAGCATTTTTCTCTCATTCCTGTACAAGGTCATTAGTTCCCTGTCACTCAAAATCCTGAAACTGAGCACCCAGCGGCATTCGCTGAGCTTGCTTCCCTGCCTCCGTTGATCCAGATAGAGGAAGAAGACCTCGTCCTTTGCCGTCTTGACCAGGAAGCCGCCTGGAAAGGTATCCCGGTGCATTGGAAAGCGTCCAAGGGTCTCGCGGACGAGGTGCTTTTCTCGTCCGTAACGGAAACACAATGGAACCTGCAGGATGCTGTCGAAATCCACCGTCACGTGCTGCTGAATATAGCTCAGCTCATTGAAGCGAATGGCTCTCAATGCCTCTGACGCATTCATGCGAAATCTCCCATGCAGGAGGTCCAGGAAAATGTGCAAGGTTCTGGGCGGACTATGCCTTGAAAAGGATAGGGCCCGCAAGACCAATGGGTGTCTCACCCACCAAAGCCTTCCAGGCCTTATTGTGATAAAAGCAGCTTTCCGGTTTTTCTAGCAGGGAACGACGGCGAAGACCCTTTTGCTGTGCTTGTGGAAAGGAAATAACCTCTCCGACATTCAAGTCAACCCGGCCGAGAAGCCTTCCTGGCCATTTATAGAGAGGAAGAGAAGCATTGAGGTCTTGTTAACCTCAGCCTTCATGGCTGAAGGTTGCTTCTTTCTAGCATCCGACGAGGGTCTGCGCAAGGGGAAAAACGCGGGACTTCGTCTTTCCGAGTTCAACCCGGTCCCTGCAGGCAGGAAAGCCTCATTAAAGCATTGACACAAGGACAGGCTTTGCTTTATCAAAACAGAGGTTTCTGTCTGCTTTTGATTCAGCGCTGCAGCATGAAGCTGCAGCCCTTCCCTCTTCGAAACCTCAATCCAATCCAGCCAGGAAGGCTTTGACGGGGAGTTACGCCTGTCCGGTCTACCGGTCTTTTTGTGTCACGAGACCGGTCCTTGATCCGTTTGACCGGGAGGCTATGTCTTGCGGCCCGGGTGGGGACATCATTCCAGGCGGCAACTCCGAACAACCGAATTGACGGGAAAGGAGGACGATAACCGTGTGTGAAGCCAATGCATATCTTATGAAAGACGGTGAAGAGGAGCTCATCATGAAGAGTGTCGACATCCTGCGGCCGGAAAACGGCAGCATCTATCTTCAGGATGTTTTTGGCCAACAGCGGTGGGTGAATGCACGCATCAAGGAGATGAATCTCGTCGAGCATCGGATAGTTTTCGTGGAAGACTAAACCATTGCGAGGAGAGCGGTTCATGCGGCTGGCAGTGATTGATGGTCAAAGCGCCGGCCTCGGCTGCGCGGTCATCAGAGAAATCCGGCGGACTTGCGGGAACGAAATCGAAATATGGGCCCTCGGTGCCAATGACGTTGCAACAAGCCAGATGATGAAAGCAGGGGCCAACCGGGGAGCGACCGGCGAAAGACCAATCTGCGATGCCGTCCGCCAGGTGGATATCATCATCGGTTCCCTTGCCATTCTTGTCAGCAATGCCATGATGGGCGAAATCACCCCGTCCATGGCGGTGGCCACGGGTTATTCAAGGGCGTTGAAGCTTTTGCTGCCCCTTCTTGAAGGGCCCGTATCCGTTGTCGGGGCCGTCATTTCCCCCCTGCCTCACCTTCTTGGCATGCTGATCAGCGAACACCTGGCCGCAGTCCTGAATGTCGAGAGACGTGGATGAGCCCCCGGCCAACGGAATCAGGCTGTTGTGTCTATGACCGCCAGCTGATGAATGGATGAAAGCCTGTAAGCCGCTTCGGGGAGGAATCCTCTTCGAAAGAGGCGTTCCTTCACCATGCCGACCACTTTTCTCAAGGCCTTGCGCACTGCTGAAGAGATGCGAAGACCTTCCACCGTGCCGGGCTCGACCCACAAGAACAGCAACTCGTCAGGAGAATACCCCCCGAGCTCGGCCCTTGTGAGCGAGTAAGCCAGCAACCGCATCGAGTGAGACTGTTCGCCAAGCCATGAGATGTTTCGATGAAACGTCTCTTTTTCCCAACAGTGGACACTCCCTGCACTTCCCCCTGTGCAGAGACCCCCAACAACGACGGCGAGCTCCATTTCGGCACAGTAAGCTCCGGCATAGTGCAGGTTTGCCCCCACATAGCAAAGCTCAACGGTATCACCCAGCGGTTCCTGACAAAGGGCATCCACGACATAACATCCGAAACCGAGATCTCCTTTGAAGATGTCTCCAAACCCGACAATTGAAGTCCTCTTCACAACGCCTCCTGTGATCCCAGCTGCTGAGAGGATCGATTCGGTACCGGGAGTTCATCGATTGGCAACGGCAAAGAGATTGATCTCATCCAGATACCCATTCATCCGGTTGATGAACTCCGCTTTTGATATAACACGCACGGTACGAAGAAACGACTTGACCATCCTGGCGAAGAAGACCTCAACGAGATTCAACAATAGCCCATCAGTGCGCGCATCATCGACTTCAAAGCGATTGGGGTATGCCTTGAACGCCTGCATGTTGACCCGCGATGCGGCAGTGGTGCCATTGCCCGGCACCATTCTGATCCTCCAGTCTGAGGGGTAGTAATTATCAACCAGTTTCAGAAGCTCGTCGAGCCGTTCACTATTGCTTTGGTCTTGAACGAGAGCGATGATTCGGCCGTCGTGAAGGTCAATACCGGCCGTGAGCACCACTGAATCGGTCGGCGCTCGGTGGTTGTTTTGAAACCACAGGGGGTGGGAATTGGGACCTGGAGTCAGATCAGCGGTCATGACGGTGTTCGTCCAGGTGAAGGTCCCGGTTCCCTGCAAGTCTTCGATTCCTGTCTGCCGGAGCGGGATCGCAGGGCTGCTTTGCCGGAATAGCTGGATTTCCCTGGCAATGATCAGAATCGAAGCAACCCCTTCCCTGGGCTGAAGGCTGTGTTTGTCAAAGTAGTAAGCAACGTTGTGGGGACTGTTTGACGACTCTTTAATGATGTTGCGCACGAGGGTTTTAGAGACCTTTTGAAGAGAAGGATGACCGTTCCTCAGGGCGTAATACCTGATGTGCTTGGTCAGCTGGCTCAGCATCCAGACCTCCGAGTCATATCCGTGGTCTGTCGGGCTGGAGCAGGCGAGCTCCATGACCCAGGCTTTGTCTTCGGTCGTTACGACGGGAGGACGTCCCGGGCGGCAGAGGTCCTGGATCGCAGCATCAATCCCTCCGGACAAAGCCTTGTCGATGCAAAGCTGGACCGTAGGACGAGTCACCCCTTCTCTGCGCGCGATGGCACTGATGGTTTCCCCGCGATTGTATCGCAACAGCATCCGGGCTCGCACCACGGCGGAACGCGGGCCGTTGCGGGAGGACATGATCCTCTGAAGCCTCTGGGTCTCTTCTTCACTCAAGACGATAGCTTTACGCTTTAGAGCAACCGACATCCAACTCTCCTCCAACATCGGCAGGCAGCCGGCGATGAGGGACCACCAAGAGGCTATTTCAAAATGGCACAAAGGCCGTTGAACGCCATTCCGGCAAAAGCCCATGCACGTCAATTTAAGAGGATTCGAGTGACCTTTCGAATACATAGGGCTCCGGCTGCCAACACACACCGTCACCCCGGCAGGCATTTAGCCTCTGAGACAGTCTCTAAATGAATCCATGCCCTCGTCGTTTTGACCTTCGACCTGCTCGATAGACACCAGGTAAACAGCCCGTGCACCGGGCGCACAAAAAAAAGACCGGCATTGCTGCCGGCCTTCATGACCAAATCTTAAATCGTATCAATTATTTTTATGGGGCAACCGCCCTTTGCCCAGATTCCCTGAGCCGAACGACTGAAGCTTCAACTTCAAATGACTCGGTTCGTATACGTCAACGGCGTGCGGGTGTCAATGAATAAATGGAATGAGAACAACATGAGGAGCTGAAGAATGAGGATCCAGATATCAAGGGAAATACCCGGGCAAGGGGTCGTTTGAGTTGCCTCAATGGGTGCGGTTAGGTTCCCCGGCAGAAAGGATGATCAAGGCCCTCCGGCAAGCAGAAGGCCCGTGCGGGTTTGAAAAGCCTCTCCCGGTCGATGAATGCGGGTGGCTCCAAAAGATCTTTATGGTTTGGGAAAGCCTGCGATGGACTTCAAGGCCCGTTGAATCTCTTCTTCGGGAAGTTGATATGGAGTGAGCTTTCCCGAGAAGAATCCGTCGTAGGCTGCCATGTCCACCAGCCCATGACCGCTCCAGCAGAAGAGAATGACCTTTTCCTTGCCTTCCTCTCTTGCCTGCTGGGCTTCCTGGATGACTGCGGCGATCACGTGATTGGTTTCCGGAGCAGGAATGAAGCCTTCCGATCGGGCCCAGTCGACTCCGGCCGTAAAGGTTTCAACCTGGTCGAATGCCTTTGCTTGAACGAGCTCCTCCTTGACCAGATGGCTGACAATGGGTGCCATGCCATGATACCTCAGACCACCGGCATGGATGGGTGCCGGCACAAAATCGTGACCGAGAGTAAACATGGCCAGGAGCGGCGTCGACATGGCAATATCGCCAAAGTCGTAGGCAAAGGGGCCTCTCGTCAGGGTAGGACATGAGGCGGGTTCGGCAGCGACAATCGAAATACTCTTGCCATGAATCTTATCCCGCACGAAGGGCAGGCTGATCCCGGCAAAATTGCTGCCGCCGCCGGCACATCCTAAAACAACATCCGGATAGAGGCCGATTTTTTCCATCTGCTTTTGGGCCTCGAGGCCGATGATCGTCTGGTGCAGGAGTACATGATTGAGGACACTGCCCAGCGAATAGCGCGACTGAGGATCGCCCACGGCGTCTTCTATGGCCTCACTGATGGCTATGCCAAGGCTCCCGGGGGAGTCGGGGGCCTCAGCCAGGACCCTCCTTCCTGCCGAGGTCAAATTGCTGGGGCTGGAGATGCAATCCGCACCCCAGGTCATCATCATTAGACGACGGTACGGTTTCTGTTCGAAACTGACTCGCACCATGAAGACCCGGCATTCCAGGCCAAACATCCGGCAAGCCATACTCAGCGCACTTCCCCACTGCCCGGCACCGGTCTCCGTTGAAAGCCGCTTGATGCCGAACTCCCTATTGTAATACGCCTGGGCAATGGCCGTGTTCGGCTTGTGCGAACCGGGCGGACTGGTTCCTTCGTTCTTGTAGTAAATCTTGACCGGCGCATCGAGAAGCTTCTCAAATTCCCTTGCCCTGCACAGCGGTGTTGGACGCCAGAGACAATACTTCTCGAGGACAGGTTCGGGAATGTCGATCCAGCGGTCGGAAGAGACCTCCTGTTCGATAAGGTTCATGGGGAAAACTGGCGCCAGGTCCTCTGGGGAGATCGGCTTCCCGGTCGCTGGATGCAAGGGTGGGCTCATCGGCCCGGGCATGTCCGCCAGAATATTGTACCACTGCCTGGGCATCTCACTCTCATCCAACAAGACTTTTATTTGTTCCATCATGCCTCCTTCGGGAATCAAGAAAAAAGACCATGAAGACATCCCCATGGTCTCATGGTGCTGGAACTCCAGTCAAGAGTGTTTCGGCAGTTGATTAAATTGACTATATATTTCAGGTACTTTATGATTTATGAGAATCAGCCGTTCTGGAGAGGCATCAACACTTGTTCAAGATTATGCCGGCTTTGCTGCCGGGCCGGGGGGGCTTCTGATGATCTCTGAGGTTATTGCCGTCCTTGGAATTCCCATCGACAACCTGACCGTTGATGAGACGGTTGAGCGGACCTTTTCCCTGATTGATGCCTGTGGAAGGGACAGGCGACCACGCCGGACAATCATTATCGACATCAACTTTGTCGTCAGTACTCTTACCGGGCGATTGAGTCGTACCCGCCATCTTGAATTGCTGGATATCCCGCGGCAGGCTGACCTGGTGATGGCCGGAGGAATGCCCCTGGCCATCCTGAGCAGATTGTTGGGCTCACCGCTTATGGGAGAAGGGATCAGTGGGACCGAGTTTGTGACGGGACTGGCAGAGACGGCCGCTCAGAAGGGTAAGTCGATAGGCATCCTGGGCGGACGGGAGGGTGTTGCAGAGCAAGTGGCAGGTCTGCTGCGGGAAAAGCATCCGGGTCTTCGGATCTCCGGTATCGATCTACCATTCACTCGCATCCAGGGGGAGAACACGGCTGCGGCTGACGAAACAGCCCGGTCGGTGTTTCATGAGATCAATGAAGCCAGGGTCGATATTCTGTTGGTCATCTTTGGGAATCCCGATCAGCAGATATGGCTCAACCACAACAGGCACCGGCTCAGGGTACCGGTATCCGTTGATATTGGAACGACCCTTGAGTTCATCAGGGGATCGGAGTACAGGGGGCCCGCCTGGTTTGAAGAAGCAGGCCTGGCCTGGTTGTTCCGCATCGTTCAAACCCCAGGCCGCTTGATGAAGAAGGATTTTGCGGGCTTTGTCAAACTGGGCCTGATGGTGTTGCCTGCAGTCTTCTACTACCGATATCGACGGCTCTGCTGTCGTCTGTTTGGCTCCAAAGGTGTACTGTCGGACTACGAAACGCAGCATAAGGTGTTGCCGGCGCTGGGTTATCTCAATGTCATCACCTTGCCCGTCCGCCTGGATCTGGTTGCTTTGGACCACGTTTCTGAAGAAGTGGCCCGCGCGTGTGCCGGTGCATCGAACATCGCCCTGGACTTCAGCCAGGTTTACTTTGTCGACTCAACAGGGCTCGGTTTCTTGATCCGAACACTCAGGCGATTGGAAAGAGAAGGCAACGAGCTCTACCTGGTGAGGGTTTCCCCCAAGGTCCGACACTTCTTCGAGCTTAACCGTGTTTGGGATATTTTCAGGGATAGGACCTGGGGACGTGTCGATGAGGTGCTGACCCAGTTGGATGAAAAGGAGAAGACGCTACCCTTCTACTACGTCATGACCAACAAGTCCGGGCTCACCCTGCTCGACCTGTACGGTCGACTCGACGCTCAGCAGCTGACCTGCGTTGATGTGAACGGGTTGCTGAGCGCCGTCAGCGGCCGCAACTGCATCCTGAACCTTGCCCGCCTCAGCTTTGTGGATAGCGCCGGGCTGCTCTTCTTCCTGAAAATCCAGAAGAATCTGGCGAGCATGGGTAAGAAGTGCGTGCTTTGCTCACTGACAGACAACCTGCGACAGTCGTTTTCCATCACCAGGCTCGACCACTTGTTTCGTATTGCGCCGGACATCGGTTCAGCGCAGCAAATACTGGAGGAGCCGTCATGAAGGCTGTGATTCTCCCTACGGCCAGGACAGAAGAGCTGGCACCGCTGACCTCATGGTTTCCGGAGTTCTTGCTCCCTGTCGTCAACAAACCCATCGTGGAACATGTGATCGAGCTCCTGGCAAGGCATGACGTCAGAGAGATCCTGATGATTCTCAAACACATGCCTTTCGAAACGGAAACGTACTTCGGCGATGGGTCCCGGTGGGGCGTGCACCTCTCCTATTCGCTGCTGGGCAGCTACGATGGCATTATCGATGCCCTCAAACGCATCGAGGAATCCAGGCTGGAGGACACTTTCCTCTGTTTGCCCGGAGACGTGGTAACCGACCTGGATATTTCAGATCTGATTCATGTCCATCAGCAGGGGCACCGGGATGACCTTTGCCTCACGCAGCCGACAGCTGCAAAGGGTCATGGCGGCATTCGACCTCCGACCGCTGAGGAGTTGCGGGAGCTTGGCGCCTGCCCTTTGATCATGACACGGAAAGCGTTCAAATCAATGGCAACGGGCGGGCAACCGAATAGAGCATCACTGCCTCCCGAGTCACCCGCGAACACGGAGGTTGGAGCGAACATCTATGCTGTACCGCACAACATGCACCGGGTCCTGTCTCCAACAGATCTTCTCACGGTCAATCGACTGGTCCTCGAAGGTCATTTCTCCGACATCCTCATTCCTGGGAGAATGATGGAATCCGGTGTCTGGATCGGCAGGCACTGCAGGATTCATCCTTCAGCCAGGCTTGAAGCTCCGCTGGTGGTCGGCAGCCGCTGCAATATTCAGCATGGAGCCTCAGTCGGTTCGGGAAGCGTTATCGGAGAACAGGTCATCATCGATGAAGGCTCCTCTGTCCAGGGAAGCCTGATTCTGAGCCACACGTATGTGGGCGCCCACACTGAAATAAACGATTCGATCGTCAGAAAGAACTGTTTGATCCAGGTCCCCAGTTTGTTGAATGTGTACCTGGGGGATGATCTGATTCTCGGGGACCTCGAAAAGAATACGCTCACATCCAAAGTCGAACGCCTGGTCAATGTTGTGCTCGCACTGGTCCTCCTGGCCATGGCCTCCCCGGTCTTGCTGGCCCTTTCTCTTTACCACCTGGTGTTTCCGTCACGAAAGGCATTCTATGCGGAGGAACGCTTTGGTCATTTTGATCAGGAAAACCTTGAGGGAGGATTGGTCTCGCAGCCCTTTGACCTGTATGTTTTCCGAAGCAGAAATCGCCTCCTTCGCAAACTCCCTGGACTGCTCAATGTTGTCAAGGGGGAGCTCAACCTGGTGGGAGTCTCCCCGCTCAGCGAGGAAGAGCTGAGCCAGTTGCCGGAAGAGTGGCAGAAGATTCGATCCGGTGCGCCGCTGGGGCTGTTTCATCTCTGGGAATTGGAGAGGCGGGACGATCTCGAATGGGTGGAGAAAATGGTCATGGACAATTACTATGCTTCAACCCGCTCGCTATGGGGAGACATGAAGGTCCTTGCCAAAGGACTTCTTACCACGGCCTTCTGATGATTGGGCCGTCATCCGGCAAGTATCGGTTCACAACATTGCCTGGAAAGATATTGGATGGAATCGATCATTATTCAGAATATCTTCCGGAACCTGCCCGTTGGCCTTTTGGTGATCAACCCGCAGGGAGAAATCATCCTGGCCAACGCGTCAGCATCGATGATTCTGGGCTATTCCTGCGATGCCATTCTCGGAAGGGGCTGGGCAGACATCTTTCTTGATGCGGCGGAAAACGAACTGTTCAATCAGGTCATCGTCGACGTCATATGGGAAGAGGAGCTGAATCTGCATCGTACAGTCCCCTATGCCCGCCCGAATGATGAAGTGCTGCAGCTTTCAATCACCACATCTTATATTCGCAGTCCCGATGGGCTGGTCGGGATCGTGGTGCTTCTGCACGATGTCACCGAGATCTATGCTTTGCACCTCCAGGAAAAAGCCATCCTGGAGGAGAAGAATAGACTTGAAAGGGAAAGGACTGAGGGCCTGAACAAGCTGGCCATGGCGGTGGCCCATCAGGTTCGCAACCCCACCACGGCGATCGGGGGATTTGCCACGCTCATGCTTAAGAAATCGGCATCCGATGCCAATTCGGGCAAATACCTTCAAAACATCCTCAGTTGTACCAGGAGGCTGGAGGATGTTGTCCAGAGCGTCTACGACTACGCGTTCCTTTCTTGCATCTCCGTGCGCAGAATACCGGTACACCACATAGTTGAACGATTTCGAGAGGGGGTCCGGCAGAAGATGCTTGAACTCTCGAAGATCGCAACCCTGACCGTCCACTCCCCGGATTTTGACGTCGAGGTTGATGCGAGACTGTTCATACAGGCCTTGAAAGAGATCTCGGACAATGCGGTCGAATCCCTGACCTCCGAGCAGGGCACCATTGAAGTGAATATCTCTTACGATGAAAGCAGTGTGTTCATCAGAATTCAGGACAACGGAGCGGGGATTTCGGATGAGGATATGCCATATGTGTTCGATCCTTTCTTCACCACGAAAGCGGTGGGAGTAGGGATGGGATTGTGTCGTGCCAGGCGGATTATTGAAGAGCACCATGGAAGGGTGTCGATCGAGAGTGTCTCGGGAATCGGGACAAAGGTGCATATTCGGGTCCCTCGATCCGCTTCTTTCCCTCTGGCCATGAAGGGAGAACAGGTGATGGAGATTGTTGACCAGTTGATGGGCAATGTGATGGTCTTGAAACTGAAGGGGCGGCTGAATTCAGCCACAGCAACGAATCTGAAGGATAAGGTGAAATCCTGTGTAAGAGAGGGGCATATCTTTCTGGTAGTGGACATGGGAGATGTTGATTTCGTTGACAGCTCCGGATTGGGCAGCCTGGTGGCCAGTCTGCGCTCGGTGAACAAGCTGGGAGGGAATATCAGGATTGCGGTCCTCCAACCCCGCGTGCGGGCTGTCTTTGAACTGATCCGACTGCACCATATCTTTGAGATATTTGACAGTGTGGATACTGCAGCGAGCGATTTTCCCCAGGCAGGGAAGGATGCCCACAAATGACGAGAACGTCGGTCGAACTGACCTTGCAGTTCTTGAGGAAGCTGGACTATCTTCGCCTGACGACGGCGATCTCAAGGCTGGTGTGTGAGACCGTAAAACCGGCTGATGTGCAGGAAGGCTTTGTCAATGAGGTGGAGCTGGCGGTGAGTGAGGCCTGTACCAATGCGATTCAGCATGCAGATACAAGAGATGGCCACGGTACAGTCGTCATCAGCTTTCAGGTTTATGAGAACAGGCTGATCATCGAGGTCAAAGATCAGGGGGCCGGTTTCAATATGGAGGACGTTCCCGTTCCTGAGTTTGACGAACACCCTGAAAGCGGCTATGGGCTTTATATTATTCGGTCGGTTATGGATGAGGTTCAGTACACAAGGGGACAATCATTCAATACGCTCACTATGAAGAAATACTTCACCAAAGCCCCATAGATTGGCATATCTGTCAGACAAACGGCGGCAATTCATTGAGGAAGCAATGAACGAACGAGTCCTGATCGTTGATGATAATGACATCAATCGGAAGCTGCTTAACGCCACCCTGGTTAAAGCAGGGCACCTTGTTGCTGAAGCGGCTGACGGCGAACAAGCCCTCGAAATGGCCTTCCAGTTCATGCCCGATCTCATTCTCCTCGATGTGATGATGCCTAAGATGGACGGTTTTGAAACCTGCAGGGTCCTCAAAGAGGACCATCGAACCCGAGACATTCCTGTCATCTTTCTTTCGGCGAAGTCAGGTGCCGAAGACAAAATTCGGGGTTTGGATGTTGGAGGTGTGGATTACATCACCAAGCCCTTTGATCGAGGAGAAGTCCTTGCCAGAGTCAGAAATCAACTGAAGATTCGAACTCTTATGCAGCAAATCCTGCGGGCCAACGAGGAGTTGACGGAAAAGCAAAAGCGCCTTGATGAAGACCTGAAGGCTGCTGCGGGTATCCAGGAGAGCCTCCTGCCGAGGCGAGGTCCCGGGGTCAAGAATATCGAATTTGCCTGGAGGTATGAGGCCTGCGACGAGATCGGCGGAGACATCTTCAACATAGTGCGAGTCGATGAAGATAACCTGGGAATATACATGCTTGACGTGAGTGGACACGGAGTGCCGTCGGCCCTGGTTACGGTCTCCGTGCATCAGAGTCTCAGTCCTCAGTCGGGTTTCGTCGCCAAAAGACGGCTGATAGTGCCGCCATACTATGAAGTCGTGCCACCCGGAGAGGTGTTGCGCCTGCTCGATCATGAGTATCCTGTGGAACGATTTGACAAGTTTTTTACAATCGTTTACCTGCTCCTGGATTTCAAGACCGGTCTCCTGCGTTATAGTAACGCAGCGCATCCCTACCCCTTCCTGATTCGTGCCGATGGGTCTCTCGAGGTGCTGGACAAAGGAGGGACCATCATCGGTTTGGATCGCCCCGTCGCCTTCGAAGAAGAAGAAAAGCGGCTCTTCCCAGGAGATAAAGTGGTTCTTTTCACCGATGGGGTTGTTGAATGTGAAAACGACCGGGGTGAATTCTTTGGTGAAGATCGTTTGAGGTCGCTTCTTGTGAAACAGAAACACGAACCCATCGGAACCATTCTTGACGGCATTATCACTGCGCTCACTACATTCACCAAATCGGGAAGACCCCAGGATGATATCAGCCTGCTTGGTTTTGGTTTTCATGAATGGCGAGGATAGGCGGGGAGAAACCCAATGGACCTGAATAACCGGTCGGAGTGGAGTAAGGGGGGCTTGAATGATTGGTGCTCGGAAGCCGTGATTGCTGCAAGGACCTTCTCCAATAACGCATCAAGAGTGGGCTGAGAGAATCCCGTGTCGAACAGGAAGACCGTTTTTCGATGCCAGCAGTGCGGTTACGTCAGCCCAAAGTGGCTGGGGCGCTGTCCTGACTGCCAAAGCTGGCAGGGCCTCGTCGAAGAACTTGCCGTCAGAAAACCGAATCGACAGGTGACCTCGTCATCGTGTGTCGAGCCGCTGCCTCTCGCGGACATTCCCTGTGAATCGGAGGATCGCCTCCAGAGTGGTATAAGTGAGTGGGATCGAGTCCTGGGAGGCGGACTCATGCCCGGTTCCATCGTCCTGCTGGCCGGTGAGCCCGGAATAGGCAAGTCCACCCTGCTTTTACAGGCGATGGCCCAGCTCGCCGGTGAGAAGCGGGTGCTTTACGCCTCCGGTGAAGAGAGCCTCCAGCAGATCAAATCACGGGCTTTGCGCCTGGGGATCGCAGCTCCAGGTCTTTTCGTCTATTCTGAAAATTCGCTCGAAGCGTTGCTGGATGCTGTTGAAAAGAACTCCACGGATATCCTGGCGATAGACTCCATTCAGACGCTCCATACCCGCGCACTGGATGTGGCCCCGGGTTCCATCACCCAGGTGAGGGAGTGTGCCTCACGGTTGATGCGAGAAGCAAAGGAAAGAAACATCGGGATCTTTCTGATCGGACATGTCACCAAGGAAGGCTCTATCGCCGGTCCGCGTGCGCTCGAACACCTGGTGGACACCGTCATCTATCTGGAAGGGGATCGGACTCACGCATTTCGTCTGTTGCGTGCGGTGAAGAACCGGTACGGTTCGACCAATGAGGTGGGGGTTTTTGAAATGAAGGAGTCGGGGCTTGAGGAAGTCACCAATCCTTCCCAGCTGCTGCTCGCGGAACGCCCTAAAGGGGTGTCCGGATCGGTTGTCGTTTGTTCTGTAGAAGGAACGCGACCCCTTCTGGTCGAACTGCAGGCATTGGTCAGTACCACGGGCTGGCTTCAACCCCGACGGACCAGCATGGGGGTGGACAGTAACAGGTTGTCTCTTCTGCTGGCGGTTCTCGAGAAGAAACTGGGGTTCAACTTTGCCCAGAATGACGTTTTCGTCAATGTGGCAGGGGGGGTTCGTTTGTTAGAGCCTGCCGCAGATCTCGCTATGACCACGGCACTCATCAGTACTTATCTGGATCGACCTCTTCCCGCGGACCTGGTTGTCTGGGGAGAAGTGGGCCTGGCCGGTGAAGTCAGGGGTGTGGGGCACACTGCGATCAGGGCCATGGAAGCGAGCAAAATGGGGTTTGGCAAATGTCTTCTGCCTGGGAGCAATGCAGACCGACTGCCACGGGAGCAAGCCGTGGACTGCCTGGGTGTGCGCTCTCTACAGGACGTGATGGAGTTGCTTTTTGACAAAATCACAACGCCGTGACCGGCTCACACTTCGAGGATTCTCCGAATAGCCCGCCCGTAAGGCCTTCTCAGTACTCCCTTCTCTGTGATGATTCCTGTGATGATCCTGTTTGGGGTGACATCGAAGGCGGGGTTCAGGGCCTGGATGCCCTTCGGCGCCACAAGCCGACCATGGAAATGGGTGACCTCACGGGGGGATCGCTGCTCAATCGGTATTGCCTGCCCGTCCGCAATCGTTGGGTCTATGGTCGATCTTGGAGCAGCGATATAAAAGGGCACATTGTGCTGTTGAGCCAGCACTGCGACCATGTAAGTCCCGATCTTGTTCGCCGTGTCGCCGTTGGCTGCAATGCGATCCGCCCCCACTACGACCACATCAAGCTTCTTCTGTTGCATTAGAGTCCCGACAGCATTATCGGTAATCAGTGTGACCGGGATACCCGCCCGCATCAGTTCATAGGCGGTCAGGCGGCTTCCCTGGAGGAAGGGTCTGGTCTCACATGCGTACACATGGATGGAAGGGTCTGCATCAAAAGCAGAACGGATGACTCCCAGCGCAGTCCCATAGTCGGCGGTTGCAAGGGCCCCCGCATTGCAGTAGGTGAGGATGCGCGCACCGGGAGGAATAACCTGCCGTCCATGGAAACCGATGGCTTGATTGTCGGCGATGTCTTTGGCCTGAATGAGATCTGCCGCTTCGCGGATCTTCTCCTGCAGTTCTGAGACGGTTGCCCCCGGGTTTTCCACCACGACGGAATAGACCCTTTCGACCGCCCAGTTCAAGTTATTGCCCGTCGGCCGGGCGGTTTTCACCTTTTCGCAAAGGTCGGAGAATCTCTGTCGAAAGGCTTTTGGATCCGAGGTCTTGAGATGGCGGGCACCCAGGACCAGGGCCATTGCCCCGGCAACTCCCAGGGCCGGTGCCCCGCGAATGGCCATGGTCGTAATGGCTGAGATGACCTGGTTGGGCCGGGAACAGCGGATAACCCTTTCCCTGTGGGGAAGGACCCTTTGGTCCAGGATGACTACCGTATCGTCCTCCCAGAAGATGGGAGGCAACCATTTATCAGTCATATGCTATTCCCTTGAGAGCCTCTTGAGAAGGATCTCGTTTGCCAGTTGCGGATTCGCCTTCCCTTTCGTTTTTCTCATGACTTGCCCGACAAAAAAAGCGAGCAGTTTCTCCTTCCCGGCCCTGAACTGCTCCACTTCCACCGGGTTTTCCGCAAGGACCTCGGCCACCACTGACTCAATGGCGCTTTCGTCCCTGACCTGAACCAGCCCTTTTTCCTCCACAATAGCGCCGGCACACTTTCCCGTTGCATACATTTGTTCGAAGACCGCTTTCGCGAGTTTGCCGCTGACGGTCCCTTTGTCGATCAGCTGGAGGAGTTCTGCGAGGTTCTCCGGTGTCACCGGGCAGGCCTCGATTTCCCGGTCATCCCGCTTGAGCTCCCGCATAAGCTCGGACATGATCCAGTTACTCACAACTTTGGATTGGGGGAAGATGCCGACCACCGATTCAAAGTAGCCCGCAAGGGCTTTCGATGCGGTCAGCACTTGAGCATCGTACACGGGCAGACCGTACTCCCTGACGAAGCGCCCCCGTTTGGCGTCGGGAAGTTCCGGCAGGCTTGCCCTGACCGCTTCGATCCAGCCGCTGTCTATAACGATCGGCACGAGATCCGGGTCCGGGAAATAGCGGTAGTCATGAGCTTCTTCTTTTCCTCTCATGCTCACCGTTACGTTGCGGTTCGCATCCCAGAGACGGGTTTCCTGAATGACCGGTTCACCTCGCTCCAACAGGGCTGTTTGCCTCCGGATTTCAAATTCCAGGGCCTTCTGAACATTCCGGAAAGAATTCATATTCTTGAGCTCTGTCTTGACCCCAAGACCCTCAGTCCCAACCGGTCGAAGAGAAATATTGGCGTCACAGCGCATGCTCCCTTCCTCCATATTGCCGTCGCAGATATCGAGGTAACAGAGGATGTCCCGCAGGGTCCTCAGGTAAGCCGCAGCCTCATCCGGTGTCTGGATATCCGGTTCACTCACGATCTCCAGAAGGGGTACCCCTGTGCGGTTGAAGTCTACGTAGCTTACGGGCTGAAATTCATCATGGACAAGCTTGCCCGCATCCTCTTCCATATGAATTCGATGGATTCGAATACGTCTCGACCCGGTTTCCATTTCCAATTCAACCCATCCGTTTCGAGCAAGGGGAAATTCATATTGGGATATTTGATATCCTTTGGGGAGGTCGGGATAGAAGTAGTTCTTTCTCGCGAACTGGCTGTAGGGCGAAATAGTACAGTGAGTGGCCAGGGCCATCTTCATAGCGAATTCGATCACGTCTCGATTCAGAACCGGGAGTACACCCGGCATGCCCAGGCACACCGGACAGACATGGGTATTCGGGCTGCCGCCGAACCGGGTGGAGCAGCCACAGAAAATCTTGCTTTGGGTCAAGAGCTGAGCATGTATTTCCAATCCTATTACCGGTTCAAAGCGCATCCAACACTCTCTTCTCACGGTGCGAGCCATGATTCAACAGGGGAAAGCCGTCTCGAAACGCTTGTTCTCTTTATCAAAACGATGCCACATATAGCACTGCCGGCCTGCTTCTGCAAGGCGTGTGATTTTGAAAGGGGAGAGGCATTCCGGACATTCGGATAGCCTCGTGGTGAAGCCTTGCACCCTTCGGATACAACTCATTTGGCCGCCGTGGGTTTTGATTCGACCCTTGAACGAGGAGCTGTCGGCCGTCGCTGTTCAGGCTGGTCTGAAATTTTTTCCAAACAACGTTTGACATTGTGAGATGTTTCATCTAGGAATATGAGGCGGATTAGAGACAGATGGTTTATTGATGAGGGCTCTCGTTGGTGAGATGAGATCTGCACAGGTGGAGTTGTTACCGGCATAGCGAGGAGAACTATGAAAATTCACGAGTACCAAGCGAAAGAGTTGTTTAGGAAGTACGGGGTCCCCGTCCCCCGTGGAAGCGTGGCTTTCACGGTTGCAGAGGCAAAATCCATTGGCGCCGAATTGGATACTTTCCCAGTCGTGGTGAAAGCCCAGATTCATGCCGGCGGGCGTGGAAAGGGTGGCGGAGTTAAGCTGGCGAAGAATCGCGACGAGATCGAAGAATACGCTAAGAAGATCCTTGGCATGACCCTGGTTACCCACCAGACCGGCCCGGAAGGCAAGCTGGTCAAGAAACTGCTGGTGGAAGAGGGATTGCCCATCGAGAAAGAGCTTTATCTAAGCGTACTTCCGGATCGCGGGACCGCCAAGATCGTCTTCATGGCAAGCGAAGCCGGTGGAATGGACATCGAAGAAGTCGCCGCCAAGACACCCGAAAAGATCATCAAGGTCTATATTGATCCCCTGCTGGGCTTCAAAGGGTTCCATGCCAATGAACTCGCCTTCGGGTTGAACCTGAAACCTGAGCTGGTAAAGCAGTTCAACGCCATGGTTGTTGCCCTCTACAAGCTGTGCGTGGATTATGACTGTTCGCTGGTGGAGATCAACCCGCTGGTCCTCACAAAGGACAACAGGGTGATCGCTTTGGACGGCAAGATCAATTTTGACGACAATGCTCTTTACCGCCATAAAGACGTTGTCGAGTTCCGCGATCTCGATGAAGAAGATCCCTCCGAGATCGAGGCCTCCAAGTACGACCTCAATTACATCAAGATGCCCAGCGGCAATATCGGCAACATGGTGAACGGTGCCGGTCTGGCCATGGCGACCATGGACATCATTCAGCAGGCCGGTGCGACTCCTGCCAACTTCCTGGATGTTGGCGGCGGCGCCAGTGCCGAGCAGGTGGAAAACGGTTTTCGGATCATCTTGGCCGACCCCGCGGTCAAGGGAGTACTGATCAACATATTCGGTGGTATCCTGCGATGCGACAGGCTGGCCAACGGTGTGGTCGAAGCGGCAAAGAAGGTCGGGCTCAAGATTCCGGTGGTCATCCGCATGGAAGGCACCAACGTCGAGCAGGGCCGGGAGATCCTGGAGAAGTCCGGGCTTAACCTGATAACGGCAAAAGACGTTTCAGACGCCGCCCAAAAAATTGCAGCAGTCGCAAAAGCGTAGAAGGGGGAGATCTCATGAGCATTTGGGTGGACAAGAATACAAGATTGGTAGTTCAGGGCATTACTGGGCGTGAAGGCCAGTTCCACACGATGAATTGCAAGGCCTACGGCACGAACGTGGTGGCGGGTGTAACCCCCGGCAAAGGCGGCCAGAGCGTTGAGGGTATTCCGGTCTTCAACACGGTAGCCAAAGCTGTGAAAGAAACGGGCGCCAACGCCGCCATGGTTTTTGTGCCTCCTCCATTCTGTGCAGATGCCATTCTCGAATCCATCGAGGCTGGAGTTCCCGTGATCGTAGCGATCACCGAGGGAATCCCGGTTATGGATATGCTGAAGGTGAAGAATTATCTAAAATCCAGTACGAGCCGGCTCATCGGGCCCAACTGTCCGGGGATCATTACTCCGGGTCAGTGTAAAATCGGTATCCAGCCGGGGCACATCCATACTCCCGGCCCTGTCGGCATCGTCTCCCGTTCCGGGACCTTGACTTATGAAGCGGTGCATCAAATTGGAAGCCAGGGCATTGGCCAGAGTACGGTTATCGGGATCGGTGGAGACCCTGTAAACGGTACCAACTTCATCGACTGCCTGGCTGCTTTTCAGGCCGACCCGGAAACCAAGGCCATCATCATGGTGGGTGAAATTGGAGGGTCTGCAGAGGAAGATGCAGCGGAGTTTATTCAAAAGAACGTGACCAAACCGGTGATCGGTTTCATCGCCGGCCTCACGGCTCCTCCAGGTCGCCGTATGGGCCATGCGGGCGCAATCATCAGCGGATCAAGCGGGACCGCTCAGGGCAAGATCAAAGCCATGAAAGCAGCAGGCATTACGGTTGTGGAAAACCTTGGCGAAATGGGCAAGATTGCCAAGCAAGCGTTCGCCAAAGTGCTGTAGTGGACTGAGATATCACAAGAATAGAATTTGGAACCCCATCGTTTCGGCGGCACACCAGCGCCGCCGAAACTGTTCCACGAGAGCCTAGCGGAGGGGGAATGGTCATAGCGGCCATCCCCCTTTGCATGTTTCGCTTCCATGAATACCGAGAAAGCCCGCCCACTGATTCAAAGCTCGACCGTCCGAGCGTCAAACAACTTGATCATTCAATGTTTTAGATGCTGCAAGGAGTGAGTTTCCATGACACAGTTCCTTAAGGTCAAGACCGTCGGTGAAGTCCTGGAGATCCTCAGCGGACTCCCCCCACTACCTATCGAGGATATTGAACTTGAATCCGCCTGCGGGCGTGTACTGGCCTCCGAGGTTCTGGCTCCTGAACCGGTGCCCCATTTTGATCGCTCTCTGATGGATGGTTACGCAGTGAGGGCCAAAGATACTTTTGGAGCATCCGAATCTCTCCCATCTCTGCTTGATGTGGTTGGAGAGGTCTCTATGGGAGCAGAGGCGTCCTTTCACCTGGGACCCGGAAAAGCAGTGGCCATTCCCACCGGGGGCATGCTGCCGGCTGGTGCGGATGCGGTGCTCATGGTGGAATACACCTGTCCCATGGACTCCCAAACGATTGAAGTGACCAGGGCGGTAGCCCCAGGTGAGAATATCATGAGGAAGGGAGAGGATATTGCGTTCAATGAAAGGCTGTTGCCTGGAGGATGGCGTCTTCGTCCGCAGGACGTAGGGATGCTCGCTGCTCTGGGCATTGGCAGGGTTACTGTCTACCGTCGTCCTCGTGTGGCCGTTCTTTCCACTGGCGATGAAATCGTACCGGTTTCCACCGCAGTCCTCCCCCCTGGAATGGTTCGAGATATCAACGGCCTTGCACTGGCGGCTCAGATTTCGAAAGTTGGGAGCATCGTCGGTACCCGATCAGTCGTTGAAGATCGTCTGGAATCACTCGTGAATGCCTGCCGGGAAGCTTTTCAAGAGCATGAAGTGGTCGTTCTCTCCGGCGGCAGTTCCGTTGGGATGCGGGATTTCACGGTGAGGATTTTGGAAGGGTTCGCCGAATCGGAATTACTGGTGCACGGCATTGCCATGCGTCCTGGAAAACCGACTATCCTGGCTCGAATAGGGACGAAAATCCTGTGGGGTCTCCCTGGGCAGCCGGTTTCCGCAATGATGGTATGCAACGCATTGGTCCTGCCGTCCCTCGCAATGCTTCAAGGTGTAACAGGCGGTGAAGATTTTCAGGACATGGGCAATACCGCCTCCGGCATTCTTGCCGGCCAACTTCCCTCGGTCCATGGCCGAACGGATTACGTTCCTGTTACGCTGGCTAAACAGGGCGATGAACTGCAGGTCCGGCCGATATTCGGCAAATCGGCCATGATCAGTATCCTCGGACGGGCGGATGGTTATGTGATCGTTCCGGCACACGTAGAAGGTTTGGAGCCAGGGAGCCACGTTAAAGCTTACCTCTTCTCCCGGTGGTAATGAGGAAAGAGAAGGACAGTACCGGCTTTACAGCACTACGTTTGTCGGTGGAGGCTGGGCGGTTTCCACGTCTTCCAGATCAAGTTCCACGCTGACAGACTTGCAGATGATGTCCACACTTACAACCAGTCTGCCCTTTTTAGGGTTCTGCCTCAGGAAAATCCCCATACAGCCGGCCAAAGGCCCGCGAACAACCCGCACCCAGTCTCCCTCTTTTAAGTAAGGATTTAGAGTGAAAGGCCTGTTGGACTGCAGCATGGTTTGAAGGTTCTCTATCTGAAAAGCGGGAATGGGTATGGGACCTTCTGAATTCCCTATGAGCCTCAGTGCTCCGGGCGTCTTTAGAACATGAACCAGGATGGTGTTGTCATGGGGAGTTCGAACGAAAACATATCCGGGAAACATCGGGACGGATACCTTCATGCGCCGGTCTCTTCGCTTGCTCCAACGCTCGATCTTAGGCAAGAAAGACTCGACATCTTTCTGCTCCAGGCGACTTGTGACTTCTTTTTCATGGTTAACCTGAACATAGACGGCAAACCAGAACTGCTCGTCAAAGGATAGTTCTGGAGAACAAATCGAATCCTGGGGCACAAGGGGCGGTGAGAGACTCTCTGATAAGGCGTGATTGCATTCTCTGGAAACATACAATGAATTCATTGCTGACTAGCTCCTGCTTCACTTCCTGAGCCGAAAAGCATAAACGATAAATCATATCTAATGTAGACTAGAGATTCAGCATCGACCCGAACAACAAACAATAGAAAATCATTGATACTATGGCAATTGCGCGTTCAGCTGCCCTTCATGTAGTTCGTAATTATATCGCGGTAAGGGAGAATTTCAAGGACCAAGTATGAACTCCTGGATTCCGGGGTTAGAATCTAACATTTTATTGTGTGATGTGAGCAGGTTATGAATTGTGTCCCGGTCGTCATTCATCAAATGGACTCATATTGCCTTTTTTGCCAACAGGTCTTTCAGTTTCCAGGGTGTCGGGACCCTCATGATACGCCCCTGGCGATCACTGTAGAGGAGATGGCCGTTTTCCATAGCCTTGTAGAACAGGTCCCGGGTGAGGATTACATCCAACTTGCAGTATTCTATGAGAGGTTCCCACTGTCCCTCTCGAAACCACTTGACTGCCTGTATCCCGTCGGATGCTTTGCCTTTGCCCAGGTTGTTCTCAGCAAGATGAGCAAGGCTGAGGCGGAACCCCAGCACCTGATGGATTTCCTGCAGCAGGTCAAACGTTGGAAGCTCCTGGAGATTATAGGAGGAGTAGGCGCGAAGCACTTGATAGTCGAAAGACGCAATGTTAAAGCCTATCACCAGGTCCAGATCCTGCAAGTCCTTGAGAAATGACCCGATATCCTCTTCCCTGTAAACCTTGAAACTATCGGTATGGGTTTCATAGAGCACCGCCACCGAAACTCGCATCAGGTGTTTGTTCTGCCAACCTCCAACTTCATCAGCCAGACGCTGCGTTTCCAAATCAAAAAAACCGATCCGTGGCGTCGGAGGATGGCTGGTTGCTGTGTGGTCTGAACAGTCGGTGCCATATTCGTCAAAGGGCAAGGGTGCTGAGTCGTCCGAAAAATTCCATTCCCCGAGAAGGTATTTCAAGACTGCCAAAGCGGCTTCTTTGTCCAGGGGTTTATTGCCTGCCCCGCATTTTGGTGAGTGAATGCAGGCTGGACACCCATCCGGACATGAACAGGACGCAATCAGGTCTTTGGTCTTTTCAAGAAGAGGCAGGATGATCTCATAGCCTCTTGCAGCCAGACCGATACCCCCCGGATAGCCGTCATAGATGAAGATGGCGGCTTTTTCCACCTGGGCGTGAGCAGGCGTAGAAATGCCTCCAATATCGTTTCGATCACACAGAGCAAACAGAGGGAACATGCTGATCGCGGCGTGCTCCACAGCGTGAATGCCGCCCATGAAGTGAAGTTTTGCATCCTGGATGCGCTTCAGAATCTCCGGTTCGATTTCGATCCAGAAACCGACCGTCTCAAAGCTCTGCGGGGGAAGATCGAGGTCGTTCGTACCTCCAAGGAGCTCCTGAGTGAAGAGGCGACGCTTCTCGTACCCGGTGATCGTCTCTGTGACCCGCAACCTTCCGAGCCGGACAAGAAAGTTGCCAACGGGTTTGGATGCCAGTGTCTCCAGGATCTCTGTTTCTTTTTCACTCTTGACACGCGTGAAGTAAGTTGCCTCAGACGGCTCGACACAAATCACTCTGTTCGCGAGGTCCAGGCCCTGGACCTGATACGTTTCCCCGCGATGGAGGTAAATGGCACCCGGATGACACTCCTTGAGGGCCCGCACCCCGTCGCTTCTCCCTATAGGGACCTGCCGATTGTCTCTGGTATTCTTCACAATGACGTATGAGGCCCCAACGGAGCGAATCTCAACGAGGCGGTGTGGATGGGCCGCTGCCGACAGCCACTGTTTCCCGTCACCGGTTTGCAGGAGTCTCCCCGTTCGGGTTAAAGAGTCGACAAGATTACGGAAGGGCCCTCCTTGACTGTCTATCTCAGAGATCTCAAGAGGCAGTTCCGCTGCTGCACAGGGGATGTGAGCCCTGAGGATTTCTTCGTTCAGCGGGTCCGTAACGGCGATCTCATATCCGCTGTTGAGAAACACCTGCGGGTGGTGAACAATGTACTGATCCAGGGCATCATATTGCGGCAACAGGATGATAGCCGACTCCCTTCCGCTTCGTCCGGCCCGGCCTCCGCGCTGCCAGGTCGTCATCACCGTTCCAGGATAGCCCGCCAGGATACACAGGTCTAACCCACCGATATCGATGCCCATTTCCAGAGCACTGGTGGAAATGACAGCAGAAAGTTGGTCCCCTGCCAGCTTCTGCTCAATGGTTCGCCGCTCTTCGGGCAGAAAACCCGATCGATAGGAGCTAACCCGATCTCGGAGTCGAGGTTGCGTGCGAAGTATGCTCATGTGGATCAGCTCGGTCAACTTCCGCGACTGAGTGAAAGCAATGGTCTTGAGCCCGGCTTCCGCTGCTTTCACAACAAGGTGTGCTGCCAGGCCCGAGACATGCCCACCCGATCCCTCTTCCGATTCCATAAAGACGAAATGGCGTTTTGCCTGAGGCGCGCCGTTTTCCTGAATGACTTCGATCTTCTCGTGATGTTTTCCGATGAGCTGCCGGGCAAGTTCCTGGGGATTGGCAATGGTTGCGGAAAGCAGAATGAACTGCGGTGCATTTCCGTAAAACCGGCAGATCCGTTGGATTCGCTGAAAAATTTGAGCCACATGACTGCCGAAAACTCCCCGGTAGGTATGCATCTCATCGACAATCACAAAACGCAGCTTTTTCCAGAAGTTCTCCCATTTGCTGTGGTAGGGCAAAAGAGCATAGTGGAGCATGTCGGGATTGGTCAGGAGGACATGCGGATGATTTGCCCGGATCTTTGCTCTCTGATGAGGAGTGGTATCCCCATCGTAGACGGCGGCATGGAAGAGGTCTCCTTTCTGCCTGGAGTGGACTGTTTTGAAAAAGGTGTTGAGCGTTTCCAGCTGGTCTCGGCTCAATGCCTTGATCGGGAACAGATAGAGCGCCCGCAGTTCCGGGTCGTTGAGGAGCGCTTCAGAAACCGCCAGGTTATAGATGAGAGATTTCCCGCTTGCGGTGGGTGAAGAGACAACAACATGCCCCCCTGAGCGGATGCGTTCAACGGCATCGCACTGGTGATTGTAGAGCCGCATGATGCCGAGCTCCGACAGGGACTCCTGCAGGATATCCGGCAGAGGCTCCCGAAGCGTACCGAATGAAGCCTGCTGAGCGGGGAGGACGGCATGGTGAATGACTCTGAACCCCTGCCACCGGCGCCGGAGCAACGTATTCAGGAAGCGCTGAATCACTTGCAGTGTCCCCTGATGTCGGTTTGACGATTGACCATCAAGATTTTAGTCCTCCCCTTGTCCTGTTTTCGAGGGCCATATTAACTCAAAACCAGCCGTCTTCAAAACCGTTTGCGCACTCTGCAATGACGTCCCGGCGATTCATGTCTCCCCCTGCCTGGGTCATTGATGGGCGCCGGTTAGGGAAAACCTTCTCCAGTTGCACCCGATCCTGTTGCCTGATATTCTTCACTGGAATGAAAAGCCCTGTCTGTTTCAAAATGTTCATGCCATGCTGCTTAGTTGAATATAAAAGGACAATGTCCAATGCAAGGAAATGAGTGCACTGGTCGAAAAACCGCGAACAAAGCCTACATCCACGGCTACGATCCTCGTGAAAGCATGCGCCTGCAGGACCAGGCTTCCACCCTGGTCGGGCTGTTGCACTCCGATACCCATTATCCGGATGGCGACCGTGTCCTGGAAGCCGGCTGCGGCGTAGGTTCACAAACGGCCACCCTTGCCTGCAACAGCCCCAACACCCTGATCACTTCTGTCGATATATCCGAGACCTCTATCACTGAAGCCAGAAGAAGAGTCCTTGCAGCGGGCTTGACCAATGTCCAATTTGAGCGGGCTGATCTGTTCCATTTGCCCCACGGGCCGAATTGCTTCGACCACATTTTCGTTTGTTTTGTCCTGGAGCATCTTTCGCGACCCGTCGAGGCACTGCAAACACTAAAGCACCACTTGAAGCCGGGCGGTACAATCACGGTCATCGAAGGGGACCACGGTTCCGTCTACTTTCATCCCGACAGCAAAGCAGCACGCCAGGCGATTCATTGTCAGGTGGAACTGCAACGGCGGGCTGGAGGGAATGCCATGATCGGGAGACAGCTCTATCCACTCCTGTGCAGCGCCGGTTATCACTCAGTTCGTGTATCGCCTCGAATGGTCTATGTGGATTCCAGCAAGCCGGGACTGGTCGAAGGATTCACGAAAAAGACGTTTACGGCCATGATTGAGGGCATCCGTGAATCGGCAATCGGGGCGGGGTTGCTTGAACAGCGGGTCTTTCAGGAAGGAGTCAGGGACCTGTATCGAATGACAGAATCGGATGGAGTATTCTGTTATACTTTCTTTAAGGCCATTGGGCACAAGTGATTGCAGCGAAGAAGGACCCAAACAGGTAGACTACGAGGCAGATCAATATCCTTCACGAGCATAAGGGAGCTCTTGATGGCTTCTGCGAAGGACATCTGCCTCGTAGCATCGGGAATGGGTGTCGGCTGCCATCGAGCGACCGGCAGGAATCACGCGATCTCCCACTCCGGTCGGAGCATTTCTCAAACGACCTTCCTTCAATCCTGCCCATCTTGGGCCAACCGAAGTCGGCGAATCAGTTCGAGTGCTTCGGCGGGCGGGCGTTTCTCGATCCGACGGTATTCACGGCCGTCTCTGGTCCTGGTCATCATACCGTAGTCGCAGAGCCATCTGCGCAGCAAGGCATGGTCTCCGAAAAGGTGACTCTCATTGATCAGCACGTTGATCTCTTTTTCGGTGAAAACGTGCCGGGCGGGCAGTCTGGACCAGATCACCCAAAGGCAGAGTTCCTGCTGGCTGCGCTTTGAGGGCCAGCGCACGAGCCTTCCCCCCAAATCGAATATCCGCAGCAAGCGTTTTATCCGGACAAAGTCGACAGGCTCGGGTTCCGGCGCGGGTGGGCGGCTCTCCAGCTGACCACGGGCGGCAAGTTGTGCCCGATAGTGCTGGAAATTCCGGTAGCCATTGGCTCGCACCAGCATGTTCAGGAGTTCAAGATGGCCCGGCTGAGAATCACAACTGGCCAGTTGGCCTTTGAGGGACCGTGCCAGGCTGGAAATGTCATCCGAATGAAAAGGCAAGAGTGTTCTGGACATTGCTTATCCTCGCAAAGCGTGCCGATCCCGTTGGGATGGTGCCGGTGGTCGCCGTCTTCCGACTCGGCACGGGATTAAGGTGTCCAGTCGAATGTGGTATTAAGGCAGGTTTAGCACCCCCTCCGGGGCGGCGATGCCTGGGTGAACTGCCGACCGGAGCGGAATGTACAGCGTGCTCCGGGTTGCTGTCAATCGGTTATTAACATCGATTTTCGCGCGATGGATAACCGTCCTTTGAATATGACCTCCTGCACCTGCTCAGAATGTGGGAATCTTATGGAGGAAACAGAGGTATCGTCTTCCCTTCGACAAAGGGAATGCGATAAGATGAGTTCTAAGGGAGCAAAGAGATGACCACTACCCTCCAGGGCCAGGCACTCAAAGACGATATTATCCGATCCTGCCGGGAGCGAAACGCTGATCTCGTAGGGTTTGCCCCCGTGGAACGATGGGACGAGGTCGGTGAGGTGCCGCCGGATTTCCGGCCGAAGGCCATTTTCCCGCAAGCCCGCACCGTCATCGTTATCGGCATGTCCATGCCGCTTCCCATTGTGGAGACTACCCCGTCAGCGCTTCACCAGGAGATCTACACAACAACAAACCGTCAGCTCGATGACCTGGCGGTGGAGCTCACCCGCTATCTCAACCGGATGGGGTATGCCTCGTTCCCCTTTACTCGCGACACCTATACCTCCATGCGTGCGCTGAGAGAGCAGGACCTGGCCGCCTTCGGTCATGTGCCGGCGGCAAAATATGCAGGGCTGGGTACGATCGGAATGAACCACTGCCTGCTCACGCCGGAGTTCGGGCCCCGAGTCCGCTTCGTTTCTGTATTCACCGAGGCCGAGGTCCCGGTGGACCCGATGCAGTCCAAGGAGCTGTGCATCAAATGCGGGACTTGTGCCGAGTGCTGTCCCAAGGATGCGATCACGCCACGTGAAGATCGGGTCATCGGTGATTACGACAGCACGGCCTGTCTGGCTATGCACGAGGAGTTGGTGAGGCAGCGCTGCTACCCTTGCGGCATCTGTACGAAAGTCTGCCCGATCGGGAAGGATCGGCATCTATACAAGAGCAAGGGAATGAAGAAGAAATACGAAAAGGAGAAGGAAATCCTCGCGGCAAACCCCGATGCCGCTGAGTATCATTCGTGGACCCACATACGCAAATACGGGGTTTCACATAAACCCAAGAAAGCGATGAATGACCTTGTGCTGCACCGCCGTTGAGTGCAACTCAAGGCCCGTTACCCCTCAGACAACAGGTTCCGCCCTCTATATACGTCCCGGGCGAAGAAAATTAGAGCGCACCTGGACGAAATGGCAATCGGAGGAAGTCAGATATTCCTTCCCGAGCCTTTGGCTGAGATGAGAAAGGGACCGTGGTGACCCTGCCCAACTTAGAAAATGCTATCATTTTTCAGGATAAGGCGAGGCTGTCGAGAGGGTGGCTGCCTTTTTGCCTGATCCTATGTGCTCTCCTTGCCTTTCCGTTGGCTGTCTACGCGTTTGAGTATCATTCTGATTTCACATTCGTTGAAGTACCCGATCCGCTGTCCGGAGACAACCCCGCCTATCCTCTGGTGCCGAGGGTTGTGCCGGGGCCGGCTGAATCCTTCCAAGACCTGCGTTTTGGCACGGCCCTCACCCGAATCACTGAAAAACTTGGGTTAAGGCACGACTACTCTCGGTTTGATCCGTTCAATGCGGATGGCTCAATGATGGTCCTGATCTCACCGGCCACGTCCACGTGGGTTGTCTTTCGAACCTCCTCCGTTCCGTACGATCAGGCCTCAAATCAGGTCAGGACAATTGAAGACCTCACCGAGTTATGGTGGGATGCCTCCAACCCCAAACTGATGTGGGGTTTGCGTGATTTCAGCATCATCAGGCTGGACGTCACCACCGGCAGGAAAAAGGTCATCAAGGATTTCTCGAAGGACCCGATCATCGGTCCCATAATCCAGAACGAACCCGACCTGTATCGTATCACCGACAAAGATGAAGGAGAACCATCCCTTAATAAACGTTACTGGGCTGTTTGTCTTCAGGGTTCAAAGGACGACTACAGACTGAGGTATATTCTGACCTGGGACCGGAAGCTGGACAGAGTTCTGGGATTGTACAGGCTTTCCCGAGAGGAAGCGGAAGTCATCGACTGGGTGGGAATGTCTCCGCTGGGGCGCCGGGTCATAATCGGAGGGGGCAGCGGCAAGGTCAAAACCTCCGGTCTTACGATGGCCGACAAGAGATTCGCAGCCTTCCATAAACTGGCTTATGAAACGGCTCACTCGGACGTAGGGCTCGATGGCACCGGCAAAGAAGTCATCGTGATGCAGAATAACAGGACCGATTTCGTCGATCTCATCCCTCTCGACAAGAGAGTCAAAGTGGTCATGACGGAAGCTGATTATGAGAACAACCTGGTCAAGCCAATCGTGCGGCTCTATTACAATTCAGAATCTCCCCTCGAACTGAAAAGCGGTATCCATGTTTCCTGCAACCGCACCGGGTATTGCGTGATAGGGACCTACATCGGGCCAGGACTTCCGGAGCAGAACTGGCTCGATCGTTCCATCATTCTTGTCAAGCTCGACCGGATGACTCCCCGCGCTTTCTATCTGGCCAAACTCTACAATACAACCAGGGAATACTGGGAAGAGACCCATGCCAGCATGAGCAACGACGGGTCAAAAGTCGTGTGGGCGGATAATTGGAGCCGATATGTCGGCAGAGAGAAATGTTTTGTTATGCTTCTGAACATGCCTCCGGGGTGGGCGGACCGCATAGGATCGCCCAGAACACAGTTTTGAGGAAAAGGCATCGCAATGCACTACCGTTGCGGGCCGCCTTCGACGAGTCACGGGTCGACCCATTCTCGGCGGCCCCTCTCGGCTGGTTCATCTCGTTGAGGAACGATCCTCAAAACTGAAACCATCTTTGGGAATTGCAGATCAATGTCCCTTGCAGGTTCCATCTCCCAGACGTGAAATGCAAGACTCATGGCCTGCAAATCATCCTGACCGGATCGCCGTCCACGCAGTTTGAAGCGGCTCACTTTTCCCGTGGGTACGGCCACGCCATGAGGCCGCCTTCCATAACCTTAACGTTCTTCCAACCGTTCCCCTCGAGAACGATGGCGGCTTCATAGCCTCGAAGCGATATCTTACAGTAGCAGATGATTTCCGTTTCCTTGTCCTGGGGAAGCTCGTTGAGGCGCTTGCGCAAGGCGCCCAGAGGCATGAGCGTCTCCCCGATTCCAAGACGCATCTCCTCAAACTCCTCGGGCTGCCTGACATCGAGAAGAAAGGGGGTCTCTCCGCTTTTCACTTTCTGATGGACTTCCCTGCAGGAGATCCCCTTCATTCTACCTTTCATTTTATTTTGCAGGATGTGTGCTGCAGCGATGCCGTGATCGATCGCCAGCGAAAAGGGGGGTGCATAAGGAAGATCAGCGTTGACGACGTCCTCCACGGTCAGGTTTCCCTGGATAGCCATCGCCCACTGGGCGATTTGCCGGTTCACGTTCCCGGGACCGACACACTGGGCACCGAGGATTCTCCCTGTTTTGTGATCAGCAACAAGCTTTGTTATGAGGAGCTTTCCCTCCATAAAACCAGGCTTATCCGGGCTGGCGTTGATGACGGTGACAATGTCGTCGTATCCCAGACGCCTGGCATTCGACTCGGAGAGCCCTGTGGAGCCTGCCGTATAGTCGAAGACCTTACAGATTCCCGTGTGGATCGTTCCTGGAAAAGTCGCGCAGTTTTCGGACGCTGCATTCTCCCCCGCCACGCGCCCCTGGAGGTTCGCCAGATCGCCCAGGGGGGCCAGGACCCTTTTTCCCGTGATCCGGTTGACCGTCTCGACGCAATCCCCCACGGCATAGATGTCGGGGTCCGATGTCTGCATGTAGGCATCAACACATATTCCTCCGGTTTCCCCAATCTTTAGATCTGCTTTTTTAGCCAGTTTTACGTTGGGTATGACACCGATCGCCACCACTGCAAGCTCACAGGGGAGTTCCGTTCCATTCTGGAGTTTGACCCCCGTCAGCTTCCCGTTTTCGCCGAGAAAAGCGGCGATACCGTTACCCGTGATGACGTTTGCCCCCTTGGCTCTGACGTGATTTTCCACCAGCTTTGCCAGTTCCCAGTCCAGAAAGGTCAGAAGCTGGGGCAGAAGCTCTATCACGGTGATCTCGATCCCGGCCAGTTGAAGGGCCTCGCAGGTTTCGATCCCGATCAGGCCGCCGCCGATAACCACCGCTTTCGTGATCTGCTTTTCATCCCCCACCTTCCTCAGGAAGTCTGCATCCTTCATGGACTGCAATGTGGTAATACCGTTCAACCCCACACCGGGGACGGGGGGCATACGGGGAACAGCCCCGGTGGCCATGACCAGTTTGTCGTAGGTCAGTTCTCCGGTCTCACCCGTCAGGGTATTCCGGAATGATAGGGTATGCCCCACAGGGTCGATAGCCGTCACCTCCGTATTGACCCTCGCATCAATCGCCTTTGCATTGAGGTAGAATTGGGCGTTCCGTATGACACCCGTAGGGGTGGAGATGAGCATGTTCCGGTCGTCGAAAAAACCGCCGACGTAATAGGGATAGCCGCAGGAGGCCATCGATAGGTCCGCATCCTTCTGCAGGATGATCACTTCGGCATTGTTGTCGATTCTCCTGGCTTTCGCCGCTGCCTTAGGACCAGCAGCCGAACCTCCAATAACCACGATCCTTCTTCTCTTCTTCATCGTCACGTCTCCTTGATCGTAAATTATTGTCCAAGTGTGGTGACACGGCCGTCACCTGCAATGGCGTACCTCATCCCCTTGGCTTTCTCCTCCCTATATAGACACTCTTTTACCCTCGTTGCGCAACATGTATATGCGGCGACCGCCGAATAGCTCCGTCATTTCCCGGTCAACATGCCCCGGTTCAGCAGTAATTAAGCATTGACCGGATAGGTCGCAATGCGCGATAGTCTTTGGGTGGGCGATCTGAGGAATTTTGGATTCTCGGATGGTTTCCCAGCCCAAAGTGGTTTCCCGCTTACCTGGGAGCTGTAAAGAGCCCTGTCATAGCCGCCCATGGCAGGCCCCCTGGTGTCAGGGTGCATCACTTAGAGAGGATGTTACGATGGAGCTTAAACCCATAAAGATTAAGGACTTGACCTCTATACAAGTCAAGGCGGTCATGGAAAGGTCTATGGAGGACATCTCTTCCATCTATGAAGACGTAAGGAAGATCGTAACGGATATCAAGAAACGAGGCGACGATGTAATCCTGGAACACTATAAGAAGCATAAGACTGATATCTCGGCGCGTGACCTGGAGGTTACTGCAGAGGAGATCAGAGAGGCATACGCCCGATTGGATCCCAGGGTTGTTGAATGCTTGAAGATTGCGGCAGAGAATATTGTGAAATTCCATGAGGCTCAATTGGAGCGTGACATGTGGTCGATGGAGGTTCGGGAAGGTATCCTGGCCGGTCGCATCACGCGGCCCATGGATATCGTCGGATGCTACATCCCCGGAGGAACAGCCGTATATCCCAGCTCCATCCTCATGACGGTCCTGCCTGCCAGGGTCGCCGGTGTGTCTCAAGTGGTGGCCATCACCCCGCCCGGCAAGGGTATGAAAGCGAATCCGGCCACACTGGCGGCTGCGGACATTGCCGGATGTGATCGTGTCTTTAAAGTGGGAGGTCCTTGGGGGGTGGCCGGACTGGCCTATGGAACAGAAACCATGCCGCGGGTCCACAAGATCGTCGGGCCTGGGAATAAGTACGTCACCGCTGCCAAGATGCTGGTCTACGGACAGGTAGACATCGATTCGCCGGCAGGGCCAAGCGAAGCCCTGATCCTGGCCGACGAGACGGGTGCTCCGGAGTTCATTGCCATCGATTTTCTCTCCCAGGTGGAACATGACCCCGACTCCGCTGCCGTGCTGGTCACCACCTCTGAAAAACTGGCAAGCGATGTTTGCCGCATCATCCAAAGGGAATTCGAAGCCCTTGACAGGAAAGAGATCCTGGAATCGGCCTTAACGAAACACTCCTATGTTCTGATTGCGGAAGATATGGACCAGGCCATTGATTTTACAAACGAGTACGCAGCGGAACACCTTCAGATCATGACCCGGGACCCGTTTATTACCCTTAACCGAATCAGGCATGCCGGCTCTATCTTTCTGGGTCCCTATGCCCCCGTCCCGGTGGGGGACTACGCCTCCGGAACAAACCATGTGTTGCCGACCGGCCAATGTGCGCGGATGTTCTCTGGTCTCTCTGTGGATGATTTCATAAAGAAGCCGACCTTCCAGTACTTGAGTCGAAGCGGCCTGGCCGGCCTGAAAGACACGGTCATTACGCTGGCAGAGGCGGAAGGGCTTCCCATTCATGCCAGGTCCGTTCGAGCAAGGTTTGAAACTGCCCGGTGAGCGCCAGGTTCGCAGCTTGTGGCGAACATCGGAAAAAGCTGAAATACGTTTCTCTATCATCATTTCAGTGTGCTGTATGTAGGGGAACCCACCACGATTGAATCTCATGAGTCGATGACCGGAATCGAGTAGGCCTTTTCCGCTTCCACGGTGGTTTCCGATGTCCAGGGGAATGCTATGGCCCATCCCAGTCCAGACACCAGGTCCACGGAGCTCACCCGGGATCCTTTTGTACAGCTGCTTCTCCGCAAAAGGCTCCTGACCCCCCAGGCCTGTCTGGAGGTGCAGGAACTGCGGGAGATCTCCAGGCGTCCGCTGCTGGAGCTTTTGACTGAGAGCAGCCTGGTAATGGAGACTGATCTGGCGCGCACCCTGGCGGAACTGCTCAGAGTGCCCTTCGTGGAGCTAGGGGATCGGCCTTTCACAGCGGAGCAATTGAATCTATTGCCTGAGAGCTATGCGCGCAAGCACACGGCCTTGCCCCTGGGGCGAGAGGGCAAGCGGCTTGACGTGGTCATGGCGGACCCCCGGGACCTGGATGCGATCCAGGAAATGAGCTTCGCCACCGGTTATTCCATCAACCCAAGCGTAGGGGTGCCTTCCGAGCTCCGGGATGCCATTGAGCGCTTCTACTCCAGGCACCTGGAGGGCGCCGATGTGCTGATGGCGGCCGGGACGCCCGCAGCGACAGATCTCTTCCTTATCCGCTGGGGTGGTCAGGCCTCGGACCTGGACGCACGCCCCAACGATGCACCCGTCATCCAGCTTCTGAACCTCATCATGCGCAAGGCTATTCAGATGGGCGCTTCGGACATCCATATCGAGCCAGGCAAGGAGGAAGGCACGGTGCGCTTCCGCCTTGACGGCCTGTTAGTGGATCAGCTGCAGGTGCCCTCCGGGATTCATCCATCCCTGATCTCTCGCCTGAAGATCCTTGGCTGTATGGACATCGCCGAACGACGCCTTCCCCAGGATGGGTCCGTGCGCGTGAAGGTGGAGGAGCGGGAAGTGGATTTGCGCCTCTCGATTCTTCCCCTCCGCTTTGGCGAAAAGGCAGTGATCCGCATCCTGGATGCCTCCACGGGAGCCTTTGAACTGGATTCCATCGGTTTCCTATCGGAGGACCTGGATCAAGTGGAGCAGCTCATTCATCGCCACATGGGCATGGTGATCATGACGGGACCTACGGGCAGCGGCAAGACGACCACGCTCTACTCGATGCTGAACCGCATCAAGAACCGCACGATCAATATCGTGACGGTCGAGGACCCCATCGAATACAATTACGATGGCCTGAATCAGATGCAGGTGAACGCGGATATAGGGCTCACCTTTGCTGGAGGCTTGCGCTCGATCTTGCGCCAGGACCCGGATGTTATCCTGGTGGGGGAGATCCGCGATGCGGAAACTGCGGAAATCGCCTGCCGAGCGGCCCTTACGGGCCATCTGGTCTTCACGACCCTGCATACCAATGATGCCCCCAGCAGTATCACACGCCTGTTGGATATCGGCGTTCCGCGTTACCTGGCAGCGTCCGTCCTCTCGGGCATCATCGCGCAGCGTCTGGTCCGCCGGATCTGCCCCGATTGCGCGGAAGATACAACACCGGATCCCGAAACGGTGCATTCCCTGGGACTCAACGAAGCAGCCCTCCGAGGTGGGCATTTCCGGATCGGGAAGGGCTGTCCCCGATGCCACAAAACGGGCTACCGTGGTCGTATGGGCGTTTTCGAGATCCTGGTTTTGAACGCCCGCATGAGGGAACTGATCCTGCGAGGTGCCGGCGAGGAGGATTTGCGCCTGGCGGCCCAGGAATCCGCCACTCGCACCCTCGTGGAAGATGGGCTGATCAAAGCCAAGCAGGGTCGTACCACGTTGCCGGAGCTGGGGCGTGTGCTGGAGGTGCCCGAATACGCTGCTTCCGGCTGTCAAAACTGTGGGCGGCTATTGAACACCGAGTACCGCTTCTGTCCCTTCTGCCGCACCCCACAGCTGCGCAGCTGCAGTGCCTGCGGCAGGCCCCTGCAGGCGGAGTGGAACTACTGTGCCGCCTGCGGGAATGGGTGATGGCAGGGAAACGCTATGGATCAGGCCGCGATTTTCACCGGTGGTGTTTGCCCGGTTTCTGGTATATGATCACCCCTCTACAAGTAACGATGGAGTTGATTCGTTAACCGGTGCAAGGCCTGGCCGGTATCTTCCCAAGGGGCTTCAGAGAACAGGGAGGCAGCATGAACCACCATTATGATGATGTTGTGCGCCGGGTGAATATCCTGGAGGTTTTCAAGGCACGCCGGATTGTGGAGCAGGTGCTGAAACGGACTCATCTGACCTATTACAAAAGGCTCTCGGATGAACTGAACGCTTCGATTTACGTCAAGCATGAGAACCATCTGCCAACGAACTCGTTCAAGGTCAGGGGGGCTGTCAATTTCATGTCGTGTGTTTCGCCTGAAATTGAGAAGCAGGGAATCGTTGTCGCCACCCGGGGGAACCATGGGCTCGCCGTGGCATGGGCGGCGCAAGAGCGAGGTGTTTTCTGTAATGCAGTGGTTCCGGAAAACAATAATCCCGACATCAATGCTGAGATCCTTTCCTACGGAGCGCAATTGATTGAACACGGCAGTGACTTCTATGAGGCCCAAGATTACTGTGAGGAGCTTGCCGAAAGCACCGGGATGTTCTATCTGCGCCAGGGAAACGACCCGGCGCTGATCAATGGGATTGCCACGATGGGGTTGGAGATTTTTGACGAACTTCCTGAAGTCGATGTCCTCCTCATGCCCATAGGTGGCGGGACCGGTTGCTCGGCCCTGGCTAAGGTTATAGAAGGCATCAATCCAAAGGTAGAGCTGATCGGTGTTGAGGCTGAACGCATGCCATCTTTTTATGAGTCCTGGAGGATGGGCAAGAGAGTCGTTGTCCCGAGCGCGGACACTGTTGCGGAGGGATTGGCGGCACGCTCCGTTTTCGACGTCCCCTTCATCATTTTGAAGGATCGCATCAAGGAAGTCGTTCTGCTGAGTGAAGAGGAACTCCTGGAAGGAGTCCGCATGGCCTTGCGCTATACGCAAAATCTTGCCGAGGTTGCGGGTGCGGCAACACTGGCAGCGGCCTTCAAGATCAGGGATCAACTTGCAGGGAAGAAGGTTGTGGCAGTGATGACCGGGGGAAACATGAACCTGACTCGGCTGGCTCAGGTGCTGAGTTGAAACACCGCGAGAGGGTGGGCCACACGAGAGGCGTCAGAAAAGAGAAGCATCACCCGTTCAGTCCATGAGGAAAGCCGGTAAAAGACCTTCCTCACGGACTGGCATGAAGACCTTGCAGGAAATTCAGACCGGAAACAAGCCACGCACTGTATTGCCGAGTGATCCGTTTGTATTGCGGCAAATCGTCGCTTCAGACTGAGGTCCACTCGGTCACGACCTGGTCGATACCGTCCTTCTCCTCAAGCAGCACATTCACCTGTTCTTCGATGTTCGTGTTCAGGTGAAGACCGATGAACTGAGCAAAGATCGGCAATTCGCGGTGTCCCCGGTCGACCAGCACGGCAACCTGGACCGTTCTGGGTCGGCCATAATCAATCAAAGCGTCAAGAGCAGCCCTGATGGTTCGACCGGTGAAGAGAACATCATCCACGAGAACAACCTGGCGGTCGTCAATCACGAAAGGCAGATCGGTCGCTTTGACCACCGGCTGCGTGTGCAGACGTGTCCAGTCGTCCCGGTAGAGGGTGATGTCGAGAGTGCCGACGGGCACGGACAACTGATGACTGCGGAGAATGATCTCCCGGATGCGCCTGGCCAGATGAACGCCCCCCGTGTGAATTCCGACCAGCACCAGCTTCTGCCGATCCGGAGAATGTTCCACAATCCCATCCGCGAGCTTTTCCAAAGCCTGCTGAATCTCATCGGGTTGCATAACAACAACACTGCCGTTTTTCCCCATGCCCGTTCCCCGTCATTTACGTCGGTAGCGAATTAGCAAAACGAAAGGGGCGCCTTCTTCCAGACACCCCCTTAACTGATCTGTCTATGCCGTCTCTCTCGATCCTCAGATCCTGACTTGACTTACTCACAGCTCCGGGGCCAATCAGAAGAGCCTCTTCACCCAGACCAGGCTCAGGTGAACATTAATGTCATATTTACAGAACCGTTCAATGCCGTGTGGATCGGATGTCTGCTTCAAGTCCAGGAGCCGGTCAAACTCCTTCTCGATAACAACATTGCAGAACTCAATGGGGATCGACCTTACAAAATCCAGTTCTTCACGATTCCACAACTGCTCGGCTATATCGCCAACCCCGGTTTCCAGGGCATGATTTCCACAGACCTTGTAGCAAGCTCCACAGCTACAGCGGTGAATCGAATCAAAATCCATCGGGACCGGATGTCCATTGTCGCAAAAAGGGCAAACAATAATATGGGTTTGCATCGGCCCTCTTTCTCTAAGTATCTTACTCAAACTGACTGAAGAATGCTTCATTTTCACCTCAACGGCAATAGCTGTCAGAAGGAACCGATGTCCCACTCCTGCACTGTCGTTTGAACATATCCATTCCCCCGGAGAAAGGGAAGGAGAAGGCTTTCTGCGCTTCGCAGACCTATATATAAAATGTTTTTGCTTGAAATCAAATGGGAACTTTGAAATATGAAGCAATCGGCAAAGAGTTGATGGAAGAACATGGGGTAGATTTGCCCCCTATTGAGATAGAGAATTCGATGATGCCGTCAAGAGAAGTGAAGAAGAAAAACCCCCAGCGGCCGGTTTCACCATTGAAAGTCGACCGGATCCTCGCCCTGCTCGACGATCTGTATCCCGACGCGAGCTGTTCGCTTCGTTATCGGGATCCTTTGGAATTGCTTGTTGCGACGATGCTTTCGGCTCAATGCACCGATGAGCTGGTCAATCAGGTGACTCCTCGTCTTTTCGAAAAGTACCGGTCAGCCGGAGACTATGCCAGAGCTTCGCTGGAGGAGCTGGAAAACGAGATCAGGTCAACCGGGTTCTACCGCAATAAGGCGAGAAGCATTCAGGCCGCCTGCCGGATATTGGATGAGCAGTTCAAGGGGGACATTCCAGCCGACATGGACGTGTTGGTGCAACTCCCCGGAATAGGGCGAAAAACTGCCAATGTGGTCCTGGGAAATGCTTACCAGATTCCGGGAATTGTCGTGGATACCCATGTATCCCGTGTGTCGCAGCGATTGGGGCTGACCCTGCAGAAAGATCCTGATAAAATCGAACAAGATCTCATGGAGCTGATTCCCCGAGAACGATGGATTAAGTTTTCCCACCAGTTGATCCAACATGGTCGCCGGTTCTGCCAGGCGAAGAAGCCCAAAACCGATATTTGCCCGCTCAAACCCTGCTGTGATCACGCCGCTCCCCAAACAGCTAGATCTGGCATCCTCTGAAGTGATCCTTGCCGGGATTGACCAGGGATGAGAGGCTGGTCTTTCCCATGTGCCGGCATCGAACAGTCACCAGACCTGACAGGGGAGCGTCGCTATAAGCGATGACCGCCATAGCCGCCAACTCCAGGTCCTTCTCAAAACCAGGCGCCGGCAGCAGTAATCCAACCGGCCCCGGGTAGTCAGCAACGCTAATGAGGATGTCTCTGCTTTCTACCAGGCCCTCCAGTCTTTCGTTGTCTTGTTGGTTGCGGCCGACGGTGCAAAGACTCCCTTCGGGCAAGAGGAAATGCCGTCCCAGCCTGAGCAGTTCGACCTCTCTGGACGCAGCGCAGGGAAAGTATTCAAGGAGTGTACGGAGCTTCTTTCCAAAGCCTTCGTTGGTGAGCACACAGCCGCCTGTGGGCTGCGGGTAGGCGGTGATCCCAAAAGCCTCTGCGAGTGCCATTTGCCGCTTCCTGGATCTCCCGTGGATATCCAGGAGCCTGTCGCGGTCAATGAGCCCATCGAGTTCCGGGACGGTGGGGGGAAGCAGTCTTGCGCTGAGCGGCCGCAGAATGCGGCCCGGGTAGCCTGCCAGGTCTTCAACGATTCGGAGTGCATCACGCCGCTGGCTCATGGGACGTTGGCCGAGCACTTCTCCAGTGAAAAGGAAATCCGCACCCTCTTCTTCCATAAAACGACCGGCTTCCCGCAGCATCAATGCGTGGCAATCAATGCAGGGATTCATCCAACGACCGTATCCATAGAGCGGTTTCTTCAGCATTTCAAAATGCTTTTGGCCAATGTCCAGAGCGCAGACAGGAATGCCCCAGGTGTTACCCGCTTTCATCCCTGGGGCTTCATCGAAGAAATAGGTGGCAAAGGTTACGCAGATGACATCGACATCTTGTGCTTGAAGGATTTTCACAGCCAGAATACTGTCGAGTCCCCCTGAAAGGAGTCCAACCCCTTTGGCTTTGCTCGTTGTCATGTCCATTGATCTAAGTGTGGTGCAGGCTCGGTTGATGGCTGACACGCCGGGTGACGAGGGAGGTGGTGCATGGTCTTGAACCATTCCGGAATACCCACCCGGTCCTGGCAAACTCGGCCCGGGCAGTTATCCGGCCGGACGCTCCTCAGGATCGATCTATCCTCTGGCCGGTTGTCGGCAGGGGGTGCTGGGGTATTCCCAGCAGAAAAGTTCCCTGCAGTATCCAGTCCTTCAAAGTATTGGCGATTTCCCTGGCTCGCACATAGCTCGAGAGCGGCACCGTAGGAACATCCCTGCCATCGATTGTAACAGCTCCCGATTTGAGTTGCGCGTAGCTCGCCTCGCAGAGGGGTTCCGTGTACGAAAAACTGTAGTCCTTCACCTGGGTCACGATTTCTTCGTCCGAGACCCCGGTGTGAATGGCCATTTCTTCATCAAGAACAGGGATGGGAACGCCGATTCCCACTGCCAGCGAGCAACCGTATCCCTGCATGCTCACACCCATCAACCATCGCGGCAGCATTTCCTTCAAGTCTCCCAATACCATGAGTGTGCCGCCCGGCACTCTGGGAGCTCCATTGGGCAGACGAGGGACATTCGGGTTATGCTGTGAACCATGCCATACAATATAGCCCTGGGCACCTCCCAGAAAGATGCGAGTGCCAAGCCCCAGGGTCCGGAAATAGGGATCGTTCAAAAGCGGACTCATCTGTCCCGACGTCGAATAATTGGCGTTACCCAGGCGGGGCTTCAATGTCCCCATGTAGGTGTAGATAGTCTTGGGAGAAACATTGACAGCGCAGCTGTAATTTTGATAGGCGTTGCGAGGGTTGCACAAGACTGCATAAGGCAGGTCCCGCAGAGTGACTTCCAGATCGACCCGGCGATTTGGATAGCAGTCTGTTCCATAACCCTCCGCTCTGAGTTTGACGGCTCTGCCGCTAACCAGGTCGTGAATGACATGCCCTCCGCCGTATTCGAATGCACCGGGGTGAATCTTGTTCAATGGGTCATCGAAAGGGGGCTCTGTTGCACCCAGGTAGACATCTACTGCAGCCAGTCCGGCATAGGCCGGTACATCATTGAGCCAGACTTTTGATGCTCTTATGGGCGGCTTGGTATGACCGAAATTGATAAAGGCCCCTGAAGAACACATGGGAGCAAAGGTCCCTGTCGTGACGACGTCCACTTCCCTGGCAGCCCCGGCAGGTCCTTTCTTTCTGACGATGCCCACCATCTCTTCCGCGGTCACAACGACAGCCTGTCCCTTGCGGATCTTCTCGTTTATTTCCTGATAGCTCTTCTGAGTAGCTCCCATCAGACCTAAACCCCTTGCCAGGTCGAGTCCAGGAGTCGGGGCATACACAGCTGACAATCCGTGACAGACCCGAAGGAAGCTCTCGCATAATCGTCCAGCAAAGAGGCGATCAGTTCCCTAACGGAGACGATCTGGTCCACCCGGTAAGCATTCTGGCCTGCAAAGGCGAAACCATGTTTCAGATTCCCCCTCTTAGCGTGCACCAGAGCCAGAGAGATACAGTAGGGGCTGTCCTTGCAGTTACAGGGGATGAGGCAGTGATACGGGCATCTAAAGGGCTTTTTCTTTCCTCCCTCCACATCATCGATGAACTGGTTTCGAATGGCCCGGCCCAGAAGCCCAAGAGGACTCTTGATGATCGCCATATCCTCCATGTGGGCATTGATGTAGGACTGTTTGAACCGGATATCGGCATCACACTCGTGAGTGGCAACAAAACGGGTCGCCATCTGGACCCCCGCTGCTCCAAGCTGCAGAAACTTGTGGATATCATTCCCCGTGTAGACCCCCCCTGCGGCGACCACAGGGATATCTACCTTGTGTTCTTCTTGATAGGGGATAACCGCCTCCACCACTTCAGGGACAAGCTTTTCGAGAGCGAAATCAGGACTGCCCAGTTGTTCGGCACTGAAGCCAAGATGCCCTCCAGCCAGCGGCCCCTCAACCACAAAGGCATCCGGAAGGCTGTCAAACTTTGACAGCCACCTCTTGCAGATGGCCTTGGCTGCCCTTGCAGAAGAGATGATCGGAACGAGTTTGGTCTTGAAGCCGTCCTTCAGATACTTGGGTAGATCCAGAGGAAGACCTGCACCGGAAAAGATGATGTCAATTCCCTCCTCTATGGAAGTCCTGACCATGTCGGCAAAATTCGTCAGGGCGACCATGATATTGACTCCAAGGATTCCGTCAGTTGCATCCCTGGCCTTTCTGATCTCATTTCTCAGAGCTCTGATGTTTGCCTCTCTGAAATTGATGCAAATATCCCTCTCGTTTGCACCGATCAATGCGGCAGCAATTACCCCGACTCCCCCCTCGTTGGCAACCGCTGAAGCCAGCCCCGAAAGGGAAATGCCAACCCCCATTCCACCCTGGATAATGGGAATTTTTGCGACCAGATCTCCGATTTTCAATTTGGGAATTGTCAACGTATCAGCTCCCGGAATAAGGGTTGTACACACTACAGGTTCATGGTCCATTTCTCATTGCATTTTCGGCTTGTCTGAAAATATCAGGCATTGGCGCCGGAGACAAATGCTAAGGAAGGGCCGAACCTCACCAGTCATTGGGGACGTTTCCTTCAGGCCTGGGACCTTCCAGAGACCCCTCCTCCTATTATGAGAAACACCGGCTCGAGTAACCGTGGCCGGCCCGAAGAAGGAGCATTGGACATATCGGCAGACTTCCCATCGTACAACCTGAGCTGTTTGGGAGTAGCCGTTCAGGGGCTTGAGAGGCCTGCCCCGATAAAACAAAAAAGCCGGAGGTCTTCTCCGGGCAGTACTCCTTTGGTAAGGTTGTCAAGTTGCCCAACCGTGACACTACAACTTTTTTACTCTGACCGCCTGAGGCCCTTTGGTGCCCCTTTCCTCATCGAAGCTGACCCGTTCGCCTTCTTCCAGACTCTTAAACCCCTGTCCCTCAATGCCGCTGTGATGGACAAAAAGTTCCTTCCCATCGTCGGCAATGATGAAACCATAACCTTTTTTTGGATCAAACCACTTCACTCGACCTTCCGCCATAATGCATGTCCTTTCGAAGTTAATAAGTCTTTTATCCAGGTGCGTTACTTTGGAGCTACTCCAGAACCGCTCAGCTCAGGCGAAAGACCGATTCCTCCGTCAATTCAAAAACAGCGAACCGCTTAGCCCTCTAGCTTGCGGAATATAGCCCATTTCGATGAAAAGGCAAGAACTCTAGGGCCCATCGCAGATCTTGGGAGAAAACACCCACGTTTCCTTCTGTCTGCAATGAGCCGGGAATCTGCACTCGTGCTGTGGACGACGTGAGCTACGGCTTCTCAACCACAACGGCCAGCGCCTCCGTGAACCGCAGGGTGACCTCGTCCCCTTTTTTCACCTCTTTGAGGTTCTTTACGCTCTTATTGATTTTGAAAGTCTTTGAGTTACCTTGAGGTCCTTTAAGAGTCACCGTTCGTTGTTTGTAATCGATCGCCTCGATCTTTGCGGTGATTGTCTGAGTGTCTGCCATGAACACCCCTGGTTTTGCCCCTTTGGGTGCCAGTGCAATGGTCTCGGTTTCGTCGGCGCTCGGTGGTGCATCCGACTTTCTGACAAAGAGCGCGAGTTCTTCCACAAAGGTAGCCCTGACCTTATCGCCCACTGCGATCTGGTCAAAATTCACCACTTCTTTGGGCACCTTGAAGGTCTTCGTTTTTCCGTCAGGCCATTTGAGCGTGACGGAGCGCCTGGCGGCATCAATGGCATCCACCGTGGCCGTCTCTGTGACCGTCACGACCTTTACCGCCCCCGGTTCCTTCGCTTTCTTCTTGCCCGATTTCCCGGCCTTGTCGGCAGCGATCGCAAACGGTGCAAACGCTATGACCAGCGCAAGGATCATAACCACTGACAGAAATCTTCTCATGCCATGCCTCCTGATTGGTGTAAACTCCTGCAATAAACCCGCTCGACTCTCCTGACGATCATGGAAAAGCGGCCTGGAATCAACGATATCTACTGTCTCATCCTTTGAGGGCCTCGTCAACCGGTATGTAGCATTCACCGAGGCCGAGGGCTTCGGCCACCGGTCTGAAGGTGATGTGATGCCTATGCAGGTTCAGGCCCCTTTTGAGAGCCGGGTTCTCCTGACACGCGTTGGTCAGTCCCTTGTTCGCCAGCTGCAGTCCATACCTGACGGTGCAGTTGTTTAGAGCGAACGTTGAAGTGCGGGCGTACGCTCCGGGCATATTGGCAACGCAATAATGGATGATATCGTCAACCACATAAATGGGGTCCCCATGAGTGGTCGGATGTGAAGTCTCGGTACAACCGCCCTGGTCGATGGCCACATCCACAATGACCGATCCCGGCTTCATGATCTTCAGATGGTCCCGTGTGATGAGCCTGGGGGCCCTGGACCCGGGAATCAGCACGGCTCCAATCACCAGATGCGCCTCACATAACAACTTTTCCAAGGAATGGCTGTCGTTGTAAAGAGGGATCACATTGGCAGGCAGGATATTGCCAAGGTGCTCCAGGAGGTTCAGATTAATATCCAAAATCGTTACGATTGCCCCGAGCCCCGCTGCCACTCTTGCCGCATTGCTTCCTACCGTGCCGCCCCCGATAACGAGCACATTGCCTGGAGCAACCCCAGGGACTCCAGGCAGCAGGTTTCCACGCCCGCCCATGATTCTGCCCAGATAGTGCGCTCCGACGATTGGGGCCATCCTCCCGGCCACTTCGCTCATGGGCTTCAGCAGCGGCAGGCTTCCATCCGCTTCCTGGACCGTTTCATAAGCGAGAGCGCTGATTCCGCGCTCGAGGCAAGACCGGGTGAGCTGCTCATCGGCAGCAAAATGGAAATAGGTGTAGATCAGCTGGCCGAGCTTCATTCGTGAAAGCTCTTCAGAGAGCGGCTCCTTGACCTTGACGATCATATCCGCGGTCTGCCAGACATCGGCGGCATTGTTCAATATCTTAGCGCCGGCTGCTGTATATTCGCCGTCTCGTATTCCGGAACCTAGACCGGCATTGCTTTCGATGTATACCGTGTGTCCCGCATCGACATAGGATTTTACCGTTGCCGGTATCAATCCGACACGATATTCATGGTTCTTTATTTCTTTCGGGCATCCGATCTTCACGAAGCTAATATCTCCTCTTGAAAGCATTTCAGGTCACAACATTGCAGCAATCACAATTGACATGAATTGTGTTTTGTGATGTATGAGCATCTTACCTGAGTTTTCATAAAGTTCCAGAGGTTTCTGTACCCGTTACGAGTTATTCGAACAGAGGAGGAGTCGTATGCGAAGACGTTTCATGCTGGTTGCCCTGGTTGTTTTTTCATTCATGCTTACCGCACTGTTTTCTCTGAGTCATGCCCAGACCATCAAGGTTGGCTTTAACATTGAACTCACCGGAGATATTCCGAAGGTCGGGGAGAGTTCGAAGTTCGCCGCAGAAATGCTCAAGGAAAAAATCAATGCAGCTGGTGGTATTAAGGCCGGAGACAAGACCTATAAGCTGGACTTCATCTATGAAGACAATGAGGCCAAAGCTGAGTCGGCCACCTCCTCCGCATTGAAACTGATCACCCAGGACCAGGTGCTGGCCGTTATCGGACCGAACGCCAGCAAGCAGGCTATCCCCGCGGGAGAGGTCTGCAACGCCAACAAGACCCCCATGGTTTCCCCCTGGTCGACCAATCCCAAAACTACAGAAGGCCGCCCTTACGTGTTCCGGGCGTGCTTCCTGGATCCTTTTCAGGGACCGGTTGCAGCCAAGTTTGTAACGGAGGAATTTAAAGTCAAGAAGGCGGCGGTACTCTATGACATTGCCAGCGACTATCCCAAAGGCCTCGCCGAGTATTTCAAAGACGCCTTTGAAGCGATCCACGGTGCGGGATCGGTGGTTGCTTTCGAGACCTTCACCACCAAGGATAAGGATTTCAGTGCGCAGCTCACCAAGATTGTCAATTCCGGAGCAGATGTGCTCTTTACGCCGCAGTACTATGATGAAGTCCCCCTGATTGTAAAACAGGCCCAGGAACTGGGCTGGAAGAAACCGATCATGGGAAGTGACAGTTGGGGATCAGCCGAGTTGATGAACCTTTGCGGCGATGCCTGCAAGGGATACTTCTTCAGCACCCACTACGCGGCTGCCGGGGCCAAGGATGCTACCAAGGAGTTCATCGACCAGTACAAGGCAAAATATCAGTATGTTCCCGACGATGTTGCCGCGCTCACCTGGGATGCAACCCGGTTGCTGCTCCAGGCGATCCAGAATACAGGCGGCTTGAGCGGGTCTCTTGACAAGGATCGTGATGCCATAAGGGAGCAGCTGGCGAAGATCACGGACTTTGACGGTATTACCGGGAAGATGACCTTTAAGGCCCACGGGGACCCCATCAAGTGTGCTGTGGTGGTTAAGATCAGCGCAAACGGTGAGTTCGAGTTCTTTAAGTCGGCCTGTCCCTGAGTTGACCCCATGGGGACCGGCTTTTCATCACTAGAGAGGCGCAGAGGATACAAACGGTTCTGATTGAAGGCGGGAAACAATTCCCGCCTTCGCACATCCTGTGCTGAGGTCGAAAAGGAGGAGGAATTCTTGTTTGTTCAGAGTTTTCTCCAAAATCTCTTGAATGCCCTGCAGTGGGGGAGTTTCTACGCCCTCATTGCGTTGGGATATTCCCTGGTATACGGTGTGCTCCTCCTCATCAACTTTGCCCACGGCGATATCTTCATGGTGGGCGCGTACATCGGGTTTTTCCTGGCAACCCTCCTCCTGGGACAGAGTTTTTCCCTGTTCCCGTTCCAACTCTCTCCGACGACTGTCTTCGTCATCACCCTTTTGCTGACGATGGTACTGACCTCCGGCGTCGGAGTCACACTCGAACGGGTAGCGTACCGGCCTTTGCGGCGCAAGGGGGCATCCCGCCTCTACGTGGTGATAACGGCGCTCATGTGCGGCCTCATCCTTGAAAACGGCAACCTGGCCCTTTTTGGGGCCAACCGCCGGATGTTCCCCGAGCTGATTCCCAAGGCCATTTATACGATCTGGGGGGTGACTTTCACGAACGTTAAAATCCTGGTTATTGTGGCGACCATCCTGGTTTTTCTGCTGCTGGAAGCCATTGTGCGCAAAACCAGGATGGGCATGGCCATGCGAGCCATTTCGTACGACCGGATGGCGGTGCCGCTGATGGGCATCCCGCTGGATACCGTGATTGTCTTTACTTTCATCCTTGGCTCGTCCATGGCCGCTCTGGCAGGAATCCTCTTTGCTACGGCCTATCCGGTCCTGGAACCTTACATGGGTGCCCTCGTTGGATGGAAGGCATTTATTGCCGCGGTGATCGGCGGGATCGGGGAGATTCGAGGTGCCTTTGCGGGTGGCTTTCTCCTTGGGTTTGTGGAGATTTTTGTTGCTGCATTCTTCCCGTCTACTCTGCGGGACCTCATCGCCTTCAGCATTCTTCTGATCTTTCTGAGTATCAAACCGACGGGCATGTTCGGAGTCGCCCGGGCGGATAAAATCTGAGAACCGGGACCGGACGATGCGGCGCTTCTCTTCTGCCATTCTCTATATACTTTTTTGCCTGCTGATGATTGCAGCCACCAGAGGCAACTGGATCAATGCCTACCTTCAGCTGGTTGTCATGTTTATTGGCATCAATGTCATCCTTTCCGCCTCGCTCAATCTGATCAACGGCTACATGGGTGAGTTCTCTGTTGGTCATGCCGGTTTCATGGCAGTTGGGGCCTACGTTACGTCTGTCTTGAACGTCTGGTTTTTTACCTCGACGCCGATCTTCGGACCGGCCCTTATGGGACCTTCGAAGGCCCTGTATCTATTCCCTCTTACCTTGCTGGCCGGAGGGGTGGGAGCGGCCCTGGTGGGATTGCTCGTTGCCATACCCTCATTTCGAACGCGTGGCGACTACCTGGCGATCATTACCCTGGCGGTGAACTATATCGTCAAAAGCTCCATCGAGAACATGCAGGTGATCGGTGGGGCCCGCGGTTTTATGGGAATGTCGAACATTGTCAACGCCATGAAGGATGCGGTGAATCTCCCGTGGGTGATGATCTGGACCCTGATCTCCGTGGGGTTTACGGTCCTGGTTATCTATCGTTGCATGAATTCCACTTATGGAAAGGGAATCGTGGCCATTCGCGACGACGAGATTGCTGCGGAGATCATGAGTGTGGACACCCGGCGCATGAAGGTCGTAGCCTTTATGCTCTCATCGGGAATGGCGGGCGTTGCCGGGGGATTGTTCGCCCATGTCCTCGGATATATCAACCCAGGCACGTTTACGATTATGAAGTCTACCGAAGTCCTCGTCATGGTTTACCTGGGAGGTATGGGATCGCTCAGCGGTTCGATCCTCAGTGCCGTGGGCCTCACCGTGATCCTCGAGCTCTTTCGTCCCCTCCAGGTCGCCAAATGGGTTGTCGTCCCGCTGCTCCTCATCCTGCTCATGTTTTTTCGGCCGGAAGGCATTATGGGAGGCCGCGAGCTGACCGACGTCTTCCCCAGACTGCGCAAGTGGTTCTCTCCACAGGAGAAACGAGCCTAGATGTCACTTCTGGAAATCAAAGATCTCACCCACTTCTTCGGGGGGCTCCGAGCGGTCTATAACTTCCAACTCAGCCTGAACGGCGGCGAGCTCCTCGGGCTCATCGGTCCGAACGGAGCGGGCAAGACCACCATTTTCAATCTGGTATCGGGTTTCTATCGGCCCGCTGAGGGAGAGGTCCTCTTTCACGGCAAAAGCATCGTTGGGCTGCGTCCCCATGCGGTCACCAACCTCGGGATGGCGCGAACCTTTCAAAACATCAGGCTTTGGAACAGTCTCACCGTATTCGAAAATCTGTGTATCTCCCAGCATTACCACCTGGGTTATGGCCTGCTTGGGACCATCCTGCAGAGTCGACGATATCGTCTGAGCGAACAACAGGTCCGAAAAACGGCGGAAGAACTCCTGGAGATTCTCGACCTGCGCCATTATGCCGAGGAATACCCAAAGAACTTGCCCTATGGCCTCCAGCGCCGGGTCGAAATCGGTCGAGCCCTCTCCATCCGCCCGCAGCTCATCCTGCTTGACGAACCCGCGGCCGGTATGAACCCCGGTGAAGTGGATCAACTGATCGAGCTGGTGCGATGGATCCGGGACGAATTCAAGGTGACCATCTGGCTCATCGAGCATCACATGCGTGTCGTGATGAATGTGTGTGAATGGATCAAGGTCCTGGACTTCGGAGAGACCATTGCGGAAGGGCCACCGGCGGTGGTAAGGCAGAATCCACGGGTGGTTCAGGCTTATCTGGGAGACGAAGAGCCGACCTATGCTTGAAGTGGAAAACCTGCATGTGCGTTATGGGAATATCGAGGCGCTCCACGGTATCTCCTTTCGAGTCGACGAAGGAGAGATGGTGGCTTTGCTGGGAGCGAACGGGGCCGGGAAATCGACGACCCTTATGAGCATCATGCGGCTGCCTCCTCCGGAAGGTCCAGTGGTGACCAGCGGTCGAATCACTTTTAACGGGACTGACCTGGTACCCGTCGCGGCACACAACATCGTGGTGAAGTTTGGAATCGGCCTGGTCCCGGAAGGAAGACATATCTTCGGCAACCTGACGGTCCTCGAAAACCTCAAACTGGCGACCTATGCCCGCAAGGATGCGGTGAAGATCGCTCACGATTATGAGCGCGTCTTTTCGCTTTTCCCCCGTCTTGCGGACCGCAAACACCAGCGGGGTGACACCCTGAGCGGCGGGGAGCAGCAGATGCTCGCCATGGGAAGGGCGTTCATGACAGGCGTCCGGTTCATTCTGCTCGATGAACCCTCGATGGGCCTGGCCCCGTTTCTTATGCAGGAGCTCTTCCGTGTACTCAAAGAACTGAACAATGCCGGAACGACGATCCTCGTTGTTGAACAGAACGCCCGCATCGCTCTGAAATATGCTCACCGGGCCTATGTCCTGGAAGCGGGGCAGGTCGTGGTGCAGGGAGAGGCAGAGGACCTGGCCCGAAACCCTGAGATTCAGAAGGCCTATCTGGGTTGAAGTGATGAGAATTCTTGTCTGTGACGGATTGCATGAGAGCGGCCTGGCGCTTTTCGATGCCGCGCAGGGCATCAGCGTGGATGCCCACGAGCAGCTGGCCCGGGAAGAACTGAAAGCCCGGATTCACGAATATGATGCCATGGTCATTCGCAGCCGCACGCGCGTAACGGCGGAGCTGCTCGAACATGCCTCGCAGTTGAAGGTCATTGGCCGGGCTGGAACCGGCGTTGACAATATCGATATCAAGTCGGCGAGTGCACGGGGAATTCTCGTGATGAACACCCCCGGAGCCAATTCCATGGCTGCGGCCGAACACACACTCGCCCTCATGCTTTCGCTGGCCCGGTATGTGCCTCAGGCCAACCAATCCATGCGCAGCGGACATTGGGACAAGAAGCATTTCTTGGGAACCGAGCTCTATGGGCAGACTCTCGGGATCATAGGCTTCGGAAAAATTGGGTCCATTGTGGCGGACCGGGCGCTCGGCATGAAGATGGAGGTCCTTTGTCACGATCCCTATGTCCTTGCGGAAGCGGCTGCAATCCATGGAGTGGAACTGGTTCCGCTCAACGACCTCCTGGGTCGATCCGATTTTATAACGCTTCACACCCCTTTGACCAATGAAACGCGCAACGTGATCAACCGTGCCACCCTGTCGAAAATGAAAGCCGGCGTTCGCATCATCAACTGCGCCAGAGGAGGGCTGATCGATGAGGAAGCCCTCTACGAAGCCCTCGTGGAGGGACGGATCGGCGGCACCGCGCTGGACGTTTTCAATCAGGAGCCCCCTGTGGACAATCCCCTTCTTGCCCTGCCGAATGTGATCTGCACACCGCATCTCGGGGCATCCAGCGTGCAGGCTCAGGTCAACGTGGCTCGGGCCATCGCTTCCCAGGTCCTGGATTACCTGCAGTTGGGCGTCATTCGCAACGCGGTGAACTTTCCCTCCATGCGTCCGAAAGACTTTGAGAAAATCCGGCCCTATCTGGTTTTGGCCGAGCGGCTGGGGAGCCTTCAGGGGCAGCTTTGCACTCCCGTCCACCGCCTGGAGATCGAATACAGCGGGCCAGACCTCCAGGAGGTGACCCTGCAACCCCTGACCCACACAGTCATCAAGGGACTTCTGGATCCCATCCTGGCCGAACGGGTGAATCTCGTGAACGCTCCGTTGCTCTTGAAGGAACGCCAGATCGATCTCGTTGCCGCCAGTCTGTCGACCACCAAGGGATATACCGGATTGATCACGGTGCGGGTGAAGGGGAAAAAGGGCGAATCTTCGGTTGCCGGTACGGTGTTTCCGGGCGAGGAAGTGCGGCTCGTCCGACTGAATGACTACCCTCTGGAGGCTGAACTGGAGGGGACCAATCTGATCATCCAGAATCTCGATAAACCTGGGACCATCGGCTTCATTGGGACAACTCTGGGCACTTTTCAAGTCAATATCGCCAACATGCATCTTGCCAGAACTCCCCAGAGAGACCGGGCGATCGCCATCATACGGCTGGACGACGAGGCGCCGCCGGAAGCCCTGGAAGCCCTCCTGAACCACCCGAACATCGTTTCGGTGCAACAGGTCCGGCTGTAGCGCCACCGGCTCCAGTCATTCCAGGAGAAGAGTTAGTCCTGGGAGCCCGGTTTTGGTTCTAGCGTCTCCACCTTCGGGTTTGCAGGGCCTCTGTTGCGGTCTATAATTGAGTTACTAAGGAACGGATATCGGGTCCATCCTTTCAGATACCGGTGAATTCAACAGGTCCTTCAATCCTCGACGGGATAAATGGTCTCACCACTTCAGAATGGAGGGAGCTCTCATCAGACCGCCAAGCGAGTGCCCGATGAATCCGGTCGGGTGATCGGGAGGAGCATTGATGAACAGCGAAGTATGGATACTGATTCTCGAAGCAATGGCCGTCTACTTTCTGGTGCTCTGGGCTCATTCTCTGCGGCACCGGTTTGGGATGGCCCATTTCTATGCTTTGATCGGGGGAATTACGGCGGTCATGTCGTGGATAACCGATGCGGGAGTCAAGGTCCAGGTTGCCGGCATCACTTTCATGGTTGGCTCCACCGTCTTCTACACCTCGCTTCTGCTGGGGGTATTTGTGGTGTATGTCTTCGACGGGCCTCGGGCGACGCGAATTGCGATCTCAACCGTTGCCGGAGTGTCCATAATGGTGCCCCTGATTGCTCTGGTCCTGCACCTGCAGATGAAGATCTCCGGCCACCCGCTTCTCAGCTACGTACCTGTTCCCGACCTGAGGATAAACGCCTCTTCCGTGTTTGCCACCGTCCTGGACCTGGTCTTCCTGGCCATTGCATGGGAATATCTGGGGAAACCGAAGCTGGAGATAAGGCTCTGCCTGAGGGCCTTCCTCACCCTGCTGGGGGTGATGTGGCTGGACGTTCTCCTGTTTGCAACCGGGGCCTTTGCCGGCAGCCCGGAATACCTGAACATCATGAAGGGTACGCTGTTCAGCCGCCTTGTCATTTCGGTGTTTGCCTTCCCGCTTCTTTACCTTTATCTGAGCTGGCAAAACAGAAAGAAGGGGATTGTCATCGAGCATCGGCCGGTCCTGGCGATCCTCAAGGAAGTTGCCGAAGTCCGATTGGAGCTCAATCTGGCGCAGCGGGAAATCGAGCGCCGCATGCAGGCAGAGGAGGCCCTGCGCCAAAGCGAGGAGAAATTTTCACTGGCATTTCGGACCTCGCCTTACGCCATTGCGATCACTCGCCTGGAAGACGGCCGGTTTATCGAGGTCAATGATGCCTTCACGTCAATCATGGGCTTCACGTGGGAGGAAGTGGCTTCCAGTTCACCGGTGAGTCTGATGTTGTGGGTGAACGAAGCAGACCGGAAGCAAGTCGTGTCCACGCTGCTTGATGGCGGAACCGTTGCAGGCCGAGAGTTCTCATTCCGGAAGAAGAACGGGGAAATCATTGATGGCCTGCTCTCGGCCCGGATCATTCATCTCAACCAGGGACCCTGTATCCTGTCGAGCATCGATGATATCACCCTGCGCAAGCGTTCTGAAGCGGAACGGCTGAGACTGGAGCAGCGGATCCGGCAGGCTGAGAAGGCAGCAAGCCTGGGGCGAATGGCTGGGGCGATCGCTCACCATTTCAACAACCTGCTCGGGGCAGTGATGGGGAACCTGGAACTCACTAAGGCGGTTCTGCCCCCTGACTCGAAGGCCGATGAATTCATTGCCCAGGCCATGCAGGCATCCAGGCGGGCTGCCGGGATCAGCCGGTCAATGCTCGCCACTCTCGGCCAGGCTGTCGGTACCAAAGCACCCATTCGCCTGACGGAGATCTGCCGTGAGGCCCTCCCGGCGCTTGCTGCCTCCCTGCCCGAAGGAGTGTGCCTGAAGATAGACCTGCCGGACGAAGGGCCGACGATCCTGGCCGATGCAGTGCAAATCCGCCAGGTCCTGAGCAACCTGGTGGTGAATGCCGGGGAGGCCGTCGGTGATCGAGAAGGTGATGTGACCGTGGCCGTCGGCGTGATGCCGGCAGCCGACCTTCGTGGATCCAGGTTCCACCCGCCGGACTGGGAGCCGACGGAGGAGGACTATGTCTGCCTTTCGGTTTCCGACACCGGTGTCGGGATGGACGCAGAAACCATGGAGAAGGCCTTTGACCCGTTCTTTACCACCAAGTTCACCGGCCGTGGTTTGGGGCTGGCCGTGCTCCTGGGAGTGGTGAAGGGGCATGAGGGGGCGGTCATGGTGGAGAGTACCCCCGGCAGCGGCAGCGTTTTTCGCGTTCTCCTGCCCGTCTGCATCGAGTAGTTGCGGCCGCCTCTCGTTCCACCGTCAGTCGCTTCTTGTCCGTGGCTCGGCATATTGCTCAATCGCTGCAAGCAGGCCCTTTTTGTCGATGGGCTTGGTGAGGTGTGCGGTGCATCCGGCATCGAGGCTCTTCTGCTTTTCATCGGCAAAGGCGTGGGCTGTCAGTGCGATGACAGGGGTTGGCTTTCGCCCTTTTTCCATCTCCCATTTCCGGATTTCCCGTGTAGCCGTATAACCGTCCATGAGCGGCATCTGAACGTCCATCAACACCAGATCGTAAGACCCTGTCGTGAACCGTTGAAGCGCTATCAATCCGTTTTCCGCATCATCGATGATCCAGGGGGTCCTCTTGAGATAGACATGAACCAACACCCGGTTCTCCTCGGTATCTTCCACCAGGAGAATCCGCATTGGCGCAGGCGTTCCCATGCGGGAGGGTCCCGGAATGTCCATGGGGGCCCATCCGGGCGGCTCAGGGGCACTCTCAGTCTCAAGGCGGGCACCTACTGCCAGGGCGCTGTCAGGAACCGTGGAATACCCAGCGGTTTTTTCTCCACGGTCAATTCCAAACGGCACCTGCACCGTGAAAACGCTTCCACGGCCCACAGTGCTTTCCACCTGAATGCTTCCCCCCATCAATTCCGTCAGGTGCCTGGAGATGGTGAGGCCCAGTCCGGATCCTCCAAACTGCCGTGTGATGGAGGAGTCCGCCTGGGTGAAGCGTTCAAAAATATGGCCCAGTCTATCTTCTTCGATGCCGATTCCCGTATCCTCGACGGAAAAGGAGAGAAGAGCTTCAGAGGCTTCATCCGGGGTCTCAGAAGGAGGAGCGAGCCGGAGGCCGGTCGTCTCACGATCCGTGTTTGCCTCACATTGCCGGACGCTGAGGGTTACTGTTCCCCTGGGAGTGAATTTGATGGCATTGGCGATCAGGTTCAAGAGGATCTGACGCAGGCGTTCGGCATCTCCGATGAGTGCAGCGGGAACATCGGGGGCGACGTTTGTGCTCAGATCGATGCCTTTCTCGACGGCAGGCACCCGCATCAGCTCGACGAGACGGTGGATCAATTCGGGGAGACTGAATGGGGTCTTCTCCAGTTCGACCTGCCCGGCTTCGATTTTTGAAAGGTCCAGGATATCGTTGATCAGGCTCAGAAGCGTGGTGCCGGATTTCTTGAAGATCTGTACATAGGAGCGTTGCTCGGGATTGAGGTCCGTTTCACACAGCAGGTCCGCCATTCCGAGCAGGGTATTCAGGGGAGTGCGGATCTCGTGGCTCATGTGTGCCAGGAATTCACCCTTGGCCGCATTGGCCGCTTCGGCCGCCTGCTTTGCTGCGCGCAGGTCCTCCTCGAGTTTCCGTTGCACGGTGATGTCCCGGAGTATCCCTACGGCATGCCAGCCTCCCTTCAGTGAGACTCCCGCCAGCGACACGGCTACTGCAATCTCCCGGCCGTCTTTGTGCCTGGCGAACAATTCGAGCGTTTTGCCCACAGCATTGCCTCGGCCTGTGCGCTGGAAATCGGGGAAGGCCGTGAGATATTCATCCTTATAGCGTTCCGGAGCCAGTTGTTCGTGAAGGTCTTTCCCGAGCACTTCTTCGGCGCGATACCCCAGGATCTTTTCGGCTGCGGGGTTCCAGTAGGTGATGGCGCCCTGGGGATCCATCATCAGGATGGCATCGTAGGCGGAATCCGTAATGCAGCGTAACCGTTCTTCAGCCTCTCTGCGTTCCGTAATGTCCTCGACCATAGCCAGATGATGCGGATTCTCTCCAGTTTCCACGATCACAGGCGCAACCGTCAGGCTGATCCAGATTGGAGAGCCGTCGGGCCGGACATAGCGCTTGTTCATCTGGTAGCCGGGGATTTCCCCGGCATTGAGCTGCGCCATTTTGTTCAGCTGTTCCGGCAGATCATCCGGATGAGTGATTTGAATCCAGTCGATGGAAGTCAGCTCCTCCCGTGTCCGGCCCACGATTCGTGCAAAGCGCTCGTTGACCTCGCTAATGCGGGCTGTGACAGAGTCGGCCAGTGCCACCCCCAGAGGCGCCTGTTCGACCATGGCCCGGAATAGCGCCTCAGACTTCGCCACCTGCGCCAGGGCTTTTTCGGTTTGGTACTGAGCGGCAGCCAGCTCAGTGGTGCGCTCCTCGACCTTCTGTTCCAGATGAATGTTCAGGTCGCGAAGGGCCCCTTCGGCGGTCTTCAGCTCTTCATTCTTGCGCTGAATCACGGCGGTTCGACCGGTCATGCCAAGCATCAGGACCTGCAGGAGGGTAACGAACATGAGGCCGGCCATCCCTACCGCCCAGGCGACCCACGGCCTGTGTTCCTGGCGATACCTTTCTGTGGTGTAAACCGACAGCTCCCAGTCTCGATCTCCCATGCGAAGGGGGTTTTTCCAGGGAGCAGCCTTGGGCAACGGGACGCCGGCGGAGCTGCGTGAGTGAGAACCGTACAGCAGTGTCCGGCCGGCTGGTGCATAGGGGTCGACCAACTGAAATACCAGCCCGGAGGGTACCTGGTCCCGAGTGGCGATCTCGATCATTTCATCGACCTTGACCACCGCCACCGCAAAGCCGAACAGACGGCCTTCCCGGTCTTCACCCCCCGCTGCCTGCGCCCCGCGGACCGGCAGGAGTTCCAGGATGCCGATCCTTTGCTGCTCTTCCTGCACCAGGCGGATGGGCGCTGTTACCGCCATGCTGTTCGAGGCCCGCGCCCGGTCGATGGCATCGCGGCGAACCGGTTCGGAATAGATGTCGTAGCCCAGGGCCGGCTGGTTGCTGGCCAGCGGCACGATGTAGCGAACCGCCACATACTCGGGCCGGGTTGCGGCACGCACGAGCTGTTTCTGACTATCGCGTTCGGTGATCTGGTAGGGGCCCAGCGGAGACAGCGTGCTCATCATCCGCTCGAAGGCCGGCCGGTTTTCTTCGGCGATCAGGTCGTTGAAGCTCAACGCGAAAATGTCCGGGTTGTCCTGCAGGGTGATGCGCGTGAACTGCTCGAATTGTCCGAAGCTGAACTCCGGTATGGCCTCGATAAAATGGCGCAATGATGAGAGCACCTCCCGGTGCGAGATCAGCCGGTCATCGATGCGCTCGGCAATCTTGTCACTACTGGCCTTGATCTGAATGTCCTGCGCCTGCTGTTCCCACTGTGAAGCGCCGTAGAACGCCGCTACAACCAGGGCAAGTGCCAGCAGCATCGGAGCGAGGATGCGCCGCCGCCGCTCATGCCACAGATCGTTTTGCCTGTTGAGCAGACACAAGGTTAGCGGTGCAAATACCAGAATGCCCAGGACATCGCCGACATACCAGTTCCACCAGGTAAAAGGGGCCCCGGCGGGCTCGATCACGCCGAAGAGCTGAAGCCCCGCTACACTGATCGTGGCTGACATCATGCCGGCCAACACGCCTCCAAGCAGCAGAAAGGCGAATACGTCCTGCTCGCGCTCCAACTGCCTCCAGGCGGGTCCCTGCCATCGATTCACGAGATAGCATCCGAGCCAGGCCTGAACCGTAGCACCGGCGGCAATCACCGCCGCTACGGCCACCGTGGCCCCACTCAGCGTGCCGCCCAGCCAGGCATGCGACAGATTCAGCAGGGCAGAGCCTATCCAGACGGCGAGCAACGCCCCGCGCCCAAACCAGAGCCCACACGCCAACGCAAACCCGGCAGCCGGAAACACCGGGCTGGCATAACCCGGTGGAATGGCCAGCGTCAGACCCGCCGCCCCCAGGATCACATAAGCCGGGGCCAGAAGTATCACCCATTGGAGCATTCTGGTCATATTGAGCGTGTTATTCGAATCTTCCGTCATATGCCCATCTCACGATGATTCTGTTCCCGCCTGACAGGCAGGGGTATTCCGTATTTCAAAACCGGGGATCGATGATATTATACTGTGAAAGGGAAAAGATGATACCTTTTGTCATGATAGCCGCAGGGTGAAATCCGGATATCCCTCACCTTTCAGCCTGAACGACAGTCGGAACCTCGATGAAGTGCGCTGCAAGTGTGAGCGGCTCGATTTTAGTTCTGTAGAAAATATCTGGCCAGCCGTCCAAATATTTCGTGATTTTTTCATCATTTTGGCATACTTGTCTTGGAAAAACGTGTCATGACTCTATCCCAGTTGAATACATCATGCATGGGATCGAGTGTGATGGCTGCAAGGTTGCTTTGTAGTGGGCATAGAGTTGAATGGAGGAGAATAAGGAGGACCAGCCATGAGAGGGAACCAATTCAGCGTCTCCGCACTGTGCGCCTGTTTCATGATTGTAACAGCCGGACTGGCATTTGCCTCAGATGAAAGTCTATCCCTGTCCTCTAGGATGCGGGACGAAGATGCCGTACTGAAGACCCTTAACCCGCAGGAACGCCAATCGAGGTTGGATTCTCGGCTGCTCCGGGCGGCTCGGCACGGCCGTGTGGAATGGGCGAATTACTGTCTCCAAAAGGGGGCAAACGTGAACACCGCAGACGGTGAGCAAATGACTCCCCTCATGTATGCGGCCCTGCTGGGACAAAGAGAAATCGTCAGCCTGCTCATCAACGCCGGGGCCGATCTTGATGCGGCTGATGTTCAGGGAGTGAGCGCCCTGATGCATGCGAGTTGGAGTGGGCATGTAGAGATAGCAAACGACTTGATCGAGGCGGGGGCCCTTGTCAACCTGAAAGAGATTACGTATTCAAGGCGGTTCAAAAAAAGAGCCAGCGATGCGTTGATGGCCGCCTCCGCCGGCGGGAGTGCCGAAACCGTGCAATTGCTTCTGGCGAACGGCGCCAACGTAGACCAACAGGATGACGACGGTGAGTCGGCTTTGTTCCATGCAGTCCGAAAAAATGATCGCAGAGTCATTTCTATGCTTCTGAACGGTGGAGCCTGGATCGAATCCCGGGACAAATATCGATTGACCCCGCTTATGGCTGCAGCCATTTATGCTGACCCTGAAACCGTCAGACTGCTGCTGCGGTATGGAGCGAACCGAAATGCGGTCGATATGAACAAGCTGACCGCGGCCGAATATGCCAAACAGCTTGGGCGAAATGATATATACTTGGTCCTGTCGGATAGTCCGTAGTACCACACGGAAAATCCTTGAGTCGACCCGCATGGGCGTTTGCCGGGGTGCCAGTGTGAGCAAGTCCTGAGATAGTTTCGAAGAGGTCCCACGCCGGCTGGTCCGCTCAGAAGGGAATCGCTGCCGCCCGGGCTTGCCTGGTAAGGCTTCACCGGGCCGCCTGCGAGACTGGAGGGGAAAAACGATTTCCTCCAGGCCTATACCGATGAACCCGATGCCACGAAAACAATCGATGGGCGGGGGAGTCCTTGGTGCGGTCTCTCGACCGGAATGAAGTAGGGTGCTTCAGATACCCTTCTGAGCAGTCCGGAAAACTCCCCCCTCAGCTGGGGAGTGTCCATTCGGGCGGCATCTTCAGGATCTGTTCGAAATGGCCGCTTTCAATTCCCGACATGTAACGCACAATGTCAAAACTGGACAGGATGCCGATCGGGCGCCTCGGACCTGCATGCGGATCAACGATGATCAGGTGTTCGAATCGGGTCCTTTGCATCAAGTCGATAGCCGTCTCAATCGGCCATTGGGGGTCGATCTCAAAACGATAAGGTCGCATCACCTCTTCAGCCCGTATCCGATCCAGGTCTTCCCCATAGAAGCGAATAAGCGCCAGTCGGGAAACCAGCCCCCACACCTCACCGGCTTCATGTACCACCACTACGGGACGGAATTGATTTGCCTTCATCATCAGGACCACATCCGTAACACTGTCGTCCGGATAGCAGAAGATGATGTCTCGATCCATGAGGTCGTAGACTCGGATCACGGTTGTTGCCTTTCCTAGTCCTGGGCCATTTTATCAATAATGTCTTCTACATGAAGCAGTCCCAGGATGGCCTTGCTTCCAGGGCGGTCTGAAACCACGATCAGGTGTTCAATCTTTCGCTTATCCATCAAGTGGATAGCCTCTTTGAGCGGAGTATTGGGGGTGATCGTGAAAGTGTAGGGGGCAAGAATGTCCTTAGCGCGCACCTGGTCAAGGTCCCTGCCGAAAGCATTCAGAATACTCCGTGCGGAGATGATCCCCAAGACCTCATGGCCCTGATTGATCACCACACAGTATCGAGTCGAGTTCACCACCATAATCTGAGCCACATCCCTGACGCTGGTCTCTTCGCCGCAGGTTATGGCTCCCTTGCGCATCAAGCGCATGACCCTTTCTCTCATTACTCACTTTCCCTCTAAAATTACATCACCTACAAGATCGACGTTGGGAGTGTGAATCGCTAGACCGGGTCGGGCAGGTAGGGGGTGATGTCTTCAACATACTCCGTCACCACTTTGAATCCAGCCGCTTTCAGTTCTGTCGTGGCCCTGGAAGCGAATTCCTGAGGCACCCGCAGGATCAATTGCCAGATGTCCTGATGCTTCGGAAGCGGTACAATCATGACGCTCCGAATGCTAATCTCCAGGCGCTGCATCAAGCCTGCCGCCTCCGCCAGGACGCCGATTCGATCGCGTACAAGAAGCGAAAGTCGACTGGTGTCTTTCCCGAAGCTCAGGGCCGTAACCAGGACTTCCAGCAGATCGGTGACGGTGATGATTCCTATCAGTTTGTCGTCCTTGAGCACGGGCAGGGCACTGATCTTGTTATCGTGAATGAGGCGCGTGGCCCGCTCGATGGTCATATCCGGTGTGGCGGTTATGACTTTTCTGGTCATGATATTGGCGACGGTCAATTTCTGGAGCACGTAGGTCAGTTCATGGACACTCAGTGTTGTAGCCGGTGAAGCCCATGCCTCCCTGAGGTCCCGGTCCGTCACAATTCCCAGAAGATGGGCCCGACCGTCCGTCACAGGGAGATGGGAAATCTTGCGGGTGTCCATCAATTCCCTGGCCTTGAAAACGGAAGTCTCCGACGAGACGGTGACCAGATTGGTCTTCATATTCCAACCCACGTACATGGCGTTCTCCTTCTTGAGAAGGCAGTGTTCAGTCGGCGTGTCCGGTGAAAAGCAGAGAGCAGAAACCAGGCCTTTGCCGAGTCGTCAGTTGATGAATACCTGGCGAAAAAACTCAGCCTGATCGATCACCATCCCGGCTCCGCGCGCAACGGCAGTGAGGGGGTCTTCCGCCACATTGACCTTGAGGCCGGTGACCTGGTTGAGCAGCCGATCCAGCCCTCTAATCAGTGCCCCCCCTCCAGCCAGCCAGTATCCCTTCTCATGAATATCCGCCGCCAGATCGGGAGGCGTCTTCTCAAGCGCTCGCTTCACCGCATCCACAATGACCATAACCGGCTCTTTAATTGCCTCTCGAATCTCTTCGTCCGTCACCACAAAGGTCCTTGGAATACCGGAAAGGATCTCTTTGCCGGTGATTTCCATCGTTTCAGGGTCATCGAGGGGTACCGCAGAACCGATCTTCATCTTTATCTTTTCTGCGAGAATCTCGCTTACAATCATCTGGCGCTGTCGCTGCAGATAGCGGAGGATGGCCTCGTTGGCCTCGTCCCCCGCCACTCTCACCGATTCACTGTAGGCAACGGCAAACATTGAAATCACCGCAACTTCGGTGGTTCCCCCGCCAATGTCTACAATCATGCTCCCAAAGGGCTGGTCGACCGGCAGCCCGGTCCCAATGGCAGCAGCCATGGGTTCCTCGACAAGATGTATCTGTCTTGCACCGGCCTGTTCCGCAGCCTCAATGACCGCCCGCCTCTCAACCGAAGTGATCCCCGTGGGGACGGCCACAACCAGCCTCGGACGAATCAGCTGGCGGCTCTTCAGGATTTTTGCCAGGAAATACTTGATCATAATGCTGGTAACTTCGAAATCCGCGATCACGCCGTCCTTCAACGGACGGATCGTGACAATCCGATGACCGTGACGACCGACGATATTCCTGGCCTCCTGGCCGACGGCAATCACCTGATGGGTATCTTGATTGAGGGCAACCACAGAAGGTTCGTTCAGCACCACTCCCTTGCCTTTGAGATAGATGAGGGTATTGGCTGTACCGAGGTCCATGGCGAGGTCTCTGGAAAAATATGCTAAAAGGCGCTGAAGCATGGGATGCTCTTCTTTTCTGCCGGTTGGTCTGTTCTTCCTTCTGTCTCGACAAGCCTAAAGTCTATAGAGGATGGTGTATTCGGTCAATCACTTTGTAGAAGGGGAGCACGGTGAACCTGTTCTCAAATAGTTCATAATTTAAATCAAGACCTTGCAATC
>CAYTWB010000009.1:0-71286 GCA_964441945.1 uncultured Syntrophobacteraceae bacterium
CCGTTTGGTTGCGCACCTTTTACCTGAACACGCCATTTTGCGCAATCATAGGGGTACAAGCAAGGGTACTCGATTTCTTCCACTGGGCTATCTTGTTTGACAAAGCTGCGACCCCATCCGGGGTCGTCTCCTTGCTATACCGTTCTCCGGGGGTATCGGCCTATGGCCTCAACCCCCGGCTAATGGCTTTAATCCCTCCGGGATGGTGAACCGTGCTCTCGATCAAAACCCAGGGTGGGCAAGGAATTACAACCCATTCGGGCGTCGTTCTAAAAGAGCCGCCCCCATGTGAGTTTAAACACCGGGAAGCCCCGCCTTTCTCCGCAGGAGGTCCCAGTCTTCGTTGACCATCTCCTGAATCTGGTCCAGATCGTTTTCTGTGAGATGCTTGAAGCGGCCCTGCAGGTGGAAATACTCCTTCACCAGGTAGCCCCTGGGTGTGAAATTGATGGTGTAGTGCAGGCCGTTCTCGACCTCGTAGAGCGGGAAAATATTGGTCTGGACCGCCATTCGTGCGATCTTGATCGACATTTCTGAGGGCATGCGCCACCCCGTCGGGCAGCTCGAATAGATGTGCAGGAACCGGGAACCTTTCATGGCCCTGGCTTTCTTGACCTTGCGCACCAGGTCTTCCGGGTAGGCGATGCTGGCTGTTGCAGCATAAGGTATGCGATGTGCCACCAGGGCTTCGACGATATTCTTCTTTCGCATCCGTTTCCATTCCCGATCCGGCGTCGTGGTTGTCCATGCGCCGTAGGGTGTCGAAGAGCTGCGCTGCACCCCGGTGTTCATGTAGGCTTCGTTGTCGTAGCAGATGTAGATAAAGTCTTCGTTCCGTTCGACGGCGCCGCTTAGCGCCTGGAAACCGATATCAAATGTGCCCCCGTCACCTGCCCAGGTAACGACCGTTGTCTCCGTATCTCCCTTCATATCCAGGGCCGCCCTGACACCGCCGGCAACTGCCCCCCCGGTCTCAAACGCCGTGTGGATCACCGGAATTTGCAGAGTCGATTGCGGATAAGGACCGGCAATAATGGACCAGCAGCACGCAGGGATCACCATGATCGTCTTGTTCCCGAGGGCTTTCAGGACAAAGCGCATGGCAATGGTCGCTCCGCACCCCGGGCACCCCACGTGTCCCGGGTACATGATCTCGTGATCAGGAATCTCCAACTGCATGATCCACCTCGTGAAGTCCGATCCAGATGCTCTCCTCGTCAGGGGAAGCATGGTTCCTGGTGTGCTGGTAAATCTCCTCGATCGTGTCGGTTTTGACGTCACGCCCACCCAATCCGGCGATATAGCCAAAAACAACGGGGCGCTCCGGCAGCCCGCAGAGTGCCGCCCTGACCTCCTGGGCAAAGATCCCGCTCGCCCCGAACGAGAAATTCCGGTCGATGACCGCGACTTTTCGGGTCCGCCCGAGGACCTGGCGGATCGCTGCAACCGGAAAAGGGCGAAAGACCTTCACTTTGAGGATTCCAACCTTCTCGCCCCGGCGACGCAGGTCTTCAACAACCACTCGGGCGGTCCCGGTTATGGTCCCGGAAGTGACCAGGACGATTTCCGCATCGTCGCACTGGATCGACTCCACCGGGCCGTAGCTTCGCCCGAAGCTGCTTTCGAAGTCTTTCTCAATGACTGCAAATTCATCGGCTGCCCGCTGCATCGCCTCGTGAATGCTGTAGCGCATTTCCATATACACATTGGGTGGAGCCAGCGGGCTGAGGCTGTACGGGTCATCGGGGGTCAGGGCAAAGCGGGGGCGAAAAGGCGGCAGGAACCGGTCGACAGCATCCTGATCCGGGATATCAACGGGTTCGTAGGTGTGCGACAGGAAAAAAGCATCGAGTATGACCATAACCGGCAGGTTGACGCGTTCGGCAAGCCGGAAGGCCTGAAGCGTGGTGTCCAGGGTTTCCTGGCAGGTTTCGCAGTAGAACTGAATCCATCCGGTGTCGCGCTGGGCCAGGCTGTCCGTCTGGTCGGCCCATATGTTCCATCCGGGGGCGAGCGCCCGGTTCACTTCAGCCATCACAATGGGCAGCCTGGCTGCCGAAGCCCAGTGCAGGAGTTCGTGCATCAACGCCAGCCCCTGCGACGAAGTGGCCGTGAAGGTCCGCACTCCCACGCTGGACGCCCCGATCAAGGCTGCCAGTGCGGAATGTTCGCTCTCCACGCGCATGAACCGGGCACGAAGCGTTCCGTTGGCGCAATACTCGGCAAGACGCTCGACGATATGGGTTTGCGGAGTGATTGGATAGGCCGAGACGACCTCGACTCTCGCCAACCTCACCGCAACAGCAACCGCATCACTTCCTTCCAGAACTCGCTTCATGAAGGTCTCCCCATCTCTTCTATCCAACATCCACCGAACCGCTTATGGACGAGCTTCGACAGAGAAGATTGCGCACCTATGAGTCCACCCCGCCCTCATCCCCTGCAGCCGATTCCTCTTCCAGGGACATCGCATTGCGGGGACATTCCACGACGCAAATACCGCAACCCTTACAGTAGTCATAATCGATGCGGCGCCCTCGGGGACTATCATCCCGTTTCACCGCCAGATCCGGGCAGAAAAGGCGGCAGTTGTCGCATTGATTGCAGAGACCGCAGTTGAAACAGCGCCCGGCTTCCTGCATGGTCAGGTTGGCCGATATTCTAAGGTCGATTTCGGCAAAGGAACGGATGCGCTCTTCCTTGAGCAGTCGCGGTTGGGCAACTCGCGGTGTAAACTGGAAGTAGTCGATGTTGATTTCATCATATCGGACCACATGGGCACTCCGCTGAGAACGTTCGCCTCCCAGGTAGAGCTCCACGGAAAGCGATTTGCCCCCGACCCTGCAGGCTGTGAGTTTCGGTACAATGGCCTCGAATCCTTCACGGAAGAGGACATCCAGTGCAAGCGCTGCCTCCTTGCCCGATGCAACGGCTTGCGAAACGCTTTTCACCGGGCCTGCCGAACCGCCCCCCCCAAAGACTACGGGGAGCCCCCCATCCGTCCGGAGCAGCCGAGTATAGGCCATTGCCAGGGCCCCTTCCCCGCTTTCAGGAGGCACCCAAGGCTCGGCGGCTTCAGCATCGTCGGCCCTGAAGATTCTGCTGACACGAATGGTCTCTGTCTTTCCGGGATCGGGGATTGCGGATGTGCCCTCCCGGGCATCCACGTCGAGGGTCTTCATCCGCTGCAGGGTGAGCCGAAACTCGCTGTTCTCGGCATCGATCTTAAGAGGCGTTCGAAGCTCCAGAAGCTCCACACCTTCCTCAAGGGCCATCCGGACTTCGTTTTCGAACGCGGGCATGTCCTGACGGCGGCCCCCGTAGATGATCAGAGCTTTCGCGCCGAGCCGGACCGCAGATCGAGCCACGTCCACAGCCGTGTTCCCGCCGCCAAGAACGGCAACGGTTCCCGTAAGGGCGGGCTTCTCCCCTTTTTTCACCCTTTGCAGGAAAGCCGCTCCGTCCTTGACACCGGCCGGGGGTTCTCCGGGCACACCCGGACGACGTTCAGGTCTGCGGACGCCTCCAAAGAAAACGGCATCGTATGAGTCTTTGGCCTGCTCCGGAAAATCCTCTGGAACCGCTCTGCCACAATAGAGGTTTACCCCCAGTTCCTCGATGCGCGCTATTTCCTCTTGCATCGCCGCCACAGCAAGGCGATACGGTGGAATTCCCCAGCCCGGAGCGCCTCCAGGTTCGGCCATGGCCTCGTACACATCGCAGGAGTAACCGAGGCGAGCCAGAAAATAGGCTGCTGCCAGGCCGCCCGGACCTGCCCCCACGACGGCAATCCGCTGCTTCCGAGCAGAAAGCCTTTCAAAAGAGGGTTTCAGCCCATCCCGAACAGCGGTCTCTCCCAGAAAACGCTCGATGGTATGAATGGCGACGGCCTCATCGAACTCCCGCCGATTACAGACCCTTTCACAGGGATGATGACAAATCCGCCCACAGACGGCAGGGAAAGGATTCTCAATGAGAATGGTTTCCCACGCCTCTTTGAAAAGCCCCCGGGTCGTCAATAGCTGGATTCGGCTGATGTCTTCGGCCGCAGGGCATGCCACACTGCACGGTGCGGTCTTCTCATGGTAGCGAGGTTTGAGAAACCGCCAGTTGCCGGTTTTGTTGCTCTCGCTTGTGAGGTACGATTTCGAAATATAAAGAGAGATCGGTTTCGTGTCTTCGCGAGTCATCGCCATCCCCATCTTTACTGAGCATTTCCCATAGTCGCCTGAGGAGATTGGATAAGTCCCAGCAGCCGAACCTCTTCGTAGGCATCCTGGGCGGCACGGGTATTATCTTCATGCCTGCCGCCGATCTCCTCCTCGATTGCCCTCGCAATGGCATCCATTGGGGGCATTCCCAGGATGCGTGCCAGAGCGCCCATCATAGCGGTGTTGACAATAGGATGCGTGCGGGTACCCAGTTGATGCTTGAGTGCAATCCGTGCGGCATCCACAAACGCCAGCTGAAAACCGCAATAGCGCTCGATTCGGGAGGGGCTGCAGGGGGCATTGAGGATTATCCAGCCCTGCGGTTTGAGTCCATGAGTCACGTCGGTCCCCTGGAGCAGGGTGTGATCGAGGACCACAACATGGTCGGGAGTATAGACATTGGTGTGCAGGCGGATTTCCCTGGAATCGATTCGAAGATAGGCTTCCACCGGTGCACCACGCCTTTCCACACCAAACAGCGGGAAGCTCTGAACGAAATAGCCTGCATCAAAGAATGCCTTTGACAGGAGGATGGTGGCCACGACTGTGCCCTGTCCACCGCGCCCATGAAAGCGGATTTCCAACATAGCACCATTCCTTCCCACTGGATGCCTCAATATGGGCACCGGATACAGGAGCAAGGACCCCCCGGAGACTATTTCCTGGCCCACACGACCACGATCGCTCTGGCGGACTTCTCCCCGAGACATCTAAAGCTGTGACTGATATCCGATTCGAAATAGATGCTGTCTCCCGGATTGAGCACCTCCACCTGATCGACGGAGCGAAATTCCAGCTGCCCTTCGAGCAAGTGCAGGAACTCTTCCCCCTGATGGCTCACGAAGACCATTTCGCTGGTGTCCTGAACCGGGAATTCCACCATAAAGGGTTCCATCTGCTTGTTGGGCTTCCTGATTTCCAGCGCCTCATAGATGTAGTTCACCTCCCCTTCATGATGGTGGGGGCGACGCGTGATTCGCTTCCGCTCGTGGGCGCGGGTAACGGCGATTTTCACCGTTCCCGCTTCGTCCTTGAAAAAATGTCCCATGTTCACCCCAAATGCACCGGCCAGCTTCATCAGTGTGGCTATGGGCGGGATGAATTCCCCCTTTTCGATCTGGGAAAGGAGATCTTTGGAGAGACCGGTCTTGGCGGTCATGTCGTGCAGAGTGTACCGCCTTTTTTCCCGCAGCTCCCTGACCTTGTTCCCGATTCTTACCGCCTCCATGGTGATGTTTTCGTCGAGATTTCCTGCCATCGTTTTCTCCTCATTCCATGTAAGCTTCTTGTGATATTCTGCTCTCATTGTAACGTGTTTGGGGCTCGATCCGTACGCAGAATTTTGGAACAACCCGAAAATAGGTGGGGCGCGGAGGCAAACATGTCGGAAGCAGCCATTAAGATTCCTTGCGGAAACCTTCTTCTGGAAGCGCTCTTTGACCAGGGCAACGGGATGGATACCGCCGTCATCTGCCATCCGCATCCGCTTTACGGGGGGGCCATGGACAACAACGTCGTGTCTGCCCTGCAAAAGACCCTGCTGAACTGGGGCTGGGGAAGTCTGCGCTTCAACTTCCGCGGGGTAGGAGCAAGCACGGGTCAGCATGGAGGAGCACAGAAGGATACGGAGGACCTCCTGTCGGTATTCCAATATATTCAACAGGAAGGAGGAAAGACCGTACATCTGGCGGGTTACTCCTACGGGGCCTGGATCGGTCTGATGGCGATCCGGCAAGGGCTTCGTGTCAATACGGCGATCCTGGCCTCTCCTCCGCTGGATTTCCTGGACTTCAGAAATCTGGATCCGCCCTCATGTCCCTGCCTGATTACGGTGGGCGATCAGGACGACTTCTGCACGTTGGAATCCCTCATGAAATGGGCCCACCCAAAACACGCCCTGGAGAACAGGCCGCATATTGAGGTCCTGCCAAACTGCGACCACTTTTATTGGGACCTGGAGAAACTGCTGTCAGAGAAGATCACGGCTTTTCTTCGCAGCCGCCTCAACATGAGCCCGATCGGGCGGGCATAAAGCCCGCCACTACACTGCGGACAGCCCCGGGATGTAGGGGCGCGGTTGATCCGCGCCCGCACCGGACCGATCTTCAGGCAGCTCCTAGACACCGCTTGAAAAACTCGTCGGCAAGAGCATTCAGCATCTCGCGGCATTCGGCATGGAGTGCATGTCCGGCTCCGGGGATGATTACCAGTTCGGCCTGGGGAAGCTTTCCGGCCAGGATGCGAGCGTTTTCGGGCGGGATCAGACGATCTTCACTGCCGCTAACGATCATGACAGGAACTCGAACCCGATCGAGCCGTTCACTGGAATCAAAACCACTGATCGCTCCAAGTTGGGCGTGAAAGGCGTATTCCGGTTGTTCGGGGGCGGAAAGCTGTGCCGAACAGTAAGCTTCCACAACCTCCGGCCTTTCCCTGCGGCACGCATCACTCAGAAAGACGGGAAGATTCTTTTCAATGACCTCTTTTCGGTCAAGGCCGGCATTGTTCAAGAGCAGGTTAACGACCCCGGGTTCCGGAGATATCCGCGATAAACCGCCACTGTCCGTACAACCCAGGAACAAAGCCCGCACTCGATCCGGAGCCAGGAGTGCCAGCTCCTGAGCAATCATCCCGCCCATGGATAAACCCAGGACGAAAGCCCTTTCCACTGCGAGATGATCCAGAAGGCAGAGGGCATCCTCGGCGAATTCTTCCATCCGATACGGCCCTTGTGGAATGCTCGATCGCCCCGCGCCGCGGTTGTCAAAAGCGATTGTCCTGTAAAAGTCCTTGAAGTAAGGTGTCTGGCCATACCAGGACCATGTTCCACCGCCCAGCCCGGCTATGAGCAGCAGAGGCGGCCCCTCCCCTTGAATTTCATAATAGAGCGTAATTGCTTCGCATTTGCAGATAGGCATAAGTCCCTCGGTTCAAACGCCGGATCACTGGTGTCATGCTTTTTCGTGTGCGTTCCTGTTGCATTATGCAGTATATACATTTCGGTGATTTCGTCGAAATATACTTGATCGAGGGAGATTATGCCGATCAGTTCGCATGGGCGGTCTACCCCCAAGAGGGAGAAAGAAGAGAATTCGCGGAGTGAGGACCATGCGAGATCGATGGGCACTCCGGGAAGGCAACCCGCTCTCCGTATCGTCCTGTACCAGCCGGAGATCCCTCAGAATACAGGAAACGTTGCCAGGACCTGTGCCGCAACGCACACACCGCTTCACCTCATAGAGCCTTTGGGCTTTCGCCTCTCGGACCGTTACCTGAAAAGGGCCGGGCTGGACTATTGGCCCCACGTTTGCCTGAAGATCCATCCGAGTTTTGAAGCATTGCGTCGCGAACTGGTTCCTTCCCGCATGGTCTTCTTTTCGGCTCATGCTTCACGCCCCTATTACGAGTTCCGTTTCTTGCCCGGAGATTGTCTGGTCTTTGGCTCGGAAACAAAGGGATTGCCTCAGGAGCTGATGCAATCGGGACCCGGCGGTATTGTGCAGATCCCCATTGACAGATCACGGGTACGCAGCCTAAACTTGGCGACGAGCGTCGGGGCGGCCCTCTTTGAGGCCTTGCGCCAACTCACCTTTTGCAGCCAGGAAGAGGCTTTTTCAGGTTTGCCCGAAACCGGCGGCACGAAATCACCTAAAGAAGGGGTGTTGCGTCCGAATTACAGTTGACATGATGAATGTGAGTTTTCGTACCTGCAGATCAAGTTCTTATGCTTATCGGCATTCACCTTCACCAGACTGCGGAACGTCACATGCAAGCACTGAATACGGAAGAAGTTATCTTGTCCAAGCTCCATGAACTTTGCCCGGAAATGCAGCAACTCGGTATCCAGCCAATTGTCTTGAATAAAGGATCTCGTTATTGAGTGGTTCTCTTTGAGAGCCAGGATGGCTTGAAGAATAGGCCCCCCCTGAGTTCTTTCAGAATTTGCCGGAATAATCCGGAGAAAGATCTTCCATCGACGCTGCCACCCTGGGAACCCGATCTGCGCCATGCTGTCCAGGAGGCCAAGAAGCACCTGAACTTCAGCCTCAAATTGAAGCCGGCAGCCGGTAAATCTTCTTTGCGGAAAGCTGGGAACGCTTCACTTGGCTGAGATTGAGTGGAAGGGTGCCATCTGGAAGGCAGCCTATGGTGATCTGTCCATTAAAGACCTGCTGACCACCCTCAAGGGCTACGGTCCGATGGAGATTCTGGAATTCGAGAAGGCCGGTGTTTGTCGGGGCCAAATCAGCCTTTGCCTTTCTGAGAAGGGACCCCGGGAGGTGACCATTCACGATCTCGAGATCCGGACAGATAAGAATAGAGGCCAGGGGCGGGCGACAGTTCGATGGCTGAGAGATATCTTCAAAGGGGACCTTCTTGTGGACTACCCTGATCTCCCTCCCGAGGCGGAGGCGTCTGAGGGAAGTCTCCCGTTCTGGGTAAAGATGTATCATGAAGGGCTTATTGATGGTCTGGAATGTGGCCTGTTCTGCCTGGTCCCTGAGATGAGCGAGACTGAGCTCCATGAGATCGAGGAAAAAATCCGAAACCTGTCAATGATCAATCGAGCGTCGCCGGGCAGGGATGAAGGCCAGAGATAAGATTAAAAACATAGAAGAACTGGATGCAATCTGCAGGACGGCCCGTGAGCGCCGCTTGCGTGTGGTTTTTACCAACGGCTGTTTCGATTTACTGCACGTCGGTCATGTGCGCTACCTGGAAGCCGCCCGAAGCCAGGGGGACCTCCTGGTTGTCGCGGTGAACAGCGACGCCTCCGTCAGGCAAATCAAAGGAGATCTGCGTCCGATCATCCAGCAGGCGCAACGCTGCGAACTGGTAGCAGCCCTTCACTGTGTAGATTACGTCTGTGTTTTTGATACCCCCGATCCGCTCCCGCTGATCACCCGGCTCCAACCGAGCATCCTGGTTAAGGGTGCGGATTGGTCGCTGGATAAGACGGTCGGCGCAGCGGAAGTGCAGCGGGCCGGTGGGAAAGTGGTCCACATTCAGCTGGTGCCGGATGCATCCTCAACGAGAATCATTGAAAGAGTTCTTGAACGATTTCGAGAAAAGGATCAGGGAACCGGTCGTGGTTAGGTCTTGCAGGCCGTATTCCGAATAAGGAGAAGAGGATTTGGGAGCAAAGAAGATCAAGATTTCCAAAAAGGAAGCACTGAAGGCTCAAAAAGCTCAGGAGTCGGCACAGATTCCGATCTTTTCAAGAGAATGGCTGGAGGAGCACGCATCAAGGATTTTCATTGCGGCAGGCGCACTATTGCTGATTTTGGGTATCCTCTGGGGATACAACGCCTATGCGGCATCCAAGGAACGGCGCGCGCAGCTGGACTATGCAAAGGTCCTGCAGAACTGGCCTGTGGATGAGAATAGCAACCGGGCGATATGGGAGCAGGTCGCCGCGGAACTGGAAGGTTTCGTGAAGGAACACTCCGGGACCCCACCCGCACATAATGCGCAGCTCGATCTGGCTCGAGCCTGGTTTCAGTCCCAGCAATTTGAAAAGGCCCTGCAATGGAACAAGAGAGTCCTGGACGAGCAGCCTCGCGATGAAGGATTCAAGTTGCTGGCCCAGTATCAACTGGCAGCCACCTATAAAGCCCTGGGCAGGGTGGATGATGCCATTGCCCTGTGGGGATTGATCAAAAGCAAGAGCTCCCCCGAAATTGCCAAAGAAGCGGACTGGAACCTGGCAGGGCTGTATGCCGGGAAAGGGGAATACGCAAAAGCTGTCGAACACTATGAGTCGGCGCTGAAAGCGTCAGCCGGCTATCCCGGTTCTGCGCTGATTCAGGAGGAACTGGCATCCGTTAAGCTCAAGGTCAATGCGCCGGGCAACCAAAAGACCGGCAGCCAGTGATCGGGGGTTGACTGATTTCCGGTCCCAAGGCAGGCGCATGACCCTCAGGCATCTTTTGTGTTGACAGGGTTTTGCAGAATCGGTAATCACTGCATGGAATATGAGGAAAGGTTTAACTGAGGGGACAAGATGATTATCCGGTTTCTTTGCTCGTGCCGCTTTTGTTTTTGGCAAGGCTTTTTTTTCTGGAAGCCTGCCTGTGGGGCGCAGTAGGCGGAACCGGACCGGTCACCGACTGAAACCATGGGTAGGCGCACTTGGAACCCATGGTTTGTTGCTTTTTTGAAGCCGTGGATTCCAGATCCAACGGCTTTTTTTTTGATAAAAGTCCACTAATCGCAGCGAAGCAGGCCAAAAGAGAACCTTGCCCCTGGCCTGATTGCTTCGCCCGGCTTCCCGCTGTGTCGCGGGTAGACAGTCGAGAAGGGAGGATCAAACGGCATGATCTATAACATCGAGTTTGAAACAATGCCCCGGGAGGCGCTTGAAGCCATTCAATTGCGCCGTCTGCAGGCCACGATCCAGCGGGTTTACTCAACGGTGCCGTTCTATCGGAAAAGGTTTGATGATGCCGGCATCACTCCTGCAGACATCAGGACGCTGAAGGATCTGCAAAGGCTCCCGTTTACCACCAAGCAGGATTTGCGTGACAATTACCCGTTTGGCATGTTCGCCGTACCGATGGACAATGTGGTGCGTATCCACGCATCATCCGGGACAACCGGAAAACCCACCGTGGTGGGCTACACCGCCAGGGATATCGGGACCTGGGCGGACCTGATGGCCCGTGCCCTGGTTGCCGGTGGCGCCTCCCGCGGGGATATCATCCACAATGCCTATGGCTACGGGCTTTTCACCGGAGGGTTGGGGATCCACTACGGGGCGGAACGTCTAGGGGCTTCGGTCATCCCCATCTCGGGCGGAAACACCAAGCGGCAGATCCTCATCATGAAGGACTTCGGTCCCACAATACTCACCTGCACTCCATCCTATGCGCTCCACCTGGCCGAAGCCGCCGCCGAACTAGGTGTCAAATTCGAAGACCTGAAGTTCAAATCCGGGATCTTCGGTGCCGAACCCTGGTCGGAGAATATGCGGGATGAGATTGAGCGCAAACTCCATTTGAACGCCATCGATATCTACGGGTTGAGCGAGGTGATGGGACCGGGGGTATCCATTGAGTGTCTCGAAGCGAAAAGTGGCCTCCACATCTTTGAAGATCATTTTATCCCTGAAGTGATCAACCCGCAAACCGGAGAAGTACTGCCCTCCGGAGAGCCGGGAGAGCTGGTTTTCACTTCCATTACCAAGGAAGCCTTCCCGATCATCCGCTATCGAACCCGCGATGTCACATCGCTCAATGCTGAGCCATGCATCTGCGGGCGAACGCACATACGGATGAACCGGGTAACGGGCAGGACCGACGACATGCTCATTATTCGAGGAGTCAATGTGTTCCCGTCGCAAATCGAGAGTGTCCTGATGGAGATGCGGTGGGTCGAGCCCCACTACCAGCTCGTTGTGGATAGACAGGATAATCTGGATATTCTTACGGTAATGGTTGAGGTCGGGGAAGAGACTTTTTCAGATGAAGTGCGCAAGCTGCAAGATCTCGAAAAGAAGATTTCCAAGAATATCAAGGAGTACCTGGGTGTTTCCGCCAAAGTGAAACTGGTGGAACCGAAGAGCATCCCGCGGAGTGAGGGGAAGGCCCAGCGCGTCATCGATAAGCGCCGGTTCTAGTTCTTCGCGGTGCTTCCGTCCCTGGCGGATGGACGGAAGCGGCAGTCCAGGGATCAGAACACAGCCTCTCAGATACGGAGAAAAGGAGGAGCAACGATGCGAGTAGAACAGATTTCAGTCTTTCTGGAGAACAAAGCAGGTCGCCTTTCTGAAGTCACTGGAATCCTCGCTGAGACAGGAATCAATATTCGGGCCCTGTCACTTGCGGACACTTCCGATTTCGGCATTCTGCGTCTCATTGTGAACGACAATGCCAAAGCGGTAGAGGTGCTCAGGCAACACGGCTTCACGGTAGGGAAGACCGATGTCGTGGCGGTAGAGGTTGACGACCGCCCGGGGGGGCTTCACCGAATTCTGCAGGTCCTCTTCAAAGGCAATGTCAACGTTGAGTACATGTACGCATTCGTTCAGCAGAGCGGCAGCAATGCGGTGATCATCTTCCGTTTCGACAATCTGGATGAAGCCGTTAGAGTGCTGACGGAAAATGCAGTGAGGGTAATCGCCGGAGAACAGCTTTATACCATGTAGAATGGAGAAGAGGGAGGAGTCATGAAGGCCAGGAAATCTGTACGGTTGAAGGGTTTGATGGTTTTGGTGCTTGCGCTGACCGTTTGGGCGACGCCATCGGCAAGCTGGTCCAAGGATGCTTACAAGATCGGGGGGATTCTTGCGATCACAGGACCCAGTTCTTTTCTGGGAGATCCCGGGAAGAAAAGCCTGGAGATGGCAGTCGACGACATCAACTCCAGGGGAGGCATCGACGGTCACCCGTTGGAGGCGGTAATATACGATACTGAAGGGGACCCCACCAAGACCGTCCTGGCTACCAACAAACTGATCAGCAATGACAAGGTCCTTGCCATAGTTGGACCGAGCCTTACTCCCACTACATTGGCCATCGTCCCGCTTGCAGAAAAGGAAAAAATCCCTTTGATCAGTTGTGCCGCAGGGATCCAGATCACGGAGCCGATCAAGCCCTGGGTTTTTAAGACCGCCCAGAGCGACGTTCTCGCTGTGGCCGCCATCTACCAGCATATGCAGAAGCAGAACATCAAGAAGGTGGGGATCATTACGGTCGAAACGGCCTACGGCAAGAGTGGCAAGGAACAGCTTCTGACACAGGCTTCCAAGTTCGGTATCGAGATCGTTGTGTCAGAGAGCTTTGGTGACAAAGACACCGACATGACGGCACAGTTGACCAAAATCCGCTCCGCCCAGCCCCAGGCCATCATATGCTGGGGGACCAATCCGGGCCCGGCGGTGATTGCCAAGAATGTTCAGCAAATGAACATCAAGGTCCCGCTCTACCAGAGCCACGGGGTTGCCTCTCCCAAGTTCCTGGAACTGGCCGGGGACGCTGCAGAGGGCATCATCCTGCCCACCGGCAAGATCCTGGTTGCCCAGCAACTGCCCGACAACGACCCACAGAAGGCTGTGCTTCTGAAGTACATCGAACAGTATGAAAAGCGTTATAAAATACCCGTCTCCGGTTTCGGCGGCTATGCCTATGACGCCATAAATCTACTGGCTGCGGCCCTGCCTGGCACTGATGGAGATAAACAAAAGATTCGCGATGCTCTGGAAAAGCTCAAGGGGCATGTGGGGGTGTCCGGCACGTTTAATTTCTCGCCACAAGAGCACAACGGCTTAGGTCCTGATGCCTTCGTGATGGTGCAGATTCAAAAGGGGACCTGGAAACTGCTTGGTCAGTGATTTAGGTAGTGGCTAGTGATTAGTGATTAGTGGGTGCAGACGGGTCTGGCCCCAAGAATGGCTTGCAATGCAGGAGTTTCTTCAATATCTTTTTTCTGGTGTCACCAACGGCACGATATATGCCGTCATCGCCCTGGGTTTCACCATGCTCTACAACGCAACCGGGCTCATCAATTTTGCCCAGGGTGAATTCGTGATGTTGGGCGCACTCAGCATGATTGCATTCTGGAAGGGATTTCGGCTCCCATTGCCGGCAGCCTTTTTTCTTTCAGTCTCCGTGGTCTCTGTGGTGGGGCTCCTGCTGGAGCGCCTTGCAATCCGAACGGTCCGCAAGCCCCACCCTATTGTTCTGGTGATCATCACGATCGGTGCCTCGATCTTTCTTCGCGGCGTAGCCATGCTCGTGTGGGGAAAGGATGCTCACAGCGCCCCGTCCTTTTCAGCCCGTCCGCCTTTCGACATCTTCGGGGCGACACTGCTGCCTCAGAGCCTTTGGATCGTTGGGGTTGTTCTGGTCATCGTAGTCGGTCTCCAGCTCTTTTTTCGAAAGACCATAGCAGGAAAAGCCATGGAGGCCTGTGCCATCAACAAGAAGGCCGCATCGCTGCTGGGGATACCCAGTGAGCGCATGGTCCTCGCGGCCTTTGCCCTGAGCGCCGGGATGGGAAGCGCGGGAGGCATCCTCATTGCCCCCATCAGCATGAGCAGCTACGATATGGGGATGATGCTGGGATTGAAGGGTTTTTGCGCAGCCATGCTGGGCGGTCTGGGCAGTTCCTGGGGGGCTGTGCTGGGAGGAATGCTCCTGGGAGTCCTTGAAGCCATGGGAGTGGGTTTCTTTTCTTCCAGTCTCAAGGATGCCATTGCCTTCTTTCTGCTGCTCCTCATTCTCTACGCCCGTCCGAGCGGGCTGCTCGGAGTCAAGACGGTGCATCGTTTCTAGATAGTGGCTAGTGATCAGTGGTTAGTGACTAGTGGCTGGATGGGGGTGGGCGATCGGGAGGATGAGAATCCCAGATCCCTCAGAGTGCTCGTCCCATAGCCTAGAGCCTTATTGAGTGACATGAAAAGACTAAGACACGGGATATTCTTTCTGGCCGTTCTGATAACCGGCCTGGGGGTCTCCAACTCCTATCATCTGCAGCTCCTGACCTTTATCGGCATCAATACTCTGCTTGCCCTGGGCCTCAACATGCTCATGGGCTATGCCGGCCAGATCTCTCTGGGCCATGCCGCCTTCTACGGTCTCGGGGCCTATATCAGCGGTGTGCTGACCGCGACCATGAACTGGTCTCCATGGCTCGCTCTTCCCACCGCTGTTCTCGTGACGGCCCTGATAGCCTTTCTGGTAGCCTTACCGATGCTCAAGCTGACAGGCTACTATCTTGGAATGGGCACGCTGGGTTTCGGTATGATCACCTACATCATCTTTCGCCAGTGGGCTGATGTGACCGGGGGGGCTTCAGGTCTGGTGGGCATTCCTTCCCTTGCTGTCGGGCCCCTGTCGCTCGCATCCGGGAAATCCTGTTTCTTTCTGGTTTGGGGGGCGGTTTTGATATCGTTCCTCCTTTGTGAACGCCTGGTTGATTCCCGGGTGGGAAGGGCTTTGAGGGCCATTCACGACGGCGAACATGTTGCGGCCGCAATGGGAATCGACACAAGCCGCATCAAGGTTGGGGTCTTTGTCTTGAGCGCCGTACTGGCCGCCCTCGCAGGTTTTCTGTATGCGCATCTTGTAAGCTTTATCAGCCCGAATTCATTTGATTTTGTGGTATCCATCCGGCTTGTTACGATGGTTGTCATCGGTGGCATGGCAAGCATCTGGGGATCCCTGCTGGGAGCGTCTCTGCTGACACTCCTGCCGGAATGGCTTCATGTCTTCACGGACTATGAAATGGTTGTATACGGGTCCATTCTCATGGCCATCATGATCTTTCTACCCCAGGGGTTGACTTGTGGCTTGCTGGACTTCTATGAGCGAACGGCAACCGCCTCCCGGCGCCTGGCGGCGCCCGCAAGACCGACCGCCGCCAGTCAAAAACCAGGGGTTGAGAACCAAGAGTCGATCGGATGAATCTTCGCGAAGCCTCACCTGCCGCCTGCCAACCGATTCTCAGGGTTGAGTCCATTGCCAAGTCTTTTGGAGGGATTCAGGCACTCTACAACATCACCTTCGATGTCTCACCCGGAGCGATTCATGCAGTGATCGGCCCAAACGGTGCGGGGAAAACGACACTTTTCAATATCATTACCGGGGCCTACAAACCCGAAGAGGGTAGAATTTTCTATGAGGATACCGAGATTCAGGGCAGAGAAGTCCATGAAGCGGTGGTGCTGGGGATTGCCCGGACCTTTCAGAACGTGGAGCTTTTCGGCAGCATGACGGTCCTGGAAAACGTACTGGTCGGCCGGCACGTACGCATGCGTTGCGGTTTTTTGGGGGCAATGGCTCGCTGGCCGTGGGTGCGGAAAGAAGATCGCGAAGCACGCGATTACGCTCGGGAACTGTTGCAGTTCGTCGGTCTGGAAAGCGTAGCCGATCAGAGAAGCACGGATTTGCCTTTTGGGTGGCAGCGGTTTCTCGAGATTGCCCGCGCTTTGGCCACCCAGCCTCGACTGCTGCTTTTAGATGAACCCGCCTCGGGCCTCAATGCCGTGGAAACTCAGCAGCTGGGAGAGTTGTTGCAGCAAATCCGATCCCGGGGGATCACTCTCCTGCTGGTCGAACATGACATGGACCTGACCATGGGGGTTTCCGACAAAATCCTGGTGCTGCACCAGGGGATGAAGCTTGCAGAAGGCACTCCCCGGGAGATCCAGAGCAACGAGGCGGTCATCAGTGCCTATCTGGGAACCGGGCACTAGGAAAAAGGATTGGGTTGAGATGCTGCGCCTTCGCAATCTCAAATGCTACTACGGGAAGATCCGAGCGATCAGTGGTGTCAGTCTCTCGGTTCGTCAGGGTGAGCTCACCGCCCTTATCGGCGCCAACGGGGCCGGCAAAAGCACACTGCTCCAGGCGATCTGCGGTCTCATCCCCCACTGGGAAGGGGAAATCGACTTCGAAAAGAGATCGCTTCGGGGCATGAAACCTCCTGCCATTGTTCAGAAAGGAATCTCCCTGGTGCCCGAGGGGCGACTGCTGTTCGCTCCCATGAGCGTGCTGGACAATCTGAGGTTGGGCGCCTATCTGCGATACCGCAGTCGGGAGCATCACCAGCATATAGCCGAGGATTTGGAGAGTGTTATGGCGCTATTCCCCGTGCTTCGGGAACGGGCTGACCAACCCGCTGGCACCCTCTCAGGCGGAGAACAGCAGATGGTGGCCATCGGGCGGGCACTCATGGCACGTCCCCGCCTCCTGCTTCTTGACGAACCTTCGATGGGATTGGCCCCGTTCCTCGTGAAACTCATCCTGGACACCCTGGTACAGCTGAAAGAACAAGGCATGACCATTCTGCTCATCGAACAGAATGCACGCGCCGCCCTGCAAATTGCTGACCGCGGCTATGTTCTCGAGAACGGCCGGATTGTGCTCGATGGGGTGGCCGAGGATTTGCTCGCCGATCAGGAGGTGAAGCGAGCTTATCTGGGCAAGGACTATCGTGAGTTCTATGAAGGGAGGATTTGAGCGATGCCCATTTGGAATGCCGGGGACGAATGCCTGGATCTTGAAGAGCGCGCCCAGCTGCAGATGGAAAGACTCCAGAGCACGCTGAATCGCGCTTATAAGAATGTCCCCTTCTACAGGAATCTTCTACAGAAGAACGGCACAGAGCCCACACGCATTGAATCGCTGCAAGACCTGCAACACCTGCCTTTTACCACGCGCGAGCATTTCAGTGACAATTACCCATATGGCCTCTTCGCTGTCCCCCTGCGGGACGTCGTGCGCATCCATACGGCCCGTGGGACGGCCCTGAAGCCCACTGTCAGCGGCTATACCAAACAGGACCTGATTGTCTGGCGGGAGCTGGTGGCACGCTCTCTGTTTGCGGCAGGGGTATCAAAAAACGATATTCTGCAAATTGATGTAGACCCCGGCCTCATCAATTGGGGGCAAGCCTATAAGGATGGGGCGGAAGCCGTGGAGAGCAGCGTCATTCCCCTCACCATTCTGACCCCGGAAAAGCAGCTCATGCTCTTGCGGGACTACAAGACCTCTGTGCTCATCACCAGCCATTCGGCTGCAACACAGATGATGCATCTCGTGTTTCAAGCCAATCTCAATCCCAATGAACTGGCTCTAAAGACCGTTATACTGGTGGGAGATCCACCTGATGCGACGATTCAGGAACGCCTGAAAGACGAGCTCCATGTGAAGACATGGGTCCATTACGGGCTGAGCGAAGTACCGGGTCCGGCCCTGGCTTTCGAGTGCGAGGCACGCCAGGGGCTCCATGTGAGCGAGGATCACTTCCTTCCGGAGGTTGTTGATCCGGTATCGGGGAAAGCGGTTCCTCCGGGCGTAGAGGGAGAATTGGTGTTGACCACACTCACCACCCGGGCGTTTCCCCTGCTTCGCTTTCGCACCGGGGACCGTGTCCGACTCCTGTCCGGGCCCTGTCCATGCGGCCGCAGCCTCTCCAGGATTGAGTGGCTTCCTGCACGCACCGATGAAATGATGGTGATCAGGGGTGTCAAGGTCCACCATCAACAGATTGTCTATCTCCTTGAAAAGAACCTTGGTTTTCTCCCAGGCTCCTATCGGTTCATGATCCGCAGCAGGGAACTTCGAGACATCCTGGAAGTATGGCTGAAAGCGGAGGATGCGATCTTTTCCGACGAGGTGAAAGAGATGGAACGGCTTTGCCTGCGCCTCGGCAAGGAATTGACTCAGGAGCTTGGAGTCCCGGTTGAGCTCCGTCTGAAAGAACAAAGCTCTTTCCATTCCATGCAGCCTTCCCAAGGCATTGAAGATCTTCGAATAAAGTCCACCGGATAATTGACCGACAGCGGTCGGGTGACTTCTCCATTTTTTGTATTCCCAAAGTGTGGTAAGAGGGGAAGCGAGGCTTTCCCGGGGTTCGTTGTCAAGCCGTTTCAGGAAAATGAGAATGGAAAACGCTCTATTCCCCAAATATCAAGAATCCGTTGATTATCTCTTTGGCCTGCAGAAATACGGCATCAAATTTGGCCTGAATTCCACGGCAAATCTCCTCACCCGACTGGGAAATCCTCATCGGCGGCTGCGCTGCATCCACATAGCGGGGACCAACGGTAAGGGATCCACGGCGGCCATGCTGTCCGGTATTTTGAAGCAGCACGGTCTGCGAGTCGGTCTCTACACGTCGCCGCACCTGGTTCGATTTACCGAACGCTTCCGTATAGACGATGAGGAGGTCTCTCCTGAACGGATTTTTGAAATTTTTGGCCGTGTTCGCCGGCTAATCGACGATGCAGAGCCCCCCACCTTCTTCGAGGTCGTTACCAGCATGGCCTTTCAATACTTCGCTGAGGAAGAGGTGGATTGGGCGATTTTGGAGGTCGGGATGGGGGGACGGCTGGACGCGACCAATGTTGTACAGCCTGAAGTCTGTGTGATCACCAATATTTCGTTCGATCACGAAGAGTACCTGGGGAATACTCTGGGCGCAATCGCCCGCGAGAAGGCGGGAATCATCAAGCATCGCGTTCCGGTTGTTACCGGGGCCCGCCAACCGCTGGTTCAGGCCATTCTCAAAGCCACATCCCTGAGACTGGAGGCACCCCTTTATCGCCAGGGAAAGGATTTCCGGACAAAGCGCAATACCGATGGTTCATTGCGGTACGAAGGATTGAAACGACGCTTTCCGTCTCTGGCACTCAACCTGGCGGGCGCTCATCAGTTATCCAACGCCGCTCTGGCCCTTGCAACGATCGAAGTTCTGGAGAACCATGGGGCCCTGAAACTGAACCCGGAAAACGTCCAGGAAGGCTTCCTCCGTGTCCGCTGGCCTGCTCGGATGGAGGTCCTGCAGGAGGACCCGCTCATCCTTCTGGACGGAGCTCATAATCCGCACGGAGCTGAGTGCCTGAGGGACGCGCTCAAACAGATCTTTCCCAAGCGCCGTCTCCATTTGGTGCTGGGAATCATGGCCGACAAAGACGTCCGAGGTATTCTCAAGCGATTGTTGCCGCTGGCCGAAACAGCCATCCTGACACAACCGAGGTATGCACGAGCAGCCAATCCGGAAGCCTTGAGACGCCTGGCAAGGCCCTACATTCAGAAGCTCTACGTGGTTCCTGATCCGGAATCTGCAATTCAACAGGCGAAATCTCTCGCTGCTCCCGAAGATGTAATCTGCATCGCTGGATCGCTTTACTTTGCGGGCGAGGTGAAGGAACTTTTCGGCGAACCGGCCTACTAGCCGGTACGGCCTGTGAGGAGATTGGCGGAAGTGGAGTCGACACGGTGAGCTCACTTTTCGGTAACGGACCAAAGGCACTTGTCGGCCTGCATCGCGGCTGCCTTTTCACCGCTTTTTTCCGGCTCTGCTTTTTAGTTATCTTCCTGATCCATCCAGGGATTGCCTCCTCAGAGGGTCTACTCAAGACCGGCATGAGTCCGAAAGCCTTTGTCAGTTCGTCCCGGGACGCCTGGACAGTAGATGCCGATAGAATCATTTATGACTACCAGAAGAAGCTCTGCGAGGCGGACGGGAATGTCCGGGTGAGCTCGGGCGATCGTTCCATTCAGGCGGATTGGATCCTTCTGGACACCCAAAAACAGGAGGTTGAGCTCAAGGGGCATGTCCTGCTGCGATTCGGACCGAACTGGCTTCAGGGAGACCATGTCATCTGGAATCTGGATTCGGAAACCGGCTGGGTAGATGGCGGAAGGGCCTACTTTGCCGACACCCGCTTCTACGTGGAGGGCAAATCCATCGCCAAGACCGGTCAAAACACCTATGACCTGGACACGGGCTTTCTCACCACATGCGACCCCTCTAACGCAGACTGGAAAATCAAGTACGACAAGATGAACATAGAGGTAGGCGGATATGCCTGGGCCAGGAACGCCTCATTTTGGGCACGTAAAGTGCCTCTGCTCTACACTCCCGTGGTCGCTCTTCCCGTCAAGCAGGAGCGGCAGTCAGGGTTCCTCCTTCCCTGGGCGGGCACCTCGACGCTCAACGGCGCCCAGGGCGAATTGCCCTTCTTTTGGGCCATTCGCCAGGACATGGACGCCACGCTCTACGGGCGGATGATGGAGAAAAGAGGCTGGATGAGCGGTCTGGAATACAGGCTGAACAGTGATAAGCTGGGCGAAGGCATCTGGCAGTTCAACTACTTGTATGATCAAGCGAATGCTGATTTCGAGCGGGAACAGGGGTATCCGCTCCAGACGAGGAACCGTTTCTGGGTGCGCGCTCGTGACAATCTGAAGCTTCCCTATCAGATCACTGGGCATCTGGACCTGGATATGATCAGCGATCCCAACTACCTGAAGGAATTTCTCGGAGGCTCCACGGCATACGACTATTCCAACCGCATCTTCCGGGATCGCTTTGGGCGTGGGATCTTGAACGACAACACGGTTTCCTACCGAGAATCAACCCTCTACCTGGAGCGGGCCTTTGAATCCAGCTTGATGAGTCTGGATAGTCGATACTGGGATCAAACCGACCGATCCCTGCAGAATCTGACTCTGCAACGGCTTCCCTCATTTTCATTCAGTGCTGTTCCCACACGGCTGAATGGTCTTCCCTTGTACTACAGCCTGCAGAGCTCCGTGACAGACTACTGGCGCAGCGAGGGAACACGGGGAGGCAGACTGGACCTCTTCCCGCGCCTTTCCTATCCCCTCCATTGGGGGCCGTATCTGGACCTGGAACCCACGGCGGGAATCCGCTCAACCAACTACTGGGTAGACTGGAAAGACAATTCAGCCAGCCCCTGGCAGGGGAGACTCCTGGCTGATGTCCGTGTCGAGCTCAGCAATCGCCTCAACCGCGTCTATTCTCTGAATGCAGGAAGTATTCAGGCGATCCAGCATGCGATACGGCCGGAAATCATTTATGAGTATGTCCCGCAGGTCAATCGCATCAATTCCATCCCCACCTTCGGCACACTGGAGAACAACCAGGCGCGCCACGATGTGCTTGCCGGCTTTTCAACCTTCCTGACTGCGAAGCGCGTTCAGAAGGATGCCGAAAACAATCCGGTCACAGACTACCTGGAACTGGCAAGGTTCGAGCTCCTGCAGCAGTTCAATATCGAAAAACCACCTCAGGACTGGGAATATAATCCCTTGCCCAAGACCGGTTTCGCTGATCTTCTCATGCGCCTGGACATCATGCCGCAACGCTATCTCACTCTTTCCTATTATTCTACGCTGCTTCCGGACGAAAGCCGCTCCCTGCAACATGATCTCTACATGACCCTGGACAGTGGTCGCGGCCAGATGTTTCGACTGGGATACCAATACCGCTACGGTTTTCCCGTCGACGAAGTCATTGTAGAGTCGGGCATCAAAATCCTGCCCAACCTTTCTTTCAATACGTATCATGACTATTCATTCTACCGACAAGAGCTCTACAAGCAGGGGTATGGATTCAGGTTTCTTCGCGGATGCTGGGCCCTGGCGTTCACTTATGAAAGAGAACCGCAAGACCAACGCTTCATGGTTTCTATCAATCTCCTGGGATTAGGTTCTTTGGGCAGCAGTCCGGTAACAGGGTCTCTGGATCCTCTAACGGGAACGAGGTAGCGTGCCGGCACTTGTAAACTCGGCCCTTTCTCTTCTACCGGCTTCGATGGGCACCCGAACAACCTGAAGACTCGAGGATTTTTTTCACCGGGTAGCACCTCGTTATTGACAAGAGGGCCCAGATCTTCTATAAAACGCTGCTCCGGGTTTTATATTTTTCTCGAATGTGGAGAATATTCAATGAAAACGAATAGCGCCAAATTTGAGCCAGAACAACGCAAATGGATTCTGGTAGATGCCGAGAATCAGGTGCTCGGCAGACTTGCATCTCATATTGCCATGAGACTCAGAGGGAAACACCTGCCGACCTTTACCCCTCATGTGGATACGGGGGATTTCATCGTGGTCGTCAATGCTGAGAAGGTTCATCTTACCGGACGAAAATGGGACCAGAAGATGTACTATCGGCACACCGGCTACATGAGCGGGATCAGATCCACTACAGCGCGCAAGCTTAACCAGGAGAAACCCGACCGGCTGATCCGCATGGCGGTGTGGGGAATGCTGCCGAAGAACCGGCTGGGACGCAAGCTGATTAAGAAATTAAAGATATACAGTGGTCCGGAGCATCCTCATGAGGCCCAGCAACCTCAAAAGATGTCGCTGTAAGAATCATCATAGAATGGGGGATTCGAGTGATAGCGGAACAACGTTTTTATGCGACAGGAAAGCGGAAGACGGCAGTAGCCAGGGTCTGGCTTCAACCCGGCGCCGGCCGCATAACCATCAATAAGCGGACTCTGGATCGATATGTGGATCGTGAGACGGCCAAGATGGTGATATTCCAGCCTCTGATACTGACCGGCACCTATGGAAAGATGGACGTGGCGGTCAATGTGCACGGCGGCGGCGATTCCGGTCAAGCCGGTGCCATTCGTCACGGTATCTCCAAGGCCCTTCTGGAATACAATCCTGAATTTCGTGAAGTCTTGAAGCGGGCGGGATTCCTGACGCGCGACCCCCGAGTGAAAGAGCGGAAGAAATACGGGCAACCTGGTGCCAGGGCCCGCTTCCAGTATTCAAAACGGTAAGGTTATCGGGCACACCAATCTGGAGAAGGAAATGGACAGGGCGATTGCGGCCTGTCCTGGGAAATGACGAGGGGTATCAGGCCAAGGGCAGGGTACCCCCTATTTTTGCCTGATCGAGGTCATTTATGCTGCGGGTAGCCATAGCGGGCGCTTCCGGATACACGGGTTTTGAGCTGATCCGTATCCTGAGTCACCATCCTCAGGTTGAACTCACAACCATTACCTCACGGGTGCAGGCCGGCCAGCGGCTGGACGCCTTTTATCCGGCCATGAAGGGGCATTGTGAGCTGGTGTTTGAAAACACCACTCCGGAGGTCCTGACGGCTAACGCCGACCTGGTCTTCACCGCCCTGCCCCACCAGGCCGCAATGGACTTTGTCCCCAATCTCCTGGAACGGGGCGTTAAGGTGATTGATCTCAGCGCCGACTATCGCCTTAAAGATCCCCTTGTCTACGAAGCCTGGTATCAACCGCATAAAACACCAGAGCTTCTCGCACAGGCCGTCTATGGACTGCCCGAGCTCCATCGTCAACGGATCCGGCCAGCTCGACTGGTGGCCAACCCCGGCTGTTATCCAACGAGCATCATTCTCCCTTCGGCACCACTCCTTCAAAAGGCTTTGATCGACCCTAAGACCTTGATCGCCGATTCCAAGTCGGGAGTAACGGGTGCGGGACGCGGGGTCTCTTTGGCAGTGCATTTTTGCGAGGTGAGCGATAGCTTCAAGGCCTATAAGGTCGCAGAGCACCGTCACACACCTGAAATCGAACAGGAGTTGAGCGGCCTGGCCGGAGAACCGGTATGCCTGACCTTTACCCCCCACCTGGTTCCCATGAGTCGAGGAATCCTGAGCACCGTGTATGCCACGCTGAGGGATGAAGTCACATTGGACCGGATTGATGAGGCCTTCGCATCCTTTTATCGGGATGCACCCTTCGTTCGGCTCTGTGGTCGAGGAGAGCTTCCCACCACCCTCCAGGTGCGCGGCAGCAACTACTGCGATATCGGCTGGCGGGTGGATGAGCGAAACAGGCGGTTGATCGTCGTATCGGTGATCGACAACCTGACTCGTGGAGCATCCGGCCAGGCAGTGTGCAATATGAACCTGATGAGTGGGATGCCGGAAGAGCTCGGGCTGGACTATGCACCGTGGCAACCGTAATTGGCAGTGAAACCCGGAACAGAGATGAAGCGCAATTTCAAACTGACCCTGGAGTACGACGGTTCCTCTTACCATGGCTGGCAGCGCCAGCAGGGCGTCCTGACGATCCAGGAGGTACTGGAGTCCCGGTTGGAGATCATTCTTGGGGGCCCCATCAGAACACGGGCTTCAGGCAGGACCGATGCCGGAGTGCATGCTAGGGGCCAGGTGGTCAGCTTCTACGGTCACACCTCTCTTAAGCCTGAGGAGATACAACGGGGACTCAACAGTCTCCTCCCATCCGATATCGTCATACTGCAGGTGGAGGAAGTAGCCCATGCCTTTCATGCCCGCTTTTCTGCAGCCACCAAGACGTATGAGTACTGTATTTTGAATCGGCCGACCCCCTCTGCCCTCGAAAGGCACTTTGTGTGGCACATTCGCAAACCGCTGGAGTGGGCACCAATGGCCGAATGCCTGGTGAGTATCCTGGGCCTCAATGATTTTTCCGCTTTTATGGCCGCGGGCTCACCGGTAACCTCCACCGAACGCTGCATCCACCGGGCCGCTCTCGAAGCCCCGGATGAACACCATCTGGTTTTTCGCTTTGAAGCGAACGGGTTTTTGAGGCATATGGTTCGAAACCTTGTCGGTACGCTGGTCGACGTGGGCAAAGGCAGACTGATGCCGGCGGACTTTAGGAACATTCTCGCCGGCAGGGACCGGCGTCAGGCGGGGATGACCGCACCCGCCCGTGGACTGTGCCTGGTTTCGGTTCGGTATGATGAATCTGCCGGACCCTGATTAGAGGAGATGATTTATCGATGAAAGTGGCTCAACGGCTGTCGCAGATCAGTCCATCAGCAACCCTGAGCATCAACGCCAAAGCGAAGGCTCTGAAAAAACAGGGAGTGCGTGTTATCAACTTTTGCGTGGGTGAGCCTGATTTCGACACCCCACAGCATATTCGAGAGGCCGCCATCCAGGCCATGCAGGAGGGTCAGACCCGCTACACCGCAGTCAGCGGGATCGATGAGCTCAAGGATGCGGTGATCCAGGTGATTCACGATGACTATGGGCTTTCGTATCACCGTGAGAATGTCCTGGTTTCATGCGGCGGCAAGCATGCCCTCTACAACCTTTTTCAAGCCACTCTGGACCCGGGAGACGAGGTCGTCATCCCGGTCCCGAGCTGGGTTTCCTATCCGGACATGGTGGCACTGTCCGGCGGCAAGCCGGTTTTTGTTCCATGCTCTGAGGCAAACGGCTTCAAACTGCAAGCGGAACAACTCGATCAGGCTATCACTCAAAATACACGCCTGCTCATCTTAAACAGTCCATCCAACCCCTCCGGGGTGCATTACTGTCGAGCCGAGCTCGAATCACTTGAAAAGGTGCTTCTTCGCCATAAGCACGTGAACATCGTTTCAGACGACATCTACTACCGGATTCTCTTCACCGGCCATGAATGGATCAGCCTCCCGATGCTGAATCCGGAACTGCGGGAGCGCACCTTCATCATCAACGGGGTGAGCAAGACGTACTGCATGACCGGCTGGCGGATTGGCTACCTGATTGGGAATTCCAAGGTAGTGAAAGCCGCTGCCGATATTCAGAGCCAATGCACGAGCAACCCGACGACGTTTGCGCAATTCGCAAGCATTGCGGCATTGCGTGGTGACCAACAGGTGGCCAGAGATATGGTCCAGGTTTTTGAGCAGCGTTGCCGCTACGTGGTCAATCGACTGGCGGAGTTGCCGGGAGTCACCTGCCCGACACCGGCCGGAGCTTTCTATGTTTTCCCGAATTGCAGCGCCTATTACGGCAAGAAGGGTCCTTCGACCCCCATCAATTCTTCCTGGGACCTCGCTGAGTACCTGATGGAAAAAGCTCACCTTGCAGTCGTACCCGGTGCCGCTTTCAGGGATGATCGCTGTGTGCGGATTTCTTATGCCGTGAGCATGGAAGAGCTCGAGGAAGGATTTGATCGCCTGGCGAAAGCCCTCCAAGCCTTGTCACAAAGATGAACTTTACAGTCAGGGCGGCCATGGCGGATGGCAACCTCCAGGTGATGGGGTCCAGTCTTCACCTGGAGGGTGCGCCGGTTGATCTAGGCCGCTGGCTTCTTCCGATCGAGGATACTCCCTCGGACCCCGATGATAACCACCTCTATCGGGACATCTTTACCCGCCTGAGCCATAGCTTTTCTTACGATCTCCGCCAAAACGGAACAACAGTGAACTTCCATAATCAAGACGGTGACACTCCTGATAAAGGCGACCCTGAAAATCTCCACAAACTTCCTGGCAAGCTGTGAGACATCATCACACTTTGGGCAGCCGATAAGCAGGGTTTTCCCCTGCAGAAAGCCGCAATGAAAATTGCCGAAGGCAGCCGCCGTACAGTCTGCCGCGACAAGGAGATTGGCTCCTTTCAGGAAGTGCGCGCTCACCGGTACCAGCCGGATTTTCACCGGCCAGTTGGAGAGAACGGAGACCGCGGATTCGTGCGCAATGGCGGGGGAGCCGGTTTCACCGGAGGGTTCAAACTGCTGGATACGGCTTGAAGGACATCGCAGGTGAGGACCGGCATCGAGTGTTTCCCCCTGTTTTTGCGTTTGCCCCAGATGCTGTTCGACCGCTTCAGGGTCGAATTCGGCGGCTTCACGCTCGACGATCCGCAGAGCACCTTGCGGACATTCTCCGATACAGGCCCCAAGACCATCACAATAGGAATCCTTCACCAGACGGGCCTTGCCGTCCACAATTGCAACAGCCCCCTCGGCACAGGCCAGGACACACTTCCCGCAACCATCGCATCGTTCTTCATCAATCTCGATTATTTTTCGGATCGTTTTCATATTCCGCTCCAAAATACTGCCGCCCCGCGTCAGACTCCAAGAACGGCCCTGGCCAGTTTTTTACCCGCCTCGGTTAAAAGGCTACGCTCAATCCGTTTCGCCAGTTTCTCCGGATCAATGGGATGCTCCTTCAGATCGTCCTGGAGATTGACAGTGAAATCCGCATCGTAGAGGCATTTGAAATTGAGGGTTTCAGGGTCTCTTGGATGGTGATGGTGGCCGACAATGTCGCAAACCTCCTCGATCAGCTCCTGCCTGGCGCCAAGCCTGGTCAGAATCTCCCGGGCAATGGGCGGGCCTTCATCTTCCTGATAACGGGCCGCACTACTATCATATTTTCGTTCTGCTTCCTTAATGCCGATATCATGCAGATAGGCGGCGGAGAGGACCACTGCGGGGTCCCCGCCTTCAGCCTTGACAATCTGTTCGCTGTAGCGGGCCACTCTGGCGGCGTGCGCAATGCGTTTGAAATCGCGGTCGAAGTAGCGCTTCATCTCGACCGCAACCCGATCCTTCATCAGATTGTCCCGCTGCGCCACCAGTTCGGGCGGGAGGTCTCCCAGGCACTGCTGGGCATACTTGCAGTAAGCCGCGCATCCAAAGTCCATCTTCGGGTTGACGAACTTGTTCCCACAATTCTTGCATTTCCTGCTGGGTTCATCTTTGAAGAATTCCACCAGATGCCCGCACTGCGGGCACTCAGCCTCAAAAATGGCGTCCGCTTCCCAATAGCGGCTGTCTTGTCCAGGACACCTCATGCTTTCCCTCCACATACACCCAATCAGATATTCTGTGGTGCAGCACTCAGGATACACCCCTTTCGCAACGGGCCTCTAGCCCAGAATGTCCTTCAGGTCCGCATCCGGCGTGCTGATCGGTTTGATGTTGAAGTTCTTCACCAGGACATCGAGCACGCCGGGTGAAGTGAATGCCGGCAGTGACGGGCCGAGCCGAATATTCTTGATGCCGAGCGCCAACAAGGTGAGCAGAATGGCCACTGCTTTTTGCTCATACCAGGAAAGAATCAATGAAAGCGGAAGATCGTTTACGCCCACATTGAAGGCTTTGGCGAGGGCAACAGCAACCTGGATGGCCGAGTAGGCGTCGTTGCACTGGCCCATGTCCATGAGCCTCGGAAGGCCGCCGATGGTTCCCAGGTCCTTGTCAAAGAAGCGGAACTTGCCGCATGCGAGGGTCAAAACCACGCAGTCTTTGGGGACCTTTTCCACAAATTCGGTGTAGTAGTTCCGACCGGGTTTTGCCCCATCACAGCCGGCCACCAGAAAGAAATGCCTGATGTCCTTGTTCTTAACCGCCTCAATAACCTGGTCGGCCACGCCCAGAACAGTGTTCCTCCCAAAGCCGACCATGACTTCTTTCCCACCGGTGTCTTCAGGAAATCCCGGGAGAGCAAGGGCCTTCTCGATCAGCGGTGTGAAATCCCGGCTGGCAATATGAGGCACGTTGGGCCACCCTACCAGCCCCGTGGTAAAGATATTGCCGGCATAGGCCGCTTGCGGCCTTTGGATGCAGTTTGTGGTCATGAGAATGACTCCGGGAAAAGCGGAGAACTCCTTCTGCTGATTCTGCCAGGCGGTCCCGTAATGGCCGTAAAAGTGAGCATACTTCTTCAGACCGGGATAGCCGTGAGTGGGCAACATCTCCCCGTGTGTATAGACCGTAATCCCTTTTCCTTCTGTTTGTTTCAGGAGCGCTTCGAGGTCCTTCAGATCGTGACCCGAAACGAGAATGGCCTTCCCCTTCTTTGCCCCCAGAGGCACCTTCGTCGGCACGGGATGCCCATAGGCGGAGGTGTTGGCCAGATCGAGCAACTCCATTGTGCGCAGATTCACTTCGCCGCACTTCAGGACCAGGCCCAGCCAGTCATTCAAAGTGTGGTCTTTGCGCAGCATTGCAGCCAGTCCCTCGTGTAGAAATGCATAGACAGCGTCATCTTCCCGGCCCAGGACCTGAGCATGGTCCGCATAGGCGGCAATGCCTTTCATCCCGAATAGCAGAGTGTGTTGCAAAGACAGAATATCCGGATCGATTGTGGGGTCGGACTTCAGGCCGACCTTCTCGCCTTGGGCGACCAGACCTGACAGTGAGGTTTCAGGCTTGAAAGCCGCTGCTTCTTCGTCAAAATCCACTTTGCCTCCGGCTGCCCTCACTTTTTCCTTGATCGTTTCCCTCAGGGCACCGCCCTGTTGACAAGCAGGATGAAACGTTCGGGATCGAAGTTCACATTCGTCAGGGTGGAAAAGAGGGCTTCAGCGGTGAAAACGTTGACTTCGGGATCAGTCACCCCTGCTTTTCTGCCCTCGACTGAGCACAGCGCAAGACCCTGCAGGGCATAAACCAGTAGATCCTGGAGCGCCGCCACCTCGTGAGGTTTGCCGCAGACACCGATTTTGATGCAGCCTTCGCCCTTTGCCGTCTGTTCACATTGATAACAAAACATGATCTCTCCCCTTTCTCTGATTGTTCTGCCGGTCACTCACCCGCCCGTGCCATGTCTTTCTTTCGGGTACCTTGTATCCTCAAACCTCGAAGGTGTCCTTGACCTGAATCAAGAATCGGGACCGTCTTGATTTTTTGGCAAAAATTCAGGCAGCAACCGTTCTGCGAATCCTTTGCGCAGCCTTGTTACCCGCAGAACTTCAAACCTGGGGCGTATTCACCCAAGCTAATGCTTCGAATGATCGTCTGCAACGGAGTCTTGTCAACTCAACTGCTATGCCCCATAATCCCTGTTCTATTTCGCTGTCTTGATTTGAATCCGGAACCACGGGGATTTTAGGATCGTTCAAAGAGGAGAAGTCATGGAGTTGACCACCTGGATCGCCGAGGTCCCACTCTTTGCGGGATTGCCTGCAGAGCAGCTCGATCGGATCACCGGCATTGTGGTCGATAAGAAGTACGGGAAGGGGCAAACCCTTTTTCTGGAAGGCAGCAGAGCCGCCGGGTTCTACGTCGTTGTTTCAGGAAGGATCAAGATCTATAAGATCTCTCCGGAAGGCAAAGAGCAGATTCTCCACATCTTTGCCAAAGGGGAGCTCTTTGGTGAAGTTCCCATGTTTGCCGGAGGCAGCTATCCAGCCCATGCAGAAACGCTGGAAGCAACCCGGGTTTTGTTCTTTCCCAGAGAGGCATTCCTTCAGCTGTTGAGAAAAGAACCTTCCCTGGCATTGAACATGCTCGGCATTTTGTCCCAACGTTTGCGCCGTTTCACACACCTTATCGAGGACCTTTCGCTGAAAGAGGTACCGGGGAGACTGGCCGCCTATCTCTTGTATCTGAGCAACCGGCGAAAGGACTCGGATGCCTTTGAACTTGACATCACCAAAGCCCAGCTCGCCAGTTTCCTGGGAACTATCCCGGAGACACTTTCCCGCATTCTGTCGCGCATGAGTCAGCAGGGACTCATATGGGTAGAAGGCCGAAGAATCAGGCTGCTCAACCGCAACACACTGGAAAGCCTTGCTTCGGGAGAAAAGCTGCTCTCCCAGGGTACGGAGAATCTCACGGATTCACCTTCTTGATCTCCCGACCAATACTGAAAGCACTGGCCAGGCTTTGACCAAAGGCGAAGTACTGTTTGTCTGCTCCGGTGCAGTAGATGAGGGGGTTGATCTTCAGAACATCCGGTTCTCCGTTGGTGAGGCACTCCTCGGAAACATGGACTTCCTCGATCTGCCCGACCAGCAGGGTGTGACTGCCCAAATGCAGGGAGTGCATGAGTCTGCATTCGAGATTGACAGGGCACTGTTCAATCATGGGGGCCGTTTTCACCCGCCCGTAGAAGACATTGAAACCGCAGGCGGCCACCTTGTCCTCTCTGGAGCCGGTTTCAATACCGCAATAATCTGTTTCCTTCACGATGTCGGCCGAGGGTACATTTACAGAGAAGGTGCCGTTGTCTTTGATCCCTCTTAAGGTGAAACGATGATGCTGAAGCGCCACGGTGAGCATCGGTGGATTGCTGCACGCGATGCCGGCCCATGCCGCAGTCATGAAATTCGGCTTCCCGCCGACGTCGGCTCCGATCAGGAAGGCCGGCATGGGATAGAGCAGTGTTCTCGGACCAAGCTGAGCTTTTTTCATAATCAGCGAATCCTCTTCCCAAAAGGTATCAGATAAAGGGGTGCTTCCGATCCCGGCAACGCCATCACCCTTTTCACGTCGTCATCGTAGAAAGCCCCGATCACGACAGTCCCAAGATCCAGGGAAACGGCCTGCAGGCAGACATTCTGAGCGGCGTGACCCGCTTCTATATGCACGTAGCGGATTCCACGGTCCCGATACTTCTGTGTGGTTCTTTCATGGACTGCGGTCAATACAAGGGATGCAGGTGCCTGTCTGAGAGCACTTTGGCCAAGCGCTGCATTGCTCAGTTCTGCCCGCCTGTCCCCATCCGCGACCTTGATCAACTCGTGTCCCTGCGGTTTGTAGTGGTAAATTCCAGCGGTTAGTGAACTCACTTTTCCGGCGACCAGATAAACCTCGAGTGGATATAAGGCCCCTGCCGATGGCGCCGTCCGGTAGCGTGACGCGGCGGTGAGTCCCTGTGCAGACCAGAGGAGTTGTGAAACATCAGAAAGCGTCACGGGCTCATCCGCATAATCCCGGATCGATCTCCTCTCCAGGAGCGCCTTTTCGACGGATACCGTGCCGTCCGTTCTCGGATCGGGAAGTTTAGTGGAATCAGGCCCAACGAACTGTGGTCCGGCAGATGACACCGGCAACACCCCAACCAGTCCAATGAGTAGACTCAAAGCCAGGGCATTTGTGATCATCATGATTCTTTTCACCTCCCTGTTACCCTTTTAAGCGCGCGATTCTTTGTCCCAACCCGGTTGATATCCACCCATTACCAATGGGGCCAAGGGCTTTGACGCTATTGTATCTCCCAAGCCAAGTCAAGAGACTTGTTCGAATATCCTGAAGCCCCTGCAGCGGCCTATAGTCAGTTCCTTCACGGGTTTACTCCATTCTCCACACGGATTTTCCTTCTTGACACTTCAAGGGGGTGCATGTTAGGAAAGTGACCCTGCCCAGGCACGGTGGGCCGTTAACTCAGGAGGTAGAGTATCTGCCTTTTAAGCAGAGAGTCGCCGGTTCGAATCCAGCACGGCCCACCAGACAAAGGTCCTGATGTAGCGATGGGGCGGGCAGGGTTCCGCCCGATCTGTTTTCCGTTAACACTCGCCTGCCGGTTTTTGGTTCCTGGTCGGAATTCGAGTTTGTGCGGGGCACCTCCCGAGGTCCTCTATGGGAAGCACCCTGTTTCCCCTTTGTTCACCTCATTTATTTGAGCAGCTCAATCCTGGCCAAAGTTCTGCCGCCCGCTGCCTTTTTAAGATGCCTTCGGGCTATGAAGCGACCGTTCGCAAAATCGGAGGAGGGAAACATGGCTGGGGCTTGCAACGAGCGACACCTCCTCGTTTCAACAAGCCGTGTCCAAGAGGGCTTTTTCGTGCAGCCTTGAGATGAAAACGAATTTCGCCAGGGAGAAATCGATGATCAAATGGCTCTTTCGGAGTTTTGTCGGACTGTGGATATTGAGTGCCTCCTTGTTGTGCGCCGGGTGCGCCGGCAACGAATCATACGTGGGATTTCAGTTGGGGCAACCGGAAAATCCGTCGTGCATAGGGGGAATGACATCACCCTTCCCACCCTACTGCCATCCCGACCATTGGTGAGAGATGCAGGCGATCAGGGAGTGAATCTATGACCAGGATCATTCAAGCGAAACCCGGAAGAACGTTCATGGGGAAACTCGGCAAGGGAGTCGATCTGCTTGATGCGCTCACCGCAGTCTGCAGCAGGGAACAGGTTCGCTGCGGAAAGATTGAGGCAGTGGGTGCGGTTCAAAAGGCCCGCATCGGGTTCTACGACCAGCAGAGGCGTGAATATGGGTTTCTCGTTCTCGAAGAGCCACTGGAAATCACGGTACTGGTGGGGAATATCTCTTTAAAAGACGGGACGCCTATGGTCCATGCACACGTAACTCTGGCGGATGAAACCGGAAAAGCATACGGGGGTCACCTTGTGCAGGGGACCATCGTTTTCGCCTGTGAATTCATCCTGCAGGCCTTTGATGAACCGCTTCTCGATCGGGGTTTTGACGAGGCAACCGGGTTGCCGCTCTGGACGATGGCGGACTAAACAGCGTCCGTTGTCCTCTCATCCTGTACCCTTGAACGCGCCGCGCTGCCTGCGGTGCGGCAGGGGCGCAGCCAAGGGCCTGAATGGGAATGGCAGGAATGCGGGTAGATGCTCGATCGGTTTATGATAGCCCGCCGAATAATGATCACTGGGCAGAACACAGCCGCCGAACGGCTGAAAGCTGATCAGGGCTGCCGATCACAATGACGACTGTTCCGGCATAAATCGGCTCTTCCTGTGAAGGGTTATAGATGAAAGCATCCTGATCCGGCCGCTTCAGCGCAATCGGCACCAGGCCGGTGAGTTCGTAGAAACCGATTGCTTTGAACGACTGCCCGATCCATCCTGAATTCTCTCCAACAGCCACCTCCTCCACACGGATTGTCTTCCCCTGGCCTCGAAGCATGCGATCAAGGAAAGAGACCACATGAGGGCGGACCAGTTCACTGGCCATTCTCATGCCGCCTATGTAGGCAGGGTTGACAACATGATCGATGCCGGCACGATAGAATTTCTGCACCAGCTCGTTTTCGTTGCAGCGGGATACAATCTTGATATTCGAGTTGATATAGCGGGTTTGAAGCGAGATCAAGAGGTTATGACTATCGTCTTCGAGGACAGCAATAAGCCCCTTGGCATTTTCGACGCCTGCCCGCCTCAGGACCTCTTCTTCAGTGGCATGTCCGCAGATAAAAAGAAGATCATTGAAATGCTGCCGGGCTCGATGAATCTGTTCCTGGTTACTGTCGATCAGGACACACGGGTGTTTTACCGCATAAAGCTCCGTCAGGGCATTAGAACCAGTTTTTCCAAAACCACAGACAATGATATGCCCTCTCAGGGCCGCAATGCGCCTTTCCATCTTCCGTTCCTTCAGTATCTGCCAGAAATCCTTTTCCACCACAAAAGCCGTTATGGCTGATATGGCATAGAGCGTTGCACCGATTCCGGACCACATCAGTATCATGGCGAAAAACCGGCCGTCCGGTCCTATATCATCCAGGATTTCGCCATACCCTACGGTCGTCAAGGTCAGACTTGTCATATAAGCACAATCAAGGGTGCTCCAGCGACCGGCACCAATGATCAGAAATCCAATCGTGCCAAAGATAAAAGCGCCAAAAATGAGTGAGGCCGGCATCGCCAGCCGGGCGACGACTTCTTTGATAAGCATTCGATCGATTACGAAGAAGCTTGAGCTCTTATGATCTGTCATGGTCTGGGAGACTCAATCGATTCCAGCATTTTCAGCTGCTGATGCCTCGGCTGCTTAATCAACCCCACAGGAATGAGTGACCGGATTGCCTATCGTCATGCCGGCGAAGGCCGGTATCCAGAAAGTCCTGTGGATTCCGGCCGGAAACATGCCGGAATGACGACTTGCGGTAACGGGCACTCTATTGCGCAATGCTGTACTGAATTTGCCCTTGACAATTGCCATGTTCCGAAAACTTCGACCACCCGGTCCCGGACGTGCAACTGCACAATACAACACCTCGGGGTCTCAGGCCAACAGCTATCCCTCTGTTTCCCAGGGCTGATTTGTTCTCTCATCATTCAACAACAATGACTGCCTCTTGCGCCTTACTCTCGTTCCCGTGCTCCTGCATGGGAACGGAGTGTAACATGAAAAGAGCCATTCAAGCATGATGTTCAATGAGAACCAATTTACCCTGGTCTGTTTCCCGCGAGGAAACAGTTCACCCACCATTTTGAACTGAAATGGATCGCCGAAATCACAGCACGTGCTGGGAAGTGAGAGCCGCCTTCAATTCCTCGATGTCGGTTATCGGATTCTTGCAGGAGTAGTTTTCACAGAGGGTAACGGTCGGATGACGATCTCCTGTCCCCTGGGTAGCCCAGGGAGTCATGGCCGCCGGTCTCACCGCATCGCTGTCTTTTCCCTGATACAGGAGTACCCGATTGGGCAAAAATACAGAATGAATGGTCTCAATCATTTTCTGCGTCTCAACCGCACCAAGGTCTCCTGCTATCACAATCTGTTTGCAGGGGCCCAGCGCAAAATCCACGGCATTCAGGAGTTGGGTGTAAGCAGACGGAGAGTTCGAGACATCGCGAAGGAATGCCTGGAACAACTGCTCGGCTTTCTTCTCCCACATCGTATCTCCGCCCATCCTTGCCAGCCGCAACAGATTCAGTGCGGCTACCGAATTGCTCGACGGCAGGGCCCCATCGTAGATTTCCTTGTTTCGTGCGATCAGGTTCTCGGCATCATGAGCGGTATAAAAGAAACCACCGTGCGGCTCATCCCAGAAAAGATCCAGCATCAGTTGTTGGAGACGCAATGCCTCATCGAGATAGCGATCAGCAAAGGCTGATTCATAGAGTTCGATGAGGCCCCATACCAGGAATGCGTAGTCATCCGCATAGGCCGGATGATCAGCATCCCCCTCGCGATAGCGGCGAAGGAGTTGTCCTGAATCCCTGCGCAAAACCCTGAGGATGAAGTCGGCCGACCTGCCGGCCGCTTGAAGGTAGAGAGGGTTGCGCATCGCCTGATAGCCCTTGGCCAGGGCGGCGATCATGAGGCCGTTCCAGGAGGTCAGGACTTTGTCGTCTTTCAGCGGATGAACTCGATGCTCCCGGACAGAGAAAAGCTTCCGGTTTGCTTGTTCCAGGAGCTTCGCCGCCGCCTCGTCCATTCCTTCTCCCCAAGACCCGCTCTCCAACGGTCTGGAAATGTGGGCAATGCTTCGGCGATCCTCGAAGTTCCCTTCCGGACTGATGTCATAAAATCGGCAATAGAAGCTTCCCAATTCTTCTCCCAGGACGCCCTTTATCTCTTCAGGCGTCCAGACATAGAACAGGCCTTCTTTCCCTTCGCTGTCCGCATCCTCAGCCGAATAGAAGGCTCCCCCAGCATCCACCATGTCACGCAGCACATACTCGAAGATCTCTTGAGCGACCTTCTCGTATACTCGCTTTCCTGTGATCTGAAATGCTTCCGTATAAGCCATGGCAAGCATAGCCTGATCGTAGAGCATTTTTTCGAAATGAGGGATGAGCCACCTTTCGTCGACAGCATAGCGGTGAAACCCCAGACCGACCTGGTCGAAAATCCCGCCATGGCGCATGGATTCAAGGGTCTTTTCCACCATGGCAAGCGCTTCGGAACCGGGATTCCGCCGATGCCACCTCAACAGCCAGGTTAGATGATGCGGAACGGGAAACTTGGGTGCCTTGCTGAAGCCCCCCCATCGCATATCGAACCTCATTCGCAACTGCCCATAACACTTTTCGAGAAGCGACAGGCTGAGGGGGTCTTCACCTGCTCCGACCGGAATACCGGGTTGGATTGCCTGAGTGATTTCCTCGGCTGCTTGAAGCAGTTTCTCACGCTGATTCTTCCAGATGTGGGCCAACTGGAGGAGGATATCGGTAAAACCCGGCGTTCCCAACCGGGCGGACCGGGGGAAGTAGCTGCCGGCAAAGAAAGGCTTCCTGTCGGGGGTCATGAAGATGGTCAGCGGCCAACCCCCAGTGCCCCTTAGTGCCTGGCATACCGACATATAAATATGATCGATGTCCGGACGCTCTTCCCGATCGACCTTGATCGAAACGAAGTAGCGGTTGATGAGACCTGCTACCTCTTCATCTTCGAACGATTCCCGTTCCATGACATGGCACCAGTGGCAGGTGGCATAGCCGATGGACAGGAAGACAGGTTTGTCCTCCTTCTCTGCTTTTAGAAAGGCCTCTTCTCCCCAGGGAAACCATTCCACAGGATTGTTCGCATGCTGCAGAAGGTAGGGACTCTTTTCCTTGCTGAGACGATTGGGCATGGGTTTAGCTCCTTTGAGCATTGAGGAGAATCTTTGACAAAGAAGAACAAAGGAGGGAAAGGCGGGAACTGACTCTCCCTCCTTTAGGGTCAAGCCGAGAAAAGAGATTCCATGAGGTGTGGCCGCAATCCGGATGATAAGCGGTTGCGCAGCGGCGGTGTTCTTTACCTTGGGTCTTTGCTGGATGCAGAACCTTGCAGGGTACACTTGGAAAAATCGATCTCTTTGCCGCACCCTGAACAAATATGCACCCTGTTGAATTCGTCGGAGAAAATCTCCTTTTCCTTTCCACATTCGGGACAATTGAAGACAAATGAGCGCAATTGCTTAAGGCTCTCCCAACCTGGACAATGTGCAGGTGTTTTCATATCTCCCCCTTCTACTGAATCACCGGTATCGTTTCCAGTCATAGCTGCCGAGAACATTCACTCTGAACGGCAAGGCTTCCCCCTATTTGCTTTTTGCCACTTCCGGCATTACAGGCAATCCCTGTTGCCGGTCCTATTTCTTGAGTTTCTCAAGCTCGTGGATCAGCACTTCCAGGTTGGGTCTCTCGTTGATATTGTGGACATCCACATAGCGTATGATCCCTTCCTTATCCACGATGAAGAGCGCTCGTTCCGAGATGCCATCGGAGCGCAGTATTCCGTATTGAGCCGCTGCGGCGCCATGGGGCCAAAAATCCGACGCCACGGGAAACCACACCCCTCCCATCTGCTGGACCCAGGCATAGAGGGTCGGGACATTATCCGTGGTAATACCGATCAGGGTGGCACCGTTCTCGTCAAACAGACTTTTTGCAATGTTATACCCCGGCCATTGTTCCGAACAGACAGGGGTCCACGCTGCAGGGACAAAAGAGAGCACGACGTTCTTCTTGCCCAGGAACTGGCTGAGGGTCACAGTCTCACCGGAAAGCGAAGGCAGGCTGAAGTCTGGGGCCTTATCTCCGACCTTGATCCTGGACTGACTGTCGATCGGCTTGAGTTTCCCGGCATCAAAGATCCGGTCCTCAAATTGCTCTGAGGCGGCCGCTGTGGAGGTCGCGATCCACAGGACGGAGAACAACAGAAGCCCTATCACAAAGCATCCTCTTCTTGCCGACATAAACTAGGCTCCTTTCTTCAATCCGGATTCCTTCAGGATGAATTCCAGGAAACTCTTCGGTTCCCCAAAACTGCCTACTTTTGAATAGATGACCCGGTGCGATCCGTCCTTGTTCACTCTGATCACAATGAAATAGGGGGTCCGAGTCTTTCCTAATGCTTCGTGTCGGGAGAAATCCTGATCGGGGAAGAGCGGAAAACCAACCGAATACGTCTTCCTGAAGGTGTCGACTTCAAAGGGAGAATTCCCCGCTCCGATGCCTATGAGTTTGATGCGGTTCTTCAAATCGCTGTCATCATTGATGAGGCGGTGGAGCTCGTTTACCCCTGGAGCATCTTTCTGGCAAAATGTGCAATACATACTGAAGATTTCAATAAGGACCACCTCGGCCCGAACCTCCGGAATCTTGAAGGTCCCCTTCCCCTCGAGCCCGAGGTATTGCCGCTCTTCCGGCCGGTCGGGGACAGGAAGACTTAGGTTTGGCAGCACCCCCCCCACAGCGGGCGGACTGATCGCAGCCTGACCGTGGGCATGGTCCGCCCCAGCGCACGTAAGCACAAGCACAGCACAAAGCATCAGAATCATTCTTGGTGGCATTGTTCTCCTCCTTCTTGTTCTCGTACGGCAGCTTTCTGTACACCACCCAGGCAATTCCCGGATGGCACGAGGATGTGAAAGGCCACGGCCGGATTACGCGGGCCCCCCAAAAAAGCCCGAGCGAGATGAATTATCGCACAGGCATCGGCTTACATCAATGGATGAACACCACCTGCAGACCGGCAGGTGACAGAACGTCCACACGGCAGGATGCTTTGCGGCGTTGTCGGAGATGGCCGGAGAATGCTATCGGGTACTTGAAAATAGCGGGAAAAACACAAAAGCCAGGGAGAGAAAATCGAAAAGCAGCCATGCCGCTTCACTGGCCCGGCAAAGAAAGATGGTTTTCTAGGAGAATCTGCCGCGCCTTTTCCACATCCTTGCGGATTTGGAGAGCCAGTTCGTTCGGACCTGAAAATCGTTTTTCATCCCGCAATCGCTCGAGGAAATGCACTCTTATGAATTGTTCATAGATATTTCCATGGAAGTCGAACAGGAAGACCTCGATGCTAAGCTCGGTCCCGCCAAAAGTGGGATTGAATCCGACATTTGCAGCACCACCATAGTTATCGCCACCGACTTCCACGCGCACCACATAGACACCCCGCTTGGGCGGGGCCTGGCCGGATAGTCGGATATTGGCCGTAGGAAATCCAAGCAGCCGTCCGCCTCTTTGATGACCGGGCACCACCACCCCCGCGATCTCGTAAGGGCGACCCAACAGCCGGCTCGCTTCCCTCAACTCTCCTTCCTGGATGAATTGGCGGATCAGCGTGCTGCTCACCACCGTTCCGTCCATCTGCACTCCTGAAACGGTTTCAACTGCAAAACCGTATTGGTCCCCCATCCTTTGAAGAAGGATGGTATCCCCCTCACGGTTGTTTCCAAACCGGTAGTTTTCTCCAACAATGATTGCTCTTGGCCCGATTCTGTCCACCAGGAACTTCTTGACAAAATCATCTGCGGACATCTGGGCAAACTCTCTGCTGAAGGGGACAACAACAGCCACGTCGACCCCACAAAGCGCAATCAATTCCAGTTTTCGCTCATGGGAAGTAATGTGAGGGGGGCCCTCTCCAGGCGCCAATACCTGCAGCGGGTGAGGATGAAAGGTGATGACAACGGTCTCCCCATTGAGCCTCTCAGCCCTTTCGCGAGCTTTCAGGAACAGGGCCTGATGGCCACGATGGACGCCGTCAAAATTGCCGATGGTAAGCACCGGGTTCTTCAGTGATCTCCGAATATTCTCAATTCCCTCAATAATTTCCATGGGAGGGCTGCCACTCCTGTAATCGTTGGGAAATAGACCTTGACACCAGAACCTTTTTAAAATAGAAGAAGCGGGTAGCGATTGCAATGGTTTTTGTCTGCCGAAGTGGCGGAACTGGTAGACGCGCTAGGTTCAGGGTCTAGTGGGCGTACGCCTGTCGGGGTTCGAGTCCCCGCTTCGGCACCACACAGTGAGAAAAGAGCGTAATCTTAACGGATTACGCTCTTTCTTTTTGGACGAGAATTGTGGCGTGATCGCCCCCGCTTCCATGCATGCGTGAAGCCGGACCAGCGAAAAAGCGCGGCAGGGCCTTTTAGGTGGCGGGCTTGTTCTCTTCTAGCTTTTCCACTTTTTCTGTTGAGTCGATGGAGTCATTGGTAGCTTTCTTAAAGTTTCGAATACCCTTGCCAAGCCCCGCTCCAATTTCGGGAAGTTTGCCAGCACCAAAAATTATCAGAATAATCACCAAAATGATCAACAATTCCGGCATACCAATTCCACCGATCATAATCAGCTCCATGTAATCTCGTCAAAAGACTATTTCCTGAACAAATCTTCCACTTCCTCAAGCAGCTGCAGAAACTCCTTGGACTGCCTGTATTGGTCCAAGCATCTCTGATGCTCAAGCCAGCTTTCCCATACTCTCATCCAAACATCGTTATGCCAGTAGTATCTCGGATCTGTCCGGTTTCTTTCAACTCGGTTCCGATACTCCTGGTATTCATCAAAGCAGTTCCTGCAAAAGGCGTAAGGCATGGCATACTTGGAAGACTCCTGGATTTCGCCGTCCAGTTGCGCCCCACACTTTGCACACTTCAACATGCACCTTGTGCACTTGAAGACCCTTCTGAGAGCCTCTATTTTCCTTTGGCGAAGAACGGTGTCCCGGGATGATTTCAGATCCTGAGATTTCTTATCAAACTCGATGACATCAGCCATGTGCTCATCAGCCTTACTTATTCATATGTTTCAATATCTTAGTTTCACTCTTAACATCTGCCGCACAATGAGTCAAGGATGATGAAGCTGAACCGTTCTCACCCGAAAGATTGAAGAGCTGTTGCGTATAATCCACAAACAATTCCTTGCTGTCTCGATTCGCTTTCTTCTTCAGAAAGAGAATAGGGTCGTGGAGCAACTTCTTGACAATCGAGCTGGTCAGGACTTCGATTGCGTGTCGCTCCTTGTCCGACAAACAGGGAAGCTGCGAGAAAGTCCTCTGGAGCTCATTGCTGCAAATGGTTTCGGCCTTTTCCCTCAGGGCAACGATGGTTGGGACGACATCCAGTGTCTCCAGCCAATGCTGGAACTTGGTGATTTCCTCGTTGACGATATACTCAGCTTTCTCCGCTTCCCGGTTTCGGTCTTCGCGATTGAGATCAATCACTCCCTGCAGGTCATCAATATCGTACAGGTACACATTGTCGATCTCATTTATCCTGGCTTCAACATCACGGGGTACTGCAATGTCGATGAAGAAGAGTGGCCTGTTGCGCCGTTCCCGCATCCTCGATTTCACGTCCTGGTAGCGCAGTATGGGTTCGGATGACCCGGTCGAAGTCAAAACAATATCCATTACCTTTATGCCGTCTGCCAGATGACTAAACGGGATCGTGTCAGCCCTAAACCGTCTGGCCAGTTCCAAAGCCCTTTCCGGAGTACGGTTGGCTACCGTCATATGACGGACACCTTGAGCAAGGAAGTGTTCAGCGGCCAGTTCCGCCATTTCTCCTGCACCAACAAGGAGCACCCGCTTCTCCTTCAGTTCTCCAAAAATCTTGCGCGCCAGTTCGACGGCGGCGTAACTGATTGAAACCGCGTGAGATCCCACCATGGTCTCCGACCGAACCCTTTTTGCCACCGAGAACGATTTGTGAAGCAGGCGATTCAAAATAACCCCGACGGTGCGACACTCGGTCGCTTCGCGATAAGCAGCCTTGATCTGCCCCAGGATCTGAGGCTCACCGACAACCATGGAATCCAGACTGGAGGAAACTCGATACAGGTGCCTCACCGCATCCAGGTTTTCATGAATGTACAAATGTGCTTCCAGGAGATTCCTTGACGGGTTCCCCAAATAGCTTAGAAGCATCGCCTTGACTTCCTGGACGGCAGCATGTCGATGGTGGCAGGTGAACAAGAATTCCACCCGATTGCAGGTGGACAAGAAGAAGACTTCATCCACGTGAGGCAAATGCGAAATCAACTGGAGAGGACTTAGATGTTGCTTGCAGGAGACGGCAAGCTGTTCCCTTATTTCTACCGGTGCAGTCTTATGGTTCATGCCCAAGAGCACAATGTGACACATGGCGAATCTCACCTGATAAAAACAGTATGGTGGCCTTTCAGGAACAAATTGACGCCGAGAAAGGTTGTAAGCACTGCCGAAAACCCAAGAATGGCCAGCCATGCTGCTTTGCGCCCCCGCCATCCGACCGCCAGACGCTCATGCAACAGGATGGCATAAATGAACCACGTGATCAAAGCGAAGATCTCTTTTGGGTCCCAACTCCATGGCGACGGCCAGATGGAGCTGGCGTAGGCAAACCCTGTAACGAGACCGGCGGTCATGAGGGGAAACCCAAAAATCAAACAGACATAATTGATATGGTCCAGGCGATCCAGGGAAGGCAGGCGAGAATACAGATATCCGAAGTCCTTGCGCTTGATGTGCCGTTCTTGCAGCAGATACATGATTCCAACGCCGAAAGCGAGGGCAAAGAGAGCATTGGCCATGAATAGGGTCGCTACGTGAATAATGACCCAGCCGCTCTGAAAGACCCCGCTCTTGGGAATAAACTGCGTCGGCAGCAATCGAGAAAGCAACATAAACAGCACTGCCAGTGGAGAAACGAAAGAACCCAGGATGCGCAATTTCAAACGCAACTGAATGAGCAGGTAGATAACGACAAAGACCCAGGCGAAAAAGGAGAGCGCCTCCTGGATGGATGTCACGGCCAGGTAACCGACGCCAAAGGAACGAAGTAGAATGGCTCCACCGTGGAAAATCGCTCCAGCAAGAAGGACGCTCCATGATACCCGGTGGATCACCTCACGATCGCGCAGGAGATAGACGAAATAACCTGCACTCCCGGCACAATAACACGAAGTGGCAATGATCAGGCAGAGTGCTTCCATGCTTCATTCCAGATTTGAACGAGTTCTGGCCGATTGATCCATGGGTGGCAGATATTTGTAATCGCCTGGAGAACCTGCTCCTGGTCCTGCTTCAGGACCCACTGTAACAGGGGGAGACCGGCAATCTGATGATAGAGTTTCTGGTTTTGATCGCTTGTCAATCCTTTTGATTGAATGGTGGTTCTCAGCATCGCCATCAGCTGAAGCATGACAATCCATTCCTTCCCGAATTCATGCTCCAATTTCCGCTTGATTTGCATAGCCACAGCCGGACTGGCACCGCCGGTGCTGATGGCGATTGTAAGCGGACCCCGCCGAAGCACGCAGGGCAGAATAAACGATCCCCATTCGGGCTCCGTGGCCATGTTGCACCAGATCCTTTGCTCCTCGGCATCCGCAGCGATGGCGCGGTTTGTTTCCATGTCGCTGGTTGCCGCAAAAACAAGATCAACATTCTCAAGATGCGGCTTTGTGTAGGTCTTTCCAATCAGCAGCACCGTTCCCTCAGCACATTGATTCTGCAACCAGGGAGTCAGGAATTCTGCAACGAGCCGGACGGAACATCCATATTCGAGAAGACTTCTGGTCTTCCGTTCGCCCACTGACCCGCCCCCAACAACCAGGCACACTCTCCGCGCAAGAGTGACGAACATCGGATAGTACGGAAGGTTCATAGAACTCCAGATTTCCTGTCTGCGACTCAGTAAGCCCGTCAGCCGGCCACTGGAAAGACAGGTTTGCCCCCCTTATCTGCCTTTCTCCCAGCGAATCCCGGGGAATACCTTTTTGCTCACTCACTTCCACTTACCTTACCATGAACCATACTCTCAGACAAGATACGCCGCCACAGAACAACCCCTTGAACAGCCTGCTTGAGATTGTCCGGGGGCGTCATTCGGATTGCAGGCAGGATTGCTGAGCATGTGGCTGTCCGGCATCGAGAGAAGAGCGAGTAAAAGAAAATACCAGGTGCTGTTCGCGGCAGGTTCAGACCCTTCGGCAAATCACATAGTCGGCGAGATCCTGAAGAATCTCCCTGGCAGGAAGAGGGGGAAAACCATGGAGAGCCTGCTTGGCGCCTTCCACATATTCTGATGCCAGGCGCCTCGTATAGGCAATCCCTCCAAGACGCGTCACCCTTTCATTAATGGTGTGAAAGCGATCGAGCGGGTCCTCATTTGAAGCAAAAAGGTCCTTCAGTTGTTCTCTTTCAGCAGCACTACCGTTTCTGAGCGCATAGATAAGGGGCAGAGTAGCTTTTCCCTGCTGAATATCATTCCCCACAGGCTTGCCCAGTTCGGTCTCATCTCCGGTGTAGTCCAAAGTATCGTCAATAAGCTGGAAGGCGATTCCCAGGTTGATTCCGTAAGCCCGAAGGGCTTTCTCTTCTTCTGCCTTACCTCCCCCAAAAATTGCCCCTATCTGACAGGCGGCACTGATGAGCACTGCCGTCTTGCGAGTGATGACCTCCAAATACTCCTGCTCGTCAATATCCAGATTGTCTGCATGGATGAGCTGCAGCACTTCCCCTTCTGCCATTTTGGTGGTGGCTTCGGACAGCGCTTGCAGAATTCGAATGTTGTTATAAGCCACCGTCATCAGGATAGACTTTGAATAGAGAAAATCTCCGACCAGGACCACCCCGGGATTGCCCCAAAGCGTGTTCGCCGCCGGGCGATTACGCCTGAATTCAGCGTTGTCCACCACATCATCGTGCAGAAGCGACGAGGCATGGAGGAACTCAAAGACTATCGCCAGGGCAGCATCGTGATTCCCCTGATAGCCGCAGAGCCGCGCGGACAGGATCATCAGCAGGGGCCGCAACCGTTTACCCCCACTACCCATAATATGTCGCCCGACCGTGGAGATGAGAGGAACACTGGAGGAGAGATTCCGGTCTATTTCAGCCTCAATCCTATCCAGATCGGGGCGGATTCGTGTATAGATTCGTTCTTTGAGGTTCTCGCGGCTTTGAGCAAGGAACCCGGCGGGAATAGATGAATTCAACGTTACTGCGCCTGTCTGATTCATGGTCTTCGAGAGTCTTGGAAAGAGAGAACACCCCACTATTCGCTAACAGCATTCGCATCCGCAACGTGTAGTTCATAACGAAATTATTTCGGCATGTCAAAGTGTTTTGCTTCGCCCATGCATTTCCTCGCTCGTTTGATCATCCACCAGCATTGCCCTGTGCCGGTTTCTCACTCTCTCTGAAAGGCTTTAGAAATCGCATATTTCGGCCTCCAGATCATAGTCATGGACTGAATTGATCCGGACAGCGACCAGATCTCCGACATTTGCACGGCCTTTTGTCACGATCACTCTCCCGTCCACTTCCGGGGCCTGGGTAGCCAGCCGCCCGCTCAACAGCAGTTCCGTTTCAGGATGAAATCCCTCGATCAATACCGGGGCAACCCGGCCTGTTCGTGAAGCCAGCCGGCGCCTCGATATCGATTGTTGAACCGCAAGCAGGATCGCAAGCCTTTCGTCCTTCACCGTTTTGCCGATGCGGCGAGGAAGTGTGGCTGCAGAAGTCCCGGATTCCGGAGAAAAGGCGAAGACCCCGAGATGATCAAACTCGACTCGCTCGACAAAATCCACCAGGGATCGAAAATCCCTTTCGGTTTCACCGGGGAAGCCGACTATGAGGGAGGTTCGCAGAGCCATATCGGGAATATGTGAGCGAATGAGCTCGATCAATTGCTCAGGATTTCTGGTCGGCGTCCCTCGACCCATAGACTTTAAGATTTTGGGAACACAGTGCTGGAGAGGAATATCCAGGTAGGGAACGATCCTGGTGGACTGAGCCATCGTCTGCAGTAGTGTTCCGTCAATGCGGTCGGGATAGGCGTAAAGCAGCCTTATCCAGGCTATCCCCTCGATCCCGTCCAGTGACACAAGGAGCCTGCAGAGGGCGTCCGGGTCGGCCAGATCGGAACCAAATGCCGTCGTGTCCTGAGCAATCAGATTGATCTCTTTCACTCCCTCAGCCGCAAGGCATTGAGCCTCCATCAGCACATCCTCTACCGACCGGCTCCGATAAGGGCCCCGGAGGTGGGGAATCAGACAATAGGTGCAACGATTACTGCAGCCTTCGGCGATCTTGAGGTATGCAGTGAAGAAGGGAGTTGATCTCAGGCGGGAAAAGCCGCTCTCAAAGAGAAACCGCGGAGCGGAAATCCAGAGACGCTTTGTAACTCCGGCTTCACGATCGGTGAGAATGCTTTTCAGTTCATACAAATGGGAGGTACCAAGAAAGCAATCCACTTCGGGCATCAGTCGAAGCAGCTTTTTGCCATAGCGTTGAACCATGCAGCCTGCCACGACAAGACGCTTGCAGCAACCATCGTCCTTGTATCGGGCCACTTCCAGAACGGTCTCTATGGCTTCTTCAACCGCGCTCTCCAGGAAGCCGCAGGTGTTCACCAAAATCAATGATGCCTCTGACGGGTCTGAGGTCACTCCATATCCCAGTTCGGTCAGCTGAGAGACCATGACTTCGCTGTCCACCAAGTTTTTTGCACAACCGAGGCTGATTATCGCAGCAAATGGCTTCATCCTCTCTCTTCAATGCTTCACGGTTTGTAGAGAAGCTACAGTAAAGGCATCGATCCCTATGTAGCTCACAACGGAAAAAACAACTGCCACAGCAGCCATCAGGACCCAAGCGTTCCACTCTTTCTTTCGATTTTCTTCCTGGTGCAATCGCTGAACAAAGAGGAAGAAAGTGTTAGTCATCACATAGCATTCAACGGCAAAGAATGGGAAACCCAGAAAACCCAGGATCGGCATCTCGAAAATCTTGAGAAATCCCAGATAGGGTATGGTGTAGGACCACTTTGAACCTGCCCAGAAATTCCAGAATTCCCATAGCATTCCGCAGATTAGACCACCTATAAGCAGCAGGCTCAGTGTTCTGATTGCCCCTTTCTCCAGGTCCCGCAGTATGGAGCCCGCTCCGTATTTGTAGTTGTATGGATCAAAGCAGAATATGAATCCCAGCCAGACTAAAGGGAAAAACACCTTTGGGAACAGGACCGGCAGGACCAGCGTAGCAATTCCAAGTCGAACCGACCATTTCTTCAAGAAACCGATCCGGAAAGGAACTGCTCTAACCTGTCGAACAACGCCCTGGATATCCAGGAGGTTAACTGTGGAAAAAATCGCCGGGAGGACCGTTGCATACGCAATCGTATAGCCGATCCAGCGAGGCCCACGCTGGGGGGGCAGATTCAAATAGTGCCAGTTCTGGAGGCGAAAGTTGAAAACCTCAAAAATAAGCCAGATCATTACAGACAGCGGCAAAAGAAGCAGAAACCTGGCGGGATTGGTGAACAGCAGCGAACGATGTCCGCGAAAGGAGAGAAATGACTCAACGAAGAGAATATAGGCCCACCAGGCGAAAGAGTAAAACCATGTATAGAACGGCTCCTTCTTGCAGATCATGCCCAGTACGGCGATGAGGAAAACAACCCATGCGCAGAGCATCAGGAGTCCGGATGCGGTCTTTTTTCGATCTCTGAGCATAAATCTTCCCTTTGGGAACAAGGATGCGGTGTGGGGCCAAATATGCTGGGCTTCGGCTCATGACAAACCACCTGAGGCTATCTTTGCCGGGGATTAGCTCCGGCCGGTGGCCGAATACCTTTTAGACTCTCCTCATAGAGCCCTTCCGTGGCCCCGGCGATATGGTCCCAGTCAAAATCCCTGTCGAGGATGGCCATTGCACGACTCCCCGAATCGGCAAGCACGGCTTCCGATGCTTCATCAAAACGGACCAGGAGATTCGAGAGGGTTTCGATTTGGCCTGTTGGGAAAAGCAGGTCGAGTTGGTCTTCCAGGATTTCCTTATGGGGAGGAATATCGCTGGCGATGCACGGCAAACCATACGACAAGGCTTCAAGCATGGTTAGCGGCAAACCTTCGAGTTCGGAAGCGCTCACGAATGCCCTGGCATTGGAGTAAAATTCCTCGAGGTTGTCTCCGTACTGATACCCGGCAAATATGATGGAAGTATGGCCATTCGCCATCCGTCTCAACTGTGCGACATAAGCGTCCGTACCTGAGCTTTCGCCGACAATAACGAGCTTGGACTCGCGTTTTGTTCGAAGAAAGGCCCTGATCACATCATCGATCCTTTTCTCAGGGACAAGACGGCCGACAAAGAGGAAATAGTCTTTCCCAAAGAGCCCAAAGCTTCGAATGAAATTGGCACGGCGCTTTTCCATTTTACGGACCCCGCTCGGTATGTAGTGGACCTTCACACCATAGCGGGCCCCGTAATACCTCTGCAATTCCTTCGACACGGTAATCCCATAATGAGGGAATATGGATGAAAAGACCTCTCCCAGGTGAATGACGGAGGAAGCAAACTTCGACCACTTCTTTCGCTGCCAGTCCAGTCCGAAACAGGTGAAGAAAACCCGCATATCGGGTCTGAACAGCCTGGGGACCCAGCTGAAAAGACACGGCCCCTGGCAACAAAAGTGAACGATGTCCGGGCGGGTCTTGACAATATGCATTACGGACAGAAACGTGTGCACAAATGCTTCCAGACCGACAGCATTGATGGTTGGCAACCTGATGATTCTCATTCCCTTGTAGAATCCGATATCATCCTTGATATAGCTCGTTCTTGCATAGACGGTGACATCATGACCGTGGTCAGCCAACCGCGAATAGAGCTCCTCACAATGATGTTCCACGCCCCCCCAGGAAGCAGGGACCCCGCGCAGTCCTGTCACTGCAATCCTTGCCATGTCTCACCTTTCTCAAGCATATTTAGGGTCTTGCATCGGCCCACCCGGACCCGTAACAGAAGGCTTTCCCCAGAGCACCTGCAATTGAGCAATGCTTTTTCGGATATCGAACCGCTCCCGGACCACCCTGCCCGCAGTCTGACCGTATTCCGAGGCCACTTCGGGGTGCTCCAGAAGATAGGAGATCGCCACGCCCAAAGACTCGCTGTCTCCAGGCGGGACCAAGACCCCACACTTTGGGGAGACCAGTACCGCCCGATTCCCCGGAATATCGGTGGCCACTATCGCCTTCTCGGCCGCCATCGCTTCGAGGAGTGCAAGCGAAGTCCCTTCCCACATTGATGGAATAACGAAGATGTCCGTGAGCGCTAGAAGGTCCGACACGTCAGTCCGACTGCCCAAGAAATGAACATGGTCGCTCACTCCCAGAGCATTGCACTGGGCCTTGAGCTGTTCTTTGAGGTCACCGTCTCCGGCCAGGAGCAGCTGGATGTCGGGGTGGTCTTTGACGAGGAGGCCCATGGCCTCGATCAGGTATACATGACCTTTGGGAGGCATGAGTCGAGCAACAGTGAGAAGTACTCGATTCCCGGCGCCGAGCCCCAGGTTTTTTGCAAGATCAGGATCGGGTTTAGCCATCAGAAAAGGGCCGGGATCAATACCATTGATGATCGTGAAAACCTTGTCAGGGCTAACCCATACAAATTCCCTCACCTTTGCCGCTACATCCTCGGAGACGGCAATGACGGCGTTGACCCACCGGTAGAGGAACCGGGTCGCCAGCCGCCTCAGAGAATTCCTCGGGTCCAGGCGATGGCGACTTATAGGGAGGAGGTCCGGGTAATGAAGGGTCGTCAGAACACGCTCAACCCCGGCCCAATACCCCGCGAATATTCCAACGAACTCCGCGTCCGAGAGGTGACACTGGATCACATCCACGTGTTCCCGTTTACATAGCGCGACAATGTCTCTGATGTTACGGTAGAAATAGGAGATGAAATGAAGCGGTTTCAGAATGCTGGGCCGGGGCCTGTCAAATAGAATAACTCGACCACCCTCTTGTTCGATGCGGGAACTCAATGGTGCGTTGGGCTGCAGCACGCAAACCGTTGTTTTGTAAAGGCCCTTTGGTGCCCATCTGGAAAGCAGAACCACCAGTTCCTGCGCGCCCCCGTAGGTCAACGCGTCGATCAGATGCAAAACGTGCCTTCGCCCATGCATGTATCCGTCCGAAATCACTTCAACATCTTGTAGACAGAAACGGGAATGGGATACTGACGCTCGTTCAAGATCACTCCGGCCACCGCCACCCCGCTCTCCTTGAGCTTGTCAATCACCAGCCTGGAGATTTCACGACGTGAAACGCCATATTTGCAGATCAGAATGGTCCGATCAACCGCCTTGGCGACAGCAGTTGTGCTCGGGTACTCGATAGCCGGCTGGCCGTCGAAAATTGTCGCATCGAAGTGAGCCCTGCAATAGCTGATGAATTCGGCGATTGTCCGGGGTTCCTGGTAGGCTGAATTCACCGGGTTCACTACTTCATGGCTGCCTGAGGGAAGCACGGACAGGTTCTTGTACTGGCTCTGCAGTATGAGCTCCTCAGGGGATCGATAGCCGGCAAGATACGAAGACAGGCCCGGCTGCCCCTGCAAATTGGGAATAATGGATGGGTACTGGGGAGCATCTATATGGGCGTCTACATAGAGCACCCTCATGTTCCGTTCCAGGGCGAGGACCAGAGAAAGGTAAAACGAGATAAAGGTAACCCCCACTCCACGGCTTGCTCCACAAAGAAGCAAGGTCCTGGGATGTTGATCCGCCGACTTGAGGAGCAGACTCACCCATATCCTGTCCAGGAAATCCCCAAGTGCTGCAAGAAGAGGGGGACCGCCTTTGCTCTTTTCCCGATACACGGGCACGACCTCCGGCCGGCGAGGTGGAAGCGTTCTCTCGTTGGAGGACGGTCTTGATTCGGGTGCCATGGGTTCGGCCGGCCCGGCGCCCACCGGCGACTGCGGGGCACCAGAGATCCCCTGATATTCTGCAGCATTCAACCCCTTGTTGGAAAACTCCGATTCCCAGTTACCCTGTGATACATCGTATTCCCGTAGATCAAACGGCCGGTCAACGGGGGAAAGCAGATCGTCATTGATCCAATCGTCGCCCCGAAGAGTGGGAGATAAATCTGAAGCCCTCTCTCGGAGGCTGCTATTGAGAAAAGCCTGTTCCCAAATACCCTTTTCCATGGAAGCTCACTCCTCCACTTTGCTGGGATAGCTCCACCTGTTCCATGAAGCGCTATTGATCAAGGCTTGCCTTTGCGTGCCAGGAACTCCGTCAGGGACTCTATGACAACCTTCAGATCAAATGAGACAGCCAAGACCATTCCAGACAAAAACACCAAGACAGCAATGATAACAATCAGTTTCAGATTGACCCCTTTTGGGGCGCCCTCTTTTTGTTGCGGTTCTCTCTCCCAGTCGTCTGAGACCGGATAGTCCAGAATCACACGACCTGGGGGCTCTTCCTCCGGCCTTTCCTGGGCAATCTGAACCGACTGGCAGGCTGCTTCCACAGAAGGTTGCACGGGAAGAGGAGGGGGCGGCGTTGGGACGACTCTCACGTGAGCCCCCTCACTGTAATTGAAGGCCCTTGAGACGATAGTCTGGTCGATAGAGGTCAGTCCATGACTGGCTCCGAGCAACAGACATCCGTCGCATATATTGTTGATGATGCGTGGAATCCCTTTGCTCAGATCGAAAATACTCTGAACGGCATCGTCGGTGAACAGCGGCGTCCCCTGTGCACCGGCTCGCACCAGGCGGAAGTAAATGTATTCCCTGGTTTCCTGCAAACTGAGCGGCTCCAGGTAGAACCTTCTCTTTATTCTTTGATTCAGAGGCTCTAGGAGGTCAATTTTGAGTTTATCGATAAATGACAGATGAGAAAAGAGAACCAGGCGGATCGGATAAAAGCCCTCAATGTTGAAGTTGGCCAGAAGCCGCAGTTTGGTCAGGGTTGAAATATCCATCTCCTGAACATCATCAACAATGATGCTGATCCCCTTCCTGCTGTTATCCTGCTGATTTTGAAAAAAAGCGCAGATGAGACTCTGGACGGATGATTCGTCCTCCTGGCCGATAGAGATATCGAGGCAAGAAGCCATGCTCTTCAAAAGCGCCGAATAGGTATTGCTCGGAGTGGAGACAAAAACAAACGGCAGCTTTCCCCCTTCTTTCAGGGCCTGGACAAGCTTCAGGCAAAGCGTGGTCTTGCCCATTCCATATTCGCCGCTCAGCAGGAGGAAAGGCTCCCTTGAATTGATGCCGTAAGCAAGGTAATGCCATGCTTCCTTGTGAGATCTCGACTGGAAAAAGACATTGGGCAACGGTTGATTGATGAACGCTTCCATTTTCATCTGGTAGAAATCTTTGTACATGCATTCTCCCTGCGTAGCGAAACGTTAGGATCTCTGCAAGAAATGATTCTTGGACCCTCTACGATCAAGGGTCAGAGCTTATATCCTCACTGCATTCGGCGCTGTTGTCATGCATGGAGTGTTGAGGAAAGCCCCAGTGGGATCGCTTCCTCCATTGCCATACGCCCCATTTGCAGGCGGCGGGTCAACCCGTCCGCCAGGCCCCCAAAAGTGAAAAATACAGCGTTGGGAAACAACTGAAACGAGGAATCGATAAAGAAATTATTCAGAACATAAACCCCCAATGCAACGCCGATCAACAGGGCCAAGTTGGAATCGATAAACCCGGACTTGGGGAGCCCCAGGAAAAGGGAATAGACACGTCTAAAGAACAGCACAATAATCCCGAGATAGACGGACACTCCAACCAAACCCAGTTCCACCGCAATGTTGAGCAGTTGAAAGTGCTGGGTTTGCTCTTCCGCAGTCTCGGGAATGGGAACCAGCCCCTTGTACCTGGCAACAGAAGCCGGGATGAACTGAGCGAGCCCTACTCCAAAAATGGGGTTGTCCGTAACCATGATCAGGGACCTCTTGACGAGGGCCTCTCGCAATCGGACTTCGGTGACCTGATAGACCCCTCCCTCTCGCCTCTCACTCGATGCAAGCCTCGGGAGGTTCATCAAGGCGAAGATCAACACGGCTGCAAGCGGAAAAGCGAGGAGCCTCCACTTCGGGAATTCGGTCCGGTAGGCAAGCAGCAGAGTCGCGAGGGTCAGCAGAAAGCAAAGATAGATGGACCGGGTCAGCGTAAAGAACACAGCCGGGAAAAATATGGACATCAGGAACAGGTGCATCAGTCTCGCGAACCCCCGCTTAAACGCCAGGAGGTGGACCCCGCAGATGAACCCGATGATCAGGGTGAAGCCGTTGAGGGCGCTGTTGAGGAATGGCCCCCGAGCTCGATCCAGGTGAAGCCATACTTTTGGATCATTGATAAAGCGGGGGTAAACATACTGCCGAAGATCATAGAACTCGAAGAAGGCCATGATCCCAAGATAGAGAGCCAGGTAAAAAAGCGCCTGGAAAAGAAAGGCTATATCCCTTTCGGCAACCAGGTATTGCTTCGCAAACAGAAAAGCTGCGACGGGAAACAGATAAGCTGAAATGAATATATTCCAGGGCGATGGGTCCTTGGGAGATGTGGGCGCAAACCCATGGACGGTCATCGAGACCACACAGATGAGGCAAAGCAGGAAAAGCAACAGCTCCACAGATCGCTTTCCACGATCAATCAAAGAATCGGAAACAAGACCTGCAGCAAGGATGAAGAGGACGGCGATGAACAGGGCACGCTCGATCGTGAGGTCAAAGAGACCTGCAAACTTGTATTGGTAAAAGCTACGCCCCCACATGGCCGCCGCAACGAGCCAAAATGAAAAAAGGAACGCTCGGATTGATACCGGTGGGACATTTGCTGAGGAGGGATGCGAGGAGCGATGGAAAAAAAACGCTGTCACGACAATCGAAAAGATGATCAGCAAGATTAGGGCAACCACCATCCTCGTCATCCAACCTTGGGGATTGAGCCCAGCATAGGAACATTGAGATATCGTTCAATATCCTGGGGTTTCTTGATTGTATGATCGAAATAGTCCACCGTAACGGCAGCGGCGACACCCAGGAAAATGCCCGCAAGGAAACCCAGGATGAATATCGCCGGCCTGTCGGGTTTGAAGGGTGCACCGGGTACGGATGGCTCGTCGACCAGGGTCAAACGCTGTTTTGAACTATTGAGGGAATGAGCCAGTCGTGCCTGCTCCATCTGGTTTCGAACATTGACATAGGCATCCTTGGCCAGCTGGTATTGTTGCCGTTTCTGCTCGTATTCGGACCTCTCCTCGATCGTCGAGGTGATTCGATCCTTCAAAAATCGTATGGTCTTCTCCAGCTCCTGGAGTCTTGCAGCGATGGCCTCAGCATTCATCTTCTGGGCACGAATGGTCCGAGCCAGTTCTTGTTTCATAGAATCCACAGTGAGACTTATCTCTTTCTCGGCCTGTTTGACCGGGCCAAACTGGCCAGTGAACTGCGATTTCATCTCGTTCATCAGGATCTGAAGCATGGCCACCTTGTTCTTGTAGATGGCGATGGTGCGACCCGCCTGATCCATCTCTGTGGGGACCGCGGGAATGCTGGTGCTCTTTTCCTCCACCTGCAACCCCTCGATGGCCACGTTCACACCGGCAAGCTCTTCCTGCAGTTCGTAATACTTGCGTGTAAACTGTGTCAAAAGGGAAGCCGGTCCAACTTCGGGAGAGCCGCCGCTTGTTTCCAGGTTGAGGATATCGACCAGGGCCGCTGCCTTTTGCCTTTCGTAGTCCCTCAGGATTTTCTCTTTTTCCATCATGTCTGCGTGGAGCGCGGCTGTTTGATCCTTGAAAAAGTCGAAAGAGTAGCTCGTTCGTGATTTGTACAGCTCATTATAGGCTTCCAGGTAAGAGTCTGCTATGGTCCTTACCATTTCGGTCACCATCAGCGGATCGTTGCCTTTGTAGCTCACATAAAAGACGCTTGTTTCCTCAAACGATTCACCGGCGGGAGGGGTTACTTCAACCTCCTTGCGGATTTCCTCCACGCGTTTGGGAACACTTGCCGGCTCTAAATCGGGAAGCGTTTTCCCCACCACTTTCTGCAGCACACGTGTAGAGAGGACGAGCTGTTTTTGTTCCTCCAGCACACGTCTGGCCAAGTTTTTATAATCGTAGGACCTTTCCTGCTGTAAAGGATCAATCGCCTGCGGGACAAAGATGGAGAACTTCGCCGTGGAGCGGTAGATCGAGGGCAGGAGCACGGCCAGGATTGCAGAACATAAAAACACGGGAATAAAGATGGAGAGTACGATTCTCTTCCGTTCAAACACGATGTAGATGAACTCCCGTAGGGCGTTTTCCTTGTCCTGCTGAAAGCGCAAAATGTCGTTAACCATGATCAACCTTCCGTTTGCCGACAAGAATCATCTGACGACTTCAGAAACCACAGGGTTGATATTATAGGCGGCCGTGAAATTAGCCATAAAAGGCAATACGGCATAGACACCCTTAGTGAAGAACAGCTCAGCAAATTCGTCGAATTTAGCGAGCTTTCCCTTGGGTACAAAGACTATATCCGCAGGCTTCAGCCTCAGGTCCGCATAGGTGTGTCCCCGTTCAATTACAGGCTCCAGATCCACTTTGACCGCGATGGGCCGCTCCAAACCGTCGTTGCGAAAGATGACGACTTCTCCGATGTTGGCCGTCTTCTTGATTCCACCGGCTGCACTCAGCCCATCCAACAGGGTCATCCTGCTCTGCATGGGGATCGGCCCCTGGCGCTCCACCTCACCCAAAACATAGATCTTTGAAAAATGTATCTCCTGAAGGATCATTGTTGCATCGAGGTTCCTTATGTTCTGAGCATACTTCTCGTTAACCGTTTTCTGTAGCTCGGAAAGGGTATATCCCTCAGCCTGTACATTCCCGATAATAGGGAGTGCAATCCGGCCGTCGGGCGCTACCGGTGCAATCTTGCTCTGTCCGCGTGCAGCCGTTGTGATCGCCTTTTTGAGCTCGTCGATCTTTACGTTGAATTCCTCCAGGGCCACCGTAATTGAGGGATTGTCCAGGTATTTTCGGTATTCCTTGTCGAGCAGCGCGGCCAGTTCCAGGGGTGTCTTGGACTCTGCCTGGACCTCGCCGACGAGAGGGACCGTGATCTTGCCGTCGGTGCGCACCAACACCGTTGAGTTGAACTGTGGATAGTACGGCAAAGTGATGCTGACCTTGTCCTGAACCTCAAGGCGATAGGCACCGGGGTTTTTTTCATAGCGGATGTTATACACTACTTCCAGCACATCCCCGGGCCCAATGCGATACTCCGGCACATATGGGACCGAAATCTCTTCCATGATTTGATAGTCCGGATGGGTAGCGGCTTTCTCCGGCGTCATCGTCAGCATTGTCTCGACTTTGTTGAGCTCCTTGACATCCTCCGGGCGCTGTACCCAGACATCATACTTCTGATCTCTCTTGTCAGCGCTGCTGCATGAGACGCACAGCAAGGCCAGTAGCGAGAGGGCAATCATAAAAAGCCAATCTTTCCGAACACAACACTTTCCCTTGCTCACAATCATCCTAGTGATCCCCTGGCCGGTACTTTCACTCAAAACCCCTGAAGAATATCCCCTAAGCTCTACTATCCCGGCAGCCCGGTGAAGCTTTTCCAGGCACATTGCAGCCGGAAGCCGGGGTCCGCAAAACCCCGAAGGACCTGGTTTCCGGCCTTTGCCGGAATGACGCAATATGATTCTGAAGAACTTCTTGGACACACTCTTAAGGAAAAGCCGAACCGAACCCACCCCCGCTATCAGAGATAACAGTAGAGTCAAAATTGATCAACAAAAAAAAACCTGGAATTCCAGCCGTGCAATATGTTCATTTATTCTGCATAATCAACATGATGTAAACAGGCGTCTTATGTTGTGGGAAACGCAATTCCTATCTCTCAAACCTTTGGTTTGGACCGAGTCTTTTTCTTGTGTCCGGAATATGCTAAGAATAGGTCCTTGAACGGATCACGGTCTGCTGGATGATGAGACGGAAATGCCGGAAGGGGAGTTCAGAGGTAAGAAGGGCTTGCTCGCCTGACCTGAGGTGCTGTTGATGAAGCGCTCGACTGTTCATAATCGAATACCCAAGAAACAGAGTTACACCCGGCTACTGACCTCTATTGTCCTCTCTATCGTGATAGGCTCTATGGTGGCGGCAGGATTGGCTCTTGCCGTCTTCTATATCGAGCTGAATCGTTCACTTCCAAGTACCCAGTCACTCAAGAACTACCATCCGCCACTGGTTTCGAGCCTCTATGCCTCGGACGGGTCACTCATAGCGGAATTCTACGTCGAACGCCGTTACCTGGTGCCGTTGAAAGATATGCCGCCACATCTCATCAAGGCTTTCCTAGCGTCTGAAGATGTTCGATTCTATGAACACGGGGGGGTAGACCTTCTGGGGATCTTCCGCGCATTGCTGAAAAACCTTGAAGCCGGGGAAATCGTTCAAGGGGGAAGCACGATCACGCAGCAGGTGGTGAAATCGCTCCTGCTTACGCCTGAAAAGACCTGGATGCGCAAGATAAGAGAGGCTGTACTGGCCTATAGGATTGACCATTCTCTGACCAAAGATGAAATCCTTTACCTCTATTTGAACCAGATCTATTTCGGAGCCGGCGCCTACGGGGTAGAAGCTGCAGCCCGGACTTACTTTGACAGGCATGTCGGGGAGCTGAGCCTTGCCCAGGCTGCCATGCTCGCCGGTTTGCCCAAGGCGCCAAGCCGATTTTCGCCGATTCAGCACTATTCGGTTGCAAGAGAGCGCCAGGAGTATGTTTTGAAGAGAATGGCCGAAGTGGGATTCATCACCTCCGACCAGGCCAAGATGGCCCTCGCCGAGCAACTCCGGTTTGCCAAACCCAGGCAGTGGACCTTGAAATCCCTCAATTCATTCACCGAAGAAGTCCGCAGGCAGCTGGAAGCACGCTATGGGCGGGATGGGCTCTATAAGGAGGGAATGTCCATTCATACCACGATGGATGTGAGAGCACAGGAAATTGCCAAAAAAGCCCTGGATATCGGACTGAGGGAGCTCGATAAACGTCACAGTCGGTACCGCGGCGTCAATCTGAACGTGCCGCAGGACGACTGGCCGGGTGCTTTGAAGGTCCTTGCGGAAAGAAACGGCACCCTGACCCAGGGGCAGGTCGTGGCAGCCCTGGTCACCGCCTATGACCCCAGAACCAGGATTTGCCGGCTGGCGTTGGGGAGTGCACAGGGGACTTTGCCGCCTTCAGGATGGCAATGGACGCAGATTTCCGACAAACGGGCTGCAAAGATATTCCGCACAGGAGATCTGATCCGTGTTCGCCTCGACAAGCTTCAGGAGGACAAGAGCTGGCAGACGATCCTGGAACAGGACCCCGGGATGGAAGGGGCGCTCATGGCAATGGTCCCCGAAACCGGAAGGGTCCTCTGCATGGTTGGGGGCAGGGACTTTGAGAAGAGCCAGTTCAATCGTTGTACCCAGGCGATCAGGCAACCGGGTTCAGCCTTCAAGCCGGTTATCTACTCGGCCGCTCTCGATAAGGGGTTTAACGAGGCTTCCGTTCTGATCGATTCACCCATTGCGTTCGATGATCACAGCCTCAAAGGGCCCTGGAAACCGGCCAACTACGACCAGCACTTCTGGGGACCGATCCTTTTACGCAAGGCACTGATTCACTCGAGAAATGTCGTGACCGTCAAGCTCCTGAATCAAATCGGCGTGAACTATGCCATAAACTATGCCCGGCTGCTTGGCGTCAAGTCCCCTCTGACCCCCACCCTGGCGCTCGCGTTGGGTGCATCGGGCGTTACGCTCGAAGAGCTCCTCACAGCCTATTCGCCCTTTATCAATCAAGGGGAACGGGTTGAAGCGTATCTGATCGAGAAGATCTTTGATCGCAAGGGCCGCCTGGTGGAGGATCATCAGGTAGTCCGAGAGAGCGTAATCTCCCCGCAGACGGCCTACATCATGACTCACCTGCTTCAGGGGGTCATCGAAGAGGGGACCGGCCAGAAGGCCAAGGAGCTTGGCCGGCCGGCAGGAGGTAAGACCGGGACGACCAATGAAATGAAAGACGCCTGGTTTATCGGCTACACCCCTTCCACGCTGGCCGGAGTCTGGGTGGGTTATGACGATCACACCATATCCCTTGGAAAAGGAGAAACGGGAGGCCGGGCCGCCTGTCCGATCTGGCTGTACTTCATGAAGGAATGGCTGAAGAACGAGCCGGTCGAAAGCTTTCCCATTCCTGACGGCGTGGTGTTTGCCAGAGTGAACGCAGGCAGCGGCCTGGTCACCAGAGCGGACGATCCGGGCGGCGTTTATGCGGCTTTTTCCGGTAGTCCGCCTACGACAGCCCATCAATACACTGAACCGGGGGAGACTTCCGCTTCCCCCTATGTGCCGGCATCCGCTTCGGAATCCTTCTTCAAGTCCGACCTCTTCTAAGAGTCGGCGGCCCGCCTGGAGCTCAATGATGCAGCGCTATTTCGGACCGGGAGGCCTGCTCTCCAAGAAAATCCCCGCCTTCGAATATCGGGCATCGCAACTGGAAATGGCCCAATGCGTCTATGACTGCCTGATCAACGGAACACCCGCTCTGATCGAAGCCGGCACTGGTACCGGCAAGACCTGGGCCTATCTCATTCCGGCGATTCTGAGCGGGAAGAAAGTCGTTGTCTCAACCGGCACCAAGACCCTGCAAGACCAGGTCCTTGATCATGACATTCCCATCCTGAAAGAGATGATCTCTCCCCGTCTGCAGGCCGTATGCCTCAAAGGCCGAAGGAATTACCTCTGCCTTCGCCGTTTCAGAGACTTCGCCTACCAGCCTACCTTCTGGAACCGCGAGGAAGCAAAGTCCTTCCGCCGTTTTCAAGACTGGGCCAACAGGACGAAGACCGGGGAACGATCCGACATCCCCTGGCTTCCGGATCACTACCAGTTCTGGAATGAGGTCAGTTCCAGCAGTGATCAATGCCTCGGGCAGAAGTGTCAAGACCATCCGCACTGTTTCCTCGGACGGGTTCGCAGCGAAGCCTCCCGGTCAGACCTGGTCGTGGTCAACCATCATCTATTCTTCGCTGATCTGGCTTTGCGAAAGAAAGGGGCCGGGGTGCTCCCCAGCTATGATGCGGTTGTTTTTGATGAGGCCCATCAACTGGAAGACATCGTCGGAGTCTATTTCGGCCTGCAGTTCAGCAATTTGAAGGTCTTGGAGCTTGCCCGAGACCTCGACAGGCACGTTACAGCGGAACTCCAGAACGCAACCGGTCTCCGTGAAATACGAAATATCGTGCAACAACTGGAGGTCCTGGGTCGCCAGGTGCACCACTGCACCAACCGATTGCACAAATCACCAGGCCGTTATCTGCTGGATCTTGAACGCGTTGGACCGGTATTCACTGCCACCGCCAGGCAAATCATCGGAGCTCTCGACCAGCTTCGAGCCCTGCTGTCACCCTTCGCCGATCAGCACCCGGTCTCTGAATTGCTGATCAACCGCAGCCAGGAGATGGGGGCGGCAATCCATGAGGTCCTCGACCAGCGCGATCCATCCCTTGTCTACTGGTATGATCTGAATCAGCATGCCGTTTTCGTCCATGGTACACCGGTCCGTATAGACTCCATCCTCAAGCAGGAAGTATTTTCAAGAACGCGTGCTTCCATCTTCACCTCTGCCACGCTCTCAGTGGCCGGTTCCTTCGATTTCCTGCGAGAAGCTCTCGGCATTCCCCAGGGTAGCAGGGAGCGGATCTTGCCGTCTCCATTCTGTTTTCGGGAACAGGCGATGCTGTACGTTCCTTCCGATTTTCCTGAGCCGCAAGACCCGGGCTTTTGCCGGAGGCTTTCCCTGGAGGCAGTCGAAATCCTTTTGAAAAGTCGAGGGCGGGCGCTTCTGCTGTTCACCAGTTATCGGAACATGAATGAAGTCTATCAAAAGCTCAAGGACCACCTCCCTTTCACCATTCTCATGCAGGGCCAGAAGCCAAAGCGCATTCTTCTTGCCGAATTCAAGGAAAAGATCGATTCGGTCCTGCTGGCAACCAGTTCCTTCTGGCAGGGGGTCGATGTCCCGGGCGAAGCCCTGAGCTGCCTGCTGATCGACAAGCTTCCGTTCGAAGTCCCCGACGACCCTTTGATTGCCGCCAGAATGGCGCACCTGACAAAAGAGGGCAAAAGCGCTTTCTACCACTACCAGATCCCAAGGGCCACCATTCAGCTGAAACAGGGAGTCGGCCGGCTCATTCGCTCTTCTCGAGACCGTGGAGTCATCGCCATTTTCGATGTCCGTCTGCTCAGGAAAAGCTACGGCCGGATTTTCCTCGACAGCCTGCCCCCATGTCGATTTGTTCAGGAAAAAGAGACGATCGGCGCCTTCTTCCAGGAAGCACCGCCTGACGGCAATCACCTGCCGGACCTTGAGCCGGGTGCACTCGTCGCATCGGAATGATCTGGACGGTGATACGATCGGACCTTGGGCCTCGCCGTTCGAGCGCCTCTTTGGGAAACGCCGACGCTACTCTCCGGAGGGTCCTTTTCCAGGAGACCTGGAGCATGACTTCGTCGAATTGCCCACAGGACTATCGGGATGGCTTCCTGAAGCCCCGGTGGCCCCCGTCCATGTCTCTGAATGCGAAGTCCCGGGGAAACACCTTAGGGCCTTAGAGCTATTCAGTGACCGTGCCCGACCGTTCACCTTCATCGTCGTTGAAGAGCGGGCTTTTGATAATCCTCAATGTATTGGGTGGGGTGCCGGCCCAAGCGGCCCACATTCAGCATCTCGTTGAGGAGGCTTTCTCGATCCATGAGATTGCAGGCGAGCTCACTCTATGCCTCCCCGCTCGACGGTCTTCTTGCTTCTGATCCATGTCCCCGTCTGCGTGTAGTGCCGTGTGATCTCTTTGAGCTCATTGCGCCTTTCCAGGAACCTTTCTTTCATCCCCCGCAACCACCTGGTGTGGCGCGCAACATCTTCACAGGTGAAAAAGAGGGGGTGCTCGCCCGGAACAGTGTGAATCTCCAGTCCCTCACTCGTGGCCCGATAATGACCCGAGCTGCTGCACAGCATGCACCGCACACGGCCGTCACCGAAGAAGCGAAAGGTGTCTCCCCCACATAGAGGACATCTCGGGATCTCCGGGTCCTTCTCCTCTCCGCCATCAGTGATTGCCCCGGCCAGACGTTGAGCTGCAAGCCTTCCCTCACTTTCAAGGAAGATCTCACCGGGGAGCGCACCATAGAGGACATCCGTACCTCTCAAATCTGCAAACGTCAGTCTGATAAAGCTTTCTAACGCCAGCCCCGTGTATCCTTCCAGCTCCCTGATCCCCGCAATGGCCACCCCTACGGCGGGCTTCCGCCAGAGCCTTTCCGCATGCGCATAGAAGGCAAGCCCTCGGTCCAGAAAGCGCTTGAGACTGGCATTGGGGCCCAACAGGTACGTCGGAGCAGCCACAACGTATGCATCGCAATCAACAAGGGCTTGCAGAGCGGCGTGAAAGTCGTCATCCTGGATGCATCGCATTTCTCCGAACAGGCATTGATAACAGGCTTTGCAGGGCCGAATGTCCAGTTCCGGAAGCCGCATGAGAGTCAGGTCCCAGTCACCCTTTAGCTGCCGATAGAGCTCCTTGACAAAAAGCTCCGAGTTCCCGAACCTTCTGGGTGAGCACACGATGCCTAAAAGCTCCCTAGTCATAGACCTAAGCTCCCTTCCGTCAATTTGAAACACCGCTGGTTCGATCGAGCACTGTTTTTGGGCAAAAAAAAACTAACCAGCGGGGCTAGGACCGGTTAGTTTTTGAGGAGGAAAGAGTTGGTTTCTCTCGTTGACGTTTAATGCAGCAAGAATGATGCCATTGAGATGCATAGATGGGGAAAACTTCTTTCATGAGTTGAATCAAGGGGTCCAATGGGGGACCCTCCCAAATCCTGTTACCGGAATCGCGCCTTCCTGGCCAAATCGCGCCACAATCCCGCCATATCCCGCCACACCCTTCAAATCACGCCACTTTGTTTAACCGCCGCCCACAGCCGGTCCCATAGAAAGGCAGCATAGCGGTCGGCCATGGTCCGCCATTGAAGGTTTTCCAATACAAATTCCCTGCCATTGCTTCCCCAAGAACTCCGTGCCGTCGGATAATCCAGGTGAAAGACGGGGGCTACTCCTCTTTCTCGCTTCGGTCGTACCTTAGCTGTGTTATCTGTTCGCTCACCAGCCCGATCATGAAAATGATCACGGAGGTAATCAGCAACAGTGCGGACATGTTCGTGAACCGTTCGGCGGTGATATAGGTGTAAGCATAATTGCCGAAACCCAGTATGAAGAAAACAAGACTGACAGGCATAAAAATGCGAATGGGTGAGAAAAAGGTGATGATCTTTATGAGGATCAAAAAAAACCGGGTGCCATCACTCAATATCCGAATCTTGCTCTTTCCCTCCATGCGTTTCTTGACCTGGATGGGAACATAACAGACCGTGCGGCCGCTTCGCATAAAAGCCAGGGTCATGGTCGTCGGATAGGAAAAGGAGTTTGGGAGAAGGTAAAGGTAGCGGATCACCGTCTCTCTCTTGACCACTCTGAATCCGGAAGTCAGGTCCTTGATCGGAAACCGGGTTGCGTAGCGTGCAATCCGATTATAGATTTGATTGGCCAGGTACCGGAAACGCCCGGCATGGCCTTCCGGGCTGCGAGCCCCCACAACCAGGTCATATTGCTCGGAGGCTTCCACAAGTCTTGGGATATCCGCCGGGTCATGCTGCCCATCCCCGTCCATGAGTACAATCCTGTCCCCTGACGCCAGGCGAATACCCGTCTTAACGGCAGCACCATTTCCAATGTTATAGGGATGGCTCCATACGTATGCCCCTGCATCCCGCGCGACCTTGCCGCTCTCATCCGTCGATCCGTCGTCAACCACCAGGATTTCCGCATCGGGAACAGAGTTGCGGATCCCACGAACGGTTTCCCCAATGGCTTGAGCCTCATTGTAGACCGGAATCACAACCGATATCTTCATCACATCAAATCCCTATACCCTGACATCTATCGGGGATACCTGGTGTCGAGAAGAGCGGCAGCAGCCTCCATGACACCGGTTCGATGCGCCTGGACGGCAAAAAACGAAAACTCAGCGGTTCCCAGGCGCAAGGATCAGCTGTGCTTCTGCCTTGAACTTTTCCATCTCGTTCTTCCAGTGAAGCCGCTCATCCTCGCCGGAGGCAGCCTCCAGGAGTTGCCTGGCGCGTTCTTTGCCTGCTTCCAGCACCAGGAGCCGCATCTTTTCATCACTGCTCAACGTCTCTCTGTCTCTTGTCTCAGGCGCCTTACGATGATCCGGGCCGGCATTGGCTGTTTGGCCGGGATCGGTCTGTTCGGGTTGCCCCTTTCTCCTCAACCCCACGTCCAGGGGCTGCGACACCGCTTTCTCTTGTACGGTGTTTTCTGAGGCCCAGGCTTGCGGAGTGTCTCTCTCGCCGGGCAGGACCTTGGCGGGTACCCCTTTCGGGGGGGCCTGATCACTGATGTGAGGTATTCCGTGTTCGTCGGTCCACATGTAGATGCTCTTCGCATGGCATGGGGCCGTGATGAAAAAGACCGAAATAGACAAAACCAAAGCAACGGGTGAGATCCTCATAGCCTGTTTCCCAGGTCGATCGGCAGAAGAAAACGGCTTCTTCGGTCCTTTAGAACCATAGAAAGCGCTTTTCATTCAGTGCCGGTCCTTCTCTTCCTCTCAGACATCAAGAACAACTAATGCTTCCCAGCCTCTTGAGGATTGTTCCACTTTAAACCGGTGCATGGTGACCGCTTTGACGTCCACAACCAGGTCGTGCTTCCGCGGGTCGATCTCCTCGCCGCAGGCTTCGGCAAGCAGCAGGAACCGATCACACCGTCTCGTGATCCGAACGTCTGAAACTCGCAACAACAGCCGCTGAGCATCTTTGTGAAAAACCAACTCCTGCAGCAGATCAAAGAGCAGCATCTCGATTTCGTCTGCATCGCATTGAAGGGGGCGCCGTTCGGACCGACCAATGGTATCGAGATCGGATACCATGGCGTTCATCACAGCCTCGGCAGAGGCCACAAACATCTCTTCCACGGTAGCTCCCCACGCTTCAAAAGCTACATCTGCGGTAGCGATATCTTCAAGATAACGGTACGGCATAAGCGGATTTCCGTTACCCTGCTAACCCTTAACCACACCAACCGGAGTCAGACGGACCACCCGTTTGCTGATCCCGGCCAGCTCCGTCGCCTCCACGACCTCGTCGATGTTCTTGTAAGCGGGACCGGCTTCTTCAGCAAGGCCGGCGTATGAAGCGGTGCGAACGTAAATGCCTCGATCTTCCATATCCTGCCGCAGTTGCTTGCCGTGAAACCGCTTCTTGGCCTGAGCACGGCTCATCGTGCGCCCGCTGCCGTGAGCGGTGCTGAAAAAGGTCTCGCAGGCACTCGCAACACCGGTCAGCACATAGGAGCCGGTTTCCATGCTGCCGCCGAGGATAACCGGCTGCCCGGCTGCCCTGTATTGTTCCGGCAAATCCTTGTGCCCGGGGCCCAGGGCCCTCGTTGCCCCTTTGCGGTGCACCAGAATTTCGCGTGGTTTCCCGCCGACCAGGTGTGTTTCCAGTTTGGCCGTATTGTGCGCCACGTCGTAGACCTGGTGCATGCCAAGCTCGGCCGGATCTTTGCCGAACAGATCGGAAAAGACTTCCCGAATGCGATGGAGGATCACCTGCCGGTTGGCAAAAGACATATTGACGGCCGCTTTCATGGCTGCGAAGTAGTCCTGTCCTTCGGGTGAGGTGAAGGGGGCGCACGCCAGTTCACGATCCAGGGTTTTGATGCCGTATTTCTTCTCCATGACCTTTAAAAAGCGCTGCAGGTAGTCGGTTGCCACCTGGTGTCCAAAACCCCGGCTGCCACAATGAAACATCAGCACCACCTGGTTGGGCATGCTTATTCCAAAGGCCCTGGCAATCTCGGCATCAAAGACATTCTCGGGCTTTGCCACCTGAATCTCGAGATAGTGATTGCCGGACCCGAGTGTCCCAATCTGTTTGAAACCTCTCTCCACCGCCTTGCTGCTGATTTTGGAAGCATCGGCGCCGGGAAAGCAGCCGTTTTCTTCCGTACGTTCAAGGTCCTCTTCCCACCCATATCCGTTTTGGACGCACCAACCCGCACCCTGCTCTACGACACGACGGAATTCGTTCTGCGATATCTTCACAAAACCGGTGCTTCCCACTCCCGCCGGAACGCGCGCAAAGAGCCTGTCCACCAGGTCCCGGAGATGAGGCTTCACCTCATCATAGGTCAGGTTGGTCAGAACGAGGCGCATGCCACAGTTGATATCAAATCCAATGCCTCCCGGCGAAATGACCCCACTCCCGGGGTCCATGCCGGCCACACCACCGATGGGGAAGCCATATCCCCAGTGGCCGTCGGGCATGCAAAAGGCATGGTGGATGATACCCGGCAGGGTGGCGACATTGGTCACCTGATCGATGACCCCGCCGTCCATCTCTTCAAGAAGCTTTTGTGTGGCGTAGATCCGTGCCGGGACACGCATGCCATCCTTATACGACGGAGGGATCTCCCATACGGCATCGGATATTTTCAGAAGTTTTTCTATTTTTTTCTCCATGACGTGTGCGCCTTTCATCACCGTTCACCGTTTGGCCCAACCCGGCAGCTCATGCCGAACCGGCCTGCCGGCAGCCCTTCGGCTAGATGCGATAATGAAGCTCACTTCTCAGGGACTGACCTGCCGCGAGCCTTCCAGCCGCATCTTCGATTATCTTGCGCTCTTTCGGACTGTGCAAAACACCGCGGAGCACAATGTCCTTGCCGTCATATTCGACATCCAGCAAGGGAACAAAGAGTGACGGGTTCGTGAGGAGCCCCGCCTTGATCTTTGCCGCAACGGCACGCATCAGGAGCAGTTTCTTGGCGTCATCGGTGTTGAAACGGTCTGTTTCGGCGAGAATATCCTGTATCCAGGACGCCACAGCTTCAATGGAGCGCGTTCCCGTGTCAATCACCCGATCGTACTCCTCAGGATTATCCCAGTGCCTGCGGTACAGGGAATGAATGAAGCATGACCTCTCTGAGTCTTTCTTCTCGATCATCCATTCGGCAGTCGCACGGGTTAAGGAATCCCTTCCCATCACCGCCACGATCCTGTGCTCCAAAGGGGCAACAACATGAATCCTCAATGAATGAGGGATGCCGTTCAGAAGAAAATTCGCCCCCATTCCCATGATCACCGCTCTATCGTTTGCTGCTCGACTCAAAACGGCACTCTGAAGCAAAGCGCCAAACCCCCTGAACGACCAGTCGTATTTTTCCCAAATGGTGGGACAATGCTCATCCAACCCCTCGCTCCATTCCTCCCACTTTTCACCTGCCGCTCGAATATCGTTGAGAATGATCTCCCGATCCACACATTCATACTTCAAGGCATCAGCGACCCTTCGACCGATTTCGCTGCCGCCGCTTCCAAACTCTCTCGACACGGTTAGAATAGCCATGGTTTCCTCATTCACTCTGGTCCGAACCGGTGGAAAGCTGAGGCTCGTTCAAAAGCGCACTCGCCTTCTCAGATCGCACCAGCCACCTCATCCACAGTTTGCCCACAACAATGACGCCAACTGCCAGGGTTGCTTCCACTGCATATTGAAAGACATGGGTGGGAGCCAGGAAATGGACGACAACCGGATCGGTCATGATCATCTCGCCGCCCACTTTCCCAAGTATTGCAGCACCCAGATAGATGATGATGGGATAACGATCCATCAGCATCGAGAGCAGGTTGCTGGTGAATACGATCAAGGGGATACTCAGTCCCAATCCAAACAGCAAGAGGAAGAGGTTGCCCTGAGAAGCACCTGCCACCGCCAGCATGTTATCGGTGGACATGGTGATATCGGCAATCACGATGACCTTGATGACCTGAAAAATGGTCGTGGCTTCTTTGCGCATCCCCTCCTCAGGAACTCCCTCTACGAAGAGCTTCACCGCGATCCAGAGAATGAGCATGCCGCCAACCAGCTTGATGTAGTTGATCTGAAGGAGCTGAGCGATGAAAAAAGTCAGCACTACCCTGAGGAGAACGGCAGCACCGGCCCCAAAGAGAATCCCTTTCTTTCGCTGTTCCTGGGGAAGCGACCTCACCGCCATGGCTATCACCACGGCATTGTCTCCGGCCAGAATCAGATCGATCACGACAATGCTGAGAAACCCCGACACAAACTGCCAGTCAAAACTTATCGTACCCAACCATCCCAGATCCAATTTACAGACTCCTGTTTCAAGTTTCTTCGATTGTTTTCCTGTTCAGCCGCACACGGGAATGGCGAGCTTCTCCCCTTCCCCTGTCACCTGAGTCAAACCAAGGCCCCCGGTCGAGTCTCTTCGGCGTGTCGGGCTCATCAAGGGATCTCCCTCCCCGAATGTTTCGGCCGGGATCACTCATTCATTAATACCCCAATGACGGACCGTCAGCAATTGATTCCTGAGATCAGAACAGAGTAAATCGAAATCCAATGCCCGTTTCAATAAGGATGACACCCGCTATACCTTCAGGAGAAACCGTTTCCTCCACATCCCCCACAGGACCAGGAAGATGAGGAAGACGAAGCACAAGGCATATCCCAGAGAGGCAAGCTTGCCGTCATCGAGAAAAGGGACGAAAAGTGTGTCATGGAGGTAGGATCTGAGCCTGGGCTTCGTTCCGTCAGGCAATGGGATATGTATTTCGCGTAAGGTTTTCGACAGCAATTCCGAAAGAACATAGGCCGTGACAGCATTGGTTCCGAAGATGAGAAACGGAATGGCGCTCTTCCGATATCCCTTTCCATCGAGCCACCAGAAGCACGTCGCCAGGCATACCAGGGCCATACCGGCCATGAAGACCGCAAAGGACGTGGTCCAAAGGCCTTTGTTGATCGGCAGCCGGATACTCATTATCTGTCCGGCGACCAGAAGCAAGACCCCGCTCCCCAGCATCCCCGCGGCTTTATCTCTCATAGACCATGAGGTGCGGAGCCAATGCCCCGTCAGGACGCCGAAAAGCGTGGTAGCCAGGGCCGGGACGGTACTGAGAAGACCTTCCGGGTCATAGGGGCGAATGTTATACCAAAGATGCCCGGGGAGCAGCAGGCCATCGATATAGGCAGGCAGATTCTTCCCGGGTTCGAGCCGGCCGGCGCCGACGCCCGGCACAGGAATGAACTCCAGCATCAACCAGTAACAGAGAAGCAAACCCGCCAAAATCCAGACCTGGCCTCTAACACGGGTGTGAAGGAAAATGAGGGATGCGGCCAGGTAGCAGAGGGCAATCCTCTGGAGCACTCCGGGGATGCGCAGATCAGCAAGATTGTAGTCGGGGAAGCCGTTGAGCAGCAAGCCAAGGCAACAAAGGATGACCGTTCGCCGCAGGACCCTTGGAAGGACCTTGCCATTGTGGGCGGCGCTTTCTTTGTGGCTTCCAAGAGAAAAGACCACCGCAACTCCCACGATAAACAGAAAAAAAGGGAAGACGATATCGGCGAGGGTCCAGCCGTTCCATGCAGCATGGCGTAATGCGGGGTAGACCTTCGACCAGCGGCCCGGATTGTTCACCAGGATCATCGCGACAATCGTTGCTCCGCGAAATGCATCGAGAGAGACCAGGCGAGCCGGTCTCTTGCAGACAACTGGAGCTTCGTTCTCCGGCATTGCCACTTTCCGCAACCGGACACGACCGCATTTCTTTAGCCGTCTCCTGGTTTTCCATCACAAACAGTTCATTGACCCTCGCGAAGCGCATCAAATACCGGCCCATGACAAGCATCTGCCAATGGTGAGCACCCGGCGCTTGTGGTGAAGCGGGTCCCAATTTGTGGTCTATATCGCACGGTCACTCCCAAAGCTAAACGCCAAGACATATTCCACTTTAGCACGAACAGGCATCAAGAAACACCCGATCCCGGGTGGGGCGCAGGGCTGATTGGTTCTCTCATACTTCAACAACAATGACTGCCTTTTGCGCCTTACTCTCGTTCCCATGCTCCTGAGTGGGAACGAGGTGTAACATGAAAAGGGCCCCACTCAAGCATGATGTTCAATGAGAACCAATTTACCCTGGGGTGGGGCGGTGCGATCAGGAAGGGAGCAAAGGGCAATGAAAAAGCCTGGAAGGCGGTGGAGGCCATGGTGCCTTGGAGGAGGGAAAACATTCTGTCCCGGGGATCATCATCCAGCTGTCGGGACAGGCATGAAATGCTTATTTCCAGGCTTCTGCAGACTTGGTAACGATCACCGATCCAATAATCTTTGCATACAGCGGGGCCAGAGTCTGGTCAAACTTCGGGTCCTTCTCAATGTTCCGATTGAGGAGATCGAGGACCATGGCGGCATTCAGCGGTGCATCCAGCAGGATCTTCTTTGTCATCAGACGCAGCAGCAACTCTATTGTCTTATTGAACTCCTTCTTCATGCTCTTCATGGTGTTTGGGGAGAACCTCATCCCGCCACTCAACTGGCTTATGATCCTGATAGAATCTTCGACGAGGCCTTCCCTCTTGCGTGACACAAACACAAAGATGTCGGACGGCTTGGCTGTAATCCTATCGGTCCCGCCATTTGAGATCGATTTGGCGGGACCCAACGGTCCCGGTCCGGCTGCAGGCCCTGAATCAGCCCCTGGCTCCATGCCTTTAGACAATAACTGACCCGACCCTTCGCCCGGCCTGGAGCGGGCCCCCTCTCCAGACCTTGCCACAGCCTGTTTTAAACCCTGTTGCTTCAGCCTGACTTCCAATATCCCGTACTTGTCTCGGTACTGAACAATGCCTGCTTGCAGCCACCTGTCATAGTTCATGATGCTCCTGATGGCCGCCTCGTCTACGGAACCTCCCCGGAGATCGCTCGCCAGCTTTATTTTTCTCACCAGGAATGTTGCCATTTGAGGCACCATGGCACTCAGCATCGGTATGGGCAGCTTTATGTCTGGATTCGATTTCAGGATGAGCTTTGTGAGGTCCATGGGGTTGACAGGGGTATGGTCGAGCAACCGGATGAGCTCACGCTCTTGGATTGGCAGATCATTGTTACCTAATGAACTAA